>CAZFYX010000054.1:0-19812 GCA_964523885.1 uncultured Burkholderiales bacterium | reverse complement strand
TTCGGAATCGGGACACTAGCGGCGCCCCGTCAGCGCGGCGCCAGCGTCAGGCTGTCCACGCGCTCGGGATAGAACGCCAGCATGCCCTTGATCAGGCCGACCTCAGGGAATGGAGTCTCGTAGCACCACGCGACGTCCTTGATGGTCGCGCGGTCCAGCACCGCGTCGAAATAGGTGGCAACCCCCTTGTAGGGGCAGACCGTGCGCGTTTCCGACGCGCGCAGCAGCGCCATTGCGATATCGCTGCGCGGCAGGTAGGGGCGCACCGGCAGGCCGGTCTCGAATAGCAGCACGCTGGCGCGGCTCTCGGCCAGCAGCTTGCCCTTGGCGGCCACGGCGACGGTCCGCGTGCTGGGCAGCGTATCGATGCGCTTGTGCGGATCGCGCGCATGGCCGAGCAGCGGCGAATCCTCCTCCATCCAGCCGTCCATGGCGTTCCACCGGAAGCCCACCAACCCCGCGATGCCCGCCGCCCCCGGATCGCCGGGCGCGCGATAGGTCCAGGCGGCGTTCTCGGCGACCCTGCCGCCGCGGCGCAGGGTCCAGTGCGCGGCCTCGCCCTTGTGCGGGCAGCGCGCGACCTGCGCCGACGGCGCCAGCGAGTCCATCGCCACGTCGGCCGGCGGGAAGTAGATGACCGGCTGGCGTCCGGTCTCGAACAGCAGCCGGGCATCGACCGTGTCGGCGATGGCCGCGCCGCCGAACATGACGCGGAAGCGCTTCGCGCTCGGCTCGACGCGGGCCGCATAGGGCTTGCTCGCTGCGGGATCCATGGGCACCCTCCTCCGTCAGACCTTGTCGGATTGCTTCTTCGCGCGGTCGATCGCCTCGGCGATCAGCCGGCGCGCCTCGGCGGCATCGCCCCAGCCGATCAGCTTGACCCACTTGCCCGGCTCCAGGTCCTTGTAGTGCTCGAAGAAATGCTGGATCTGCTGCACCGTGATCTCGGGCAGGTCGGTGTAGTTCAGCACATGGGCGTAGCGCTTGGTCAGCTTCGGCGTCGGCACGGCGATGATCTTCTCATCGCCGCCGGCGTCGTCCTGCAGCATCAGCACGCCGATCGGCCGCACGTTGACGACCGCCCCCGGCACGATCGGCCGCGTGTTGGCCACCAGCACGTCGATCGGGTCGCCGTCGTCCGACAAGGTATGCGGCACGAACCCGTAGTTGCCCGGATAGCGCATGGAGGTGTGCAGGAAGCGGTCGACGAACAGCGTGCCGGCGGCCTTGTCCATCTCGTACTTGATCGGTTCGCCGCCGACCGGGACTTCGACAACGACATTGACTTCTTCCGGCGGGTTGCGGCCGATCGAGATTGCATCCAGACGCACTTGGGTTCCTCTGAGCGGTTCAGGCGGACGTATTATGCGCCGCTATACGCGTGGACGAGTGCGGCGCCACCCGGCTGTCTCCGCCCTGCGACGGCGCGGCGCCGCGGCCGGGAAAGAACCGACGGCGGTCGAAGGAATCCAAGCAGTGGGTGCCACCGGACGAGTGGGGCGTACCCCCCGCATGAGTGCAACCAGGAAAAGGGGAGATCGAGATGACGACGCCTGCTGTGAAGGGCGCAGACCCATGCACTGCCCGGAAGCACGCCTGCCGAATGCTCGGATTGTGGCTGACGTTGTGCGCCGGCACCGTCGTCGCCGCTCAGCCTGCCGGGCCGGCATCGGCCACGCAGACGCCCCACCCGCCGGGAAGCGCCAACGCCCCCATCACCCCGCCGCCGGAGTTGGCGCCTGCTGCGGCACCGGCGTCCACGGCACCGGCATCCACGGCGCCGGCGACCGAGCCGGGCGAGGACGAGTTGCTGCCGCCGCTGCAGAAGGGCGCGCTCCTGTCCGAGCAGGAGATCCACTGGTGCCTCGCGCAGCAGGTGCGCATCGATGCCGTGCGGCCGATGCTCAACCGCTACGACCACGCCGAGGTCCGCCGCTTCAACGAGACGGTGAGCGACTTCAACGGCCGCTGCGGGAGCTACCGCTTCCAGGGCAGTGCACTGGACGACGCCAAGGCGTGGCTGAAAGCCGCCCGGCCGCGGATCGAGCGCGAGGCCCGCGATACGCATGCCAGGGCACAGGCTGAGTCGAAGCGGCTGCAGGCTGCCGCACGCGAAGCGCGCGCAGCGGCGAGTGAGAAGTCGGCTTCCGCCCCGCCCGCCGAGCCCGTGCCGGCCGTGACGAGCGACGCGGTGGCGTCGGCGCCGAAGCCTGCTGCCCCTCGGGCCGCGGAGCCGCCGCCTGCGGTGACGGTTGAACCAGCTTTGCCGCCTGCGAAGCCGGGCTCGCCGCGGTCCACCGAACCCGCGCCCCCGGACGCCGCGCCTGCCATGACGAGCGAGCCGGCTGCACCGCCACCCGCCGGCCCCGCTGCGCCCCGGGCTGCCGAACCGGCGTCTGCCGCCCGCGAGAGCGCACCTGCGGTGACGAGCGAATCCAGTCCGCCGCCAGCGGTGAAGCCCGCTTCGCCCGGGCCTGCGGAGCCGGCGCCCGTCGCCCGGGAGACCGCGCCTGCCGTGGCGGGCGCGCCGGCGCCGCATTCGGGCGTGAAGGCCGCACCCAAGCCAACCGCCGAACCGCAGGGAAGCACGGCTTCGGCGGCTCCCGAGCAACATGTCGCAGCAGCGGCACCGGCGCCCAGGTCATCCGCCACGGCCGAGGCAGTCCCCGCCGTGCCTTCGGGTGCTGCGGCCCCGGAGACCGCGAAGGCGGGCGGCGCGCCGGGGCCTGCCGCGGCTGCATCCCCCCAGGCGAAGGCGAAGGATGCGCGCGCCAGGAGCAACGGGTCGCAGCGGGCGAAGTCGGCAGCGAAGAGCGAGCCGGCGCAGGCTGCGAACCCCGCGCAGGTGGCAGCGGTCGCGCCTGCCCCGGAAGCTGGGCGTGCCCGCGCGACAGAGCCGCCGCCGGCACCGGCCAAGCCAGCTGCACCGCTGGACCCCATGACCCGGCTGACCCAGGAAGTTCGCGCGCTCGGTTCGCAGGTCCTGCCGCGTCCGGCCGACAACGTCGCCGGCGACCTCACCGCGCAGCTGGAGGTACGCTATGCGGCGGGCGGATACATCAACAGCATAGTCGTCGCGGAAAGCAGCGGGTCGCAGGCCCTGGACGAGCAGGCCCTGGGCATCGCCCGCATGACGCGCTTTCCCAACGCACCCGACGAGTTGAAGGGGCAGGACTTCGCAGTCCGGTTCCCGGTCGTGTTCCGCAGCGGGCGCTGAGTAGCTGCGACCGGGGGACTCCCGGGGGACGGCATGCGGCCAAGGAGCATCGGAGCGGGTTGACGCAGGTCAAGGGCCCGGCCACCCGGCATGACACATTGTCATGATCGTCATGCTGACTGCGTAGACCATGATCGCGATCCCCGGCGCGCGACGCGCCCTTGCAATGCTCCTGATCTGCCTGCAACTCGCCGCCTGCGCGTCGCAAGGCGACCCGGCGAGCTCTCCCAGCCGGGTATCCGAGGCGCAGCGCAAGCAGTTGGGCAGCATCGCCGTCGTGCAGATCGTCCGGCCGCCCAAATCGACTGTCGACGTCGGGGCCAGAGGGGCCGCGGCCGGAGGCATGCAGGGCGCCGCGCAGGGCGGCGTGACCGGGGGCAGCATGGCCCTGCAGCTGGGCGGCTCCTGCAGCGATCCGATGTGCGGTCTGGTCGTCATCGTGTTGCTGCCGGTGTTCGTCGTGTCGGGTCTGGTGATCGGTGGCGTGTCGGGTGCAGTCACGGCAACGCCGAAGGACCAGGCCATTGCGATCGAGGCGGCGCTCGCCGCAGGCCTGCAAGCGACGGGGGGCGCCGATGCCTTCCGTACGGAGGTCGTCAACGTGGCGAAGCAGTCCGGCGTGGTCGGGATACGCGAAACCTCGCTTGCCCCGCAGGTCGTCACGGACGAACACCCCGATTACCATGCGCTGGCGGCCGAAGGAATCGACACCGTGCTGGAAGTCGGGCTGGTGGGCGTTGCATTCGGTGGGGACAGCGGGTCCAACCCCGAGCTCAAGCTCGGCGTCCAGGCGGCAGTACGGCTGGTGGACGCGCGCAGCAACGCCGAGCTCTACCACAACTTCAAGTTGAAGGAGATATCTCCGGCACGCCGCTTCGACGCCTGGAACCGCAATGACCGCCTGGCCTTGAAGCAGGAGTTCGAGCGCAGCTACCACCGGCTCGCCGTCACCATCATCGACGAGATCTTCCTCGTCGTGCGCACCAACTAGGCGTCTGGCATGGCGGGCAACTTCACACTGGCGGCATCACTGGCCGCCGTGCTGCTCGGATGCAGTGGATGCGCCATCAAGCCCGACGCATCGGGGTTCGCGCCGGTGTATCCGCAGCCTTCCTTCTCGGGCTTCCCCATCAAGGCGGAACGTGCGTGTATTGGCGCACCCGGGGCCACGATCGACGGACTGGACTGGGTGCCGGTGGACTCGCTCGAGCCTGTCCTGCGTTGGGCGCCGTTCCCCGGCACGCACTACACCACCACCCTGCCGGCCAAGACGGTGCCGTTCGTCGATGTCGATCTTGGCCGGGTGTCCGACGTCACTTATCAGGCACGCATCTGGCAGGAGCAGAACGACCAGCTGGGCGAGCTCGTGTTCGAGTGTGACCGGGTCGCCGAGACGTCGTGCAAGGTGCAGCCCCCGCTGCGTCCCAAGACGCGCTACTACTGGAGCATCCGGGCACGGTTCAAGCTG
The DNA here is from genome assembly GCA_964523885.1 of uncultured Burkholderiales bacterium. Classification (GTDB taxonomy): domain Bacteria; phylum Pseudomonadota; class Gammaproteobacteria; order Burkholderiales; family SHXO01; genus SHXO01. The sequence goes on along the minus strand of CAZFYX010000054.1, from coordinate 15,127 downwards.
GACGGCAACGAGCGCATCTCCGAGTGGACCGTGAGCCAGCAGCCGTGCTGCCACGGCTTCTTCTGCGGGCGGGATTCGGCGCGCGCGATCGGTGCGGTGCCGGCGCTCAACGCCTACCGTTTCGTCACGCCCTGAGCGGCTGCGGCTTCACTGCTTCCTCGCGCGCCGGTCGCGCACGAGCATCCACACGGCGATACATGCGGAAACCGCCGCCAGGCACGATGCCATGCGGAACGCCGCCTGGGTTCCGCGCACCAGCGACTCCGGCGGGAGCGTCAGCAGCACGTCGTGCTCGACCACGCCGGCATGGCCGAGGGCAAACACGCCCAACAGTGCTGCGGCGACCGGCACGCCGGTGCTCTGCCCGAGCGTGCGGGCGAGCGACAGCAGGCCTGAAGCCACGCCGAGCCGCTCGCGCGGGACCGAGTTCAGCACCGCGCTGTTGTTGGCCGACGAGAAGAAACCCATCCCCATGCCCATGGGCGCGACGCTGAGCGCGAAGTGCCAGATCGTCGTGTCGGCGCCGAGCAGCGACAGCAGTAACATGCCCAGCGCCATGAGCGACAGGCCGATGACCGACACCCAGCGCGGGCCGAACCTGTCGGCGAGCGTGCCGGAGATCGGGCCGATCACCGCGCCGAGGATGGGCGAGATGGCCATCAGCAGTCCGACGGTGGCGATGGGCAGGCGCAGGCCCAGCTGGAGGAAGAAGGGCATCGTAAAGGCCGAGGCGGACAGCGCGATGAACGCCAGCGAGCTCATCGACAGGCCCGCGGACAGCGGGCGGTTGATGAACATCTTCAGGTCCAGCACGGGGCCGTCGACCTGGGTCTCGGTGATCAGGAATCCGGCCAGCGCGGCCAGCGCGAGCGCGAACAGCGCCAGCGGCAGCAGGGTGCCGAAGCCCTGGCGCTGCCCGAAGGTCAGCGCTAGCGAGAAGGAGGCGAGCGCGAGCGCGATGAGCAGCGTCCCCAGCCAGTCGAACGGGACGCGCGCGGGGTTGGGCGGCAGATCGGGAATGAGCCGGCTGACCACCGTCATCGCCGTCAGGCCGACCGGGAGGTTGACCAGGAACATCCAGCGCCAGCCGGCGAGGTGGATGACGAACGCACCGATCGACGGGCCGAGCGCGATGCCCAGCGTCACGCAGGACGCGATCACGCCCAGGGCGCGCCCGCGCTCGCTGGGGGGAAAGGTCTGGGCGATGATCGCACCGCCCAGTGCGGAGACGAACACGGCCCCCAGCCCCTGCAGCGCGCGGAATGCGATCAACCACTCGATGCTCCAGGCCAGCCCGCACAGCGCGGAGGCGGCGATGAACAGTCCCAGCCCGAACAGGTAGGCGCGCTTGCGCCCGTGCACGTCGCCCAGGCGTGCCGCACCCATGACCAGCGAGGTGATCACCAGCAGGTAGGCGAGCGGCACCCACTGCACCGCCGCGAGCGAAGCGCCGAGCGCGTCGGCGAGCGTGGGCAGCGCCACGTTCACGATGCTGCCGTCCAGCGTGAACATGAAGATGCCGGTGCCGATGCCGGCCAGGCCGAGCCAGCGCCGCGGATCGGGTGCCGGTTCGTGCTGCGAAGGGGGATGAGCGGGGCGGGCCATGGGCGGGGAACGCGTGACGATACCAAATCCGGGGCGCCCGGGGACGCTGTCCGCCCCGATCGGCCGTCCGGCGTAGAATCGCGGTTCTTCCGTCCCTGTACCGTCCTTTCACACTTCCATGATCCGTATCCTCAAGTCCGGCATCAGCGCCGAGCAGGACGCAGCCGACGTCGCCAAGGTCCGCCAGACCGTCGAAGCCATTCTCGCCGACATCGAGAAGCGCGGCGACGATGCCGTGCGCGAGTACTCGCGCAAGTTCGACAACTGGGATCCGCCGAGCTTCAAGCTGAGCGATGCGCAGATCCAGGCCTGCCTGAAGGAGATGTCCGCGCGCGACATCGACGACATCAGGTTCGCGCAGACGCAGATCCGCAACTTCGCGCAGATCCAGAAGGACGCGCTGCGCGACGTCGAGGTCGAGACGATGCCGGGCGTGGTGCTGGGCCACAGGAACGTGCCGGTGAACAGCGTGGGCTGCTACGTGCCGGGCGGGAAGTATCCGTTGCTCGCCTCCGCCCACATGACCATCCTCACCGCCAAGGTTGCCGGGGTGAAGCGCGTGATCGGCAGCGCCCCGCCGTTCCAGGGCAAGCCGGCGGCGGCGATCGTGACCGCCATGCACCTCGCCGGCGCGGACGAGATCCATGTGCTGGGCGGCGTGCAGGCGATCGGCGCCATGGCCATCGGCACGTCCACCATCCAGGCTTGCGACATGGTGGCCGGCCCGGGCAACGCTTACGTCGCGGAAGCCAAGCGGCAGCTGGCCGGGCGCGTGGGCATCGACCTGTTCGCCGGCCCCACGGAGACGCTGGTGATCGCCGACGAGACCTGCGACGGCGAGATGTGTGCCACCGACCTGCTGGGCCAGGCCGAGCATGGGCCCAACTCGCCGGCGATCCTGCTGACCAATTCGGACAAGCTCGCCCGCGACACTGTCGCCGAGATCGAGAAGCAGCTGAAGACGCTGCCCACCGCCGCGATCGCCGGCCAGGCCTGGCGCGACTACGGCCAGATCATCGTCTGCGACACCTACGAGGAGATGGTCAAGGAAGCCGACCGCATCGCCTCCGAGCACGTCCAGGTCATGACGAGGGATCCGGACTACTTCCTGAACAACATGACCAATTACGGCGCGCTGTTCCTGGGGCCGGAGACCAACGTGTCGTACGGCGACAAGGTGATCGGCACCAACCATACGCTGCCCACGCGCAAGGCCGCGCGCTACACCGGCGGCCTGTGGGTCGGCAAGTTCCTGAAGACCTGCACGTACCAGCGCGTGAAGCCGGAAGCCTCCGCGCTGATCGGCGAGTACTGCTCGCGGCTGTGCGCGATCGAGGGCTTCGCCGGGCACAAGGCACAGGCGGACCTGCGCGTGAAGCGGTACGGGCACCTGAAGCACCGGTAGCGCTGCGGTTCCAATGCGTCCACCGCAGAGGACGCAGAGTTACGCAGAGGAAAGCCTTGACGGTCCTCTGCGGCCTCTGCGTCCTCCGCGGTGAGCGTGGTTCAGTCACTGAATGAGGCGAGGACAGATGGCAAAGGTCGCATTCCTGGGTTTGGGCGTGATGGGCTATCCGATGGCCGGGCACCTGCAGAAGAAGGGGGGCCACGAAGTCACCGTGTACAACCGCTCCATCGCGAAGGCGCAGCAGTGGGCCAAGGAGTACGGCGGCAAGGCCGCCGCGACCCCGCGCGAGGCCGCCGCCGGGGCCGAGCTCGTGATGATGTGCGTGGGCAACGACAATGACGTGCGCTCGGTCGTCTACGGCGACAACGGTGCGCTCGCCGGCATGAAGGCCGGCACCATCCTGGTCGACCACACCACCGCATCGGCCGACCTCGCGCGTGAACTGCACGCCAAGTGCAAGGCGGCCGGCGTCGGCTTCGTCGATGCGCCGGTCTCGGGCGGCCAGGCGGGTGCGGTGAACGGCCAGCTGGGCATCATGTGCGGCGGCGAGGACGACGTGTTCGCGCGCGCCAAGCCGGTGCTCGACATCTATGCGAAGAGCTGCGTGCAGATCGGCGGGCCGGGCGCCGGTCAGCTGTGCAAGATGGTCAACCAGATCGCCATCGCGGGCCTGCTGCAGGGGCTGTCCGAGGCGCTCAACTTCGCGAAGAAGGCCGGCCTCGACCTCGAGAGGGTGATCTCGGTGATCTCCAAGGGCGCCGCGCAGTCGTGGCAGATGGAGAACCGCTGGAAGGCGATGAACGAGGTGAAGTTCGACGGCTTCGGATTCGCCGTCGACTGGATGCGCAAGGACCTCGGGATCTGCCTGGACGAGGCCGAGCGCAACGGCGCGCGCCTGCCGGCCACCGCCCTGATCGATCAGTTCTACAAGAACGTGCAGCAGCGCGGCGGCGGCCGCTGGGACACCTCGTCGCTGATGTACCTGCTGGCGAAGGACTGATCCCCGGTCTCGCCCTGCGGGATGTTTCCCTCCCCTTCAATGGGAGGGTCAGGGCGGGGACGGGTTTCTACGACTCAACACGACCATGACAGCCTCCCTCTCCGGCAAGGTAGTCGTCGTCACTGGCGGGTCCGGCGGCATCGGTGCCGAGATCTGCCGTGCCTTCGCCGACGCCGGCGCAACCGTCGTCTTCACCTACAACCGCGCGCACGACGCGGCGGCCACGCTGCAGAAGAGCCTGCCGGGCAGCGGTCACTGGGCCAAGCAGCTGTCGGTGGACGACAGCGCCGGGTTGAAGATCCTGGCGGCCAAGGTGGAATCGCGCAACAGCCGCTGCGACGTGCTGGTGAACTGCGCCGGGATCACCCGCTTCGTGCCACACCATGACCTCGACGGGCTCGATGACCAGCTGATCGACGACATCTTCCGGGTGAACTGGCGCGGTGCGTTCGCTGCCGTGCGCGCCTTCCGTCCGCTGCTGAAGCAGTCTGGCGCCGGACTCGTTGTGAACATCTCCTCCATCGCCGGCGTCACCGCGATGGGCAGCAACCTCGCCTACTGCGCCTCGAAGGCGGCGATGGACTCGATGACCAGGTCGCTGGCGCGCGCGCTGGCGCCGGAAGTCCGCGTGGTCTCGGTGTCGCCGGGCCTCGTGGATACGGACTTCGTGCGCGGCCTGGACCAGAAGTGGCGCGACGAGCAGGCCGCGCGCACGCCGCTGCGCCGGCTCGCGACCCCGGACGAGGTCGGTGCCGCGGTGCTCGCGGTCGCCACGGTCCTCAAGTACAGCAACGGCTGCATCATCCCCGTCGATGGCGGGCGGCCGCTGGCCTGATCCCGGCAGCGGTCGCGCGCTGCTGCGCGCCGCGCTGATCGCGTGGCTTGCGCTCGCCGCGCACGGCCACGCATTCGAACCCGACTCCGAACTCGCCCGCCAGCTGCAGGCCGAGCGCCGGCAACGCATGGAGTCGATCATCGCCCGCAACAGCGAGCAGATCGAGGCGGGGGCGATGGAGGGCCGCGAACTGGCGGCCGCCTTCCGTGCGCGCGGCGTGGCACGGCGCGCGCTCACCCAGTACGCGGAGGCGCTGGCGGATCTCTCGCAGGCGGTGGCGCTCGACCCGTTCAGCGCGCAGAACTACGAGGAACGGGCACGCACCTACCTGCGGCTGCGCGAGCTTGCCGCGGCGGAGGCAGACCTCGACATGGCGCTCGGCCTGGAGCCGAAGCGCTGGTCCGCCGAGCGCGACAAGGGCCGGCTCGCGGCCTACCAGGGCGACTTCTACCGGGCCTGGGCGCAGTTCCAGCGCGCCTGGCGCCTCGCCGACGAACAGGCCAGCGTGTACAACGCGCTGTGGCTGGACATCGCCATGCGGCGGGCGGGCGGAGCGGGCACGCCGCTGCTCGATGAGTGGCTGGAGCAGTTCCAGCCGGACCAGTGGCCAGCACCGGTCTACCGCATGCTGCGCGGCACGCTGTCTCCGGAGGACGCGATCGCTGCCGCGGCTGCCGCCGATCCGCGCAAGAGCCTGCAGCAGCGCTGCGAAGCGAACTTCTACGCAGGGCAGGTGTATCTCATGCGCGGCGAGCCCGAGCAGGCCAGGGCTGCGTTCGAGGCGGCGGTCGCCACCGGCATCACCGAATACATGGAGTACGACTGGGCGCTGCGCGAGCTGGAGCTGATGGGGCAGAGGCCCTGAGCGCTATTGCGTGTCGGTCGCGCGCGGCGGCCCGAGCAGGGTGAGGCCGCCGTCGACCACGAGCGTCTGGCCGGTGATGAAGCGGGCGTGGTCGGAGAGCAGGAAGCGCACGGCGTAGCCCACGTCCCAGCCGTTGCCCTCGATCCCCAGCACCGCTGCCTTGCGGCGACGCTCCCGCGCGGCGTCGCTCATGCCTTCGCCCGCGACCATCGGCGTGTAGACCGGACCGGGTGCCACGCAGTTCACGCGGATGCCCTGCGGCCCGTGATCGACCGCCATCGCGCGCGTCAGTGCGATGACCGCGCCCTTGGACACCGAGTAGGCGGTCATGCCGCGCGGGCGCAGCGCCGCGATCGACGCGACGTTCACGATGGCGCCGCGCCCCGCGGTGCGCAGCATCGCCGGAATGGCATGCCGTGACGCCAGGAACATGCCGTCCACGTTGACTTCCATCAGGCGGCGCCAGCGCGCGGGATCCTCCGCCACGACGCTGCCAGTGCTCGCGATGCCGACGTTGTTGTCGAGGAGGTCGAGGTGGCCGAAGCGGCGCACCGCTTCCTCGACCATCTCGCGGCACTGTGCCTCGTCGCTTACATCGGCAGCGAAGGCCGCCGCGATTCCGCCTTGCGCGGTGATCATCTCCACCGTGCGCTCCGCCAGCGCGAGCGCCTTGTCGACGACCAGCACGCTCGCGCCGGCACGCGCGAGCAGGATGCTCGCGGCCCGGCCGTTGCCGATGCCGTCACCCGCCGCGCCGCCGCCGGTGACGATGGCCACCTTGCCCTCGAGGCCGGCGTCCTTCGGCAGATCCGCCATCGAATGCCTCCTGTCAGGGCAGTCCGGCGCCGGGCACGTCGACGCGCATCAATTCGATGCGCCCATCGCGCTTCTGGCCCATGGCGGGGCCGCTGCCGGAGTTGGTGCATACGAACAGCGTGCGCCGGTCGGGGCCGCCGAGCATGCAGGCGTAGGGGCCGCGCTCTCCCGTGCCGATGAGGCGATCGACCCGTCCGTCGGCGAGGATGCGCAGCAGCTTCTTTCCGAACGGGTCCGCCACCCAGACAGCACCCTCCGCATCGAGGCAGATGCCGTCCGCACACATCCCCGGCACGTGCGCGAACACGCGCCGCGCGCCCAAGCTGCCGTCGGGTGCGATGGCGAACGCCGTCAGGCGCTCGGCGAAGGTTTCGCCGACGATGAGCGTGCGTCCATCGGGCGTGATCACGGTGCCGTTGGGGAACATGAGGTCGTCCGCGGCACGCATCACGGTGCCGTCGGGATCGACGCGTGCGAGGCACGTCGTGCGCGGCGTCTGACCCGCGTGGCGGTCGTAGCCGAAGTTGCCGACGTACGCGCGGCCCTGCGCGTCGACGACCATGTCGTTGCACGGTCCACCCGCGAAGGCGGACAGGTCGGCGACCTCGGTGAGTGCCGATCCGTCGAGTCGCAGGAGCTTGTGGTCGAGCATCGACACGACCAGCAGCGCACCGTCCGGCGTCCAGCCCAGCCCGGAGGGTCGCTGCGGGACGTGTGTGATCACCTCCGCGCGCCCGTCGGGAGCGACCGTCATCACGCGGAACGAGTAGAAGTCGGAGAACCACAGCCTCCCCTCGTGCCAGCGGGGTGCCTCGGGGAAGGTCAGGCCATCCAGGAGCGGTTCGAAGCGCGCAGTCTCCATCGCCTCAGGCCTCCCCTGTCTCGAGCGGCCGCAGGATCATGGAACGCACCTCGCCGAACTCGCGTTCGAGCTTCGTCCAGGTCTGTGCGCCGTCGTCGCTGCGGAAGAGCTGCCCGAGGTTGGTCACGACGAAGACCAGGTCGGGTTGCGACGGGTGCACCGCCACGCACCAGGGCGTGCTGTTGAGGCGGCCGGGCAGGTGTGCGTCCTGCCAGCTCTCCCCGTAGTCATCGCTGCGCAGGAGCCGACCGGTCGAACCCGGCGGGCCGTCGCCGTTGGTGAGGAACAGCGCGCGGTCGGTGTCGGCCTTCGGCACGATGGCTCGGAAGTAGGGGCGGGGCACGTCGAAGGCGCGGTGCTGCCAGTGCTCGCCGTCGTCGAAGCTCACGTCCACGCCGCGGTTGGTGGCGACGAAGAGCTTGCGTCGGCCAGTCTCGCGGACGACAGCCAGGCCGTGGATGTCCTCGGAGACGAGCCCGGTCGAGGTCTTCTCCCACGTGTCGCCGCCATCGCGCGAGCGATACACGCCGCCGATCTCGACGCCGAACCAGATCAGCGCCGGGTCGACCGGATCGAACAGGATCGTGGTCACGCGCGTTTCGCCGATGAGGTCGCAGTTCGGGGAGAGCTGCACCGGCAACTGCTCCCAGGTGCGACCGCCGTCGCGCGAGCGATAGAGCCGGGCCGGTTGGGTCCCGGCCAGCATGACCAGCGGGTCGTGCGGCGACTGCGCGATGGTGTAGGTGGAGAGGCGATCGAGCGGCGAGGGCAGGTGTTCCCACTTGCGCGCCGGGCCGTGCCAGCGGTACACGCCACGGTCGGTGCCCGCGAAGACGCGGCTGCCGTCGAGCGGCTGGCTGGTCAGTGACCACACCCGCGCTTCCATGTACAGGCCGGCGGGAGAGTACGGCCGCAGCCAGGTCTGGCCGAGGTCCTCGCTGACCCACATCGCCATCCCTGCCGTGCCGACGTAGAGTCCCAGTTGCATGCGGCCTGTCGTCGCGCTCAGCGCCTTGCCGGCCCCGGTACGCCGGGCCGGAACTCGATGATCACGCCGCGCAGCGGCACCTGGCCGATGTTCTCCACGACGTGGATGACCGGCGGGCTGAAGCCGGCGCGGTCGACCGCTGTCTCCAGTTCGAGCACCGGCTTGCCGTCCGGCCACTGGCGCAGCTTCGCGGCGTTGAGCTGGATGACGACGCGCTGGCTGTGACTGTGCCGCGCCCGCGTGTCGCCGGGCGCGAGCTTCTCCTCGAACACGAAGAAGTCCTCAGCCTCGTGGAGCATGGCGTTCTTCGCCGGCGCGATGATCTCCGCGGGCGAGGCCGAGGCGGGATGATCCGGTTTGATCGCGACCTCGAAGTAGCTGCCGGTGAGGGGCGCCACGTAGGAATCGCCCGCACCGAAGACGGCCACGTCCCCGCGCTCCAGCGTGCGCACCGCGCCGCCCGACTGCAGTTCGCACTCGCTCAACGCGACGAACACCCTGGCGCCGCACCCCGGGGTGCCCGCGGCCGCACACGGTGCCGCGTCGCGCGTGATCCGCACGAACTCGTTGTCCACCGCTTGCGCCGGCATTGGCGCCAGCGCGAGCGCCAGCAGCCACGCACTGCAGCGCTTCATCGTCGTCCTCCTCCCGCTAGGTGTCGTCTGGGCGTCCACCCGGAGCCGCCTACTCACTGTAGCATGGGGCCATCCGGCTCGCGCGTACACGCCGGGACAGGGAGGATCGACATGCATGGCAGGAACTGGCGTGGCTGTCTCGCAGTGCTCGCAACCCTCGTCGCCGTTTCCTTGCACGGAACGGTACAGGCACAGGGCGTGCCCCGCTTCGAGGTCGATGCGGGCTGGCCCAAGCCGCTGCCCAACCAGTGGATCATGGGCGAGATCGGCGGCCTCACAGTGGATTCGCACGACCACATCTGGGTGTACCAGCGTCCGCGCTCGCTGACCGACGACGAACGGGCCGCGGCTGCCAACCCGCCCACGGCGAAGTGCTGCCGTCCCGCGCCTCCGGTGCTCGAGTTCGACGCAGAGGGCAATCTCCTCAACGCGTGGGGCGGCGCCGGCGAGGGCTACGAGTGGCCCGAGCGAGAGCACGGCATCTTCGTCGACGGCCAGGACAACGTCTGGCTCGCGGGCAACGCCCCGACCGACGCGCAGGTGCTGAAGTTCACTCGCGACGGCCGCTTCCTGCAGCAGATCGGCCGCAGCGGCAGGTCCTCCGGGAGCAACAGCACCACCGAGCTCAACCGGCCGGCGCTCGCCATCGTGGATCCCGCCGAGGGCGAGCTCTACATCGCGGACGGCTACGGCAACCGGCGCGTGCTGGTGCTCGATGTGAAGACCGGGGACTACAAGCGGCACTGGGGTGCGTACGGCAACCGTCCGGACGACAGCGATCTGGGTCCATACGACCCGCTCGCGGCGCGCGCACAGCAGTTCCGCACTCCCGTGCACTGCGTGCGCATTGCCAACGACGGGCTGGTGTACGTCTGCGACCGCGTCAACGACCGCATCCAGGTGTTCCGCAAGGACGGCACCTTCGTCACCGAGTTCGTGCTCGAGCCGACCACGCGGTTCGTCGGTTCGGTGTGGGACGTCGCGCTCTCGGAGGACCCGCAGCAGAAGTACCTGTACGTGGCCGACGGGACCAACAACGAGATCCACATCCTGCTGCGCGCGACCGGCGAGCGGCTGACCGCGTTCGGCCGCGGCGGCCGGCAGGCCGGCCAGTTCCACTGGGTGCACGCGATCGGCATCGATTCGCAGGGCAATCTGTACACCGGCGAGGTGGACACCGGGAAGCGGGTGCAGAAGTTCCGGCGCCTGGGCCCGTGAGGCCGAGGGTCGGCGAAGCGGACGGGTGCTAAACTCGCCGTTGCCGACCCACCCTGCACAGCCCGCCCTCCATGCACGACCTCCTGATCCGTGCCGGCACCATCGTCGATGGTTCCGGGGCACCCGCATTCACCGCCGACGTCGCGATCGACGACGGCCGCATCACCGCGGTCGGCAAGGTCGGCGGCTCGGCCCGGCGCACCCTCGACGCGGACGGCCTGCTGGTCATGCCGGGTTTCGTGGACGTGCACACGCATTACGACGGCCAGGCCACCTGGGATCCGCTGCTCACGCCGAGCTGCTTCCACGGCGTCACGACGGTGGTGATGGGCAACTGCGGTGTCGGGTTCGCGCCGATGCAGCCGGACCAGCGCGCGTTCCTTATCGAGATGATGGAGGGCGTCGAGGACATCCCCGGCAGCGTGCTCGCCGAGGGCGTCGACTGGGGCTGGGAGAGCTTCCCCGACTACCTGTGCGCGCTGGAGCGCAAGCCGCACATCATGGATGTCGGCACGCAGCTGCCGCACGCCGCCCTGCGCTACTACGTGATGGGTGAACGCGGCGCTGCACGCGAGCCGGCGACCGCGCAGGACCTTGAGCGCATGGCGTCGCTCACCGAGGGGGCGCTGCGTGCCGGGTCGCTGGGCTTCAGCACCTCGCGCTCGCTGCTGCACAAGACCGCGCAGGGCGCGTACGTTCCGAACTACGGTGCTGCCAAGCACGAGCTCGAGGCGATCGGCGCGGGGATGAAGCGCGCGGGCTGCGGTGTCCTGCAGCTGCTCTCCGACTTTCCCGAGGTGGACCCGGAGTTCGACCTGCTGCTGGACTGGGTGCGCGCGAGCGGACACCGGCCGCTGTCGTTCACCCTGGTGCAGCGGGTGGAGTATCCGGGGCAGTGGCGGAGGCTCCTGCAGCGCATCGACGACGCGCAGCGCGGCGGGTTCCAGGTCCGCGGCCAGGTCGCACCGCGCGCGGTCGGCCTCATCCTCGGACTGCAGGCGACCCTGCATCCGTTCATGGCCAAGCCTTCCTATGCGGCCATCGCGCACCTGCCGCTGCCCGAGCGCGTCGCGCGCATGCGCGATCCGCAGCTGCGCGCGCGCATCCTCGCCGAAGCGGTCGACGCGATGCCGGGGCACATCCCGGGGCTCATGATCAAGGTGCTCGCACAGCTCGACCGCGTCTACGCGCTGGGCGACCCGCCCGACTACGAGCCGCCGCCCGAGGCGAGCGTCGCCGCCTGTGCAGCGCGGCTCGGCGTGGATCCCATGGAGCTGATGTACGACCTGCTGCTCGAGCGTGACGGGCGCGAGCTGCTGTTCGCGCCCGCGGCCAACTATGTCGAGGGCGATTACGAAGCCGTGCGCACGATGCTCGGTCATCCGCACACGGTGGTCGGGCTGGGCGACGGTGGAGCGCACTGCGGCTCGATCTGCGATGGCAGCTTTCCGACCTACCTGCTGACGCACTGGACCCGCGACCGCACCCGGGGCGAGCGCTTCCCGCTCGAGTTCGCCGTGCAGCGATACACCCGCGCGCCGGCGGAGCTGATCGGCCTGCACGACCGCGGGTTGATCGCACCCGGGATGAAGGCGGACCTGAACCTGGTCGACCACGCCAACCTCGCCCTCGCGCCGCCTACGATCGTCCACGATCTGCCCGCCGGCGGACGCCGTCTGATGCAGAAGGCCCGCGGTTACGTGGCGACCGTGGTATCCGGCGAAGTGGTCATCGATCACGACCGCGCCACGGGTGCGCTGCCCGGTCGCTTGCTGCGCGGTGGCCGCCGCGATCCGCGCCGCGCGCCGTGACCGCCGTCACCACGGCTCGATCAGCAGGATCTCCAGCGGTTCGCCCGACTGCGCGTCGATGAGCACGGCGCCATCCTTGCTCGGCGCACGCAACGGCAGGTAGCGGACCGAGTCGGCACCGCGTCCCGCCGCTTTCAGATAGCCCTGCACGGCAGCCGCATCGAGCTTCATCAGCTTGTCCAGGGGCGCGCCGCGCTTCAGCGCGTTGCCCGCCTCCTGCCGGTAGGGCACGTAGTGTTGCGGATACATCTGCAGGTCCTTGCCCTGCAGCGAGGTGTTGAGGATCTTCTCCTTCTCGCCGGCATCGGCGGGCAGCACCGCCGCCGCGTACTGCGGCCGTCCGAGGGGAGGCTGCTTGAACTCCGGCCGGGTGACCCTGGCCAGATCGGCCGGATCGAGGTCCTTGGCGGTGACCAGGTCGAAGCGGTCGACCGTGAAGGTCAGGTAGACGGGGCGCGCGAGGTACACCGCGTGGATGCCGTACGCAAGTGCCGCGAGCTGCGCGATCGCGATGCAGGCGAGGTCGAACTTCAGCCCCTTCTTGCCGGCCTTGAAGATGATCAGCGTGATCAGCGGGCCGAGGGTGATGTCCACTCCGATCAGCACCATGACCAGGTGGTTGCCGCCGGCGGCCTCGAACAGCGGCCCCGGGTACCAGACCAGGAGCATGAGCAGCAGCACCGTACCGGCGATGGCGGCGCTGAGAAGAAGGTGAAGTCCCGAAGCTTTCCAGCGTGACATGGCGAGCACCCAATCCTGTCCAGATGGTCACCGGGGCCGCCCCCCGGGGGCGGCGCATCCCCTTGCGCGTGTGCGTGTCCGCGTGGCACGCCCGCCTGCGGCCCCGACGTGAGGGCCGGCTGCGCGCAGCCGCGAGCCCAAGCAAGGACTGCACCTGTGGACAGTGCCCGGAAGGGCCAGCCTGGCAGGGGCGCGTGCTATCCTCGCGCCTCCCTGTGAAGCTCATTCCAGACCGATAGGAGACCCTTGTGAAACAGATTCTCGCGGGCGTCGCGCTGCTCGCCATGGCCGCGCTGCCGGCAGCCGCCCAGGACCTGACCGGCACGCTCAAGACCATCCAGCAGACCAAGACCATCAAGCTCGGCTACCAGCAGGACGCGATGCCGTTCTCCTTCGTCGACGACAAGCAGCAGCCGGCCGGCTACACCATCGACCTGTGCAAGCGCGTCGCCGCAGGGGTGCAGCAGCAGCTCGGGCTGGCCGACCTGCAGATCAAGTGGGTGCCGGTGACGCAGGAGAACCGCTTCGACAAGGTGCGCGACGGCAGCATCGACCTCGAGTGCGGGATCTCCACCCACACCCTCTCGCGCCAGAAGATCGTGGACTTCAGCCTGACCACCTGGGTGGACGGGGCGAGCTTCGTGGTCGATCCGAAGGTGCTCGGCGCGCGCCGCATCGGCGACCTGGCCGGCAAGCGCATCGGCGTCATTCCCAACACCACGACCGAGCGCGCGCTGTCCGACATCAACAAGCGCGACTTCCTTTCGCTGCAGCTGGTGCCGATCAAGAGCCACATCGAGGGCATGAATGCGCTCAAGGACGGCAAGCTCGACGCATATGCGACCGACCAGGCGGTCCTGATCGGGCTCGCATTCGCCATGCGCGACCAGTTCCGCGTGCTGATCAGCGAGCAGCCGCTCTCCTACGAGCCGTACGGGCTGGTCCTGCGGCGCGGTGATCCGGACTTCCGTCTCGCGGTCAACACCGTGCTTGCGCGGATCCTGCGCACCGGCCAGATCGCCGAGATCTACGAGCGCTGGTTCGGCAAGCTTGGCAAGCCCTCGGCCCTGCTGGTGGCCACCTGGGCCACCAACGGGCTGCCCGAGTAGCCGGTCCGCTGCACCTCGCGGCGCGCGCCAGGGCCGGCGCGCGACCGCGGGCCGCACGTCAGCAGCGTGACCGCACCGCTGCTGGACCAAGGTGCAGTTGGGCGCCTGCCGAGGCGCCTGCTACGTTACGCGCCCCGCGCATCGTGCGCGGCGTTGCCTACGGAGACCTGCAACATGAAGAAGATCGCTGTCGTCCTCGCGCTGGCTGTGGCGGCCATCGCATTGCCTGCCCGTGCCCAGACCCCGGAGGAGATGTTGTCCGACCTGGCATCCGCGCTGAACCTGACCCCCGCGCAGCGCGAGACGATGCGCAATACCATCTCCCAGTTCCTGCAGAAGCAGGATCAGGTGCCGCTGGTGGGGACCGTGATCTCCGACAACCGCGCGATGCTAAAGCAGATCATCACCAGCCCGACCTTCGATCCGGCGCTGGCGCAGAGCTTCGTGCAGAAGATCACCGGCGTGATCCAGGAGGCGACGCTCAATCGCCTGCAGCTGCGGCACGACCTCTACCAGCAGCTCACCCCGGAGCAGCAGCAGCAGTATTTGGAGCTCGTCCAGTCGCGCATCGGCGGGCTGCTGCAGTAAGTCTCAGCGAAAAGGTCGCAGCGCCGGTCGGCGCTGCGATGCACCTCAGAAGCTGATGGAATAGTAGGCCGCCACGATCACAGTGGTGATGTCCTCGTAGGAGCCGGAAACATTGCCGCGCCCACCCGCATTGACGCCGAGCGCACTGGTGTTGTTGACGTCGAGCGTGCCGCCCCAGGACAGCTCGGCGGCCATACCCCAGCGGGAAGTCTTGCTGAGCGTCTGCTCTGCCCCGATGCCGTAGCGCCAACTCGCGTTCGTCGGCAGCATCGGCGAGACGTCGCCCGACTGGAAGTTGCTGTCCCACGCAATGCCGAAGCTGAGCTTCCAGGGCTCGCTGATCTGGTACTGCGCGCCCAGGGCGACGTGCCAGGTGTCGTTGAAGTCGAGATCGGTCGTGAGGCTCTGCGGATTGTTCGTGTCCTCGATGCCGACCGTGACCTGGCCGAACTTCGACCACTGCTGCCAGCCCACGCTTCCGAGCATCGCCCACTTGTCGTCGAGGGTGACGAACGCGCTGGCCATGACCGTCTGCGGGACCTTGACGTCCATCTTGACGTTGGAATTGAGCAGGCCGCGGTTGCCCAGGATGATGTTGAGGCCGTTGTCGAGGCCGGAGAACTCGGCTGGCGCCTTGAAGTCCAGG
>CAZFYX010000053.1:0-66972 GCA_964523885.1 uncultured Burkholderiales bacterium | reverse complement strand
CAGGGTGCCGTGGCCGGTGTTGAGGACCAGGTTGGAGTGGCGCGTGCGCCCGATCACCGGCACGTTGCCCGGTGTGGCCGGGCGCAACCCGGCCCATTTGCGCGCATTGGCGTAGTCGGCTGCATCCGGAAACAGCTCCTGCACCCGGGCCAGGATCGAGTCGCAGCGCACGTCGTTGATCGAGGTGTCGTAGCCGCTGAGTTCGGCAGTGCCGGCCACCCGCAGGCGGTTGCCGAGCCGCGACATGGCGAGCTTGTGGCCCTCGTCGGTCAGGCAAACGGTCGGTGCGTGCGGGCCGGCGTCGGGCACCGTGACCGAATAGCCCTTGACCGGGTACACGGGCACGCTGACGCCGAGCGGCTCGAGCAGGAAGGGCGACTGCACGCCCAGGCACACCAGCACGGCGTGAGGCGTGAGCCGCTCCGGCTGGCCGGCGCGGGAGAGGTGCACCGCGCCGACGCGTGCGCCGTCGGCCTCCAGCCGCTCCACCCGGGTGTCGTAGCGGAACTGCACGCCGCGCTGCGCGCACAGGGCCGCGAGGTGCTGGGTGTACAGGTGCGCGTCGCCGCTCTCGTCGGTGGGCGCATAGGTCGCCCCCGCCAGGCGCTGTCTGCTGCGGGCGAGCGCCGGCTCGATCGCGAAGGCCTCCTCGGCGCTCAGCGTGCGCAGGTCGAAGCCGCTGCGCTGGATCAGGCGGGCACGTGACTTCGCCGCGTCGAACTCCTGCGGGTCGAAGTACAGCTGCAGGATGCCGCGCTCCAGGTGGTCGTAGCGCACGCCGCTGCGCTCGCGCAGGCGCTTGAGCTGCGCGCCGCTGTAGACCGCGAGCTTGAGGATCTGCAGCGTGTTGTCGCGAGTGCGACCCGGCAGGCACTCGTACAGGAACTGCAGGCCCCACTTCCACTGCCGCAGGCTGGCCCGGGGGCGGAACAGCAGCGGGGCCGACTCGTCGCCGAGCCACTTGAGGATCTTTGCCGGAGCGCCCGGATTGGCCCAGGGCTCGGTCTGGCTGACCGAGATCTGACCGCCGTTCGCGAAGCTGGTCTCCAGCCCTGCGCCGGGTTGCCGGTCGATCACGGTCACCTCGTGACCGTCTTCGGCGAGGTACCACGCACTGGTCACGCCCACCACGCCGGCACCCAGGACGACGACGTTCATGCGTGCGCTCCAGCGACCCTGGCGGGCCTGCGACCGCCAGATAGCGCGATCGGGGCGTTCACCCGGACTTCACAGTTGGTCGAAAAGCCTGTCGCTCGTATAAAGGGCGCAGGCCTGGAGCCGATACTCGTCAGAAGCATGCTCGTTACGGAAGAGGCGTCGGAGCGGGGTTGGGGGGCCGGTGGCAGTGCCCACGGGCGGTGCCGGCCGATCCTGCGCTACAGGGGTGCGACGCCGGTCCGACCGGTCGCAGCCCCAAGCCTCGATTATACGTTCGGCCCGGCCCGCGCTTTCCCTGGATGAAACCACTCGACCTGACCCGGATCCTCCCGGCCGCAGCCTGTGCCTGCGGGCTGGCGTGCGTCGCCCTGGCATGGGCAGGGACGGGGCACGCAGTGGATCCCCTGATCCTGGCGGCGGTCGCTGCGCTGCCGGGCCGGCGCGACGGCCGCGATGCGCTTCACAGCGATGCCCACTTCCGTGCCGCGGTCGACCTGTCGCCCGACGCGATCCTCATGCATGCGAACGGCCGGATCGTCTACGCGAACGACGCGGCTGCACGCCTGCTCAATGCCCGCGACCCGGCGGAGATCATCGGCCGCACCGCCTGGGATGTGGTGAGCAGCGAGTTCCGCGAGCTCGCGCGCTCGCGCATCGAGCGCCTGCAGCGCGGGGAGGTGGTGCCGCCCGCCGACATGCGCTGGCTGCGCCTGGACGGCAGCCAGGTCGACGTCGAGGTCAGCGCGGCGCCGCTGGAGACCGCCGAGGGCGTGATCATCCATGTGTTCGTCCGCGACGTGAGCGAACGCAGGCAGGCGCAGCGCAAGATCGAGCGCCTGACCGGCCTGTACCAGGCGCTGAGCCGCACCGCCCACGAGGCCTCGCACGCGCTCACGCGGGAAGGCCTGTTCGAGGAGGTGTGCCGCATCGCGATGACGCTGGGGCGCCTGCAGATCACCTGGATCGGGCTGGTGGACAGCGCGCAGCAGCGCGTGGTGCCGGTCGCCTCCAGCGGCAGCGCGCAGGCCTACGCCGAGCAGGTGCATGTCTCCCTCGACGGGAGCCGCCCCGAGGGCCGCGGACTGCTTGCGGCCGCCATCCGCGAGGGCCGCGCCCACATCTGCCACGACGTGCGCACCGAGCCGCGCGCCCGGCCGTGGCTCGAGCTGATGCTCTCCTACGGCTTCGTCAGCTACGCCGTGTTTCCGCTGCGCGAGCAGGGACGGGTGATCGGCTGCATCACGCACTACGCCAGCGAGGTTGGCTTCTTCGACGCCGATCTCACCGATCTGCTCGCGAGCATGGCCGAGGAGATCAGCCAGGCGCTCGACCGCCTGGCGCTGGAGCGCACCCGCGATGTGGCGGCCGCGGCCCTGCGCGAGCAGGAGCGCCGGCTGGCCACGATGATGGGCAACCTGCCCGGCATGGTCTACCGCGGCCGCTTCGACCGCGACTGGACCATGGACTTCGTCAGCGAGGGGTGCCTGGAGCTCACCGGCTATCGACCGGACGAGCTGGTGCGCTCGGGTGTGGTCTGCTATGAGGCCATCACGCATCCCGACGACCGCGACTACGTCCGCGAGGCGATCGGCGAGGCCCTGCGCTCACGCACGCGCTACACGGTCGAGTACCGGATCATCCCCCGCGACGGCCGCGAGAAGTGGGTGTGGGAGAACGGACTGGGCATCTACGATGCGCGCGGCGAGCTCGAGGCGATGGAGGGCTTCATCGCCGACATCACCCCGATCAAGCGCTACCGCGAGCAGCTCGAGCACCAGGTGCAGCACGACACGCTGACCGGGCTTGCCAACCGCACGCTGCTGGCCGACCGCCTGCGCCAGGCGGTGATCCACTGCGAGCGCCAGAGGACCATGCTGGCGCTGCTGTTCATCGATCTCGACCACTTCAAGCTCATCAACGACAGCCTGGGGCACAGTGCGGGCGACGAGCTGCTCACCCATGCGGCCAATCGCCTGGTGGCCTGCGTGCGCGAGGGCGACACCGTGGCCCGCCTGGGCGGGGACGAGTTCGTGCTGCTGCTGGTCGACCAGCACGGTCCGCAGTCGGTGAGCCATGCGGTGGAGCGGGTGCTCGATGCGATGTCGCAGCCGTACCGGGTGCAGGGCAAGGAGTTCGCCACCACCTGCAGCATCGGCGTGAGCCTGTATCCGGACGACGGCACTGACGGTGAGACGCTGCTCAAGAACGCCGACGCGGCGATGTACCGGGCCAAGGCGGCGGGGCGCAACGCGTTCCACTTCTTCACCGCGGAGATCAACGCCCAGCTCAGCGAGCGGCTCGCGCTGGAGCGCGACCTGCGCCGCGCCCTGCAGGGCAACGAGCTGATCCTGCACTACCAACCCAAGGTCGACCTGGTCAACGGGACCCTGATCGGGGCCGAGGCGCTGGTGCGCTGGAACCATCCGGAGATGGGGCTGCTCTCGCCCGCGCGCTTCATCGGCGTGGCGGAGGAGACCGGTCTGATCGTTCCGATGGGCGAATGGATCCTGCGCCAGGCCTGCCTGCAGGCGCGCCAGTGGCGGGAGGACGGCCTCGACTTCAAGATCCTCTCGGTCAACCTGTCGGCGCGTCAGTTCCGCCAGAGCGAGCTGGTCGACCACGTGGCCACCGTGCTCAAGGCCACCGGGCTGCCCCCCGAGTGCCTCGACCTCGAGTTGACCGAGAGCCTGATGATGGAGAACGTCGAGGAATACATCGCCCGCCTGCATGCGCTCAAGGACCTCGGCGTGCAGCTGTCGGTGGACGACTTCGGCACCGGCTACTCGAGCCTGAGCTATCTCAAGCGCTTCCCGGTGGACCGGCTCAAGATCGACAAGTCGTTCGTGCGCGATATCGTGATCGATTCGGGCGATGCGGCCATCGCGCAGGCGGTGATCCGGCTGGGGCAGATCCTGGGCATGGCGGTGACGGCCGAGGGCGTGGAGACCGAGGAGCAGCTCGGCTTCCTGCGCATGCACGGCTGCGACGAGGCGCAGGGTTACTTCTTCAGCCCGCCGCTTCCGCCCGACGCGTTCGTGGCGCTGTGGCGCCAGGGCCTGCTGGCGCCCGCGACCTGGGCGCGGCCCAGGCACGAGCTTCCCGCGATTGTCTAGGCGAGAGGCTAGAGGCGGAGGTTGGCAGGCAGTGGGGCCTCAGGCATGGGCAGCACAGGGCATGGCGATGACTGTGCGGTTTCCCTCTCGCCTCTAGTCTCTCGCCTATAGCCTCCGATCAAAGCTCGATCGGCCAGTTGATCCCGGCGGAGATCCCGCCGTCCACGCGCAGCACCTGACCGGTCACGAACGCCGAGGCGGGGGCGGCCAGGAAGATGGCGCTGCCCACCAGATCCTTCACGTCGCCCAGGGTTCCCAGCGGCGTCACGTCCTTCGCCCAGCGCTGCATGGTGTCCTGTGCCCACACCTTCTTCGACAGCTCGGTGGGGAAGAAGCCGGGAGCGATGGCGTTCACGCGCACGCCATGCGGCCCCCACTCGGTTGCCATGCCCCGGGTCATCATGGTGACGCCGCCCTTGCTCATCGCGTAGGGCGTCACGCCCTTGAGCGGTGCATAGGTGTTGAGCGAGTCGATGTTGATGATGGAGCCCGCGCCGCGCTCGAGCATGTGCTTGCCGCAGCCCTGCGCCACCAGGAAGGCGCCGCGCAGGTTGATGTCGAGGATGAAGTCGTAGTCGTCCAGGGTGTACTGCTCGACCCGCATGCGGCGGTTCACGCCGGCGACGTTGAGCAGCGTGTCGATGCGGCCGTGGTCGCCGATCACCGCCTCCACCATGCGCGCGATGTCGTCGGGCTTCGCCACATCGCACACGATGGTCTGCGGGCGGTGCTTGCCCTTGCCGATCTCGCGGGCGGCGGCCTCCAGGGTCGCGAGCTCGCGCCCGGCGATGATGACCCTTGCCCCGCGCTCCACGAAGCCCTGTGCGAGCGCCAGCCCGATGCCGCGGCTGCCGCCGGAGACGAGGACGATCTGGTCGGTGACGGAGAAGAGAGGATCCATTGCTGTCGTTTGCTCCGCAATTCGTGATTGGTGAACCGTGATTCGTGAACCGTGTTTCGTGATCCCGCGTCGAATCACCAATCACGACTCATGAATCAAGTCTGTATCGCCGTGGCCCGCCGCAACAGCTCGCGCCACATCGTCCGGGGCTCGAGGCCGAAGATCGACTTCGCATCGGCGGGCAGCACGTACCAGGCCCCCTGCGCGATCTCCATGTCGAGCTGCGCCGGACTCCAGCCCGCGTAGCCCACGAAGAAGCGCTCCACTTCGCCCTCCCCCGCGAGGACCCGGTCGAGCAGCTTGCCGTCGGCGCTCAGGTAGAGATCGTCAACCACCGGCAGCGCCGTCTCCGGCGCCTGCGCCCGGTGGAACAGGTACCACAGCACGCGCAGCTGGACCGGTCCGCCGAAGTAGATCGGGTCGGTGCGCTGCTCCAGCTCCCGCTCGCCCGGGAATGCGTCCTTCCATTGCAGCTGCGTGGGACGGTTGAGGATCACGCCCGTGGGGCCACCCCCGGGCGGGAACACCACCAGCACCACGGTCTCGGCGAAGTTGGGATCCAGCAGCTCCGGCCTGGCCACCAGCAGGACCGCCTCGCCCTCGCCGAGTGCCTGCGCGCGCGCAGGCACGAGGACCAGGGCCGCGAGGAGCCAGGCGAAGGCGAGCAGGCGGTGCAGCATGGGGTGGCGAGGGGCGGGTTGTGCAGGAACACTATACCTGCAACGCCGCGCGGGCTCAGCGCAGGCGGATTCTGCGCCAAGCACCGGAACGCCAGCGCAGGAACATCGCGGCGCCGAGTACGAAGGTGTAGCCGAGCAGCACGCTCCAGCCGCCGGCGGCGCCCAGCCCGAATTGCGGCAGGAAGTCGACCAGCCCCTGTCCGGGCGCGAAGCTGACCATGTGCGTGAGCGGAACGAAGCAGAACCACGAAAGCAGCACCACGAGCAGGGTCGGCACCCGCACATCGCCGGCACCGCGCAGGCAGAACCCCGCTCCGAGGTTGAAGCCGTCGAAGATCTGGTAGGCCGCGCCGATCCACATGAGCTTGCGGGCCAGGTCGATCACCGCCGCCGCATCCGGGTCCGCAGGGTTCACGAACTGCGGCAGCAGCCAGGGGCCGGCCAGCGCGAGCAGCACGCTCACCAGGCCCATGTAGGTGACGTTGAACCGGATCGCCGCGTTGCCGACCTTGCGCGCCCAGTCGCGGTCGCCCGCACCGATCGACTGCCCGACCAGCGTGGTGCCCGCGCTGGCGATGCCGACCGCGGGCATGTAGGCGATGGAGGTCATCATCATCACGATCTGCGTCGCCGCACCCGCGACCGATCCCAGGCCGGCGAGCATGCCCTGGAACAGGGCCAGCCCGGTCAGGTCGACGGCAGGCAGCAGTCCCATGGGTACGCCGAGCCCGAACACCCGGCGCAGGCCGGCCAGATGCGGGCGCCAGTGCCGGTGCGTGCCGCACTCGCGCCGCGGTCCTGCGCTCAGGAACACCGCGATGCCCAGCAGGACGCCAACCAGTTGTGCTGCGCCGGTCGCCCACGCCGCACCGGCGATGCCGAGCCCGAGCTCGAAGATGAAGAGCTGGTTGAGCAGGGCGTTGCAGGCCGCGACCGTGAGCATGAGCACGAGCGTCACGCCGGTGCGCCCGATGCCGTTGAAGAAGCTGCTGATCGACCACAGTGCCACGCCGAACACCGCGGTGAGCAGGCGCGGGAACCAGAAGGCGAGCGCGGCGGCCTCGATTTCGGGGGCGAGGTCGAACGGCGCGAGCAGGGGCCGTCCGCACAGCGCGACCGCCAGGAACAGGGGTGCGAGCGCGAGCACGGCCCAGAATCCGCTCCAGGTGACTGCGGCGGCCTCGTGGCGCGCACCCGCGCCATAGGCCTGCGCCACCAGGGTCTGCACCGCCATCGCCACGCCGCCGAACATCAGCACGAAGACGATCACGAACCAGTACACCGCCCCGACGCCGGCGGTGGCGGCGGTCGAGATGCGCCCGAGGAACCACGTGTCGGTGAGGTTGAGCGCCGCCTGCACGCCGCTGTTGAGGAACAGCGGCGCGGCCAGCGCGGCCACCGCGCGATAGTCGACCCGCCGCCTGCCGCCGGCGTCGACACGCAGCGCAGGCAGCACTGGCGGAAGGGGCTGTGGAGGATGGACGGCAGGGGCCACGCGCGGAGGCGGCAGGAGTTACCGGTGCCGTGGCGCCGGCAGGGATGGGGAGGAACGGCGCGGCACTATAGCGCGCGCACTGCGCCGCGGACAACGGCAGGGCAAGTGCCGACCGGCGGACAACTCACTCGGTGCGCCGCACGCGCCCGGGAGCCGGCGGCGTGAGCGGACTGTGCGCCTGCAGGTAGGCTTCGAGGGCATCGACATCGACCGGACCCACGTCGATGTCCTGCGCCTCCCGCAGCACGCCGAAGCGATCGCCGCCGCTGAGCAGGAAGTCGTTCACCGTCACCCGGTAGCGTGCGGCAGCCTCGAGCGGCTTGCCATCCAGCCTCGCGTCGCGCACGCGCTGACCGGGCGGCGCAGACGCGCTCCACCCGTAGCTGAAGCCCGCGCTCACCTGCAGGACGCGGGGTGCGTTCTGCGCGTTGCGGTGGCCGGGAAACTGCTGCTCGAGCAGCTCGACGATCTGCGCGCCGGTGAGCGTGACCGTGGCCAGTGCGTTGGCGAATGGCTGCGCGGCGAAGAGCTGGGAGAACTGCACGCGGCCGTCCGGCCCGGGACTCAGGTCCGCGCGCAGGCCGCCGGGGTTCATGAATGCGATCTGCGCTGCACCGTGACTCGCCTCGCGCGTGGCCCACAGCTGTGCGTCGGCCACCAGGCTGCCGAGCGCGCTCTCCCCCGAGCTGCCGGCTGCGATCTCGGGCGGGTACATGCCGCTGCGCGATGCGCCGGCGAGCATGCGGCCCGCCGGCCGGTCGTGCGCCGCGGCGGCGGTTGCGGCCTCGCGGACCACGGCGTTCACCGCCTCGTCCGGTGCCAGGTCGCGGGTGACCACCTCGTTGCGGGCCTGGACCGCGAGGATGCCGCCGGTCGTGCGATCGAGCTCGAGGTCGATGCGCGTGACCAGTCGGCCGAAGCTTCCCGCGGAGGTCACGACCCGGCCACCGACCCGGCAGTTGTAGGCCTGGTGCGTGTGTCCGCTGATCACCAGGCCGACGCCTGGGTCCAGGCGCGGGAGGATCGCCGCGATGGCACCGGAGAGCTGCGGGCACTCGTCGGGGCCGCCGCCGCCGTAGCCGCCCTCGTGGATGAGCACCACGATGGCCGCGGCGCCAAGCCTGCGCAGCACCGGCACCAGCGCATTGATCGTCTCGGCCTCGTCGCGGAAGGTCCAGCCCTGGATCCCGCGCGCATTGACCATGAAGCGCGTGCCCTGCAGCGTCAGCCCGATGAAGGCCACCTTCACGCCCTCGAACTCGCGGATCTCGTAGGCCGGAAACAGGGTCTGCCCGTCGCTGTTGCGGGTGACGTTCGCGGCCAGGAAGCGGAAGTGCGCGCCGTCGAAGTGGTCGCGGAAGCGGCAGCCGCGCTGTGGATGGCAGCCGCCCCGCTGCAGGCGGAGCAACTCGTCCACGCCGTCGTCGAACTCGTGGTTGCCCACCGCATTGAGCACCAGTCCCATGCGGTCCATGGCCTCGATGGTCGGCTCGTCCTCGAACAGCGCCGACACGAACGGGCTGGCGTTGACCAGGTCTCCCGCGGACACGAACACGCTGTGCGGAGCACCCTCGCGCAGGCGCCGGACGTGCGCGGCGAGGTATGCGGCTCCGCCCGCGGGCTGGCCTTCGACGAGCGCAGCCGGGCCCTCCGGGGGCTGCAGGTGGCCGTGGAAGTCGTTGATGGCGATGATGCGCAGCGGCAGGGGGACGGGCTGCGGCTGCGCCGCGTAAACTGCGCAGGACGCCAGCAACAGCAGCAGGCAGCAGAAGCGGACCAAGGCGCGACTCCGGGCAGTGGGCAGCCGGCAGGGTAGCGTACGCGGCGAGGAGACGAAAGGGCGGTGCGCTGGGCTACACTAGATGCCAATGTTCCCACTCCGGAGTGTTGCCGCAATGCGCGCCAGTGCCCCTGCTGCTCCTGGTCGCCGCCGTCGATCGCGGCGCGTGCCCGGATGGACCGGCGATCCGGTCGTGCCGGTCACCTGCGTGTAGAGGCTGCGCAGTGCGCTGGGGAGCGGGCAGGCGCAGCGACAACGTCGAGGACCGGCGCGGTCTCGGGCTCACCCCGCGCCTGGCCGGCGGCGGGCTTGGCGCCATCGTGATCGTGGTGCTCGCGCTGCTGTTCGGTGTGGATCCGAGGATGTTGACGCAGGTGCTGCCGACCGAGACCCCGGCGCCTGCGCCGGGTCCGGCCCGGACCGGGCAGCAGGATCCGCTGGCAGACTTCGTCTCCGTGGTGCTCGCGGACACGGAGGACACCTGGAATGACCTGTTCAGGCGCGGTGGCGCGACCTACCAGGAGCCGAAGCTGGTGCTGTTCTCCGGGGCCGCGCAATCCGCTTGCGGGTTTGCGCAGGCAGCCGTGGGTCCGTTCTACTGTCCGGCGGATCAGAAGGTCTACATCGACCTGGCCTTCTACCAGGACCTGCGCAACCGCTTCCAGGCGCCCGGTGACTTCGCCCAGGCCTACGTGATCGCGCACGAGGTCGGCCACCACGTGCAGAACCTGCTCGGCATCGCGCAGAAGGTGCGTCAGGCCCAGCAGCGCGCAAGTTCCGAGCAGGCCAATGCGCTGTCCGTGCGCATGGAGCTGCAGGCGGATTGCTTCGCCGGGGTGTGGGCCCACCATGCCAACCGCACGCGGCAGATCCTGGAGCAGGGCGACGTTGAGGAGGCGCTCAACGCCGCGGCGCAGATCGGGGACGATCGGATGCAGATGCGCGGCCGCGGCTACGTTTCCCCGGAGTCGTTCACGCACGGCAGTGGCGAGCAGCGCGTGCGCTGGTTCCGCGCCGGCCTCGAGAGCGGCGAGCTGGATCGCTGCGATACGTTCTCGACGTCGCGGCTTTGAGGGGCGCGTCTACCTGCAACCACATTCAACGCAGAGGATGCGGAGGATCACGGCGCAACGTCGTGGACGTGCTTTTCCTCGTTTCTCCTCCGCGCCCTCTGCGTCCTCTGCGGTCAATGCGGTGAGGGGGTGGAGCCGAACGCGGATCGATTTCCGCAACGCGCGCAGCGAGTGATCGAGCGGGTTGTGCTCGATCACGCAAAGCTGACGGGAAATGCAGAGAGGGTGCGCGCTGCGGCGCCGGGAAGGCACGCCGCAGCGGCGACGGGGATGACCGGGTACTAGCGTCCGCCGATGCGGATGCGGCGCGGCTCGCTGCTGGCCTTCAGCTCCTCGGCCACGCGGCTCACCACCTGCTCGATGTCGGGCAGGTCGCGCAGTTCGAGCACGCGCTCCATGAACCCGACCTCGTGCTTCACGCCCTTGCGCTCCACCATGAACTCGTGGAGGTCCTGGGTGCAGCAGTAATCCACCGTCGCATCGCCGAGCTCCGCGCTCAGCCGCTCGAGGATGGTGCACGCCTTCATGTCGATGTCTACGCTCATTTTGGTTCCTTCACAAACCCGTGACATACGTCGGGCTCATGCCTCCCGTAACAGCAGGTTCCGTTCCACCGGGGTGAAGGGCTTACACGTTTGACGCTCCTGCAGCGCGCTGCGGCGGCGATGCCCGATGCGTGGATGCCCTGCGCGCAGGGGGCTGCGCGGCACTGCCCGCCCGATCGGCGGGCGTTGCAATTGACGATGTCCTTGCGAATGTGCCCAGGGCTCGGCAGCCTGGTCGTCCCGGACGGGATGCCGCCGTGTGATCAGAGCGCGCCGAACGCACGGCCGGCTTCGGTGAGGCTGCCCTGCTGCATGCCTGCAGTGGTGCGCTGCGCCGTGAGCTCGTTGAGCACCCGATAGCTGGCGCGGAACGTTGCGGGGTCGAAGTAATCGAGGTAGGCGAACAGGTGCGCGGGCCGCGAGATGCCCACCAGCTCGATGTCCTCGACCCGCGCGACATGCGCCAGCGTGCGCAGGAACTTCGCGTCGAGCGGGGCCCAGAATCCGAACGACGCGCGCGCCATGACGTTGGGGTCCGGCACGCCGGTGAATGGTTCGTTCGGGTTCGCCTTCGACAGCCAGGCCTGGCCCAGCACGATGCGCTTGCGCGGGTCGATCGCGCGGACCCGCTCCGGCCACGACTGCACGCGGTCGAGCAGGCTGCCGTTCCCCGTGCTGCCCGGATAGAAGCGCAGGTCGATGTACTGCAGGCCGGGCACTGCCGCGAACGCCTCCACGTAGGCAGGGTCGGCCCATACTCCGCTCCCGGCACCCAGCGCGGGTGCGAAGCTGCCCAGGGCCGATGCCAGCCCCGTCGTCACGCGGTCCAGGTACTGGCGCCACTGCCGGGGCGTGACGCTCAGCCCGGCCGCCGCCTGCGGGTCGGCCACCAGCGTGAGGTAGGCAGGCTGCACCGCGAGTGCGAGCGCCAGTGCCTCCTCCGCGCGCTGGTCGAGGAACCGCGCGCGCGTCATGCCCTGGTAGTAGTGGGAGACCTGGATGAGGGCGTTGCCGGGCGCAAGTGCACGATGATCCACCAGCAGTGCCATGTCCCGCAGGCGCACCTGGTTCGCCAGGTTGGCGTAGAGCTCGAGCAGTGGGCGCGGGTCCTGGAAGTCGGGCGTGAGCAGCGGATAGCAGGCTTCCAGCACGATCACCTGCGTGCCGACCTTGCGCAGCGCATCCAGCTCCAGCATCGCCGCATCCCAGCGGCTCGCGCTCAGCAGTTCGCCGGCGGACTCGCAGCCCATCGCATCCAGCCGGGCTGCGCGCCGCACCTCCCGCGCTGGCGGGGCCGGCGGCAGACGCCGGTCGAATGCGCTGACCTGCTCGTCCAGCGCCTGGTACAGCGGCTGATAGCGCTTCGGAACCGACAGGTTCTGCGCCAGGCCGGGCGAGGCCAGCAGCAGGAGCGCCGCCAGCGCCGTGCCGGCACGAACCAGGGTTGGGCGCACCGGCGCCGGCTACAGCTTCGGGGTGCTCCCGCGACCCGCCGCCTGCTCGTGCCGGGTCTGGCAGCGGATGCAGCGGGTCGCGGCGGGGTTGGCCTTGAGGCGCGCGTACTCGACCTCGCCACCGCAATCGGTGCACTCGCCATAGCTGCCATCGGCGATCCGGACCAGTGCCGCCTCCACCTCGCGCAGCTCGCGCACGTCGCGGTCGGTCATCGCTGCATCGAGGTCGACCAGCATGTCGGCCACGGAGGCCTCGCCGCTGTCTGCGACGCGTCCGGCAAGGTCGACGTAGTGCTCGTTGTCGGAGCGCGCCAGCTCGGCGCGGATCTCGGCGACCAGCGTGCTGCGGCGCTGCTCCAGCAGGCCCTTGAGCTCGGTCTGCTGCGGTTGGGTCAATGGCATGTCTGCTCCTTTGGGGTCATGGCTCCGATTATCCCCTGCCGGCAGGGGGTTTGTCCGCGCGACGTCGGCGAGCGACAGCTTGCTCCGGCCTTCCGTCATTCGCAATTCGCGAATAGACTATGCCGCGAACCGGGTGCGGCGAGCGCCGTGCCCGTCAGCGGAGCACCGCCTTGCCGTGAGCCTGAAGCCCCAGGATGTGTGCGTCCTCCTCAAGATCGTCGCCTCGGGGCGGGTGCCATGGTCGTACAGCCAGCTCGCCTACGAGCTGGGCATGTCGGCCTCCGAGGTGCACGCGGGCGTCAAGCGCGCCACCGAGGCGTCGTTAATGCGGCTCGATGGGGGTTGGGGTTTCCCGGACATGGCCGCCCTCGAGGAATTCCTCGTGCACGGCCTGCGCTACGTGTTCGCCCCGGCCCGCGGGGGCCTGGTCCAGGGCATGCCCACCGCTCATGCGGCGCCGCCGCTGAGCAGCTTCGTGATGCTGCAGTCGGAGGAGCCGCCGCCGGTGTGGCCGGATCCTGCGGGCGCGCTGCGGGGCCTGGAGTTCGCGCCGCTCTACAAGTGCGTGCCGCAGGCGGCGCGCCGGGACGGCCGGCTCTACGAGTTGCTCGCCCTGATCGATGCCATCCGCGGCGGGGACACGCAGCAGCGCATCGTGGCCGTGCGCGAGCTGCAGGCGCGGCTGGAGGCCGCAGCAGGGCAGGGCGAGCCGACCCCGGGGGCCGGTGCAGGCTCCGAAGACGAAACCACCGCCGGTGGCGCGCCGGCCGCGAAACGCGGCCGGCGCGCGGCAGGCAAGCGAGGCAACGCTGGCAAAGAAACCCGGCTATACAGCCGAAGACATTGAGATCCTCGAGGATCTCTCGCCGATCCTCCACCGGCCCGGGATGTACACCGACCCGGTCAACCCCAACCATGCGCTGGTCGAGATCATCGACAACGCCGCCGACGAGGGGCTGGCCGGCTTCGCGAAGCACGTTGCGGTCACGCTCTACGAGGACGGCTCGGCCGAGGTGATCGATGACGGCCGCGGCATCCCGGTCGACATCCACCCCAAGAAGAAAGTGCCCGCCGTGCAGGTGATCTTCACCACCCTGCACTCGGGCGGGAAGTTCCGCAAGACCGACAAGGAAGCCGCCTATCGCATCGCCGGCGGCCTGCACGGGGTGGGGGTGTGCGTGAGTAACGCGCTGTCCCACCGCCTGGAGGTCGAGGTGCGGCGCGACGGCGGGACGTTCCGCATCGTGTTCGGCGACAACGGCAAGGTCAAGGAGCCGCTCAAGCGGCTGGGCAACGCCGACGCGCGCGAGAGCGGCACCCGGGTGCGCTTCTGGCCCGACGCCAAGTACTTCGACTCCCCGCAGATCGTCGCCACCGACATTGCGCTGCTGCTGCGGGCCAAGGCGATGCTGCTGCCCGGCGTGAAGTTCACCCTGGGCGTCGAGAAGAAGGGCAGGGTCGAGAAGCAGACCTGGCACTTCCCGCAGGGCATCCAGGGCTACTTCGAGAGCGCCATCGGCGGCCTCGAGCCGGTGGCCAGCAGCTTCTTTGGCGAGCGCTACATCGCCGCACAATCCGAGTCGGACAGCTTCGCCGAGGGCGAGGGTGCGATGTGGGCGATCGCCTGGACCCCCGAAGGCGAGCTCGTGACCGAGTCCTACGTGAACATGATCCCGACCCGGCACGGCGGGACCCACGTCGCCGGCCTGCGCGAAGGGGTGTACAACGCGATCAGGAATTTCATCGACATCCACGCGATGGGCCAGCGCGGGCTCAAGGTCGTCCCCGAGGACGTGTGGTCGCGCGCGAACTTCGTGCTGGCGGTGAAGATGCTCGACCCGCAGTTCAAGGGCCAGGTGAAGAACGAGCTGATCT
This sequence comes from uncultured Burkholderiales bacterium, assembly GCA_964523885.1. Lineage (GTDB taxonomy): Bacteria > Pseudomonadota > Gammaproteobacteria > Burkholderiales > SHXO01 > SHXO01. The sequence continues at coordinate 52,496 of CAZFYX010000053.1, read as the reverse complement.
CGCGCGACGCGGTGAAGCTGGTCGCGCAGATGGTGCGCGACCCGATCGAGCTGTGGCTCAACCAGCACGTGGACGAGGGCAAGCGCATCGCCGAGCTGGTGATCCGCCAGGCCAATGCGCGCACGCGTGCCGCGCAGAAGGTCGAGCGGCGCAAGAGCTCCGGCGTGGCGGTGCTGCCGGGCAAGCTGACCGACTGCGCCTCCGACGATCCCGATCGCAACGAATTGTTCATCGTCGAGGGGGATAGTGCGGGCGGGTCGGCCAAGCAGGCGCGCGACAAGGAGTTCCAGGCCGTGCTGCCGCTGAAGGGCAAGCCGAAGAACACCTGGCAGGACAGCCCCGAGACGCTGTACGCGAACAAGGAGATCGAGGCGATCGCCCTGGCGATCGGCGTCGACCACCACAAGCTCACCGACACGGTGGACTTGTCCGGGCTGCGTTACAGGAAGATCATCATCCTCGCGGACGCGGATGTGGACGGCTCGCACATCCAGGTGCTGCTGCTCACGCTGTTCTTCCGCCACTTCCCCCGGCTGATCCAGCAAGGCAATGTGTTCGTGGCGCAGCCGCCGCTGTTCCGGATCGACGTTCCGGGGCAGGGCAAGAACAAGCCCGCGCGCAAGCTCTATGCGCTCGACGAGCAGGAGCTCGCGGTGCTGGAGGAGAAGCTCGCCGACGAAGGCGTGCGCGAGGGCAGCTGGCAGGTCAGCCGCTTCAAGGGCCTGGGCGAGATGAACGCGGACCAGCTGTGGGAGACCACGCTGAACCCCGACACCCGGCGGGTGCTGCCGGTCAGCCTGGAGGACGGGCTCGACGTCTCCAACGACATCTTCAACATGATGATGGCGCGCGAGAACGCCTCGCAGCGGCGCGAATGGATGGAGACGTACGGGAACCTGGTCGAGGCGGATATAACTTGAATTCAGGCGCTAGGCTCCAGGCACCAGACGCCAGGCCTGAGGCTAGAGGCTAGAGGCGATGGGCCTCGGGGAGCGAATCAATGGATAACGACCAACACGATCTGTTCGGCGACGTGGCCGTCGCCGACAAGGACAAGAAGTCCGACAAGCCCGCGGCCAAAGCGCCGCCGGCGGCGGACGGCGGCGGGGGCGGCAGCAGGCTGCCGCCGCACTACGCGCCGATGTCGGGCGAACTGGGCGATGCCCTGCCGCTCGGGCGCTACGCCTCCACCCAGTACCTGCAGTACGCCATCGCCACGGTGAAGGATCGCGCGCTGCCGCGCGTGGGCGACGGGCAAAAGCCGGTGCAGGGCCGCATCCTGTACACGATGTGGGACAACGGCACGCGCGCCGGCAACAAGCGCACGAAATCCGCTGCCGTGGTCGGCGACGTGCTCGGCAAGTACCACCCGCACGGCGACGCCTCGGTCTATGACGCGCTGGTCCGCCTCGCGCAGGATTTCACCCTGCGCTATCCGCTGATCGACGGCGAGGGCAACTTCGGCTCGCGCGACGGCGACGAGGCCGCTGCCTACCGCTACACGGAAGCGCGGCTGACCAAGTTCGCCGAGGTGCTGCTAGCCGAGCTCGACCAGGGCACGGTGGACTTCGTGCCCAACTACGACGGCACGCGGCAGGAGCCGGTCGTGCTGCCCGCGCGGCTGCCGGTGGTGCTGCTCAACGGCGCGTCGGGCATCGCGGTCGGGATGGCCACCGAGATCCCGAGCCACAACCTCAACGAGGTCGCGAACGCCGCGATCGCGATGATCCGCGAGCCGGAGATCTCGATCGCCGGCCTGATGCGCCACGTGAAGGGGCCGGACTTCCCCGGCGGCGGACAGATCATCACCCCGCGCGCAGAGCTCAAGGAAGCCTACACCAGCGGCCGCGGCACCGTGCGCGTGCGCGCGCGCTGGACCATCGAGCGGCTGGCGCGCGGGCAGTGGCAGATGGTGGTGCAGGAACTGCCGCCCGGCACCTCGGCGCGCAAGGTGCTGGAAGAGATCGAGGCCATCACCAACCCGCAGCCCAAGGCGGGCAAGAAGTCGCTCACGCCGGAGCAGCAGCGCGAGAAGCAGCTGGTGCTGTCGATGCTGGAGAAGGCCCGCGACGAGAGCGACCGCCAGCACGCCGTGCGGCTGGTGTTCGAGCCACGCACCTCGAAGGTGGACGAGAACGAGTTCGTCAACCTGCTGCTGGCCAAGACCAGCCTGGAGACCAATGTCTCGCTGAACCTGGTCATGGTCGGCCTCGACGGCCGGCCGACCGGCAAGAACCTGCGCGAGATCATCGGCGAATGGCTGCAGTTCCGCTTCGCCACCGTCACCCGGCGCACGCAGTTCCGGCTCGACCAGGTGCTGGACCGCATCCACGTGCTCGAAGGACGCATGATCGTCCTGCTGAACGTGGACAAGGTGATCCGGATCATCCGCAACGCGGACGATCCCAAGGCCGACCTGATCAAGGCGTTCAAGCTGTCCGACCGGCAGGCCGAGGACATCCTCGAGATGCGCCTGCGCATGCTGGCCAAGCTCGAGCACATCAAGATCGAGCAGGAGCTGGACGAGAAGCGCAAGGAGCAGAAGGGCCTGGAGAAGATCCTCGGCAGCCGCAAGGCCCTGGAGGACCTGGTCGTGTCCGAGATCGAGAAGGACATGCAGACCTTCGGCGACAAGCGCCGGACGCGCATCGAGGAAGCCGAGAAGGCCGAATTGGAGACGCCGGTGATCGACGAGCCGGTCACGGTGATCTTCTCGCGCAAGGGCTGGGTGCGCGCACGCCAGGGCTGGGAAGTCGATCCGGCCGTGCTGTCGTTCAAGGAAGGCGACGGCCTGCAGTCGCTCATCAAGGTGCGCACCGTTGACCCGGTGGTGTTCCTCGATTCGAAGGGCCGTGCCTACACCGTCGAGGCTTCCCAACTGCCGCCGGGGCGGGGCGACGGCGCGCCGGCCTCCTCGCTGGTGGAGGTGCAGGAGGGCGCACACATCATGTTCGTGGTTGCCGGCAAGCCCGACACCAGCGTGCTGGTCGCCGGCAGCGGAGGCTACGGCTTCGTCACCAAGATCACCGACATGATGAGCAACCGCAAGGCAGGCCGCGAGTTCCTCAGCGTGGAGGACGGCGAGACGCCGGTCCAGCCCTTCATGTACGACGAGTCCTCCGGCAACTACGTGGCCGCGGTATCCGAGCAGGGTCGCATGCTGCTGTTCCAGGTCACCGAGCTCAAGCAGATGGCGCGTGGGCGCGGGATGATCATCATGGGCCTGGAGAAGGGCGAGAAGCTGGTCGCCGTGGCGGTATCGGACCGGCCGACGCTCAACGTCTACGGCGTCTCGCGCGGGCGCGAGAAGGAAGTCACCATCCCCCAGAAGGACATGCAGCACTACGCCGGTCATCGCGCCCGCATGGGCCGCGTGCTCCCCGACAAGCTCAAGCCGCAGGGCATCCGCGTCCTGCCCAAGCCGGAAGCCTGAGCCCGCCGTTGCGGACGGGGCTGGCGCTGCAGGTGCCAGCCCCCGGTCTTCGTGCCCGCGTGGCATGAGCGCCGCGCACCCTGCAGTATTCGACGCACTTCCCTCTTCGATGACTGGCGGCCCAACCGCGGCCTCCGATACCCTGTTAGGCTTCGCGCCTCCTCTGCCGACTCACCCGGAGGACTGTAATTTCTACCAGCGATCCGATACCGGAGAATCCGACCCTCACGCAGGCAGTGCTGGACGCGCTGCCCGTGGAAGTGGCGGTACTCGATGGGGCGGGGGTCGTCACCGCCGTGAACGCAGCCTGGCGCCGCTTCGCCGAGGCCAACGAGGCCAGCGCAGGGGTGCAGGTGGGCATCGGGATCGACTATCTCGAGGTCTGCCGGCCGGCCGTGCGCGCGGGTGATCCGCACGCCTTCTCCGCGCTCGAGGCCATCCGTGCCGTGCTCGAGGGGCGCGAGCGCGAAGTCACCTGCGAGTACCCCTGCCACGCGCCGGCACAGCCGCGCTGGTTCCTCATGCGCGTGGTGGCCCTGCCGGGCGGCGGTGCCGTCGTCTCGCACACCGATGTGACAGAGCGCACGGTGGCGTCCGCGCCCCGGGACGAGCTGGCCGAGTTGCTGCGGGGCTTCTACGAAGCGTCACCGCAGATGATCGGCGTTGCCGAGATCGAGGGCGAGCAGCTTTTCTTCGTGCATGCGAACGCCGCAGCGGGCCGCGCCCTCGGCCGGGCAGGCCAGGCGCTTGCGGGGCAGTCGGCGCTGGCGCTGGGCGTGCCCGAGGCCGTGCAGGCCCTGTGGCTCGAACAGTGTCGGCGTTGCCGGCTGCTGCGCGCGGCGCAGGGGTTCGAGTACGAGCACCCCGGGCGCGACGGGCCGCGCTGGTTGAAGGCGAGCGTGGCCTGGCTGGGCGTCTCGACCGCCGGGCGCGACCGCTTCAGCTTCGTCTGCGAGGACATCACCGAGCGCGTGCGCATCGAGGCTGTCCTGCGCGATCGCGAGAGCCGGTTGCGGCTCGCGCTGGACTCGGCTCAGCTCGGGATGCACGTCTGGGATCCGGTGCACGATCTGCTGCATTGGGATGCGCGCGTGCGCGAGCTGTGGGGGGTGTCTGCGGACGAACCCGTGGACTACCGCCTGTTCCTTGCCGGCGTGCACCCGGATGACCGCGAACGCGTCGATGCAGCGGCGCGGCGTGCGCTCGAGCAGGCGAGCGGTGGCCTGTTCATCGAGGAGTACCGGGTCATCGGACGCGACGACAAGCTCGAGCGGTGGGTGCGGGCGACGGGGCAGGTGACTTTCGTGGGGGGGCGAGCAGTAAGGCTGGCCGGGACTGTGCAGGACATCACCGAGCGCAAGTCGACCGAGACCGCGCTGCGCCAGCGCGAGCACGACCTCGCCACCGCATTCCGCGTCAACCCCCAGCCGATGTTCATCGTGCGGGTGGCCGACGGCCGCTACATCGAGGTCAACGAGCCGTGGGAGCGGCTGACGGGCTACGCGCGTGCCGAGGCAATCGGTCGCACCAGCCTCGAGCTGGGCCTCTACGGCAGCGGCGAGGATCGCGCACGGTTCTACGCCACGCTGCGGCGCGAGAAAGCGATCCGCGATTTCGAGTTCGACACGCTCGACCGCAGCGGCGCCGCGCGCCGCGTCGCGGTGTCCGCGGAGATCGCGGTCATCGCCGGAGAGCCCTGCGTCGTCGGTGCCGTCAACGACATCACCGACCGGCGGCAGGCTGAGATCGAGCGCCTGCGTCGGCTGCAGGCCGAGCGCGAAGCGCGCCAGGAGGCCGAGCGCGCCAACCGGATCAAGGACGAGTTCCTCGCCACCGTCAGCCACGAGCTGCGCACGCCGCTGAACGCGATGCTGGGCTGGTCCCACATCCTCGCGCGGCGCGGCGCCGACCCGGCCATGCTCAAGGAAGGCCTCAGTGTCATCGAGCGCAACGCGCGCGCGCAGGCGCAGCTGATCGCCGATCTGCTCGACATGAGCCGGATCGTCTCCGGCAAGCTGCGCCTGGAGGTGGAGAGCATCGACCTGCACGAGGTGGTGCGGGCGGCAGTCGACACGGTGAGCCCGGCGGCGCAGGCGAAGGCCATCCGCGTGCGCATGAGCCTGGAGCCGCGCATCGGCCCGGTCCAGGGCGATCCGCAGCGGTTGCAGCAGGTCGTGTGGAACCTGCTGTCGAATGCGGTCAAGTTCACCCCGCGCGAGGGCGAGGTCGAGGTGGCCGTGATCCGGGAAGGAGATGTCGCGAAGGTCCGCGTATCCGATACCGGGCAGGGCATTCCTGCCGATCTGCTGCCGCACGTGTTCGACCGCTTCCGCCAGGCCGACAGCAGCACCAGCCGGCGGCACGGCGGGCTCGGGCTGGGCCTGGCGATCGTGAAGCAGCTCGTCGAGCTGCACGGCGGGAGCGTGCGCGCAGAGAGTCCGGGGCCGGATCAGGGTTCTACGTTCGTGATCGAACTGCCGCTACTGCAGGCCGAGCGCACGGGTGGGGAGGAACGTGCTGGCGTTACAGCGCTGCGGCCCGGCGGCGATGCCGCTCCCGGCTACGCCGTGACGCTCGCCGGCGTCACCGTGCTCGCGGTGGACGACGAGCCGGATGCGCTCTCCTTGATCCGCCGGCTGCTGGAGGACCGTCACGCGCAGGTGCTCACCGCCGGCTCCGCGGCCGAAGCGCTGGCGCTGATCGAGAAGGGACCGCCCGACGTCCTGCTCAGCGATATCGGGATGCCGGAAGTCGACGGCTACGAGCTGATCCGCCGCGTCCGTGCGTCCGAGGCCTCCCGGCGGCTGCCGGCAGTCGCCATGACCGCCTATGCGCGGGCCGAGGACGAGGTGCGTGCCTTGCACGCGGGCTACCAGGCCCACCTGGCCAAGCCGCTGCAGCCTGCAGAGCTGATCGACATGGTGGCGCTGCTCGCCGGGCGCCTGCCGGCCGAGGACTGAGTCACGCGTTGGTGAGCCGATCCCGGGGCGTGCCCCCGGGCAGCGCCGGCGCGTCCTCCTTGAGCGCCACGCCGGAGAGACGGCGCAGGCGCGACTGGGTGATCAGGTGGAACAGCTTGTGCGCCGCCAGCGCATAGCCCAGCCCTTCCGGACGCACGTTGGAGATGCAGTTGCGCTCCGCGTTGCTGCGGCCGGGCAGCGGGTCCCAGGTGAGGTAGAGCCCGAGGCTGTCCGGCGAGGACAGGCCGGGCCGCTCACCGATCAGCATCACCGTCATGCGTGCGGGGAGCAGCGCGCCGAGTTCGTCTCCGACGGCGACCCGTCCCTGCTTCACCACACACACCGGCGCCATGCGCCAGCCGGCATCACGCAGCTTCGGCATGAGGTACGACAGCAGTGCGAGCGCGTGCCGCTCCACTGCCAGCGCGGAGAGGCCATCTGCGATCGCGAATGCGACGTCGAACGGCTCGGCAGGGTGCGGGCGGGTCTGGAGTCGTGTCCTCGACGCATCGTCCAGGATGCGGCCGCGATCGGGCCGCTGGATGAACGTGGGCCGATCGGCGGCGGCGCTGTGCAGCGGCAGCGCCTCCAGGCCGGCTGCAGTGAGTGCCGCGCACATGGCATCCACATCGAGATCGCGCAGTACGGCATCGCGCGCCCGCGCGTGCGAGAGCTGGAACTGCAGCAGCGGTGCGGTGGGTACGCTGCCGCCGGCGCGTCCGAGTGCGATGCGGGCGGCGGTGAAGCGGCTGAGCGCATGCCACGGATCGGGGGCGGCAGCTGGACCGGGCTTGCGTGACGGTGCGGTCATCGCGGTGCGCTCAACGCGTCAGGGCCAGCAGCGGATGTGCCGGGTCGGCGGGCTTCAGCCGGGTGGGTCCGTCGAACACGCCCATCTGCAGCAGCCAGTCCTCGAACTCCGGCGCCGGCTTCAGGCCGAGCGCCTGGCGCAGATAGAGCGCGTCGTGGTACGAGGTGCTCTGGTAGTTGAGCATGATGTCGTCGGCGCCGGGGACACCCATGATGTAGTTCACCCCGGCGGTCCCGAGCAGCGTGAGCAGGGTGTCCATGTCGTCCTGGTTGGCTTCGGCGTGGTTGGTGTAGCACACGTCCATGCCCATCGGCAGGCCGAGCAGCTTGCCGCAGAAGTGGTCCTCGACCCCGGCGCGGATGATCTCCCTGCCGTCGAGGTACTCGGGGCCGATGAAGCCGACCACGCTGTTGACCAGCAGCGGCTCATACAGGCGAGCCAGGCCGTAGGCGCGGGCCTCGATGGTCTGCTGGTCCACGCCGTGGTGTGCGTGCGCAGACAGGGCGCTGCCCTGGCCGGTCTCGAAGTACATGACGTTGTTGCCGGCCGTGCCGCGACCGAGCGCGCGCGCGGCGTCGTTCGCCTCGGCGAGCAACGCAGCAGTCACCCCGAAGCTGCGGTTGGTCGCCTCGGTGCCGCCGATCGACTGGAATACGAGGTCCACCGGCTGGCCGCGCTCGATCGCCTGCAGCGAGGTGGTGACGTGCGTGAGGATGCACGATTGCGTCGGGATCGCGTAGGTGGCGATCAGCTCGTCGAGCATGCGCAGCAGCCCGCTCACCTGGTCGGGATTGTCGGTGGCGGGGTTGATGCCGATGACCGCATCGCCGCAGCCGTAGAGCAGGCCGTCGACGATGCTCGCGGCGATGCCCTTCGGATCGTCGGTGGGGTGGTTCGGCTGGAGCCGGGTGGACAGGCGCGCGGGCAGGCCGAGGGTGTTGCGGAAGCGGGTGACGACGCGAACCTTCTGCGCGACCAGCACCATGTCCTGGATGCGCATGATCTTGGACACGGCGGCGACCATTTCGGGCGTCAGGCCTGGTGCGAGCTTGCTGAGCGTCCCGTCGTCGACCTCGTAGGACAGCAGCCAGTTACGGAAGTCGCCCACGGTCAGGTGCGCGACCGGTTCGAAGGCTGCAGCGTCGTGACCGTCGAGCACGAGGCGGGTGACTTCGTCCTGCTCGTAGGGGATCACGTGATCGTCGAGGAAGGCGCGCAGCGGCACGTCCGCCAGGCACATCTGCGCTGCGACGCGCTCTTCCTCGGAGGCGGCGGCGATCCCGGCCAGCCGGTCGCCGGATCGGGCAGGCGTAGCCTTGGCGAGCAGCGTGCGCAGGTCAGGGAAGGAGTGGGTGATGCTGTCGAGGCTGGATCTGTACGACGCCACTTGACACCGCAGCCTGGGAATCGATCTGCCGTTCTCCGTGGTGTCCAGGGGGCTCCGCGGAGCGAACCACAGCGGCCGTTAGAGGATGGTGACGTCCATGCCGTTCTGTACGTATACGGTGGCATCGGCGTTCACGTAGACATCGTAGCCGAACTGACCGCCTCCGGGCAGGGTAGTGCTCTGATTCAGCACCTTGCTCCAACCACCATCAGTGAACGTCACGTGGTCCTGCACGCTGCTGCCAAACTGGAACAGGATGTCACCGGTGACGTAGAGCGCTTTCGCATCCGAAAGGGAGAGCACCATGGCCTTGGTGACCTTCAGGTCGTTGATTCCGCCGCCGCGCATGTAGATGTCGTCGATGCCCGTGACGATCGGACCTGTCGGGCCCTGGAGGTCGATGACAGGCCCGATGTTCGACACCTCGAGGTGGTCGAGTCCTGCGCCACCGTCCACCTGCGTATCCGCCAGGTCGAAGACGAATGTGTCGCTCCCTTCCCCCCCGAGCAGGATGTCGGCACCCGCGCCGGCATCGAGCCGGTCGTTGCCGCCGTGACCGATGAGTGTCTGGCTTCCGCCCGATGCGGTGAGGATGTTGTTCCCCTCGTTGCCGATGCCGATCTCGCCTGCGGTAAGGCGGAGGTTCTCCACGTTGTCGGGCAGCACGTAGCTGACGATGCTCGTCACACCGTCCGTGCCTTCCCCTGGGAGCTCGACGATCAGGTCGCCGATGTCATCCACGGTATAGAGGTCGTCGCCGACCCCGCCGATCATGGTGTCGGCGCCCGCGCCGCCGTCGATGATGTTCAGTCCGGCATTGCCGGTCAGAGTGTTGGCCAGCGCATTGCCAGTCAATCCCAGCCCTGTCGCGGTCGCGAGCAACGCGCCGTTCTCTACGTTCGCATGCAACACATAGTTGCCGCTGCGGCTGTAGACGGTGTCGATGCCCCCGTTCAGTGCCTCGACCACGGTCTGGTTGGCATCATCGACGTAGTAGGTGTCGTCGCCACTGCCGCCGTCGAGTGCATCCGCGCCACCCCGACCATCGAGGATGTCGTTACCGCCGCCGCCGGTGATGACGTTGTTTCCGGCGTTGCCGATCAGGATGTTGGCTCCGCCCGTACCCGTGAGATCGAAGGAGCCGGTGCCGAGGAGGGTCGCGTTCTCTATACTGGAAAACAGCGGCAGCGTCAGGTCGACGCTCCGTCCCAGCACCTGCACCGTGTCCGAGCCTTCGCCAGGGTTCTCGTGAAACACGTCTCCCGCGACGTCCAGCACATAGGTGTCGTCGCCCAGGCCGCCGGTCATGTCGTCGTTGCCGGCGCCGCCGTCGAGGAAGTCGTTGCCTCCACCGCCAATCAGCGTGTTGGCACCGCCGTTGCCGATCAGGTGGTTGTCCTGGTCGTCGCCGATCGCGGTGAGGCCGGCGATTCCTGCAAGGGTGACGTTCTCGACGTTGGAGAACTCCAGGCGCAGGTCGACGCTGCGGGCGAGGACGACCATGTCGCTGCCCTGTCCTCCCAGCTCTTCGACGGTATCACCAGGGTTGTCGAGGAGGAAGGTGTCGTCCCCGAGCCCGCCAACGAGGTGATCGACGCCGCCACCGCCGTCCAGCGTATCGTTGCCGGCCTCGCCGTACAGCGTGTTGTCGCCAGCATTACCGGTCAGCACGTTGTCGCGGTCGTTGCCATGGATCGAGAAGCCACTGGTACCGGCTGCGAGGTATGCACTCTCGACGTAGGCACTCTGGGTGCGCAGGTCGATGTTCGTGGCACCGGTCACATCGTCGTAGCCTTCTGCGTCCAGCTCGATGATCAGATCCCCAGGGTTGTCCACCACGTAGTGGTCGTTGCCCTTGCCGCCGACCATCGTATCGGCGCCTGCGCCGCCGTCGAGCGTGTCGTCGCCATCCTCGCCGACCAGCAGGTTGCGCCCGGCGTTGCCGGTCAGGCGGTTGGCAACGTCGTTGCCGAACGCGTTGAAGTCCCCGGATCCGGTGAGCTCGATGTTCTCGATCTCCACCGCTTCCCGACCCAGCAACCGGTTCACGGTGGCGAAATAGTCCACGTCGAGCGTGAAGGCGACCCGTACCGTGTCCGAACCCTGGCCAGGTGCATCCATGATCCGCACGGTGGCCAGGCTGCTCACGACGTAAGTGTCGTTGCCTGCTCCTCCATCCATGACTTCAGGATCGGAGGCACTGCCGCCGGTGCCGACATCCAGCAGGTCGTCCCCTTCTCCTCCGCCCAGGTAATCCAGGCCTGCGCCCCCCATGAGGACATCGTTTCCGTCGCCTCCGCCGATATAGTCGCGACCGGCGCCCCCGATGATGCGGTTATCGGACGTCGTTCCGGATATCACTCGTCCGTTGAAGATGTCTGGGCCCGAAAGGGTCAGGTTTTCGACGTTCGCCCACCAGTCCAGGTAGATGACGTACTCCGATCCCACCGAGTGGATTGCAGCAAACGACAATGAGCCGGGGACCACCACCGTGTCGTTGCCGGCATCGGTGCCGGGATTCTCGATGACAGTGTCGCCAAGGTTGTCGAGTATGTAGGTGTCGTCACCATCCCCGCCGCTCATCTGGTCGGCGCCCGTGCCCCCGTCGAGGCGGTTGTCGCCGCTGTTGCCGATGAGGGTGTTGGCCAGCGCGTTGCCGGTGGCGTTGATGTCATCGCTGCCCGTCAGGGTGATGCGCTCGACGTTCAGCGGTGCGGCATAGCTCACCGAGGCTTCGATGAGATCGTCGCCATTGGCGGCACCGGGCAGCTCGATGACCTTGTCCAGGGCGTTGTCCACCACGTAGGTGTCATCGCCCGCACCCCCGGTCATGCTGTCGGCACCGGCCTTGCCGTCGAGGCGGTTGGCCGCGCTGTTGCCGATGAGCACGTTGGCCAGGGTGTTGCCGGTGCCGTCGATGGGATTGGTGCCGGTCAGCGTGAGGTTCTCGATGTTGGGCGAGAGCGTGTAGCTTGCCGAGGCCTTGACCAGGTCGATGCCGGCGTTGGCCTGCTCGTTGATCACATCCCCGGTGTGGTCCACGAGGTAGGTGTCGTTGCCCCCGCCGCCGGCCATGGTGTCGGCACCGGCCCCGCCGTCGAGGATATTGGCGGCGCTGTTGCCGATGAGCTCGTTGGCGCTGGCGTTGCCGGTGGCGTTGACCGCCGCGGCACCGATCAGGGTGATGTTCTCCAGTTCGGGGCGCAACGCGATGGAGTAGGTCAGGGCGGTCTTGACCGTGTCGTTGCCAGCGTCCGGATCCTCCACGATGATGTCGGCGCCGTTGAGCACGTAGGTGTCGTCACCGGCCCCGCCCTTGAGCGTGTCGTTGCCCAGGCCCCCGTCGAGGGTGTCGTCACCGTCGTCACCCTCGAGGACGTTGACCGAGGCGTTGCCGATGAGCACGTTGTCCTCACCGTCGCCGATGAGGTTGAACGCGCCGGCCCCCAGCAGGGTGACGTTCTCGACGTTGGCGAACGCGCTGGTCAGGTCGACGCTGTTTCCGAGCAGCAGCACCACCGTGTCGTTGCCGGCCCCGGGCGCCTCGGTGACGGTGTCGCCGGCGTTGTCGATGAGGTAGGTGTCGTCACCGGCCCCGCCGCTCATCGAGTCGGCGCCCGTGCCCCCGTCGAGGCGGTTGTCGCCGCTGTTGCCGGTGAGGATGTTGGCCAGGCCGTTGCCGGTGGCGTTGATGTCATCGCTGCCTTTGAGGGTGATGTGCTCGACGTTGAGCGGAGCACTGAAGCTCACCCACGCCTCGATGGTGTCGGTGCCCCCGCCGGGCAGCTCGATCACCTTGTCCAGGGCGTTGTCCACCACGTAGGTGTCATCGCCCGCACCCCCGGTCATGGTGTCGGCGCCGGCCTTGCCGTCGAGCTTGTTGGCCGCGGCGTTGCCGATCAGCACATTGGCCAGGGTGTTGCCGGTGCCGTCGATGGGATTGGTGCCGGTCAGCGTGAGGTTCTCGATGTTATCGCCGAGCACATACGACACACTCGACTCCACCCGGTCCGTGCCCTGGCCGATGAACTCCTGAATGCTGTCGTCAGCGCGGGAGACCTGATATACGTCATTGCCGATTCCGCCGGCGAGTTGGTCCGCTGAATCCGTGCCGCCGATCAGACGGTCGTCGCCCGCGTCCCCGGACAGGTAGTCGGCCCCGGCGCCCCCATTCAAGACGTCGTTACCCGCCTGTCCACGCAGCAAATCTCCGTAGGCGCTGCCGGTGATGTTGTCGTTGCCCGCGAATGCACCGAACTGGAGTCCGGTCGCGAGAAATGACGAGACAGTTTGGTTGACGCCGGTAAACCCAACGATGCCCTGGCTACCCATCTGCGCGAATTTCACATCGACCGCACTGAGCTGACTGGACAGCACGGCCGACACGGAGGAGAAATTGAACGCTCCCTTGATCGTGAGGTTGAGCGCCCCCGTTATGTTGATCTGGCTCGCGGAAACAATCTGGTAGTTCAGGATCCCGTTCCGGAGATCTACGAGGAACTGGGTGGTGGCTGCCTCGAGATCGGCCGATCCATAGTACGCGGCGTAGGTGTTCGCGGCGAAGCCGGTGAAGGTGGCGACGGCCATGATCAGGTCTCCTTCCCCCGAAACGCTGCGATTGGCGAGCCGGTGGGTTTATTCAGCCTATCATGTCATGGCCCTACGGCACCCACAAGGCTAACGTACTGATTTCACAAATCTCTAAGGGCTCTACGGTAGACCCTCGCGGGCCGCTGTGAAGCCTGGAAAAACAGCGGGGCCCCGAAGGGCCCCGCTCGCACCGGATGAACAGCTGAATCGCGTCAGCCGCGCACGGTGTCGATCGACATGACACGACCCTGGCGACCAGGCAGTTGCGGCATGTCGGCCACGGGCTGCCCGGATTGGACCGCGGTGTCGGCGTTGGCGGGCCTGCCCTCGCGGCCGTACACCATGCTTGCACCTGTGCCTACAGCGCCGGCCGGCTGGGTGTCCGTCGCGGTGACCGGCGCCCCGTTCATCCAGCGTGAGCCGCCGTCGCGGCCGAACGATTGCATCGATTCCGTCGCAAAGGCGCCCACGCTCGCGGCCGCCACGGCCACGCCGAAAAGGGCCGAAGTGATGTGTTGGATCTTCATGACTTTGCTCCTATCAGGGGATCCTCCTCCCGAACGCTGGCCACCCGAGGGCAACCAGCGCCTGACCGACGGCATAGACGCCCGCCCGCCGCGGAAAGTTCCGCGGTGCCGCAAGGCGCAGTCAATCCACGATCCAGGCCCGTTCTTCGCGTCCGCCACAGAAGCGGATCGTCTGCTCGACCAGGCGTGCCAATGCGGCCTCCAGCATGGCGCGCGGCGTCGCCGCATTGCCCTGGATGATGTAGAAGCACTGCGTCGTCGCCGGCGTCACCTTGGTGCGCTCGCACTGCCGGTGCTCCAGCCGGCACAGCACCTCGCTGGTCTCATCGACGTAGCAGTACTCGCCCGGCTGGATCGCTTCCGGCTCGGTCGCCCCCAGCGGCACGAAGCGTTCGCCGCCGCGCGTGAGACACAGCGTGATGCGGCCCTCGACCCTCGAGACGTCGTGCGCGCCGAGGGACAGGCGCGTCTCCAGCGACACGGCGTTGTAGATGTCGACCAGCGGATTGATCGACGGCACCACACCCTTGCGCAGGAACAGTCCCGCCAGCGCTTCCGCGGACGAAACGAAACGCTTGTTGGAGCGCTTGACCCGATCGTGCAGGTCACGGAAGCCGCGCAGCACGGGGTCGGTCTGGATGAAGTCGGCGGTGAGCGCCTTGGCGAGCTGTCGGGCGAGCTCTTCTCGCCAGGCCTGCAGGCCGGGATGGGCGCCGCGGTTATCGAGCCCCGACAGGACTGCAAACGCACCGCGCACGCCGAGGCGGCGCACGTCGTCGGTGATCGCGAAGTCCACGGGAGGCGAGAGGCTAGAGGCGAGAGGCTGGAGGTGAAGGGGTGACGCCAGACACAAGCGGATGTTCATCTCGAAGGCGAGGCGATGCGGCGATCGCATCCGGCACTATTGGGACCAGTGAAGGCACCCACAAGCGTCCCTTCCCCCTCAGGGGGAAGGACAGGATGGGGGTGGGTTTTCTCTGGCCTCTCGCCTCCAGCCTCTCGCCTCTAGTGCAGATGCTTGCGCCCGCGCGGGGTGCGCACGGGCTCGGTGGCGACCTCGACCTGGCCGACGTTGCCGTTCTGCTGCCAGTTGCGCGAGAACAGCTCGTTGACGTGGTTGACCACCTCGGAGATCTCCTGCTGGTTGAAGTGGCGCGACAGCAGGTTTGAGACGTCCTCCACCATGCGCCGGCGCTGCGCCTCCTGGATGGTCTCCGGCGACGGGCCGACGAACACGATGCCGACCTCGTCGCGGCCGTCCTCGTGGTAGTAGCTGAGCTGCACTTCCGTCGCGTGCTCGGTGTAGCGGCACAGGGACTGCAGCGAGTCCTCGATCACCTTGCGGAAGTTGCGGCCCACGTCGCCGGTCCAGCAGATCTCCAGCTGGCGGCGGCGCGCGTCGAACACCAGGCCGGGCTCGTCGCGATGGACGCTCTTCAGCTCGTCGAGGCTCTCCACGTCGAGATAGTCGAGCCAGGGCTGGAGCGCGGCCTCGATCTGCGCCAGGTTGGCGCCGGGGCGCAGGGGCAGCGTGCCGTGGACGTGGACTTCGGTGCGCATAGTCGGTTCTCTGTTGGGCCGGGCTTGAGTGCCCGGCTCGACTGCTTTCCGGGCGGTCCGCATGCGTGCGCGGGCTTTGTTCCCGCGGGCAGTATACAGACGTTCACAGGGGGCGGAAGAGGCGTGGCGGGAGCGTTTCGGCGGGGCCGCCTGCTGCGGTGCATCGTTCTGGATACAATACGGTACCCCGCGTCTCAGAAAGCCCGCCTTGGAGCTCGTCCTCACCCGGCTGCGCGCGCTCTCGCCCAGTGCCCGCGCGATCCTGTTCATGCTGTGCACGGTGATGTGCTTCGCCGTGCTCGAGACGTCGGCGAAGTACCTCACCCGCTCCTATCCGGTGCCGCAGGTGGTATGGGCGCGCTACACCGTCCACATGGTGTTGATGCTGGCCCTGCTCGGCCCGCGCATGCGGCTCGACCTCCTGCGTACCGCCCAGCCCGGGGGGCAACTCATCCGTGCTTCGCTGCTGCTCGGCTCCACGCTGTGCAACTTCGGCGCGGTGAGCCGCCTGCCGCTGGCCGAGGTCAAGGCCATCACCTTCATCTCGCCGCTGCTGGTGACCGTGTTCGCCGTCTGGCTGCTGCACGAGAAGGTCACGCGCGATCGCTGGATCGCCGTCCTCGTAGGCTTCGCCGGCACGCTGTTCATCGTGCGCCCCGGCAGCTCCATGCTGTCGCCCGCCGCCACTCTCGCGCTGGGCAGCGCGCTGTGCTACAGCCTCTACCAGATCATGACCCGGCAGCTCAGCGACGACGAGGACCCCGTGGTCACGCTGTTCTACACGGCGCTGGTCGGCTTCGTCGCGATGTCGCTGTTCGTGCCGCTCATCTGGCGCCCGGTCGAACTTCGGCACGTGCCGCTGTTCGTGCTGGTCGGCGCCATGGGCGTGCTGGGGCACTACCTGCTGATCCGGGCCCTGGAGCTCGAGCGTGCCTCGACGCTCTCGCCGATCGGCTACCTGCAGCTGCTCTGGGTTACCCTGCTCGGGTTCCTCGTCTTCGGCGACCTGCCGGACCTGCACGCGGTGATGGGCATGGTCATCATCGTCGGCGCCGGACTGTACGTCGCCTGGGGCCACCGCTACCGGCGCCGCGAGGAGCCGGAGAGCGCGATCGAGTGAAGAGGGCAGGCACGAGGCTCGAGGTACGAGGCGCCGGGCGCGATGCGATAGAGGCTGCGTGCGACGGGGTTCAGGGGCGCCAGCCAGGCGGGGCGGGCTCCGGGGGCACGGGCGGGCGCGGCGGCTCGCGCAGGTTTTCCTCCAGCTGCCTGCGTTTCGTGTCCGCAGTGAGCTCGACCTCGAGCGTGACCGGGATCGCGGCCGGCTTGTCGCAGGCCGTGGCCGTGCAGGCCTGGTACTCCAGCGTCCCCTCCAGCTTGCGCGTCGACCACGTAGGCTTGGCCGGCACGGTGATCGGCAAGGACACCGCGATCCTTCCCTCATAGGCGGGGAAGGGGGGCAGTCCCGGGAGGTCGGCTTCGTTGGTCTCGGGTGGATACAGGGGGCGGCCGAGCTTGAGGTCCGCGACCGGCTTGATGCGCAGCGTCAGGCCGCGCAGCTTGCTGCGCGGCGGCGCACCGGGCGCCACCACGAAGTATCCGGGCTTCACGGAGGCATGCAGGCGCGCCTGGACCGTGACGCCCGACCGCACCCGCACCGCTCCTTCATCCCATAGTTGCAGTGGCTCGTCGGCCGCCAGGGTCGGCTGCATCCCCAGCATGGCGGCGAGCAGCGCCGCCAGCATGGTCGGTACGGCGTGTGCCGGCCTCATCGTACGTCTGCCGGCGTGAACGGCGCGTTGCCGCCGATCTGCGACTGGTCCTCGCGGTCCGATTCGAACAGCCCCTGCAGCTCGGCCGCCGCGTCGCGCGAAGTCTGGATGTACTGCGTCTCGTCGTGGTAGACCGCATGCTGGCGTTCGAGGGTGCGCTCGTCGTGCGCCTTGAATCGCGCCACGGTCTGCTCGGCTTCCCAGGGCTGGGTGCCGAGCGCCTCCAGCACGCTGCGGGCGAGGGCCAGCGAGCCGAGGAAGGTCTCGCGCTCGATCAGCTCCGCGCCCAGGTCCATCAGGCGATGCGCATGGAAGCGGTTCCGCGCGCGGGCATACAGCTTGAGGTCGGGGAAATGCCGCCGCACGGTCTCGGCGGTGCGGATCGACGCCTCGACATCGTCGATCGCCAGCACCAGCAGGTGCGCCTGGTCCGCGCGCGCGGCGGTGAGCAGGTCCAGGCGCGAGGCGTCGCCGTAGTAGACCTTGCTGCCGAAGCGCCGCACGGTTTCGACCTGCTCGGGGCTCGCATCGAGCGCCGTGAAGGGGATGCGGCGCACGGCGAGGATCCGGCCGACGATCTGCCCGACGCGGCCGAATCCCGCGATGATCACCTGGCTGTCCTCCTCGTCGATCCGGTCGAACGGACGTTCGCTGCGCGAGGCCGCCAGGCGCCGGGCGAGCGCGTCGTTGGCGAGCAGCACGAGCGGAGTGAGTGCCATCGACAGGGTGACGACCAGCACCAGGAAGTCGACCTCGCGCGCCGGCATGATCGCGCTGCCCGCGGCCAGGCCGAACAGCACGAACGCGAACTCTCCTCCCTGCGACAGCGCCACCGCCAGGTTGCGCGAGGACTCGGCGCTGTGGCCCGCGAACCGGCCCAGCCCGAACAGCAGCCCGGCCTTCACCGCCATCAGACCGAGCACGGCGCCGAGGATGGCCAGCGGCTTGGCGGCCAGCAGCCCCATGTCCACCGACATCCCCACGGAAATGAAGAACAGGCCCAGGAGCAGGCCCTTGAATGGCTCGATGTTGGCTTCCAGCTCGTGGCGGAACTCCGAGTCGGCCAGCAGCACCCCGGCGAGGAAGGCGCCCAGCGACATGGACAGTCCCACGCCGTACATCAGCAGCGAGACGCCGATGACCACCAGCAGCGCCGCGGCGGTGAAGATCTCCTGGATGCGCGAGGCGGCGATGGCCACCAGCACCGGCCTCAGCAGCAGGCGGCCGCCGGCGATGACGCCCGCGATCACGGCCACGGCGATCAGCGCCGAGCGCCAGGCAGGGCCCGGGTCCTCGACCGCGTGGCTTGCGCCCAGCAGGGGGATGAGTGCGAGCAGCGGGATCACCGACAGGTCCTGGAACAACAGGATCGCGAACGACGAGCGGCCGTGGCGGGTCTTCAGCTCGTTGCGCTCGGCCAGCACCTGCAGCACGAACGCGGTGGAGGACATGGCGAGTCCGAGTCCGGTGACCAGCGCGGCCTGCCACGTGAGCCCGAGCGCGTAGGCCGCAGCGCCCAGCACCAGCCCCGTGAGCGCGACCTGCGCCCCGCCGAGGCCGAACACCGGCTTGCGCAGCACCCACAGCCGCGAGGGCTGCAGCTCCAGACCGATGATGAACAGCAGCAGCACGACGCCCAGTTCGGCGAAGTGCATGATGTTGTCCACATCGGTGACGAGCTTCAGCCCCCATGGGCCGATCGCCAGGCCGGCGGCGAGATAGCCCAGCACCGCGCCCAGCTTCATCCTGCGGAAGATGGGCACCGCCACGACGGCGGCGAAGAGGAAGATGGCGGCTTCGGTGAGGAGTTGGGGCATCGGTATCAGGCCCTAGGCGCTAGGCTCTAGACGCCAGGCGTTGCGGTGCGGCGCGACGCGCCGCGTCGGTACTCCCGGGATCTGGAGCCCAGGGCCTGGAGCCTGGAGCCTGGAGATCTATTCTTCCCCCGGCGCCGCCTCCGGCGGCGCGGGCGGCGGCAGGCGCGAGACCAGCATCTTGTCCACCCGGTGCCGGTCCATGTCCATCACCTCGAAGCGCAGGCCGTCGTACTCGAAGTGGTCGGCCACCGTGGGCACCCGACCCAGGCGCAGCATCACGAAGCCGCCCAGGGTGTGGAAGTTTCCCTTGTCCTCGTCCTCGATCTCGTCGAGCTCGAAGATCTCCTTGAACTTGTCCAGGGACAGCATGCCGTCGAGCAGCCAGGAGCCGTCCTCGCGCTGCACGGCGTCGGGATCGGTCTCGGTGGCGTCGGTGGAGATCTCGCCCACGATCGCCTCGAGCACGTCGTTCATGGTCACCAGGCCCTGGATCTCGCCGTACTCGTCCACGACCAGCGCGACGTGCATGCGGTTCTTCTTGAACGTCTCCAGCAGCTCCATGGACGAGATCGAGTTCGGCACGTACAGCGGCCGCGCGAGCAGGGCGGTGAAGTCGATGGTCTCACCGCGCAGGCTCTGGCGCATCACGGCGGTCGACTCCAGCATGCCGAGCACGGTGTCCAGCCCGCCCCGGCACACCGGCATGCGCGAGTAGGGGCAGTCCAGCAGGCGCTGGCGGTTGTCCTCGTAGGGCTCCTCGAGATCGAGGTAGAAGATGTCGACCCGGGGGGTCATGATCGCGCTCACGCGCAGCTCGTCCAGGCGCAGGATGTTGCTCACCAGCGCCTGCTCGGCCTCCTCGAACACGCCGGCCTCGGTGCCCTGTTCCATCAGGACCTTGATCTCCTCTTCGGTCACTGGCGGCTCGGCCACGTGCGGGCCGCCGATGATTCGCACCAGCGCTTCGCTGGACAGGTTGAAGAAGCGCACCAGCGGCGAGGTCACCTTCGACAGCCAGGTCATGGGCCGGGCGATCGCGCTGGCGATCGCCTCGGCGTTGAGCAGCGCCAGGCGCTTGGGGACCAGCTCGCCGATCACCACCGACAGGTAGGTGACGCCGACCACCACGATCCCGGTCGCGAGCACCTGCGCGTACTGCTCCAGGCCCGGGACGAGCGCCAGGCGCGAGGCGAGGGAATCGCCGACCGAGGCTTCAGCGAGCGCACCGCTGAGGATGCCGATGGTGGTGATGCCCACCTGGATGGTAGAGAGGAAGCGGCCCGGGTCATTGGCCAGCCCGAGCGCCACGCCGGCCGAGGAGCTGCCCTCGTCGGCCCACTGCTGCAGCCGCGCCTTGCGCGCGGACACCACGGCGATCTCCGACATGGCGAAGACGCCGTTGAGGATGATCAGGATCCCCAGGAAAAGCAGTTCCATTGCAGGTTCCGGATGATGCGGAACCGCATAGGATACCTGTTAAGGGGGAAGGGAACGCTGCAGGAGGGGCGCTTGACCCCGCGGGCGGCGGGGGAATCGCCGCCCGCCCGTCATCGCCGCATCAGCGCGCGGCCACCACCCGGATCTCGACCAGATACTTGGGATGCGCCAGCTTGGCTTCGACGCAGGCGCGGGCCGGCGTCTGCCCGGCCACCACCCACTTGTCCCAGACCGAGTTCATCTCGTCGTAGTAGCGGACGTCGGCCAGCCAGATGGTGGCGGTGAGGATCTTCGACTTGTCCGTCCCGCACTCGGCCAGCAGCCCGTCGATCTGGTCCAGGATCTGGCCGGTCTGCGCCGCTGCATCCGGAACCGGATGGTCGGCCACGATGCCGGCGGTGTATACGGTGTCGCCGTGGGCGACGACCTGGCAGAGCCGGGGGCCGACTTTCTTGCGTTCGATGGTCATGCTTGAAACCTCCCTGGTTACTTGAGGATCTTCCCGAACTCGCTGACGAGCGCGGGAACCACGAAAGCGGTGATCACGATGGCACCGAGCCAGAGCATGGTGGTGAGCCAGCCGTCTGCCTTGAGCTCGGGCGGAAGCTTCTTCTGGACGAGGTAGACGGTGGCGAACGAGATGATCGGCAGCATCGCGGCCTGCGCGATCGCCCCCCAGATCACCATCTGCACCGGCGCCTGGCCGAAGATCAGGTAGAAGATCACCGGAATCACCACCAGCACCACGATGAAGATGTCGCGCCAGCGCATGCGCGCCTTGTAGTCGTCGTGCCCGAAAGCGCCCTGCAGGCGCATGAAATCCGCGAACATGCGCGAGTGCCCGGCCGTCGCGGCGACGATCGTGCCGTACAGGATGACGATGGCGCCCAGGTAGAACAGCCACTTGGCCCACTCGCCGAAGGTCTGGGTATAGATGTTGGTCAGCGTGGCGATCATCGCCTTGCCGTCGGGCACCAGCCCCATCTTGTTCAGCACGCCGGCCCCGAGCAGGTAGAAGGCGACCGTGGCGATGGTGTAGATGATCATCGAGCCGACCACGTCGAAGTTCATCACCCGCACCCAGCCGCGCGCACGGCGGCGCCAGGCCTCGGTGTCCTCGCGCGGCCCGGTGTAGCGGGCGTAGCCCTTCTCCACGCACCAGTAGGTGTAGACGTACAGCTCGGTGGCGCCCACGCCTGTGATGCCGAACACCGCCACCGCGACTGCCAGCCCCTCGCTGGGGATCTGGAAGGTGAAGCCCTGGGCCAGATCAGCCACGCTGAAGCCGGGCGAGGTGATGAGCAGGATCGCCGACATCAGCGTGATGAGGGTGAACACGCCCACTTTCACCATCGCCAGCTTCTCGATGCGGTGGTAGGCGCCGCCCAGCAGCAGCACGAGGGTCAGGACCAGGAAGGCGAACACCCATGCCGTCACCGGGACCCCGGTGAAGATGCTGTTCATGGTCTGGGACACGCCGATGAACATGCCGGTGATCTGGAACAGCGTCATGAACACCATGGCCGCCCAGGCCCATACCACCCAGCCGACCCGGAAGCGCGGGCCCGGGATGCGGTTGACCGCGTCCAGCCCGGTCTCGGCCATGGCAATCGTGTAGCGCCCCAGGAACGACTGCACCACGGCCTTGATCAGGCAGGACAGGATGATGAGCCACATCATCATGTAGCCCACCTTGGCGCCCAGCGTGGTGGTGAGGATCAGCTCGCCCGAGCCGACGATCGAGGCCGCCAGGACCATGCCGGGGCCGGTCTTGCGCGCGATCTCGGCGAAGGAGGTCGGCGGTTCGAGCACGTGGCTGGGATCCAGCCGGTAGGGGTCGAAGTGACCCAGCTGTACCTCGCGTGCTTCGTCGACCTTGACGTTCTCGCTCATCGTTCTCCCCCGGCCCGGTATGGTTTTGTGGCGGGCTGCATGCGCCTGGATCAGCTGCCCCGCGGCCCGCGAGCGCGGTAAGGTAGCACCAAAGGCGTAGCGGGGTAAGCCTGCTGCGGTCGGCATCCAGCATGCGGAACGGACCCCGGCCGGCATTGTCGCAGGCTTGGACTCCGCGCCGACCCACTCATCCCTCCGACCATGATCCAGCTCTGCCAGAAGATCGCCGCCGCGCCTGCCTTCGAGCGCGGCATCATCGCCGTCATCCTGCTCAACGGCGTCCTCGTGGGAGTCGAGACGATGCCTGCCGTGATGCAGCGCCACGGCGAGTGGCTGCTGCTGGGCAACCAGGTCGTGCTTGCCGTGTTCATCCTCGAGGCCGCCATCAAGATCGTCTCCCACGCGCCGCGTTGGGGCGGCTACTTCCGCAGCGGCTGGAACCTGTTCGACTTCTCCCTGATCGTGGCCTCCCTGGTGCCGGCCTCCGGCGAGTTCGCCATGGTCGCGCGGCTGGTCCGCCTGCTGCGTGTGCTGCGCCTCATCACCGCGGTACCCAAGCTGCGGCTGCTGGTCGCAACGCTGCTGCGCTCGATCCCGGGCATCGGCTACGTGCTGCTGCTCATGGCCCTGCTCTTCTATGTTTATGGCGTGACCGGCTACTTCCTGTTCCACCCGCACGATCCGGGGCACTGGGGTTCGCTCGGGGCCGCCCTGCTCACCCTGTTCCAGATCGCCACGCTGGAGGGGTGGGCGGACCTCATGCGTGCGGCGATGGAGCAGGTGCCCTACGCCTGGATCTACTTCCTCAGCTTCGTGCTGGTGGGCACGTTCGTGCTGATCAACCTGTTCATCGCCGTGGTCATCAACAGCCTGGAGGAGAGCAATCGGGAGATGGCGCAGCGACTGCCCGATGTCCACGATGCGGCGGCGGAACTCGAGTCGGCCCGGGCGCTGATCGTGCGCCTGGACGAGCAGCTCCGGCGCCTGGAGGCGAAACTGCCGGCCCGGCGAAGCGGGGTGCAGCCATGAGCGCATGGGTCCGCGTTGGTGCGCTCGCCAGCCTGCCGGAGGGGAAAGCCACGCGCATCGAGCTGGAAGGCGAGGCGGTGTGCCTCGTGCGCGTGGGCGAAGCGGCGTACGCCGTGGAAGACCGTTGCCCGCATCGCGGGGCGCGCCTGTCCGGTGGCGTGGTCTACGACCGCTGCAAAGTGGCGTGCCCGGACCACGGCTGGTCCATCGACCTCCCCAGCGGGGGCGTGGAGCCGCCCGATACCGGCCAGGCTCGCACCTTCGCCGTGGAGGTGCGGGGAGACGACGTCTTCATACGCCTTGGACAGTGCGCGTGAGGTTGCTCCCACGCGACCTGCTGCTGTCGTTGCGTCGAGCGCAGGCCAACCTCGACGCGACCGGGTTCAGCCGGTCTCGCCGGGAGCCGGCGCCGGCGTCACGATCGCCGGGCGGGCACTGCGCATGGTGACGAACTCCTCCGACACGGTCGGATGGATCGCAACCGTGTCGTCGAAGTCGTTCTTCGTCGCCCCCATCCGCACCGCCACCGCGAACCCCTGCAGCATCTCGTCCGCGCCCGGGCCGATGACGTGCAGCCCGACAACCCGCTCCTCAGGCCCCGCGACGACCAGCTTCATGACCGACTTCACCTTGCGGGTGGTGAACGCGTGGTACATGGGCGTGAACCGGGCCTGGTAGACCCGCACCGCGGCGGCGCCGAACTGCAATACCGCCTCCGGCTCGGTCAGGCCGACCGTGCCAATCGGAGGATGACTGAAGATGACGGTGGGAATGGTCTCGTACGAGAGCTTGCGGCCGGCCATTCCGCCGAACAGCCGGTCCGCCAGCCGGCGCCCGGCTGCGATCGCCACCGGCGTCAACGCCGCGCGGCCGGTGACGTCACCGATGGCATGGATGCCCGCCACGCCGGTCTCCTGCAGCTCGTTGGTCGGCACGAACCCGAGCTCGTCTGTGGTGAGTCCGGTGGCGCCGAGATCCAGCGCGCGCGCGCTGGGGGTCCGGCCGATCGCCCAGATCACGCAGTCGAAGCCGCCCAGGCGCGTGCCGCTCTCGCATGCCAGCGTCAGGCGGCCGTCACCGTCCTTCTCCAGCGCCGAGATCTGGGTGCCGGTCAGGAACTCGACGCGCTCCGCGCGCATCTGCTCCATCAGTGCTTCGCGCAGCATGGGATCGAAGCTCATCAGCAGCTGGTCGCGGCGCAGGACGACCGTGACCTCGCTCCCCAGCGCGTGCATCAAGCCCGAGAGCTCTGCGGCGATGTACCCGGCCCCGACGATCGCAACCTTCTTCGGCTGCTGCTCGAGCTCGAAGAAGCCGTCGGACGTGATGCCGAGCTCCGCGCCCGGGAGGTCGGGGACGATGGGATGGCCGCCGGTGGCGATGATCACGTGGTCGGCGCTGTAGCGCTCGCCGTTCACCTCGACCGTGCGAGGCCCGACGAAACGTGCCGTGCCGCCCAGCACGTCGACCTTGTTGCCCGCAAGGTAGTTGGCATAGTGCCGGTTGAGGTCGCGCACGTGCCCGTCGCGGGCGCGCCGCAGCGTCGGCCAGTCGAACTGGTGCGGCTGCAGGCGGAAGCCGTAGTCGGCCGCATCCTCGAGGGCGTGGGCGATCTGGGCGCCGTTCCACATCACTTTCTTGGGCACGCAGCCGACGTTGACGCAGGTGCCGCCCAGGCGGCCCTTCTCGATCAGCAGGCAGCGGGCGCCGTAGCTGGCGGCGCGGTTCGAGGCGGCGACCCCGCCGCTGCCCCCGCCGATGGTGAGGAGGTCGTAGTGCTTGTCCATGGATGGCATGCTGGAAACGTGGCGACCCGGCAGTTTGCCCGAACCCCGCCCGATCCCTCAAGATACGCGCAGGAGGAGGACACCGATGGGCAGGAAGACGGCGCTGGTGACCGGCGCGACCGGAGTGGTCGGGCGCTACCTGCTGCGGCACCTGCTGCAGCAGCCGGACTGGGACGTCGTGGCGGTCTCGCGCCGGACCCCGGATGTCCAGGGGCGGTACACCCACGTCGCGGCGGACCTCACCGATCCGGCCGATTGCCGGGCCCGCCTGGGTGGGCTCCGGGACGTCACGCATGTCTTCTTCGCGGCCTACCTGGAGCGGCCTGATCCCGCCGAGCACGTGGCCGTGAACACT
Source organism: uncultured Burkholderiales bacterium (assembly GCA_964523885.1). Taxonomy (GTDB): domain Bacteria; phylum Pseudomonadota; class Gammaproteobacteria; order Burkholderiales; family SHXO01; genus SHXO01. The sequence goes on along the minus strand of CAZFYX010000053.1, from coordinate 27,138 downwards.
GCCATGCTGGTCAACCTGGTGGACGCGATGGAGCAGGCGGCGCCCGGGCTGCAGCACGTGCACCTGCTGGAGGGCAGCAAGTGGTACGGCAGCCACCTGGGCCCGTACAAGACGCCGGCGAAGGAGACCGATCCGCGGCACATGCCGCCCAACATGTACTACGACCAGCAGGACTTCCTGGAGGCGCGCCAGCGCGGGAAGCGCTGGACCTGGTCGGCCTCGCGCCCACACGCGATCTGCGGGTTCGCGCTGGGCAACCCGATGAACCTGACCACCGTCATCGCGGTGTACGCCGCGATCTCGAAGGAACTCGGGCTGCCGCTGTCCTTCCCGGGCAAGCCCGGCGCCTACCGGGCGCTGTACCAGTGCATCGACTCGGCGCTGCTGGCGCGCGCCCTGACCTGGATGGCCACCGAGCCCGCCTGCGCCAACCAGGCGTGCAACATCACCAATGGCGATCTGTTCCGGTGGGAGAATCTGTGGCCGCGCATCGCGCGAGCCTTCGACATGGAAGTGGGACCGGTGCGCCACATCAGCCTGGTGCGCTTCATGGCCGACAAGGCGCCGGTGTGGGAGCGGATCGTGCAGAAGCACGGACTGAAGCCCCACCCGTACCGGGACCTGGCGGCCTGGGCGTTCGGCGATTTCGTGTTCGCGTCCGACTACGACATCGTCTCGGACCTGGGCCGGATCCGCCGCCTGGGCTTCACCGAGACGGTGGACAGCGAGGAGATGTTCATCCGCCTGCTGGGCGAGTTCCGGGCGGAGAAGATCATTCCGTAGGCTGGAGGCTAGAGGCTAGAGGCTAGAGGCTAGAGGCGGGGGAGAGGCATGCTGCAGAACAAGCGTCGTGTTCGCTGTCATCGGCCAGGTCTGGCGCCAGCCGCCCGCGCACCCGGTTTTTCCTCTAGCCTCTAGCCTCTCGCCTCCAGCCTCCAGCCGCACACCGATGATCGACCTCTACTACTGGCCCACCCCCAACGGGCACAAGATCACCATCTTCCTGGAGGAGTCCGGCCTGCCGTACCGGATCGTGCCGGTGAACATCGGGCGCGGCGAGCAGTTCAACCCCGCATTCCTGGCGATCTCGCCGAACAACCGCATGCCGGCCATCGTGGACCACGCGCCCGTCGACGGCGGCGCGCCGGTATCGGTGTTCGAGTCGGGAGCCATCCTGCTGTACCTCGCGGAGAAGACCGGGCAGTACATCCCCGCCGATCTGCGCGGACGCACCGAAGTGCTGCAGTGGCTGTTCTGGCAGGTGGGTGGTCTCGGGCCCATGGCTGGCCAGACCCACCACTTCCTGCACTATGCGCCCAGCCGCATCGAGTACGCCGCCGACCGTTACGTGAAGGAGACCTCGAGGCTGTACGCGGTGGTCGACCGGCGCCTCGCCGACCGCGAGTTCGCGGCCGGCGACTACTCCATCGCCGACATGGCGATCTATCCCTGGATCGTGCCGCACCGGCGCCAGGAGCAGGAGCTGGCCGCCTTCCCGCACCTGCAGCGCTGGTTCCAGGCGGTGCTCGCGCGGCCTGCCGTGGTTCGGGCCTACGAGAAGGGCAAGTCCATCAGCACCCAGCCCGTCGTCGACGACGAGGCGAAGAAGTTCCTCTTCGGCCAGAGCGCGGCCACCGTGCAGCGCTGAGGGGCACGTAAGTCCTGCAGGTGGCGGCCGCTGCCTGCGCGTTCTTTCAACTCCGGCCCGCTGGCCATCCTCGGTTGCATCCCGGCACGGTCGAGGCACGCGCGTTGCACCCGTTGCCGTACGCACCAGAGGACGCGCCAGGAGGAAACCATGGCAAGAGGATCGGATGCGCTCGAGCTCCTGCGCAGGGATCACGAGCAGGTCGAGCAGCTGTTCCGCCGGTTCGAACGGGCTGGCGACGAAGAGGGCCGCAGCCGATTGATCGAAGAGGCCTGTGCGGCGATCGCGGCCCACGCCGACCTCGAGGAACAGTATTTCTATCCCGTGGTGCGCGATGCCACCGGCTGTGAGCAGCTGCTGGACGAGGCCGAGATCGAGCATGCCTCGGCGCGCCAGCTGATCGAGGAGCTGCAGGGCGGCCGGGCCGAGGGCCCGCGCCAGCTCGCGCTCTTCACGGTGCTGATGGAATACGTCCGCCACCATGTCCGCGAAGAGGAGGAGCAGCTGTTCCCCCTGGTGCGCAGGACCGGCATGGACCTGGAGGCGTTCGGCGAGGAGCTGGCCGAGCGCAAGGGCGAGGAGCCGCGGCCCGGACGGACGGCCGGGAGTGGCGGCAGGCGGCGTCCCGGGCGCGAAGAATCCGCGCCGGCCCGTGCCGGGGCCGGCCAGCCGCGCGCTGCTGCCGGCCGCGCGGCACAGTTGCGCCGCGGAGGCAGAAACGAGCGCCGCGCCGGGGAGAACGGCGAGGACGACGGGGCGTCCCATGCAGACCGCAGCGGCGAAGACAACGAAGCCTTCCGGGAGGCACACAAGGACGACCTGTCGCGCACGACGTTACGGGCGAAGTGGATCGACAGCGCGGACGAGCACGAGGACCGGCCCGGCCAGTCGCTGGCCACGCGCAGCCACGAGGTGATCCGGCGCTGGGCGGAGGAGCGCCGCGCGTCACCGGCGACCACGCCGGGCGGCGATGCCGAGCGCCCGCACGTGCTGCGCTTCAACTTCCCGGGCTACGACAAGAACCTGCAGGAGATCTCGTGGGAAGCGTGGTTCGGCACCTTCGATGAGCGCGACCTGGTCTTCGTGTTCCAGGAGCACATGAAGGCCGGCAGCCCGAGCAACTTCTTCAAGTTCGACAGCCCCGAGCGCGAGCAGGAGTGAGGCCCGTCAGGGGCTATGCGACCGGGAGGTACTCCACGCGCACGATCTCCAGCACCTGCTCGCCACCCGGGGCCTGGAACACGAACTCGTCGCCCTCGCGGCGCTTGAGCAGCGCACGCGCGAGCGGCGAGATCCAAGAGATGCGCTTGCGGCTCATGTCCGCCTCGTCAATGCCGACGATGGTGTAGGTGCTCTCGTTGCCGTCGGCGTCGCTGACCGTGACCGTTGCGCCGAAGAACACCTGGTCGGTTTCTTCCCGCGCCGTGGGATCGACCACCTCCGCGGCATCCAGGCGCTTGGTGAGGAAGCGGATGCGGCGGTCGATCTCGCGCAGCCGGCGCTTGCCGTAGATGTAGTCCGCGTTCTCGGAACGGTCGCCGTTGGAGGCAGCCCATGCCACTACCTTGACCAGGTCCGGCCGCTCCTTGTTCAACAGGTGCAGCGCTTCGTCCTTGAGCCGCTCGTGACCGGCCGGCGTGATGTAGTTCTTGCTGCCGGGCGGAATGGGGGGCACACCGGCGTCGTCGTCCTCGTCGTCCGCCGCAGGGGAGGGTGCTGGGGTCTTGCTCATCGGCGCGATTATAAATCGAGGCTGCTTTCCCACGGCGAAAGCACGGATATTGGCCGCGCGAAGCCCAGTAGAATGTGGGCCTCAACCCCCAAGGAGGCCACTATGACGATCAAGGTCGGCGACCGGCTGCCCAGCGCGACCGTGTACGAGTTCATCGAGGACGAGACCCCCGGCTGTTCCATCGGACCCAACGCCTTCCAGGTCGAGGAGATCACCAAGGGCAAGCGCATCGCGATCTTCGGCCTCCCCGGCGCCTTCACGCCGACCTGCTCGGCCAAGCACGTGCCCGGCTTCCTGCAGCACGCCGACAAGTTCAAGGCCGCCGGCGTCGACGAGATCTGGTGCATCTCGGTCAACGACGCGTTCGTGATGGGGGCCTGGAGCAAGGACCAGGGGGCCAAGGGCAAGGTGCGCATGATCGCCGACGGCAGCGGGCAACTCACCAAGGCGATGGGCCTGGAGTTCGACCTGGTGGCGCGCGGCCTGGGTGTGCGCTCGCAGCGCTATTCGATGCTGGTCGACAACGGCGTGGTGAAGACCTTCAACCTCGAGGAGCCGGGCAAGTTCGAGGTGAGCAACGCCGAGAAGCTGCTCGAGCAGGCTCAGAAGGTGACCAACTTCATTCCCTGAGGCGCCTGCGCGGCGGGCGACCGCGGCGTCCGCGGCTACTCGCGGGAGCCTGGCAGGCTTTCGTCATGCAATGCGCTGCCACGCCGGGTGAGTGTCGCTGGACGCCGATGCCGGCCGCTCCGGCGGGCAGAGCTTTCAGACACCGACAGCGCCGAGGGAAAGAAGGCGCGAGTGATCGCGCCTTCCCTGGCTGCGGACGCGTTGCCGGCTGCGGCAGCGTCCTGCGCTACTTCTGGCTGCCGGATGTGATTTCGAGCTCGTAGTCCGCCGTGTGTGCCTCACCGGCCTCCACGTGGATCAGGACCTTGGGTCGGCTCGGCACCGGAAACGACCATTTGCCGGCGCTGGACAGTGCGCCTTCCGCGACCAGCGCACCGGACGCATCGGTGACCCTTACCTTACCCGCGCGCACCGCTTTGCCGTCGGTGAAGTAAGCCTCGACCAGCACCTGCGGGCCGTCGACCTCGGCCCAGACGCCGAGCCCGTGCGCCAGGGCAAACGGCGCTGCCAGGACTGCCAGCAGCGCCGCCGCGGCGCGAAACACGCCTGTGGACCTGTGCATCATCGTCCCGGCCAGCGTTCAAAGTGCACCCATAGTACCGCACCGAGCTCGACTTCCTTCTTCTGCCCTTCGTGCTCGATCTCGTAGTCCGCCTTGTTGAGCGCGGCGAAACCCCACCAGCCGGGCCCGGGCGGGGCGTAGGTGAACACGCCGTTCGCGTCGGCCTTGATCGTTTGAGTCGCCATGCCGGGGTTGGGCGCGGAAATGGGCTTGATGCCCTGGTTGTAGTACTCGACCTCCACCTCGCTGAACGGGGCCGGCTTGCCGTCCACCTTCACGATGCCCTGGAACACGTTGCCGGCATACAGACCGAACGGCTTGGACAGCGGCTGGATCTCGGTGGGGAGGCCAACCTCCTCGTCCCAGCCCTCGTCGTTGCCGAAGGCGCTGACATAGGTCTTGGTGTAGTGGACGATGAACTTGTCCTCCGCAGGCTCCCAGTATGGCTGCGGTTGCATGAAGAAGGCGTAGGTTCCCGGCTTGGGAAGCTTGTAGTAGACGGTGAAGCCTGGCTTGCCGAACAGCGTGAGCGGCTTGAGCTGAGGATTCAGGTCGACCTCGCCTCCGGGCCCCTTCACGCCGATCTTGGCGGGGCGAGCGAGCACCATCCCTTCGCGTTCGAAGGGATGGGCGAAGGCGAAGTCGACCTTGACCTCGCGGGTCTTCTCATCGGTCACCATGCCGGTAGATGGAATCACCATGCCGAAGTGGGCGTGGGCAGCGGTGGCGAGAATGGCGCCGGCCAATCCGCCGCATGCGCCGATCAGTGCTCTTGCTGCGATCGATTTGCGTTGATGTTGTTGCATGAAGATCCTCCTTTTCGTCTTAACGTTCGGGTGCATCGGGCTTTGATCCATGTCCAGCGGGATCAGGTGGACTTCGGGGTAGGGATGCGGTGCCCGCGCGCCGCGCCGACCGCGAGGGCGAGATAGAAGACAGCGCTGGCGACCAGCACAATCGCGGCGCCAGTCGGGATCGGGCTGACGGCGGAAAGCAGGAACCCGCCGACGCTGGAGCAGGTCGCGAGCACGATGCTCCAGCGGAAGACCCCGCCCAGCGAGCCGGCCACGCGCTGGGCAGCAGCAGCGGGGATGACGACGAGCGCCAGGACGAGCAGTGCACCGATCACCGCAAGGCTCGCCACCACCATCCATGTGACCAGCACGACGATCAGGTATTCGAGTACGGTCACGGGTAACCCGCGCGCACGTGCAATCGCCGGGCTGAAGGCAATGAGCAGCAGCCGGTTCGCCAGCCATGCGAGCAGCACGATGCCACCAACCGCCAGGCAGGCGAGCACGAGCAGGTCGGTCTCCGTCACGGTGAGCAGGCTGCCGAACAGCACACCCTCGACCTGGTGGATGTTGAAGCGCTGCGTGACCAGGATCAGCATGACGATTCCCAAGCCGAGGATCTGGGCCAGCACGACGCCAGTCACCGTGTCGGCGCTGGCGTCCAGGCGGTTGCGCAGGAACAGCATCAGCACCGCGATCAGGGTGCAGAAGCCATACAGGCCGACGTAGGTGGCGCCGACCGGCTCGCCGATCAGCAGACCCAAGGCGACGCCGGTGAGCGCAGCATGCCCGACGGTCTGCACGAAGAACGCCAGTCCGTGCACGGTGACCAGCGGTCCGACAGAGCCGAGCAGGGGGCCGATCAGAAGGGCGGCGAGCGCACCACGGACCATGAACGAGTGGGCGAAGAACGACGGCAGCACGCCCGCCTGTGCAGCGGCGGCGACGGTGGCGTAGAGGCGCTCGAGGCTCATGCCACCGTCCGCATCAGCGGCACCGGCCCTGCGCCGGGGTGGCCCGCGATGGGTAGCGCGGCATCGCGGCGCTGGCGCCATCCCTCGACGCCACCGGTGAACAGGACTTGCCGGTTGAGCAGCGTCACGGACTGCGCGAGCTGCTCGATGAACGCGTCATCGTGTTCGACCAGCAGCATGGTGACGCCCTCGTTGCGCCGGATCTCATCGAGCAACGCCACCAGGCTGGAGCGCCCCGCCTGGTCCACGTTGCTGGCGGGCTCGTCGAGCACGAGAAACTCGGGGCGCGGTGCGAGCGCCTGCGCGACCAGCACGCGGCGCAACTCGCCGCCGCTCAGCTCGCGCAATCGTCGCGTCAGCAGGTGTGCGCAACCCACCTGCTCCAGCTGCGCGCGCATCCGCGCACGCAGCGCTTTCCCCGCACCGAAGAACACTGCGCGGCGAGACAGGTTGAGCTGCAGGAAGTCGGCGACGGTCGCCGGGACGTTCGCCGCCACCTCGAGGCGTTGCGGCACGTAGCCCAGCCGTCCGGCCCCCGTGTAGCGCAGCCGGATCGATCCGATGAAGGAGAGCTCGCCGAGGATGGCCCGCAGCAGCGTGGTCTTGCCGGCGCCGTTCGGACCGACGATCGCATGACATGCTCCGCGCGCGACATCGAGCGTGACGTCGCGCAGGATCGCCTGCCGGCGCAGCGTCACGTTCAGGCCGCGGATCTCGATGGCTGGCGTCACGCGGACGTGCTCAGTGGCGTTCGGCGTAGACGGCGCGTACCGCCTCGACCACGACGTCCAGGTTGGCGGACATCGCCCGCTCATAGGTGTCCGGCCGGTACGGCCCGGCCGAGACGTGGCTCAGCTTCGCCACCCGTGCGCCGGTCTCCTTGGCGACCACGTCGGCGAAGCCGCGCCCGTAGTCGGCCTCGGCGAAGAGGATGTCGATGCCGTTGGCCTTCAGCCTGGACACGGTGTCGGCGAGCTGGCGGGCCGACGGCTCGATGCCGTGGCGGGGCTGAATCACTGCGGACACCTTGAGTCCGAGGTCCTGCAGCAGGTAGGAATAGCCGTCGTGCACGGTGGCGATGCGGATCTTCGACAGATCGCCCTGCGGCAGGCGCGCAGCCGCTGCGGCAAGCAGACCGCGCAGCCGCTTGCGGTACTCCGTGCTGGCTGCTGCATAACGGCTCGCGTTGGGAGGATCGAGCCTCTCCAGTGCGTCCGCGATGTTGGCCACCTGCTGCACGGCACTGGTGATCGACAGGAAGGTGTGACTGTTCGGAGTGCCGTTCGCGTCGCGCAACTGCGGCACGCCCTCATTGGGCAGGATGCGGGGGATGTCGGCCTTGCCGGCGGCTGCGAGCATCGGCTCGACGAACTCGTCGTGGCCCAGCGCATTGACCACCACCACATCCAGCGTCCGCAGCCGGGCGACGTCCTCGGGGCGGATCTGGTAGCTGTGCGGGTCGGCATCGCTCGGGATGATGGGGATGACATCGGCCCGGTCCCCGACGATGTTCGTCACCCAGGAGTAATACGGGTGCAGGCCGACCCCGACGTGCAGCTTCTCGGCGGCCCCGGCACCTGCTGCGGTGACCGCCAGAAGGACGGCCAGCAATCTCGACAACATGTTGTTGACTCCTTGCATGGCCGTCAGTGCTCCGCGTCGCGCACGATCCACTTGCCACCGCTCTCGGTGAGGCGCTCGCCAGGATAGCCGGAGAGGCCCTCCGGAAACCACCAGATCTGGGCAGCCGTCTTCTGCGCCGGATCGTAGTCGCGGCCCGGGTGTGGATGCGGATGGTACTTGGCGTGCAGATCGATGATTCGCAGGATGAACGCGGGGGCGCCGGCGGTCGCGGAGCGACCTTGGTAGTCAACCCAGCTGCCGCCGTCATGGCTGGTCCAGCTCAACTGGCGCAGGGAAGCGGTCGCGGTCCCGGGGTCGAATGGGGGAACGCCTTCACGCGCCAGCGCGGGGACATCCGGCCAGCGTCGTGATTGCTCATGGACCGCAGCGATGTCGGCGACTGCAGCAGCGAGGGTGCGGTAGGCGAGCGCAGCGTCACTCGAAAGCGCGGCCTCGGTGACCTGGTAACCAGCAACGCGCTGTTCGGCACCGCGCTGCACGATGGTGGGCAAGGCGCGAATGCAGGCGGCGCCCACAACCAGCAGCACCACGATCGCCACCAGGCTCGCCTCTACGCGCTGGTCGCGCGGCCGCACGCGCCGCTCGCGGAGCGGGTCTCCAGCGGTGGGGTTGTTTGCCAAGCTTCCTCCCAGATCCCCCGGTTTGGTCCACTACTTGGGGTAGGCAGCCCTCGAACCGGTTCGTCATCCGACATCGAAGGTCCGGCTGCCTCTGCTGCTGACGAGTCTAGCGTAAGCGCTTTGCTGTAGTCGCCGCTATGCGCTCCAAACGAATCAAGCTTTACAAGTCTGAACCCCGCCGTTATCTTATCAATAAAAAAATATTCCTACACCGTCCGCTGCAGAGCAGCATTCTCCTGCGGATAACTGGGGGAGGCCATGGGATTGAAAAACAAGCGCACCGCGCGCGCGGATGCGAGGTGGGTTCTTGCGGCCACAATTGCTGCGCTTCCGATGTGGTGCGCTCAGGCTGAGGAATCGCAGCCCTCCCAGCAAGGTCAGGCCCCCCAGTCCGCGCAGCCCCCGCAGGAGGCGCAGCCTCCGCAAGGCGCACAGGCTATGCAAGAGGCGAGGGCGCCCGAGACGGAAGTCATCGGTCACTACGAGACTGGGATCGGGACCAGCGATGCCGCCAGCGAAGGCACCGTAACCTACAAGCGTATCTCGTCGACGCCGTTATTGCGGTCGGGTGAAGTGGTGCAACTGGTCCCCGGCATGGCGGTCACCCAACACAGCGGCGACGGCAAGGCCAACCAGTACTTCCTGCGCGGCTACAACCTCGATCACGGCACCGACTTCGCGATCTGGGTAGACGGCATGCCGGTCAACATGCCCACACACGGGCACGGCCAAGGCTATGCCGACATCAATTTCATGATCGAGGAATTGGTTGAAGGCCTCGACTTCAAGAAAGGGCCTTACTACGCCACCGAGGGCGATTTCTCCTCGGTGGGCGCTGCGCACATCCGCTACTTCGACGTGCTGCCGCAGAACTTAGCATCGGTAACGGTTGGCACCGACAACTACCTCCGCGCCATGGCGGCAATGTCCCCGCAAGTCGGAAACGGGCACCTGCTGATCGCCGCCGAGGCCAAGGGCTACGACGGACCTTGGGTTGTGCCTGAGGACATGAAGGCCTACAAAGGCGTGCTTCGCTATACCCAAGGCGATTCCGCAAACGGCTTCAACATCGGGCTGATGGCCTACAAGGCAACTTGGGATTCCACCGATCAGGTGCCGCAGTACGCGGTGGACAGCGGCTATATTTCACGCTTCGGAGCAATCGATCCCACCGACGGCGGCAAGACCGAGCGTTACAGCCTCAACTTTGGCGGACACATGACGGTCGGCGATGGTACTTTCGGGCTCGATGCCTACATCATCCACTACAAGCTCGACTTGTGGTCGAACTTCACCTACTTTCTGGACAACCCGGTCCAGGGCGATCAGTTTCAGCAGAGCGACGACCGCACCGTCTACGGCCTGATTCCGACCTACAGCTGGGCCAACAAGCTCGGCATGGCGGAGATGACCAACATCATCGGCCTGCAGGCGCGCTACGACGATATCAGCGACGTCGCCCTGTATTCGACCCAAGGCCGGCACATTTGGGACACGACGCGCAAGGATTCGGTGAATGAGCTGAGTCTAGGGCTGTTCGTACAAAACGCCACGCAGTGGAACAGCTGGTTTCGGAGCGTGGCCGGACTCCGCTACGACAACTACAACTTCGACGTGAACAGCAGCATCCCGGAGAACTCGGGCGAGGTGAACGCTGGCATGTGGTCGCCGAAGGCGAGCCTGATCTTCGGCCCCTGGTACAGGACCGAGTACTTTATCAATGGGGGCTATGGCTTCCACAGCAACGATGCGCGTGGCACGACGATCACCGTCGACCCCAAGGACCCGGCCGTGGCGGTGCCCTCAGTCGATCCGCTGGTGCGTACCAAGGGCGCCGAGATTGGCGCCCGGACGGAGATCATCCCGGGCCTGCAGAGTTCAATCGCCCTGTGGGGCCTCAAGCAAGATTCGGAGCTGCTGTTCGTCGGAGACGCCGGAACGACCGAGCCGAGCCGGCCGAGCCGCCGACTGGGTATCGAATGGATCAACTACTACCGGCCTACCCCTTGGCTGTTTTTCGACGCGGAGCTCGCGCTGACCCAGGCCCGGTTTACGGATTATGACCCTGCTGGAGACTACATCCCTGGCGCGCCAGAGTCGGTCGCGACTTTTGCCGTGACGGTGGACAACATCCGCAACTGGTTCGGGACGATCCAGGTACGCTACATCGGCGAGCGTCCTCTCGTCGAGGATAACAGCGTCCGTGCAGATCCCTCGACCATCACCAACACGCGGATTGGCTATGCGTTCACGCCGAAGGCGCGCCTGCAGCTCGACGTCTTCAACGTCTTCAACGTCACGACGAACGACATCTCGTACTACTACGAATCGTACATTCCCGGCGTCATCCCCGCGCCTCAGAACGACGTGCACTTCCATCCGTCGGAGCCGCGGCAGTTCCGGCTCACATTCGTGGCCAACTTCTAGAGGGCACGTCAATGGAGTCCCGATGCCATCCTGAAGAGCTGATCGTGAGGGCCTTGCCGTGAAGCAGATGACGTCTGTGCCGGCGAAGGGCTTCGAGGTCCGCGTCCGCACCACGCGCAAGGCGGAGTTTCCGATGCGCATGGGGAGCATGGTTCCCCACTGGAAGCCGATGTGATCGGGGAAACCCAATTCCATACCTACGTCCACGCGCTCGGAGCCTACCGGCCGCAACGCGGACTAGCTCGAGATCTGGCCAGAGCCCGTTGCGGGTAGGAAAGCGGGTAGGTGACGACAAATCGAATGAAGATCAAATGTGTATCATGAAGATGCGGTTCCTCAGTGTAATACGTCGGCACCTCGGAGGCGCTGCAGCTGTAGACCGCATACGGTGACCGCCACGCTCAGTTCGGTCGGCGCGCTTGTGCCCATAAGGCCGCGGGCGACGATTTGATGCAGTATCGGGCTCTGACCCGCCGCGACAGCCCTGGCAGGCCGGCGGACACCCTCTGCCGTCGTCGCGATACGGTTTCGTCCCCGAACATGGAATGAGCACGCATGGAGCGATTCACCATCTCATTGAGCGAGAGCCTGGCCGCGCAGTTCGACGAGCTGATCCACAAAAAGGGCTATCAGAACCGCTCGGAGGCGGTGCGCGACATGGTGCGCGACCTGTTGCGCGCCGAGCAGCTCGAGGGTGACAAGTCGGTCCACTGCGTGGCCTCGCTCAGCTACGTCTACGACCACCATGCCCGCGACCTGGCCGAGCGGTTGACCGAGCTGCAGCATCGGCATCATCACCTGGTGCTATCTGCGATGCATGTGCATCTCGACCACGACAACTGCCTCGAGACCCTCATCCTTCGTGGCCCAACGCAGGAGGTCAACGCCTTCGCAAACTCGTTGATCGCGGAGCCACAGGTCCGGCACGGCCGCGTCAACCTGATCCCCGTGGACCTGGGACAGGACGGCCATGGGCATCACTACCGTCCTGTTCACCAGCACGTGCACAGCCGCCCGAAGATCTGAGTCCTGGTTGCGCCCGGATTCGATCAGACGAACGTCGCCAGCGCATCGAGCAGTTCGTCGGGCTTTTCGGACATGAGGGCATGGCCGCTGCCCGCGATCTCGACCACGCGCTTGTCCTGCAGTGCACCGACCAGTTCCCTGGTCGCACGCGGAGGCGTCATGATGTCGCGCTTGCCCAGCACCAGCAGGACAGGACACGTGGTCTTCGCGGCCGCGGCAGCGCCGTTCGCGTAGCTGTTGCAGGCGGCGAAGTCGACGTGCATGACGCCGGGCTTCTGCCGCTGCATGAGCCGCAGGTTCTCGCCCATCACCCAGAATCCCGGTCCCGGGTTGCTGGGGTAGTGCGCGTAGCTCGAGTGCGACCAGATGTTCACCATGTCCTGCGCGAGCGGTTCGTCGTCGCGCGTGGCGGTGAGCAGCTCGTCGGACACCTTCATCGGGAAGGCGGTGCCGACCAGTGCGATGCGGGTCACCCGCAGCGGGTGGCGGGCCGCGCACTCCAGCGCGATGAGCGAGCCCATGCTGTGACCGACGAGCGCAGCCTTGGGCACGCCGGCGGCATTGAGCAGGGCGACGATCCAGTCCGCCATCGCCTCGACGCTCTCCAGCGGCGGTCCTTCCGAGCGCCCGTGGCCGGGAAGGTCGACCGCGAGGACGCCGCGGCCGTGGTGGGCGAGGTAGCGGCTCTGGAGGACCCAGACGCAGTGGTCGTGCTCGGCGCCGTGGATGAAGACCACGCAGGGCAGCGACGGGTCGAAGGGGCGTCCGCCGGTGTAGGCGTAGGCTTTGTTGCCTTGTATCGTCAGTTCCACGACAGTCTCCAAAACCGCGCTAACCGCAGAGGACGCAGAGGCTCGCAGAGGAAAACCCAAGGATTACACGCCATTTGCGACGCGTTTTATTCCTTGCCGCAGATGCGTCACGTTGAAGTTGATCAATAGTCCAAGCCGGAAGTCACCCATCCGCAAGTAGCTCAATAGCTGTGCAACGTGCAGCGGCAGCATCTTTTCAACAGCTTTCACCTCGACTACAAGAGTGTCGTTGACCACGAGATCAAGCCGATAGGCCGCCTCGAGATGGAGCCCTCGATATCGGACCGGGAGCGCGACCTGGCGCGCGACCGATAGTCCTGCCTGCTGAAGCTCATGTGCAAGGCAGATCTCGTAGGCGCTCTCCAGTAATCCTGGACCCAATGCGCTGTGCACCTGCATGGCGTGCTGAATAACCTTGCCGGACAGTGCCGAAAGCGCCGAGCCGTCATCCATTGTTTTCCTCTGCGGCCCTCTGCGTCCTCTGCGGTCAATGCGGTTCCTAAAGCTTCTGCGACGCCCGCAAAGCTCCGGAAAGGTCATCCACCAGATCCTGCGGATCCTCCAGCCCGATCGACAGCCGTATCGTCCCGGGACCGATGCCGGCCGCGGCGAGCGCGGCATCGTCCATCCGGAAGTGCGTGGTCGTCGCCGGATGGATCACCAGCGACTTCGCATCGCCCACATTGGCCAGGTGCGAGAACACCTTCAGCGTCTCGATGAACTTGCGGCCCGCCGGGCGGCCGCCCTTGATGCTGAACGTGAACACCGCGCCCGCACCGCGCGGCAGCAGCCGCTTCGCCACCGCATGGTCGGGATGCGTCTCCAGCTCGGGATGGCTCACGCTCTCCACCGCGGGGTTGCGCACCAGGAACTCGACCACCTTGCGGGTGTTCTCCACGTGCCGCTGCATCCGCAGCGCCAGCGTCTCGACGCCCTGCAGGATCTGGAATGCGGTCATCGGCGCCATGCAGGCGCCGAAATCGCGCAGGCCCTCTCGGCGCGCCCGCAGCAGGAAGGCGGCGACGGTGGATTCCTCCTGGAAGTCCATGCCGTGGAACCCGTCGTAGGGTTCGGTCAGCTCCGGGAAGCGCCCGGATGCTTCCCAGTCGAACGCACCGCTGTCGACCAGGATGCCGCCGATGACGATGCCGTGCCCGCCCAGGAACTTGGTGGCGGAGTGGAACAGCAGATCGGCGCCGAAGTCGAACGGTCGCAACAGGTACGGGGTGGTGAAAGTCGAATCCAGCAGCAGAGGCAGCTTCGCGTCGTGGGCGATCTGCGCGACCGCCGGCACGTCCAGAACGTCCAGGCCGGGGTTGCCCAGCGTCTCGGCGAACAGCAGCCGGGTGTTGGGCCGGATCGCGGCGCGCCAGGCGTCGAGGTCGCGCGGATTCACGAAGGTGGTCTCGACGCCGAAGCGCCGCAGGGTGTAGTGCAGCAGGTTGTGCGAACCGCCGTACAGCGAGCGGCTCGACACGACGTGGCTGCCGGCGCCAGCAATGGTGCTGACTGCGAGGTGCAGGGCCGCCTGGCCGCTGGCGGTCGCGATACTGCCGATGCCGCCTTCGAGCGCCGCGATGCGCTCTTCCAGCACGGCGTTGGTGGGGTTCGAAATGCGCGAGTAGACGTGCCCGGCGCGCTCCATGTTGAACAGCGCAGCCGCATGATCGGTGTCGCGGAACACGAATGACGTGGTCTGGAAGATCGGCGCGGCCCGTGCACCAGTGGTGGGGTCGGGCTGCTGCCCCGCGTGCAGCGACAGCGTGTCGAAGCCAAGGCTCCTGGGTGCGGCCATAACGCGATCTCCCGATAAGCGAGCCGGCTCAGCCGGCGGTCAGGGTCTTCCAGCTGGTCGCCAGGACCAGCATGCCAATGGCGGCAATCCAGCTGCCAGCCACGCGCACTGCGATGGGAATCCAGGGGATCTTGCGGCGCAGGAGCCAGTCGGTGAAGACCAGGCCGTAGCCAGTGGTCATCAGCGCGGCCAACGCGACCCCCGGGATGAACAGGTAGGAGCGCATGTTGCCCGTGATGGCGAGGCCATTGGCGTACCCGTGGCTGACGCCGAACGCCACCGCCAAGCCAATCAGCACCGCCACGGGCAAGGCTGCGTTGAGGGCGATGAGGCCGCCCAGGACCATGACCGAGACGACATTGATCAGATCGGCGCCGGGAATGTGCGGGAGCGCTACGGCGCACATCGCGCCCGCGATCAGCGCGAGCCAGAACACCGGCAATGCCAGCTGACCCCGTGGGGGGTGCTGCGCGCTCAGCATCCCCAGGGCCAGGAACGCCAGCACGTCCTCGGGCGCGGTAAGGGGATGCAGGAAGCCGGCATAGAAGTCACCGGTCCCCTGGGCGGTCGAGTGCGCCTGGGCGGCGGAAGCGCCGAGCATCGCGCAGCCGGCCAAGCCGATGCGCACACCTCGAAGCAGGGTGAAGCGTCGAAAGTCAGGCACTGACCAGATACGAGGCGAGAAAGTAGATGCCGCCGGCCGCGATGGCCGCGCCGATGGCACGCAGCAGTCTGGCGCCGCCCGGCCAGCGGTTCGCGACGCCGATGAGAATCCCGATCGCATGCAACGTGCCGGTCGCCACGACGAAGCCGATGGCGAAGCCCATCGGGTTGACCGAGTCGGCGAGGTTGGCGCCATGCGGGTAGCCGTGGAAGATGGCGAAGGTCCCGACCAGCATTGCGGCAATCCACAGCGGGGGCCGGGCTGCCAGTGCGACCATCGCGCCCAGCGCAACGGCCGACAACGCAATGGCGAACTTCACGCCAGGAATGGGCAGACCCAGCGCACCGAGGACCGCCCCGATGGCCATCACGATGGGAAAGGTGACTGGCAGGAGCCAGATGGCAGGGATGCCGAGCTGCGCACCCCAGATGCCCACCGCGATCATCGCGATCACGTGGTCAGGACCAAACATGGGATGGAGAAAGCCCGACAGGAACCCACCCCCCGTCTCGCCCTGACTGACATGTGACCAGCCCATCACCGGTGCGAGCATCACCACCCCGAGCAGGGTGCGAGGAGCCACGCGCAGCAGCACCTTTGGGAGCGACATCACGATCCGTATCACGTCTTCGGCTCGAAGCCAAAAGCCGCGCAGTGTAGCGCGATTCCCCCTCTGGCGGCTGCGCCGCATCAGTAGAACGCCCCGCGCGCGGAGATCGGCCAGACCTCCTCGACCCGCTCGCCGCGGAAGCACACGATCCAGTCGTACAGGTTGACCGTGGGATCGCAGTGCCCGGGCACCAGGCGGACCTTCTCGCCCAGATGGAGGCTGGCGGCGCCATCCAGCTCGATCACACCGTGCTCGTCGGAGGCGCGGACGTAGCGCGCCCCGGCGATCCCGTGCACGCCCGGCATGCCGGAATCCACGCTGTGCGCCTTCAGGCCCACGTCGACGACCGCGCGGGCGGCGACCGGGCGGCTCATCACCGTGGCGAGGATGAACAGGCTCTGCGCGAACTCGTGCACGGGCTGGCCATCGTCTCCCAGGTTGCGGCCGTAGTCCGCGTCCATGAAGATGTACGAGCCGGGCTGCAGCTCGTTGTAGATGCCGCTGCCGGCTTCGAGCAGGTAGGTGCCGGTGCCGGCACCGGTGATGATGCCGGGCGCGAGGCCGGCCTCGCGCATCAGGGCCGCCGTATCGCGAACCTGGTCCACCGCCTTGCCGATGGCGGCACGCCGCTCCGCCGGCGTGCGCAGGTGCTGCGCGGCGCCCTGGTAGGCGTGGATGCCGGCGAAGTGCAGTCCCGCATCGGCGATCGCCCGCGCGAGCGCGAGGGCCGGCTGGCCCGGCTCGACGCCGCAGCGGCGCGCGCCCACGTCCACCTCCACGTACACGTCGGGCTTCGACCCCGCCGCCCTGGCCGCGGACGCCAGGTCGCGCACGTTGCCCGCGTCGTCCACGCAGACTCCGATGCGCGCCTCGTGCGCCAGTGCCGCCAGCCGCTCGAGCTTGCGGGCGCCCACCACCTCGTTGGCGACCAGCACGTCGCGCACGCCGCCCTGTACCAGCGCCGCGGCCTCGCTGACCTTCTGGCAGCAGACGCCGACCGCGCCCTGCGCGATCTGGCGCAGGGCGATCTGCGGGCACTTGTGCGACTTGGCGTGCGGGCGCAGCCGCAGGTTGCGTCCGGCCAGCGTCTCCGGCAGGCGCTTGACGTTGCGCTCGAAGGCATCCAGGTCGAGCAGCAGGGCCGGCGTATCGACGTCATTCACATGCATGCCGACGTTGGCGGGGGCGGGCAGGGGCGCGGTCACGTTGGACTCTCTGTTGGTCTGCAAGGGGAGTGGTAATGTACCCCAGCAGCGCACTGCGGCGCAGGTGCGGCGACCGCGGCTAGAATGAACGCAGCAGGGAGGAGATAACCATGGAAGCGACGATGTCACCGGTTCATCCTCTCCGCTCGTCCAGCCGGACGTTCCTGCTGACCATCCTCGCCCTGCTGCTCGCGCTCGGCTGCGCCGGCCTGGCCGCACCGGTCCGCGCCGACGTCGGCCGCGAGGCGGCGCTGCAGGCCCTCGACAGCACCGATCCGGCCAAGCGGCGCGACGCCGTGGCCAGCCTCGGCGACGAGGGCACCATGGCGGACATCGACCGCCTCATCGAGGCCCTCCACGACCAGGATGCTGGCGTCCGCGAGGTCGCCGAGACGGCGGTGTGGAAGATCTGGCTGCGCTCGGACGATCCGGCGGTCAATGCGCTGATGCAGGAGGGCATGCGCGACATGGCGCAGAACCGGCTGGGTGCGGCGGTCGACGCGTTCACGCGCGTGATCGAGAAGCAGCCCGACTTCGCCGAGGGCTGGAACAAGCGTGCGACGGTCTATTTCCTGATGGGCGACTTCGACCAGTCGCTGGCCGACTGCGACGAGACGCTCAAGCGCAATCCGAACCACTTCGGTGCCCTGGCCGGATGCGGCGCGATCTATGCCCAGCGCGACGAGCTGGAGCAGGCCCTGGAGTACTTCGAGCGCGCCCTGGAGGTGAACCCGAACATGCCGGGTGTCGAGCAGGCGCTCGGGCTGGTGCGCGAACGCCTGGCGAAGGCCGGCCGGCGCTCGACCTGAAGGACCGAACGCTGCGCCGATGAACCCCATTCTGGCCGAGCCTGCGGCCGATCGCGATCTGCGTCCGGGCTCCCATTCCAGAGGCCTGGCGGCGAACCTCGGGGCGACCCTGCGCGCAGCGCTCTTCCTGCGCGTACCGCCGGCACGTCTGGCGCCGCACCCGGCCCAGCTGCTCGCGCTCGTGGTCCTGGTCCTCCTCGCCGAGCTTGGCTTCGCCATCGCGAGCAGCGGTGGCACCGGCGCACTCGACTATCACGCGCTGCCGCGCACGCTGTTCTACGTGCCGCTGGCCCTGCTCGCGGGACTGTTCGTCGCCTGGCGCGAGCGCACGCCCGGGCGGCTGGTGCAGGTGGCCGTCCTCGTGGCCGGCGTCCGGTTCTGGTACGCCTTCCTGTTCGGCGCGCTCGACCTCGCGGTTGCTCGCGATCTGATCGGGACGGGCGGCGAGTACGACGGCCGTGCGGAGGATCTCTGGTATGCGGTGTATTGGCTCTGGCTCCTCGCCACGGGGCGTGCGGTCGCGGGGACCTCGGCCGCCCCGCGCGGGGTCGCGCTGGCGCATGCGGTCGTGGCGGTGGCGGTGGTCGCCATACCCTTGTGGCTCATCCCTGCGGCAGACCTGTGGCGGGCACGCGAGCCTCAGGAAGGGCCGCGGCGCGACTGGTTCGCGGCCAGCCGCGAGGAGGTGATCTACGCGCAGCCGGCGCTGCTGGACCGGGCGCTGGGCCGGGTAGCGCCGCAGCGCCCGGGCGTGCCGGATCTGTACTTCGTGGGCGTCGCCGGTTACGCCGCCGAGGACGTCTTCATGAAGGAGGTCGACGTCATCGACGCCCTGTTCCGCAGGCGCTTCGACGCCGAGGGCCGCTCCGTGGTGCTGGTGAACAACCCGGCCACCGTCGCCTCGCAACCCGTCGCGACCACCACGGCACTGGCGCGCACGCTGCAGCACGTGGGCCGCGTGATGGACCGCGACGAGGATGTGCTGTTCCTCTACCTCACCTCGCACGGCTCGGAGGATCACCGGCTCGCGATGGAGTTCTGGCCGCTCCAGCTCAACGACGTGGACCCCGGCACGCTGCGGCAGATGCTCGACCGTGCCGGCATCAAGTGGCGCGTGATCGCCATCTCCGCCTGCTATGCCGGCGGATTCGTCGATGCCCTGCGCGACGACCACACCCTGGTGGTGACTGCCGCAGACGCCGAGCACCAGTCCTTCGGCTGCGGCACCGAGTCGGACTTCACCTACTTCGGGCGCGCCTGGGACGCGGCGCTGCGCCAGACCTACTCCTTCACGCAAGCCTTCGAGCATGCGCGCAAGGTGATCGCAGAGCGCGAGCGGGCCGAGGCACTGACGCCGAGCAATCCGCAGATCTACGTGGGCAAGCGGATGGCGGAGAAGCTGGATGCCTTGAGTGCGCGGCTACGGGACGCCGCTCAAGGCAAACCCTAGATCAGCTCCAGCCGCCAAGGACGCAAAGGACGCCAAGGATACCCGCCAGGCTGCGAGCGGTCGCCTCGGGCTTCCTCCGCGTCCTTTGCGTCCTTGGCGGTGAGAGGTCGATGTGGCCTTTCGCTCTAGCCGCGCTTGCGTGCAGCCTTGGCCCTGGTCGATGCCGTGGCTTTCGTCTTCGCGCGCGCTGCGCGCTTCTTCTCGGGCAGCGGAATGCCCGAGATGGTCTGGAACACCTTCACCACCGCCGAATCGTCCTCGCCCCCCAGCCCGTGCGCGCCAGCCATCAGGAACATCTGGTGCGCCGTCGCGGTGAGTGGAAGCGGGAAGGTCGACTGGCGTGCGGCATCGAGCACGATGCCCAGGTCCTTCACGAAGATGTTCACGGCGGAGAGCGGGGTGTAGTCACCGGCGAGGATGTGCGGGACGCGGTTCTGGAACATCCAGGACGAGCCGGCGCTGTTCGAGATCACTTCGTAGAGCACGTTCGGATCCACGCCGGCGCGGATGCCCAGCGCCATGGCCTCGGCGGAGGCGGCAATGTGCACGCCTGCCAGCAGCTGGTTGATCATCTTGACCTTCGAGCCCATCCCTGGCGCGTCGCCGAGACGGTAAACCTTGGCTGCGATAGCGTCGAGGACGCTCTGGGCGCCCGCGAACGCCTCGCGCGCGCCGGATGCCATGATCGAGAGTTGCCCCGTGGCCGCGCGCGCCGCGCCGCCGCTCACCGGGGCATCGAGCATGTGGATGCCCTTCGCCTTGAGCTTCGCGCCAAGGTCTTCCGCGATCGCGGGCGCGACCGTGGCGCTGCAGATGGCGACCGAGCCTTTCGCCATCTGCTCTGCCGCACCATTCGCCCCGAGCAGCACGTCCAGGGTCTGCTGCGCGTTGACCACCAGCACGACCACCACCGGTGCGTTGGCGCCGACCTCTGCCGGGCTCGAGCACGCCTTGCCGCCCTCGCGTGCGAAGTCCTTCAGCACCTGCGGCCGCACGTCGTATGCATAGACGGTGAAGCCCTTCGACAGCAGCGTACGTGCCACGCCGATGCCCATCGAGCCCAGGCCGATCACGCCCGCTGCCTTGCCTGCCTTCCCCTTTGCCATGTTCCTCCTCTTTGCCGCGCGTAGGATTCGTCGGGTCCCCCAAAGTGGACCGGCATTATAGGCCGGTTAGCTGGCGCACCATTGCACCGATGGCGTGCGCGGCCTCGTGCGGCACCTCGAACGGGAACAGGTGACCGCCCTCGACGCGCGCCACGCGCAGGCAGCGGCGCGTCTGCGCCAACCCGGTGCGCTGCACGATCTCCGAGTGCCGCCCATGGATGAATCCGCCCGGCACGCGCAGCGCGGAGGCGAAGTCGGCGACGTCGTGCGGGATGGTCCGGTAGATGCGATATTCGATCTCGGGATCGAAGAGCAGCGTGAGCCCGTCCGCCGACGCGTGGGTGCCGTGCTGCACGTAATCGCGCAGGCAGTCGGGATCGAATTGCCGGAACAGCGGCTTGCGGCGGAAGTGCGCGAGCGCTGCCTCAACGCTGGGCCAGGTGCTGCGGCGGTTGCGGGTGGTGCCGGCCGGCGTGATGCGGTCGATCAGGCCGATGCGCTTGGCGAACCGCACGGCGCTGCCGGTGAAGGGCCCGAGAATCGGCGCGTCGAGCAGGATGACGGCGCGGAACAGGTCGGGGCGGCGTGCAGCGGCCATGCAGCTCAGGTAGCCGCCCAGCGAATGCCCCACACCGATCACCGGCGCGCGGCCGGTGCCGGCGATCGACGCTTCCAGTTCCTCGACGAGGTGGGGCCAGCCGTCGGTGACCGGAAAGCGCGGGTCGTGCCCGCTGCGGGGCAGGTAGCCGACGTCGAACTGCGCGCCGAGCAGGCCGAGCAGCTTCGCGTAGCAGGCG
Source organism: uncultured Burkholderiales bacterium (assembly GCA_964523885.1). GTDB lineage: Bacteria > Pseudomonadota > Gammaproteobacteria > Burkholderiales > SHXO01 > SHXO01. Next base: position 5,833 of record CAZFYX010000053.1, on the reverse strand, counting down.
CCCGGGAAGCCGTTGGCATGGGCGAAGTGCAGATAGGGCCGTCGGCTGGGGCCGTGGCTCAGCGGTGAACTCCCGTCGACATGGCTTGCCCAATATGGCTGGCACGGCTACGCTGACCAGCCGCTGCCGGACCGATCACGATGGCCGACAAGACCAAGCCGCATCATACGCCCGAGGGCTTCCGCAACAACTATCCCACGCCGCCGCGCGGCAGCTTCTGGAAGTGGCAGCAGGAGCGGCGCGAGAAGGGCCTGCCGCGGGTGCCGCCCGGGGGTTATCGCTTTCCGCTGCACCAACCGGATGTCGCCCGGCTGCACGCGAACCGCTCCGAGCCGACGCTGACCTGGCTCGGGCACTCGACGTTCCTGCTGCAGATCGCGGGCCTGAACCTGCTTACCGATCCGCACCTCACCGAGCGGGCCTCGCCCCTGACCTTCGCCGGGCCCAGGCGTGTGGTGCCGCCGGCGCTCAGCTTGAAGCAGTTGCCGCACATCGACGCAGTGCTGGTCTCGCACAACCACTACGACCACCTCGACTACAGCACCGTGCGCCGGCTGTCGCGCCAGGCTGCCGGCTCGCCGATGTTCTTCGTGCCGCTGGGCCTGAAGGGGTGGTTCGCGGGCCACGGCATGCGCGAGGTGATCGAGCTGGACTGGTGGGAGCAGGCCGAGCACCGGGGCCTGCGCTTCCACCTGTGCCCGGTACAGCACTGGAGCGCACGCACGGCCTGGGATCGCGACAAGACCCTGTGGGGCGGGTGGATGGTGGAGCACTGGGACGGTGCGCGGCACGAGCCGGCCTTCCGCTTCTTCTTCGCGGGCGACACCGGCTACTCGCGCGACTTCCTCGACATCGCCGCACGCTTCGCCCCCATCGACCTCGCCGCCCTGCCGATCGGCGCGTACGAGCCGCGCTGGTTCATGCAGGTCATGCACATCAACCCCGAGGAGGCGGTGCGCATCCACCAGGACCTGCGGGCGCGCTACTCGGTGGCGATGCACTGGGGCACGTTCGTGCTGACCGATGAGCCGCTGGACGAGCCGCCCCACAAGCTGGCCGCTGCGCGGCGTGCCGTGGGCGTACCGGCCGAGCACTTTTTCGTCATGCAGCATGGCGAGACGCGAGACCTGAAGCCGCTCATGCGCCATCGCGAGCAGTCTCCCGCAGCGGGGCACGCCCCGGCACATCAGCCGGCAGCGCCTGCCAACGGATCACTTTGACCGACCTCGCTGCGCTCAAGCGCGACATCGCGGGCTGGGCGGCCGAGCTGGGCTTCCGCCGGTTCGGTGTCGCCGGGATCGAACTGGGCGAGGCCGAGGCGCGCCTGCTGGAGTGGCTGGGCCGCGGGCATCACGCAGACATGGACTACCTCGCGCGGCACGGCACCCTGCGCAGCCGGCCCGGCGAACTGGTGCCCGGCACGGTTCGCGTCATGTCGTTCGCGCTCGATTACATGCCGGACGGGGCGCGCGACGCGCAGAACGTCCTCGACGATCCGGATTCGGCCTACGTCTCGCGCTACGCCCTCGGACGGGACTACCACAAGGTGCTGCGTGGAAGGCTGGAGCGGCTCGCGCAACGCATCGCGTCGGCGGCGGGGCCCATGCAGTACCGGGTGTTCACGGACAGCGCGCCGGTGATGGAGGTCGAGCTGGCGCGCAACGCCGGGCTCGGATGGCGCGGCAAGCACACCTTGCTGCTCGATCGCGCGGGGTCGTGGTTCTTCCTGGGGGAGATCTACACCGACCTGCCGCTGCCCGTGGACGCGCCCATCACCGAGCACTGCGGGAGCTGCACCCGCTGCATCGACGTCTGCCCGACCCGGGCCATCGTCGCACCCTACGTGCTGGACGCGCGCCGCTGCGTGTCCTATCTCACCATCGAGCATCACGGCTCGATCCCCGAGGCACTGCGCCCGCTGATGGGCAACCGCATCTATGGCTGCGACGACTGCCAGCTGGCGTGTCCGTGGAACAAGTACGCCCGGTTTGCCGCAGTGGAGGACTTCCAGGTCAGGAACGGGCTGGATGGCGCAGCGCTGGTCGAATTGTTCAGGTGGAGCAGGGAGGAGTTCGAGCAACGGATGGAGGGCAGCGCGATCCGCCGGATCGGCTACGAGCGGTGGCTGCGGAACATCGCGGTGGCGCTGGGGAATGCGCCGACGTCGGCGGAGGTGGCAGCCGCGTTGCGTGCGCGGGCCGATGATGCATCAGCGCTGGTGCGCGAGCACGTGCGGTGGGCGTTGATGCGCCACGCGGTGTAGTCGGGGCACCGTGAGCGCATCGGTGCCCGCTAGGACTCGAGCGCCCGGACGATCAGCAGGCCGATGGGTGGGACGACCGCGATCGCAAGACCGGTGAGTGCAGGTGAGAGCACGGGGCCCGGTCGCCGCGCGGCGGAGATGCCGTGCATGACCAGTACGATGAGCGCCGCGCCCGCGACCGGCATTGCCAGCAGGCCCATGAACGAGCCGCCGCCGCGTGCCGCAGTGAACACGATGACGTAGGCCAGGACCTGCAGCACCAGCGGGAAGAACAGCGTGACGAGAAGGCGCATCGGCGTTGCCCTGCGTGTCGTGGGGGACTGGAGTCGATATCGGCACGTATCGCGCAGAACCTTACCTGAATGACGCGGGGGTGGGTCGCAGGCCCCCGAAGCAAAACGGCCCCAGGCGGGGCCGTTCTGCCACAAGCCTGGTGCCGTTACTTCGACGTCGTCTTCCGGATCTCCTTCTCGTCGGACCATTCCAGCAGGCCGTTGCGGATGTTCCACAAGGTCAGCGTGAACTTGTAGTACACGTCCTTCGTGTCCTTGGTCTGCTTGACGATCGAGGAAACGCTGCCGTCCAGGCGGAACTGCGCGCCGACCATCTTCCCGGTCTGCGCTGCGTTCTCCTTGTCGTACAGGTCGCTCTGCTGGCGCTGGAGCTCCTCGACCTGCTGCTCCATGGCTGCGGCGTCGACCGCGAATCTCACCTTGCCGCTCTTCTGCAGCTCGGCACGGATGGAGTCGGTGATCGAGCGGGTGTCGATGTACTCGCTGGTCTTGTTCTTGACCTCCTGCACGGTCATGATCGGCAGGTTGTTCGACGCGATGACCGGGGCCTGCAGCATGGACTTGGTCATCGATTCGGCGATCATCTGCAGGTCGGTCGAGCCGAACTGGTTGGTTACCGTCTCCACGCCCTTGGCGTCGCCGTAGCGCACCTGCTCCTTGGCGCAGCCGGCGGCCAGTACGGCCGCCGCGAGGACGGATGCAGCCGCCATGCGGCTGGAGCGCAGCGTTTCGATCATAAGTTCTCTTCTCCTGGGAATGGGGAGCGGGCCGTGCGCCTCACTCCTGGCTCATGATGACGATCCTGAAGTCCACCGCCTTGGGCGTGGGCGAGACTTCCTGGACGATGTGGTTGGACTTCTCGTACAGCATGAGGGGCTTCCAGCCTTCCTCGTCGGCCGCGCGGATGCCTTCCTTGTCGATCCAGCGGAACTTGTAGGCCACGCGCTTGACCTTGCTGCTGTCGTTGTTCAGCGTGGCGTCGATCTTCATCAGGTCGCCGGTGGTCATCGTGCAGCGCATCTCGCTGACGATCACCGTGGTGCGCGAGCCTTCCATCGACACCTTCGAACGCACCAGGTCCTCCATGTTGCTGACCTTGGCGTCGCCGATCGGGCAGCCGTAGGCGTAGCCCTCCTTCTCGAAGCCCTTCTTGTGGCCGCATCCGCCGAGCACGGCAAGCAGGGCGGCCAGGACCAGCAGGAGCACTGTTCTCATGAGCGTGGAACCTCCATCGTGGTTGATTCGTGTCCGGGCGCCTCCGGCGGCGCCAGGGTGGACTCGGCGCCCGGGGCCGACCCCTCGGCGGGGACCGGCGGGAGCATGGCGAACAGCCGCCCCCGCAGCAGGCGCAAGGCGATGAACGCATGGCGCCCGCCGATGTTGACCCGCACCGACTGCGGCCCGTCGGCCGTATCGACGGTCACCGTATACGACCCCGGCGGCACTTTAGCACGGGCGATGTTGATGGACGCCGGCAGCAGGCGCCACTCGCGCTCGTCGGCCTTCTCGGTCACGGCCGAGCCGATCATCAGGGCGAGCGACATGATGCTCAGGGCCGCGGCCGCCCCGTCGTTGTTCTGCTGCTGGGCCTGGCGCTGCATCTCGTACTGCGCGACGGCCTTGCTGGTGGATCGGACGAACCCTCGCAGCATGATCCCCGGCATCTCGTCCTCGAGCGAACGGCGGGCCATCGCATCGACATTGGTGATCTGCACGGCCGGGATCTCGGGCCCGCCCTGAAGCACGACCCGCGAGACCGGCACCGCCGGCTCCTGCGCCTGCATGACCGGGAAGGAAACCGCCACCAGCACGAACTTGTTGTTGATCGGCATGGGCAGGGCGAACTCCTTCGAGACGCGCGCCGGGACCAGCCCGGTCTCGATCTCGAACAGGACGTCGGTCAGCCCGTCGTCCCGTGCCGCCATGCGCTGGTCCAGCCCGGAGAGCGCGTCGTCCAGCGGGCCGCTCCTGCCGTACAGCTCCAGCGCCTGGCGGTAGCCCGGTGCGGCCAGGCCTCCCTCGCCCAGGGACTCGTAGATGAATCCGGCCAGGTAGTGGCTGAAGGCGCTCTGGTAGCTGTTCTTCAGCGCCCGCACGGCCGGGGTGTCGAGGCTGGTCACGGGGTAGCCGCTGAGCTCGCGGAAGTTGGTGGTCGCCCCCTTTTGCCTGGCTTCCTGCTCGATCTCCACGTACTGCTTGGCGCGCACCTCCGCGATCAGCGCCTCGCGTTCGTGGGTCTGCTTGATCGCCACCCGGGCGTTATCCCAGCTGCCCTCGGCGAGGAAGTTGAGGGCGATGCGGGTGGTCAGCATCACCTTCTCGAAGTCCTGCCCCTCGTAGGTCCGGACCTTGTCGTTGATCAGGTAGGAGCCCACGGAGCCGGAAACGCGCAGCGGGTTGAGCTTGGCCGCGGCTTCCCACGCCTGCACCGTGCGGTCCCCGGCCATCCACGCGGTCTGGCTCTTGTCGTACTGGAGGGCGAGCCGCCGCAGCTCACCCATCTCCATGTAGTAGAGCAGGTCCTTGTCGCCCTTGTTGTTCTTCTCCAGCGTCTGGATGGCGGCCTGCACCTGGCCGGGTGTGGTCCGGGCCAGCGTCTCGCGCATCTCGCTGTCGTAGCTGCGCATGGCCGCGCAGCCGGGCAGCACGAGCACGGCGAGCGCGAGCAGGGCGGCCAGCCGGGGGCTCACTGCGGGAACCAACATGACTTGGGGGGAGGCGAAGGCCAGGGGAACCGGACGATGGGATGCTCGCTGCGTCGGCAAATCCATGACGTTTGCACGCCCCGGCAAGACCCTCCCTCTGGCCGAGGCATGGGAACAAGCGTAGCAGCCGGGCCGGATGGCGTAAAGCCGGTCTGCGCCGGGCCCGCCCGGCGGGTGGAAACCGGACAGGGCGAGGGGGGCCAGCGCGGGGCGGCCCCCCGGGACAGGCAGCTACTTGCCGATCACCTTCCCGAACAGTACCCACTCCTTGCCGTCGAAGCGGGCCAGCTGGCCCGCCTCGATGAGGAAGTAGTCGGTCGGGCTGGTGTTCCACTTGATGCCAGGCAGCATCAGCGAGCCCTGCACATCCTTGATGTTGGCCGCCTGCCGCATGACGTTGTCGCGCGTCAGGTCGTCGCCGCACTGCCTGAGCACCATCACCACGGCCTGCGCGACCATGTATCCGCTGATGTTCAAGCCGTCCTTGGGGTCACCCTCCGGATAGTATTTCTTGAGCCAGGCGAGGTACTCCTTCATGCCCGGATCGTCCTTCCACTGAGGATCGACCGGAT
>CAZFYX010000052.1:0-122846 GCA_964523885.1 uncultured Burkholderiales bacterium | reverse complement strand
GGGAGTGGCTGCTCGTGGTGCCGGTGTTCTTCGTATCGAACCTGTTCGAGTGGTGGATCCACAAGTACGTGATGCACCGCCTGGTGGATGTGTGGGCGCTGCGCGCGATCTACGACCGCCACACCCGCCAGCACCACCAGTACTTCACCGACAACGAGATGACGGTCGACTCGAACAAGGAGTGGCGCATCGTCTTCTTCCCCTGGCGCGCGCTGTTCACCTTCATGGGGCTGGGGACGCCGTTCGCGTTCCTGCTCGGCTGGCTGGTCAATCCCAACGCCGGCTACATCCTGATGGTCACCATCGTGGGGCAGTACCTGATCTACGAGACCTTCCACTACTGCTGCCACACCCACGACAACTGGTTCGTGCGCTACGCGCCGTTCATCAACACCATCCGCCGCCACCATACCGCGCACCACAACTACGGGATCATGATGACGCACAACATGAACCTGACTTTCCCGATTGCGGACTGGGTGATGGGGACCAGCGACCTCGACCGCGGGCTGGTCGGCACGCTCCTCAACGGCTACAACGAGGACCACGTCAAGCCGCAGTTGCAGCCCGTCATCGAGCGCTTCCGCCGGGCCGACGCGCCGGTGACGCTCGATGGCCCGGTGCGCGAGCAGATGGCTTGACGGCGCGGCGCACGCTGCCGGCTGGGGACCTCCCGACCTGCAAGTCCGAGGCGCGGTAGCGGTCCGGGCTAGTCCAGCGCCTGGTACACCAGCGCGCGGAACATCTTGCGGTAGTACGCGCGCATCGCGCCGGGCGCCTGCGTCATGTACACGCCGCACAGCTCTTCCTTCGGGTCGGCCCAGAAGTACGTGCCGGCGTAGCCGGCCCACGTGAACTCGCCGGCCGAGCCCTGGATGCCGGCGATGCCATCGCCCTGCCGCACCGCGAACCCGAGTCCGAAGGTGTATCCCTGTGTGCCGAGCAGCAATTCGCCCGGCTGCACCGGCACGTTGATGCGCGCGTTGAGGTGATCGGAGGTCATCAGCCGCACGGTCGCGCGTGACAGCACGCGCGCGCCGTCGAGCGTTCCGCCGTTGAGCATGGCCTGGCAGAAGCGCAGGTAGTCGCCGGGCGTTCCCACGCCGCCTGCGCCGCCGGAGTCGTTCTTCGGCACGCTGGTGACGTCGATCAGCTTGTTGGGCTGACCCGAGGTCGGGTCGAGGGGGAAGGGCTGCGCGATGCGCGCGGACTTTTCCGCGGGGACCCAGAAGCCGGTGTCGCCCATCCGCAGCGGACCGAACAGGCGCTGCGCCATGTAGTCGGCGAGGCGCTGGCCGGTGACCGCCTCGATCACGCGGCCCTGCACGTCCACCGCCAGGCTGTACTCGAACACCGTGCCTGGCTGGTGCGCGAGCGGCGCCTTGCCCAGCCGCTCGACCTGCTCCTGCGGAGTCATGTCGCGCGAGTCGTAGTCGCGCACACCGGGCAGCACCAGGCCGGCCTTGTTGTACGCCTCCTTCACCGGGGCGTTCTGCGTGATCTCCCCGTACGCGAGGCCCGCCGTGTGGCGCAGCAGGTCCTGGATGGTCATCTCGCGCGCCGCCGGCACCTGGGAGTAGGTGATCTTCGCGAACGTCGCGTCTGCCTGCACAGCGCTCACCGTCTGCCCCTTGAATGGCGGCAGGAACTTCGAGACCGGGTCGGTCAGCTGCACCTTGCCGTCCTCGACCAGCTGCATCAGCGCGACCGAGACCAGCGGCTTGGTCATGGAGTAGATCCGGAAGATCGAATCCGGCGTCATCGACACACCCTTCGCCTTATCCTGCCAGCCGTAGGCGTCGACGTAGGCCAGCCTGCCCTTGCGCGCCACCATGACAACGACCCCTGGCAGGCGGCCCTGATCCACCTCCTGGTGCAGCACGGTGGCGAGCTTGCCCAGCCGCTCGCGCGAGAAGCCGAGCTGCTCGGGATCGCCGGCAGGCAGTGACTGCGCATGCGCGATGGTTGCGGCCAGCAGGAGGGTGGCGAAGAGGATGCGGAGGGCTTGCACGGCAATCTCCTAGAGCATTTCCAGGGGTTGTGGGCCGCGAGGCGGCGGGAATGCACGATCGAGCGCGGCGAGGTCTTCCGCGGTCAGCACCAGGTCGAGCGCCTTGCGGTTCTCCTGCACGTGGGCGATCGTGCCGGCCTTCGGGATGGCGATCACGTGCGGCTCGCGCAGCACCCAGCGCAGGGCGACCTGCGCCGGCGTCGCACCGCGTGCGGCGGCGACGCGCTTCAATGTCGCGTTGCCCAGCACGCGGCCCTGCTCGATGGGCGAGTACGCCATCACGGGGATGCCGCGCTGCTGCGACCACGGCAGCAGGTCGTACTCGATGCCGCGCCTGGTCAGGTTGTAGAGCACCTGATTGGTCGCGACCCCGGCGCCGCCCGCCAACGCGACCAGCTCCTCCATGTCGTCCGGGTCGAAGTTGCTCACACCCCAGTGCGCGATCTTGCCGTCGCGCTGCAGGGTGGCGAAGGCCTCGAGCGTTTCCGCCAGCGGGTAGCTTCCGCGCCAGTGCAGCAGATAGAGGTCGATGCGGTCGGTGCGCAGCCGGCGCAGGCTGCGTTCGCACGCGAGGACCGTGCCGCGGCGCGAGGCGTTGCCCGGCAGCACCTTGCTCACGATGAACGCCTGCTCGCGCCGGCCGGCGAGCGCTTCCCCGACCACCTCCTCGGCGCCGCCATCGGCGTACATCTCCGCGGTGTCGATCAGTGTCAGCCCCAGGTCGACGCCTGCGCGCAGCGCGGCGACCTCCGCGTCGCGCATGCGCACCTGCTCGCCCATGAACCAGGTGCCCTGGCCCAGCGCCGGCACCTGCGTGCCGTTGGGGAAGGTGATCTGGAGGGGAGGGGGAGCGGTCAGCATGGCCTGTCTCGGCCTCCGGCCTCTCCCGAGAACGGCAGCGATTGCTCCACCATCCGCTGCGGTCGCCCTGGCTGCTGCGGAACTCCGCCGAACTCGGCGCGGTCGTGGACGAACCCTTGGGACATCGGAAGGCTCTGGAGGATACGCGGTCGATGGCCGCAATGGTAGCGCGCGCGGACGGTGCGCACCGCTGCGGCGATGTTATCCTGTGTGCATCGCACCAATACAGGCTGCACGGTTTGCTGCGCACCGCGCGTCCCGCCCGATGACACGTCTCCAGGTCCTCCTGCTCGCGCTCCTCGCGCTGGCACTCGGCAGCTGTGCCGCGCCGTGGTCGTCCACCGAGCGCATCTACCCCGCACCAATTCCACCCACGCGGCAGCTCAGTGCACAGGACTACCAGCGCTACGTGGCCGCGGGGAACACGCCGTTCGAATCGGTCAAGCCCATCCTCGACTCGCGCTGCGTGGCCTGCCATGCGTGCTACGACGCACCCTGCCAGCTGCAACTCGGCTCGGGCGCCGGCATCGAGCGCGGCGGCAGCACGAAGCTGGTCTACGATGCAACCCGCTTGAAGCCCGACCGGCCCACCCGGCTCTTCATCGACGCCACCACCACGGCGCAGTGGCGTACCAGGGGCTTCCACCCGGTGCTCTACGAGCGCGGCGATGCCGGCACCCCCGATCTGCTCAAGGCCGTGGCGGCCGATCCGCGTACCAACCCCAATCTGGATCGCGCGCTGCTGTACCGGATGCTCAAGCTCAAGCGTGACAACCCGACCGCGACGCAGGGTCCGCTGCCCGACACGTTCGATCTGGGGCTGGATCGCAAGCAGCAGTGCACGACGCTGGAAGAGTTTCCCAGGTACGCGCGCGACTATCCGCTATGGGGCATGCCATACGGCCTGCCGGGTCTGTCCGAGGACGAGGAGCGCAAGCTGGTGAGCTGGATCGCCCAGGGGGCGGTGACGCCACCGCCTCCGGCGCTCTCCCGCGTGGCGCGGGAACAGCTCGGGCCATGGGAGACCTTCCTCAACGGCGACTCGCTCAAGCAGCGACTGGTGTCGCGCTACCTGTACGAACACCTGTTCCTGGGGCACCTGCACTTCGCCGGTGCACCCGACCGCGAATTCTTCCGACTGGTGCGCTCGCGCACGCCCCCGGGCACGCCGATCGACGAGATCGCGACCGTGCGCCCGTTCGACGATCCCGGAATCGAACGCGTGTACTACCGCCTGCGTCCCGTGCACGAAACCATCGTCGACAAGACGCACATGCCCTACGAGCTGTCGCCCGCGCGCATGCGGCGGTACCGGGAGCTGTTCCTACAACCCGGCTACACCGTCACCCAGTTGCCGTCCTACCGGCCGGACGTCGCGGCGAATCCCTTCAAGGCATACGCCCCGATTCCGCCCAGCTCACGCTATCGCTTCCTGCTCGACGAGGCCGCCTACTTCGTCGCCGGTTTCATGAAGGGCCCGGTGTGCCGCGGGCAGGTCGCGCTCAACGGGATCCAGGACCGCTTCTGGGTGGCGTTCTACGCCCCGGACCTGCTCGGCGAGGAGGACTACGGGACGCTGCTCGAGCGCTCCGCCGATCTGCTCGCCCTGCCGACCGAGCAGGAGAACGACCCGAGCCTGCGTGACATCTGGTTCCGCTACGCGGACCTCGAGGAGCGCTACCGCGAGACCAACAATGCCTTCCTCGCGTCGCTGCCTCCGGATCAGCAGCGCAATTCGCTGGCCGCGATCTGGGACGGTGAAGGCACCAACCCCAACGCCATGCTCACGGTCTACCGGCACTTCGACAGCGCCTCAGTCAGCCAGGGCCTGGCGGGTGCGACGCCGAAAACCGCATGGGTGATGGGCTACACGCAGATCGAGCGCAGTCACTACCTCCTGGTCGCCGGCTACGACGTGTTCGGCACCATGCGCCACCAGCTCGCCACCCGGCTGCACTTCGACTTCATCCGCATGGAGAGCGAGGACAACTTCCTGCGCTTCATGCCGGCAGACCAGCGCGCGGCGATGCGCGCCTCCTGGTACCGGGGCATTGGCGCGGAGCTGGACGACGCGTTCGACCCGGGCTTCTTCAACGGCAGCTTGCAGACGCAAGTGCGGTTCCGCACCGACGATCCCAAGACCGAGTTCTTCACAGAGTTGATGGCAAGGCTCGGCCAGGCAGCCGGCCCACCTGACCGGATAAATCGCTGCGCGAACCCGCCGTGTGACCGCCCGGGGGCCTCGGCAGTCGAGATCGAGGTCGAGCGCCAGCTGCAGCGGGTTGCTGCGCTGCGGGGCAAGGGCGTGAGCTATCTGCCCGAGTTGTCCTACATCCTCGTCGGGGTGGGGGAGAGCGGCGAGGAAGGGCTGGTCTACTCGCTGGTCAAGAACCGCGAGCTCAAGAACGTCTCGTTCATGATGCTGGAGAGCATGCGGTCATTGCCGGACGATGACAACATCACCATCGTACGGGGATTCGTCGGCAGCTATCCCAACTGGTTCTTCGGCGTCGGTCTGGACGCGCTGCCCGACTTCCTGGCCTCGCTCGGGTCGATCCGGGGCGCGGACGACGTGGCGGCACTGACCACCCGCTTCGGCGTCCGGCGCACGGCACCGAGCTTCTGGGGCTACTCCGACTGGTTCAACCGCCGCTACCTGCGCGAACAGCCGATCCAGGCCGGGGTGTTCGACCTGAATCGCTACGACAACCGGTAGCCGACCGGGCAGGCTGCACGCCCGCGCCGAGCGCAGGCGTGCAGGATCACGCGTTACTTGGTTGCGGTCGCTGCCAGCCAGCCGCCGACCTTGCCCTCGTAGCGCTCGCGCAGGGCGATGATCGGGGTGGTGCAGCTCTCGGGCACCGTGACCTTGGCGCTCACAGTGGCGTCGCCGGCCTGGCTCAGCGGCACGACGTCGGTCTGGGCGGCCACCTTGCCGCCGCAGATGACCGCTGCCGCGACGCCGTCCACGCCGTCGGGCGTGCCGTTGTACTTGCCGACGGACTCGTCGTTCAGCACCAGGCCCTTGACCGACACGTTGAGGTTGCCATCCTTCTTCAACTCTGCGGTGCCCGAGCCGAGCTTCCAGATCTTGCCGCAGGAGGGTACGTCCCCGATCGGGGTCTTGGTCGGACAGGCGATCAGGGGCGCCTTGACGGTCACACCCATCATCGAGTCCATGGTCTTGTCCATGGTTTCGCAGCCGCTCAGGGCGGCGACCGACAGCGACAGAACGAGAATCTTCTTCATCTTTGTGGCTCCCCGTTTCCAGTTGTGATCAGACGGTGCGCGTGATTGGCCAGAACCCGCCCGCGCCGGGAAGAGCATACACGCCGAATGGACGTGGGGCCAGACCATCTGCATAAATGCGGTGGCCAGCCACGCCTGCGCAGCACGGCCCCGCCGTTTGCTATCGTTCCGGTCTTCGTGGAAGGAGGTGCCATGCTGAATGACCTGTTCTCGCTGGAAGGTCGGGTTGCGCTGGTGACGGGAGGCTCACGGGGGATCGGCCGCATGATCGCGGCGGGCTTCCTCGAGTCCGGCGCCAGGGTCTACATCTCTGCGCGCAAGGCGGACGCCTGCATTGCAGCCGCCACCGAGCTGTCGGCAGCGGGGGGCGAGTGCATTGCGCTGCCGCACGACATCTCCACAGTGGCAGGCTGCCGTGCCCTGGCCACGGACATCATGCAGCGCGAAAGCCGGCTCGACATCCTGGTGAACAATGCCGGCGCAGCGTGGGCTGCCGCATTCGACGAGTTCCCGGAGCAGGGCTGGGACAAGGTCATGAACCTGAACGTCAAGTCGCCGTTCTTCCTCACTCAGGCCCTGCACGGCGCGCTCAAGGCTGCCGCCAGCGACGAGCGGCCGGCCAAGGTGATCAACGTCGCTTCGATCGACGGGATCCGCCTCAATCCCCTGGAGACCTACTCGTATCACGCGTCGAAGGCTGCGCTCATCTTCCTCACGCGCAGGATGGCGGCGACGCTGGTCGCCGATCGCATCACCGTGAACGCCATCGCACCGGGTCCCTTCGCATCGGAGATGAACCGCGCAGCACGCGATCACGCCGATGTGGTCGCGGCGCGCACGCCGATGAGGCGGATCGGCCGCGCCGAGGACATGGCCGGCGTCGCGCTCTACCTGGCCTCGCGGGCGGGTGACTATGTCGTGGGGGAGACCATCGCCGTGGACGGCGGCATCGCCTACGCCAACCCGACCTACGAGCCGGGATCATGAGCGGACGCGGTGGCGGAATCTGAGCATAATTGCGCAGACCGGGCGGCAACGGCCCGGCAATGAAGGGGAGGAGGGACGTGGACTACAAGACACCCACCACGATCCGCGAAGCGGTCGACCTGCTGGCGGGCAGCGCGGGTGGCGCGCAGCTGCTGGCCGGCGGCACGGATCTGCTGGTGAAGCTCAAGGCCGGGATGGTTGCGCCGCAACTGGTAATCGACCTCAAGACGCTGCCGGGGCTGCGCGGGATCGAGAGCCGACCAACCGGTTTCCGCATTGGCGCGGCAACCCCCTGTGCCGAGATCGGCGAGCATGCCGGCCTGCGTGCGGCGTGGCCCGGGGTCGTCGAAGGGCTGTGCCTGATCGGATCGACCCAGATCCAGGGCCGCGCGACGCTGGGCGGCAACTTGTGCAATGCATCGCCGGCGGCCGACAGCGTGCCTGCGCTGATCGCGGCTGGCGCGGTCTGCGAAGTCGCCGGACCGGGCGGCGACCGCGAGGTGCCGATCGAGCAGATCGTCGTCGCGCCCGGGCGCACCTCGCTTGCCCGCGGTGAGTTCGTGACCGGGATCCGGCTGCCGACGCCGGCTCCCGGCTCCGGCGACGCCTACCTGCGCTTCATCCCACGCACCGAGATGGACATCGCCGTGGTGGGGGTGGGCGTCGCACTCACGCTCGACCGGTCCGGAACATGCACCGCTGCGCGCGTCGGGCTGGGTGCGGTCGCACCCACTCCGCTGCTCGCGACTGCAGCGGCACGCACGCTGGTCGGCACCCGGGTGGATGCGGCGGCGTTGCAGGCACTGGCCGCGGCCGTGAGCGCCGCATGCAAGCCGATCGACGACAAGCGCGGCACGGTCGCATTCCGGGTCAAGGTCTCCGGTGTACTGGCCCGCCGCGCGGCACAGACCGCGCTGGAGCGCGCACGGGGGCGCCATGGCTAAGCATCACGTCACCACCACCATCAACGGCGATCCCGCCGAGTTCCTCTGTTCCACCGAGCAGACCCTGCTCGAGGTCCTGCGCGACGTGCTGCAACTCACCGGCAGCAAGGAAGGCTGCGGCTCGGGCGACTGCGGCGCGTGCAGCGTGATGCTGGACGGGCGCCTGGTCTGCGCCTGCCTGGTCCTGGGCGTGGAGGCGCAAGGGCGCAGCGTCGAGACCATCGAGGGCATGGCCCACGGCGACCACCTGCATCCGCTGCAGCGCAAGTTCATCGAGCACGCGGCGCTGCAGTGCGGGATCTGCACCCCGGGCTTCCTGATCGCCGCCAAGGCGCTGCTCGAGCGCAACCCCGACCCGAGTGAAACCGAAGTGCGCTACTGGCTGGCGGGCAACCTGTGCCGCTGCACCGGCTACGACAAGATCGTGCGGGCCGTGCTGGACGCGGCCGCCGAGATGCGCGCCGCGTAGCCGAACGAGGAGGAGGGCAACGACATGAACGACGTCACCGATCCCAAGGTCCTGGGCCGTCCCTTCAGGATCGTCGGCACCCGGCCGCTGCGTCCCGACGGCGTGGACAAGGTCACCGGCCGCGCCAAGTTCGGCGCCGACCTGCGCCTGCCGAACATGCTGGTGGGCAGGGTGCTGCGCAGCCCGCATGCGCATGCTTGGATCCGGTCGATCGACATCTCGAAGGCCGCGGCGCTGCCGGGCGTGAAGGCGATCGTCACCTCGGCCGATTTCTCCGACCTGCCCTCGGAGTTCATCCCCGCCGGCGAGATGATGGTCAACTTCCGCGATATGACCCGCAACGTCATGGCGCGCGAGAAGGCGCTGTACGAGGGCCACGCCGTGGCTGCGGTGGCGGCGATCAATGAAGCCGTCGCCAGCCAGGCGCTCGAGCTGATCCAGGTGCAGTACGAGGTGCTGCCCCACGTCATGGACGTTGCCGAAGCCATGCAGCCGGATGCCCCGCTGCTCCACGACAACATGTACACCATCGGCGTGGAGCCGCGGCCGGAGAAGCCGTCGAACGTGGCCAAGCGCGTCGAGTTCGCGCTCGGCGACCCGGCGGCGGGCTTCGCCAAAGCCGATCTGGTGATCGAGCGCGAGTTCCTGACCCGCCCCGTCCACCAGGGCTACATCGAGCCGCATGCCTGCGTGGCCAGCGTGTCCGAGGATGGCCAGGCCGAGCTGTGGTGCAGCACGCAGGGCCAGTTCATCGTGCGCAGCTTCTGCGCGCGCCTGCTCGGGATGGAGGTGTCGAAGCTGCGGGTCACGCCCTCCGAGATCGGCGGTGGCTTTGGCGGCAAGACCGTCGTGTATCTCGAGCCGCTCGCGCTGGCCCTGTCGCGCAAGGCGTGCCAGCCGGTCAAGATGGTGATGTCGCGGGCCGAGGTGTTCAAGGCGAGCGGTCCCACCTCGGGCGCGCGCGTGTGGGTGAAGATCGGCGCGACCCGCGACGGCCGGATCACGGCCGCCGAGGCGGTGCTGAAGTACCAGGCCGGGGCCTTCCAGGGCTCCCCGGTGCAGCCCGGCTGCATGTGCGCGTTCGCGCCCTATGACCTGGAGCACGTTCGCGTCGTGGGCTACGACGTCGTCGTGAATCGGCCGAAGGTCGCGGCCTACCGTGCACCGGGCGGCCCGATCGCGGAGTACGCGGTCGAGGGCGTCATCGACGAGCTGGCGAAGCAGCTGAAGATCGACCCGATCGACTTCCGGTTGAAGAACGCCGCGAAGGAGGGGACCCGCGCCGCGTACGGTCCGAAGTTCGGACCGATCGGGCTGGTGGAGACGCTCGAAGCCGCGCGTGCGCACCCGCATTACAAGGCGCCGCTGGGACCCAACCAGGGACGCGGCATCGCCTCCGGCTTCTGGTTCAACATCGGCGGGGACACTTCTGTGACCCTCAACCTGGGCGAGGACGGCACCCTTGCGCTCGTGTCCGGCACGCCGGACATCGGTGGCTCGCGCGCCTCGCTGTCGATGATGGCCGCCGAGGAGCTCGGCATCGAGCTGGACAAGGTGCGCCCGCTCATCGGCGATACCAGCAGCCTGGGCTACAACTTCCTCACCGGCGGCAGCCGTGTCACCTTCTCGGCGGGCATGGCGGTGGTCGAAGCGGCCCGTGACATGGTGCGTCAGCTGTGCGAGCGCGCTGCCAAGGTGTGGGACGTGCCGGTGGACCAGGTGCTGTGGCGCGATGGCCATGCGCATCCGCCGGCTGCAGGGGCGGCCGAGGCGAAGCCGCTCTCGCTCGCAGAGCTGGCCAAGACCGCGGGCAAGACCGGCGGACCGATCGTCGCCAACGCCTCCATCAACGCCACCGGGGCGGGGCCCAGCCTGGCGACGCACCTGGTCGATGTCGAGGTCGATCCGGAGACCGGCAAGGTCACCGTGCTGCGCTACACTGCCATCCAGGACGCCGGCAAGGCCGTGCACCCGAGCTACGTCGAAGGCCAGATGCAGGGCGGAGCGGCGCAGGGCATCGGCTGGGCACTCAACGAGGAGTACGTCTACGACGCCAGGGGGCGGATGGAGAACGCGGGCTTCCTCGACTACCGCACGCCGGTGTGTTCCGACCTGCCGATGATCGACACGGTGATCGTGGAAGTGCCCAATCCGCGCCATCCCTATGGCGTGCGCGGGGTGGGCGAGACGCCGATCGTTCCGCCGATGGGCGCGGTGGCCAACGCCGTGTCTGCGGCGACAGGCATCCGCTTCACCGAGCTGCCGATGTCGCCGCCACGCGTGCTGGCGGCGATCGAGGCCGCCAGCCGCTGATCGGGACGGCCTGCGCACCCTGCGCAGGCCCCACCATCGTGGCCCGCGTCATCCTCAGCGGCACGCTCAGCCAGCTCGCCGGCGGTGCCACGCAGCTGGAGGTGGATGCGCGCGACGTCCGTCAGCTGCTGCGCGCGCTCGCGCAGCGCTTCCCACAACTCGAGCCACACCTGGAGAGCGGCTACGCCGTCGCCATCGACGGCGAGATCTTCCAGGACGCGTGGTTCGCGCCGATCGGGCCGGACAGCGAAGTGCATCTGGTGCCCGCCATCCGCGGCGGTTGAGCCTGCTGTAACCCATCCGTAAGACCTCGCCCGGCAGAATCCCTCGCGCTGTCGGGGCTGGGCGTGCCGCCACGACTGCGGGTGCGGTCCGGTTCCCGGGCCAGCCTCTCCTCCATCCATCGCACGCACCCGCGCTTCACCCGGACATAGGAGACACATCATGAGAGGTTGGAATCCCACGACGAGAGCCCCGTTGCTGCTCGCAGCAGTCACGATCCTGGGGCTGGGTGCTTCCGCGCATGGCGCGGACCAACGGGAGATGACGTATGTGAAGCAGAACTATCGCACCCACGCCAAATCGTCCGTTTCGGTCAACGATGGCGCCGGGCGCGAGATCCGTTACGAGGTAACAGTCAGCGACATCGTCTTCTCCGACCCGCGCTATGGAAAGGCGGAGGAGGTGGTGTATCTGATCGCGGATGAGATCGCAGGCAGCGGCGTGCACCGGGGCTCGTTCATGGACACGCACGCAGACGGCTCGGTCTGCGTCGGGGATTTCGAAGGGAAGACTGTCACTACCACGAAAGCCGATGGCTCGTGGGAGTCGGTGTGGGAAGGAACCTACCGCTATACCGGCGGGAGTGGCATCTGCAAGGGAGTCGGCGGCGGCGGCAAATACACCGGGACGGCTTCGCCGACCCAGGCGGCGAAGGAACAGGGGCGGGAGATCCGCAAGTACTGACCGCAGTGCATGCAGAGCCTGGCGGGTGGGGGAGGACCGGCTGCGACCTATCGCGGCCGGTCGCCTTTCAGCGTGATCCGGTGCATGCGCCGGCGGTAGCCGTGGTAATCGTTCACCGGGTTGTGCTGCGTGCAGCGATTGTCCCAGAGCGCAAGCGAGCCCACCTCCCAGCGCAGGCGGCACGTGAGTTCCGGGCGCACCTGGTGCTGGAACAGGTAGCCCAGCAGCGGCGCGCTCTCCTCATCGGTCATGTCCTTGAGGTGCGCCGTGTGCGCCACGTTCACGTACAGCGCCTTGCGTCCGGTTTCGGGATGGGTGCGCATCACCGGATGCTCCGCCACGTACTCCCTGCGGGCATCGCCGCGCGCGTCCGTGCGCATGCGATCCTCGCGCGTGCGGCTGACGTCGGCCTTGGCGGAGCTGTTCACACCCCTGAGTGCCGACAGCATCTGCTGCATGCCGGGCGAGAGCGTCTCCCAGGCGAGGTACTGGTTGGCGAACAGCGTGTCGCCGCCGGTCGGAGGAATCTCCACGGCCAGCAGCATCGAGGCCATCGGCGGGGTCTCGAGGTAGGCGGTGTCCGAGTGCCAGATTCCGCCGAAGTTGACCCGCTCGTGTTCGAGCTTGAGCACCTCGATGATGAGCGGATGGCCGGGAATGCCCTGCACGAACGGGTACTCGTCCGGCTCGCCCATGCAGCGGGCAAAGGCGAGGTACTGCTCGGGCGTGAGCTGCTGGTCACGGAACACGAGCACGAGGTGCTCGAGGAACGCCGCGCGGATCTCCGCCACGGTCGCCCCCGACAGCGGCTGCGACAGGTCGATGCCATGGATCTCTGCACCGAGCGCGCCGGCCATGCGGGTTATCTGCATCGCTGCCTCACCACGTATCCACCCACGGACGCTTCTTGCCGGTGCGCGGTGCAACCGGCGGCAGGGAGCGCAGCCCCGCCGTCACCCACGACCGCGTGTCTGCCGGATCGATCACGTCGTCGATCTCGAACATCGTAGCGGTGCTGAGCGCCTTGCCGCGCTCGTACGCCTCCGCGACCATCTCGTCGAACCTCGCCTTGCGCTGCGCCGGATCGGCGATCGCCTCGAGCTCCTTGCGGAAGCCGAGCTTCACCGAGCCTTCCAGATTCATCGGCCCGAACTCGCCGGTGGGCCACGACACCGAGAACAGCGGCAGGTGGAAGCTGCCGCCCACCATGCCCTGGGAGCCCAGGCCGTAGGCCTTGCGCAGCACGACGGAGAAGATCGGCACAGTCAGGTTCGCCCCCACCACGTATAGCCGGCAGCAGTGTCGCACCAGTGCGGTGCGCTCCGCTTCGGGTCCCACCATGTTGCCCGGCGTGTCGCACAGGGACAGGATCGGGAGGTCGAACGCGTCGCACAGCTGCATGAAGCGTGCGGCCTTGTCCGCCGCATCCGCATCGATCGCGCCGCCGAGCACCATCGGGTTGTTGGCGATCAGCCCCAGCGGCCGCCCCTCGATGCGGACGAACGCGGTGACGAGGTTGGTGCCGAAGTCACGTCGCAACTCCAGCATGGAGCCCTCGTCCGCGAGTACGTCGATCACGCGGTGCACGTCGTAGACGCGCAGCCGGTTCTCCGGAACGATGTGGCGCAGCTCGCGCTGGTCGGCGCAGGTCCAGTCCTGCACGCTGCCCTGGAAGTAGGAGAGGTACCGCTTCGCGACGCGCACGGCTTCGGCTTCATCGGCCACGACAATGTCGATGACGCCGTTGCGGCGCTGGACCGAGGTGGGCCCGACTTCATCGGGGTGGAACACGCCCAGTCCGCCGCCCTCGATCATGGCCGGACCGCCCATGCCGAGCGATGTCTTCTCGGTCGCGATGATCACGTCGCAGCACCCGGCGACCACCGCGTTCCCGGCGAAGCAGCGCCCGGACACGATGCCGACCAGCGGCACCAGGCCGCTCAGCTTGGCCAGCAGCGTGAACGCCTTGATGTGCAGCATGCCCGAGGTGACCACGTCGGTGTCGCCGGGCCGCCCGCCACCGCCTTCCGCGAAGACCACCATGGGCAGGCGCCATTGGGCCGCGAGCTCGAACATGCGGTCCTTCTTCTCGTGGTTCTTGCTGCCCTGGGTCCCGGCCAATACGGTGTAGTCGTAGGACATGACCACGCAGCGGGCGTCGGTGTCGGGGAAAAGGCTGCCGTTCACCCGGCCCACGCCCATCACCAGGCCGTCGGCCGGGGTGCGGGCGATCAGGTCCTCCATCGTGCGCCGGCTGCGCTGTGCGGCGACCACGAACGCGCCGTACTCGTGGAAGCTGCCGGCATCGCACAGTTCGGCGATGTTCTCGCGCGCAGTGCGCAGGCCGAGCTGATGGCGCCTGGTCACCGCATCGGGCCGGGCGGGGTCGAGCGTCAATGCGCGGCGTGCCTGCAGTTCGGCCAGATCGGGGCGGACCGCCTCCAGATCCATTCCACCGGCAACGGCACCGGTATCCGCACCGGCGTCGACGGATTCGAGCAGCACGAGGGCCGCGCCCTCGAGCACGTTCTCGCCCCGGTGCGCCCGCACCTCGCGCACCATGCCGGCGACGGGCGCGGTCACGACGTGCTCCATTTTCATCGCCTCGACCACTGCGAGAGGTTGGCCGCGTCGCACCGTCTCCCCGGTCTTGACCTCGATGCTGACGACGGCACCGAGCAGTGGGGCGCACACGGCATGCACGCCATCGGGGATCGCCGCGGCGGCCAGGGCCGCCGCGGGATCGGCGCTGCGCTTCCCGTGGGCGAGGATCGCCAGTGGATCGGCCGGGTCCAGCTTCGCGGCCGGCGTGGCGGAGGGCGCGGCCGCCGCTTCGCCATAGAAGCGGGGATGAGCGGCTGGTGCGCACAGCGCAGCCAGGTTGGCTTCGATCAGCCCGGTGTGCCACCGCCCTGCGACGAATTCGGGATGTGCGAGGAGGTTGAGCAGGAAGTCGCGGTTGGTCGCGATTCCCGTGATCCGGAACTCTGCGAGCGCGCGGCGGGCCTTGGCGACGACTGCGGGCAGATCACCCGGCACCTGTACGATCACCTTCGCCAGCAGGGAGTCGAAGCGCGGATTGGTGCGGAAGCCGGCGTGGCCGCACGTGTCGACGCGTACACCCGGACCGGCAGGCAGGTCGAACGCACCGAGCACGCCGGCGGCCGGGCGCAGGTGGCCGTCGGCAGAGATGCTCTCCGCGTTCACGCGCAGCTGCATGGCCGTCCCGCGCGGGGCGGGCAGCCGCCAGGTCAGCAGTCCCAGATCCTCCAGGCTGCGGCCGCCGGCCAGCTCCAACTGCGTGCGCACGAGGTCCACACCGGTCACCGCTTCCGTCACCGTGTGCTCGACCTGCAGGCGCGGATTGGCCTCGATGAAGATGAAGGCGGCGTCCGCGTCCGCGTGCTGCTCGACCAGGAACTCGAACGTGGCGAGGTTGCTGACCCGGGCGGCGCGTGCCATCCGCAGCGCCGCGTCGATCAACCGGTCGCGCAGCGCCGTGGCCAGCCCGGGGGCCGGCGCAACTTCCACCAGCTTCTGCCGGTTGCGCTGCAGGCTGCACTCGCGCTCCCACAGGTGGGTGAGGTTGCCGTGGCCATCGCCGAGCACCTGCACCTCGATGTGCCGCGCCAGCGGGACGATCTGCTCGACGTACACATCGTCGTTTCCGAACGCCTGCCGCGCTTCGGAGCGGCAGCGCTCGTACGCCTCGTCGAGCTGCGCACCGCCATGCACCTGGCGCATGCCACGCCCGCCGCCACCCGCGATGGCCTTCACCATCACGCTCGCGTTCGAGCCGAGAGCGCGCACGAACCGACGTGCGTCCTCGAGGGTCGTCGGACCGTATGTGCCCTGCGCGACGGGCACGTTGCACTCCAGGGCGAGCTTGCGCGCGCGGCCCTTGTCACCGAAGGTCTCGAGCACGGCCGGCGACGGGCCGACGAAGCGCAGCCCCGCCTCCGCGCAGTGCCGGGCAAAGTCGGCGTTCTCGCTCAGGAAGCCGTAGCCCGGGTGGATCGCGTCGCAGCCCGCTTCGCGCGCGATGCGGATGACCTGCGTCGCGTCGAGGTAGGCCGCCGGACCCTGGCCTGGAAGGGCGTGCGCGAGGTCGGCCTTCCAGACGTGGTCGGAATCCGCGTCGTCCTGGGAGAACAGCGCGTGCGAGCGAATTCCCAACTCGGCGGCGCTGCGCGCGATGCGGATGGCGATCTCGCCCCGGTTGGCGATCAGGAGGTTGGCGATGGTCATGCGTCAGAGGATCCCGGTGGCGTGCAGGCTGGCAATGCGATCGGTGTCGAGTGCGAGCCACTCGCCCAGCACTTCATCGGTGTGCTGACCCAGCGTCGGCGGCGGATGCCGCAAGCGCATGGGTGAGTCGCCGAACTGCACGGCGAAGCCCTGCATCGGCACCTTGCCAGCCTTCGGATGCGGCATCGACAGGATCTGGCCGCGGTGTGCCACCTGCGGGCTCTCCACCAGTTCCGCCACGTGTGCGACCTTCGCGGACGGCACGCCGATCTCCTGCAGCACCGCGAGCAGCTCCGCGGCGGTGAGCGTGGTCGTCCAGCCGCACAGGTACGCCTCCAGCGCCTCGACGTTCGCCATGCGGGCGTCGTTGCTGCTGAAGCGCGGGTCGTCCGCCAGCTCGGGGCGGCCCATCCTCTGCATGAGCGCACGGAACATGGGCTCGCCGGCGCTGGCCAGGTGCACCCACTCCCCATCGCGGGTGGGAAAGGTGTTGGCGGGTGCGCCGTAGCGGTCGCGGTTCCCGCGCCGGGTCATGGTGCGGCCGAGCAGAAGGTGCTCGGGAATCGCGGTCATCAGCATCGACATGGCCGAATCGAGCAGGGCCACATCGACGATCTGTCCCGCGCCGGTGCGCTCGCGCGCCTGCAGTGCGCCGAGCGTGCCGATGGTCGCGTAGAGGCCGGTCGAGTAGTCCACGACGTACGTCCCGGCCATGGTGGGGCGCCCGTCCGGGTCGCCGGTGATCTCCATCAGCCCGCTCATCGTCTGCGCGATCACGTTGAAGCAGGGCTTGCGCGACAGCGGGCCGGTCTGGCCGAAGCCGGAGATGCGCGTGAGGATCAGGCGTGGATTGATCGCCTGCAGGGTCTCCCAGTCGAAGCCCATCTTCTCGAGCGTGCCCGGGACGAAGTTCTCGACCAGGACGTCGGCCTTGCCGAGCAACTCGCGGAACACCACCTTGCCGGCCTCGGCGCGCAGGTCCAGCGTCAGGCTGCGCTTGTTGCGGTTGAACACCATCGTGTACAGGCTCTCGCCCTCGATGAAGGGGGCGAAAGTCCGGCTGTTCTCGCCGCGTCCGGGCGGCTCGACCTTGATCACGTCGGCCCCCATGTCACCGAGCAGCATCGCGCAGTAGGGGCCGGCGATGAAGCGGGAGATGTCGAGGACGCGGACGGCGTCCAGCGGGCCGGCGGCCGCAGAAGAGGAATCGCTCACGGTCTGCTCCGAGGGGGTGGGGCGATGATAGTCAAGGCGGCTGCACGCTGTCACGCGCGCATAACCGCTAGAATCGGCAGCCGGCGGCGCGAAAGGTCGTCGTACCGGCAGACAGGATCCCCCGCATGAACCAGCGGCATACCGGCGCCACTGCGCCGCAGCAAAGCGTCGCGCACTATGACGTCCTCGTCGTTGGAGCCGGCATTTCCGGCATCGGCGCCGCATGGCATCTGACCCAGCGCCTCCCCGACCGCAGCTTCGTCGTGCTGGAAGCCCAGGAAAGCTACGGCGGCACCTGGCGCACGCACCGCTTTCCCGGCATCCGCTCCGACAGCGACCTCTACACCTTCGGGTACGCGTTCAAGCCCTGGACCGGCGCACCGATCGCCACCGCGGAGAAGATCCTGCACTACCTCGGCGAGGTGATCGACGAGAACCGCCTTGCTTCGCACATCCGTTACCGTCACCGGATCGTGTCAGCCCGCTGGTCGAGCCAGGACGGTCTCTGGACACTGGACGCCGTGCGTACCGATACCGGGGAGCCGCTGCGCTTCACCACGGGCTTCCTCTGGATGTGCCAGGGCTATTACCGCCACAGCGACGGCTATACCCCGCGGTGGGAGGGCATGCAGGACTTCGACGGCCCGATCGTGCACCCCCAGACCTGGCCGGAGGACCTGAACTACAAGGGCAAGCGCGTCGTCGTGATCGGCTCGGGTGCAACCGCCGCCACCCTGATCCCCGCCATCGCGAAGGACGCCGCGCATGTCACCATGCTGCAGCGCTCGCCGGGGTACTTCCGGACCGGGCGCAACGCGATTCCGATCGCCGACGAGCTGCGCACGCTGGGCGTGGACGAAACCTGGATCCACGAGATCGTGCGCCGCAAGATCCTCCACGAGCAGGCGCAGTTCGCGCAGCGCGCGTTCGCCGAGCCGGAGAAGGTCAAGGAGGATCTGTTCGCCGCCGCGCGCGGCTTCCTCGGTCCCAACTACCCGCTCGATCCGCATTTCACGCCGCGCTACCGTCCGTGGCGCCAACGGATCGCGTTCATTCCCGACGGCGACCTGTTCCAGGCCATCGCGTCGGGCGGGGCATCGGTCGTCACCGACGAGATCGACCGCTTCACCAGGACCGGCATCCTCCTGAAGTCGGGGCGGGAGCTCGAGGCCGACGTCATCGTCACGGCGACCGGCTTCAACCTCAACGTCCTCGGCGACATCGAGTTCGCAATCGACGGAAAGCGGCTCGACTTCGCCGACACGATCACGTATCACGGCATGATGTTCACCGGTGTGCCGAACCTGGTCTGGGTGTTCGGCTATCTGCGCGCGAGCTGGACGCTGCGCGCGGACCTGGTCGCCGGCTTCGTGTGTCGCCTGCTCCAGCACATGCAGGAGCAGGGCATGCGGAAGGTGGTGCCGCAGCTGCGGCGCGAGGACCGCGACATGCCCCGCCTGCCCTGGATCGAGCCGGAGAACTTCAATCCCGGCTACGTGACACGCAGCCTGCATCTGCTCCCCAGGCAGGGCAACCGGCCGCCGTGGCAGCACACGCAGGACTACTGGAGCGAGAAGGACGTCATCCCGGCCATCGACCTGGACGACGGGACGCTGGTCTACACGTAGAACCGGAGGAGAGGATGGCAGAAAAGCGGTTCGTCAACCCGCCCGGCCTCAAGCCGCTGGGCATGTACTCGAATGCCGCGTGCGGCAAGGGCACGCTGGTGTTCATCGCCGGACAGGTCGCCGTGGACGCCACCGGCAAGGTGGTCGGAGCCGGCGACTACGAGGCGCAGGCGGTGCAGGTGTTCGAGAACGTCAAGCTGGCGCTGAGCGCTGCTGGCGCAACCTTCGAGGACGTGCTCAAGCTGACGATCTACATCAGGAACCTCACCCAGGAGGCGCGCAAGGCGGTGATGGGCGTGCGCGCGCGCTACATCTCGCACACCAACCCGCCTGCGGCGACCATGATCGGGATCGATCGGCTGGTCGAGGACGATCTGCTGGTGGAGGTCGAGGCGTTCGCGATCATCGACTAGTCATGCGGGTTCGCATGGCCTGGCGTGTACTCGTGCCCTGTGATCGCTGAGCATGGGCCCGCTCCGTTTCCGCGGGGTCCATCTTGCCCGGGCTGCCGGTATTGTCGTCGCGGCACTTCTGGCGGGGTGTGCGACCGACGATGACCTGCAGCATGTCACAGTCGAGATCCGCGAGGCCGAACTGGGCTGGAGCGAGGCCGTCGATCCGTCGCGGGTACGTGTAGACGTTGTCGATATTCGCGAGAGGCCGACGCAGGAGCGCACGACGATTGGAGACGTGTCGTTGGGCTCCATCGTCTTCCGGCCGCGGGAAGCGGAACTCGTCCGGCGGATGGTGCAGGCCAAGGCGGAGCTTGTGCTCGCCCAGCATCCCGTTCGAGACGCGCCGGTGCAGATCTGGGTCGGCATGCGGGAGTTTCAGGTCGTTACGCCTGCGACGATGTTGTACTGGGACGTCACTGCGCGCGTGGCGTTGGTGCTTCGCGTACAGCACCAGGACCGGTCCGCCGGGGGTGTCGCGACCGAGCGGACTTTCGTGTGGCCGGGCAGGGCGATGATTGAACGGGTGACCGCCAAAGCGCTGCAGCAGACTGCAAAGGAGACCGAGACCGCCCTGCGCGAGCTGCTGCAGTAGGTTTTATCGCTCACCCGACGCTTGTGCCTTCACCGCCTGCGCGATGCGCGCGCCGAGCACGACGCATGCTTCTTCCCAGCTGTGTGCGTACACCGGGATCGGCACGACGTACGCGGGAACGAAACTGGTGCCGGCCGCCTGAGCAGAAGGGCGGCCGACGACTGCCTGCGTCGACAGGTCCCACAGGATCGCGTGCAATTCCGACTGCTCGCTTTGCCAGGCGAAGCCCAGGCAACCGGGGACGCCCGCGCTCGAGTCGCAGATCAGGCCTCCCCTCGGGGCATCGGCTTGCTTGCTTCCTCCTACAACAACGAGGTAGCGCAACCCGATGCCCAAGAGGCGTGCCCGCACGACCGGTCGGCCGAGCAACGCGAGGAGTTCGTTCTCGGATTGCGGTTGCGTACTCGTTTCGAAGAGCGGAAAGAGGGCGTCGCGAATCGCACCGTACCGCTCGACGCGAAACTCCGACGCGTCGATCTCGAGCCCCTGCCTGATGCAGGCCTCTGCCGACAGGACCGCTTCGTGTCGTGGATCAGAGGGGCTGGCTGGCCACCACAGGACGCCCACCGCGCTCTGGCCTTCCCGGCGCGCTGTGGCCTCCGGCTGCTGGCTTTGCTGGTGGGCACAAGATGTGGCGAGAAGGACGACCAGCACACAGGCGCTCAGCCTTGTCACTGGCCACGCCTCGCGGCGGTGACGGCGTCAGCCCAAGCCTTGATCTTTGGATCGCGCTCAAACGTCAGCAGGAGTACAGCCATGGCGTCGCGCATTGCGGTATCGGCTTGCTGTGCAAGGCATTCACC
The DNA here is from genome assembly GCA_964523885.1 of uncultured Burkholderiales bacterium. Classification (GTDB taxonomy): domain Bacteria; phylum Pseudomonadota; class Gammaproteobacteria; order Burkholderiales; family SHXO01; genus SHXO01. The sequence continues at coordinate 102,105 of CAZFYX010000052.1, read as the reverse complement.
CGTATCCGGCAGGCATTCCATGCCGGTGCGAGTGTGGCTGTTCTCGCTTTCGCCGGTAGCACAACTGATCAGCGCACCGTCGGCGCGGTACAGACACAGCCGGTAGCTGACCTTCACGAGATCCGGGTATTCGATGCTCGGGTCACCGAGCAGCGCTGCAGTCGTCGCGGCATTGATATCTTCGACGCGGCGCTGTCGGCCCTCGGGTCCGACCGTCATCCTCATGTCGATCTCTTCCAGTTCGATCACGCCATCCGCATCGACCGGCTGCGCACGCCATGGCGGCCAATCCTGGGCGTCGTCGACCTCGCTGAACATGGCCCGGAGCGACTGACGCAAGCGCGCCGCACTGGGTTGCCCTGCGGGGAAGCGGGCGAATGGCGTCACATACACGTAGTTGCGCACCGGGGGCGGGCAGTAGACGAGCACCCGGGCATCAACGCGGTGGAGCAGGGGAGGCTGCTCGAACGTGCCCGGGAACTTCGCGGTTTCACCCACTGCGCCGCAGGCGACCAGCGAGAGGAGCAGGCCCGCCCCGAGCAAGACGCGGGCAGCGGCCTGGTCAGGCGAAATGCAGGAACAGACGGACCGGTAGGTTGCTCGGGCGCGCATGCCCCCCAATCCTAACAAGCGCGGCTTGGCGGTGCATGATGCAGATCATGCCGAAAAGGGGGTGAGGCGATGAGCGGCCGGGCGTCGTGCCATGCCGGCGTGTTGCAGAACACGCCGCACCCCCGGATGTGCGCAAGGCGAGCGAAGTGGCAAGCGAACGGCTCGACCACCGCCACCAGGCCGTCGATCGCCGCCTGCCCGGTCAGCGCCCAGGCGATTGTGAAGGCCACGGCGAAGCGCAGTGCGATGCCGCTCAGCAACCGGTAGATGCCGCGCCGGGACGTCGGGTTTAGTCGGCTGTGACGGGTGGACTTGCCGGGGCAGTTCCCCGTGCACCGCTGACCAGCACGCTCATCACGCCGATGGTCGCCAGGAGCAGGGCGATCTCGACCGCGTAGACCATGGTGTAGCCGGTGCTTGGGCTGGCGAGCGACTGGCCGAACGCGCCGCGCTCGGCCATCGCCCCGAGCACGTCGCGCAGCACCCCGCCCAACGCGACCGCGGCGCCGGCCGCCGTGGCCTGTACCGCGCCCCAGGCACCCAGCGCGAGGCCGGTGTGCTCCTTCGGGGCCCGGTTCATGGTCAGGGTCAGGGTGCCGTGGCCGAAGACGCCGCCGCCGAAGCCGATCAGCAGCACGCCGCACGCGAACACGGGAATCGACTGCATGGTGGCGGCGACGATCACCGCCCCGAAGGCCGGAATGCCGACCCAGGCGCCGGCTGCCGCCATGCGGGCCGGGTCGGTCCCGCGGCTCAGGATCGCGGATGCGAGGCTGAAGCCGATCAGCCCACCGAGCGCCAGGGTTGCCGTGAGCCAGGTCGTGGCGCCTACGGTCATGCCGAGAACGCTCCCGCCGTAGGGCTCGAGCAGCACGTCCTGCATGGAGAACGCCATGGTGCCCAGGCCGATCGCCCAGAGCCGGCGGCGGCTGCCGTCGCGCTCGATGTAGGTGCTCCACGCTTCGGAGAAGGAGGGCTGCTGCGCGTGCTTGCGCAGGCGTCCGGGCACGCGGGTTTCCTGCTTCCACAGCGCGATGGTATTGAGGACCAGCGTGATCACCGCGGACGCCTGGATCACCTGCACCAGGCGCAGTGGCGTGAAGTCGCGCAGGTATGCGCCGAACACGAAGGCACTGACGATGGTGCCCAGTAGCAGCATCACGTACATGAGCCCGACCACCTTCGGCTGGGATTCGACCGGGGCGAGGTCGGTGGCCAGTGCCAGGCCGGCGGTCTGGGTCGTGTGCAGGCCGGCGCCCACCAGCAGGAACGCGATGCCCGCGCCGGCTGGGCCGATCCAGGATGGCCATGCCGCCGCATTGCCGCCGCCCGCGAGCACGAGCAGCGCGAACGGCATGATCGCCAAGCCGCCGAACTGGACCATGGAGCCCATCCAGATGAACGGCACCCGGCGCCAGCCCAGCGCCGACTTGTGGGTGTCCGAGCGGTAGCCGATCAGGGTGCGGAACGGGGCATAGAGCACGGGCAGCGACACCATAACCGCCACGAGCGCGGCGCTGACGTGCAGCTCGACGATCATCACGCGGTTGAGGGTGCCGACGAGCAGTACCAGGGCCATGCCGACGGAGACCTGGAACAGCGACAGGCGCAGCAGCCGCGACAGCGGCAGGTCCGGCGTGGCAGCGTCGGCGAACGGAAGGAAGCGCGGGCCCAGCGATGCCCAGCGCGACACGAGGGTGCGGGTGATGCCTTTCATGCAGTGCGGTGTGCGTCCTTGGTCCGGCAGGATGCTGCCCTAGCGCTTCCCGGGGCACGCGCCGCGCTGGATGGTCCGGCGGGCGGCTGTGCGCGGGAGCGCGCGACGGGCCGGAACTGACGTTGCCGGCCCGCTCGCGCTCGAGGCTCGTACCGGAGCAGCGGGGCTACTTCTTGGGTGGTGCTTCCGCTCTTGCTGCGTCCGATGCCGGGGCCTGCGCCGTGACGGCTGCCTTGCCCTCCCAGTACTTCGGGAACCATGAAGTATGGGTAAGGATGGCGTAGTGCACGGCCAGCGAGGTCAGCGCCACGCCACCGATGAACAGTGGCAAGCCGACCGACGGCTTTACGACACACCAGATTTTTCCGTAGATCATGTGTCTAGGTCTCCGCGATCAATGCAGCCACGGCGAATAGATGTAGGCCAACAAATGGGCCAAGGCGGCGATGAGACCGAAGATCTGCGTGCCCTGAATCAGCTTGCTGTGCAGCTCTTCGGCTTCGTCTTCCGTCAACCCTGTGGGCCATACCCTGCTTGGGTCGGACCTTTCTGCCATATCACTATCTCCTTGAGGGTAAAGCATGGTTGCGTGCATATCCTGCACGCGAGGCACAACTCCGGATGCACGTTCCCCACTATGCTAACCAGTATGCTAGGTAGTAATTTTGACTTGACATTGAGATTTGTCAAGCCAAGCTGACAGATCTGGCCGCATTTATCGCCCATCCCGGCACTCGAACAGCATGGAAAAGTTCTTCCCCGGCGTGCTCTACGCCACCCTCGCGGCGGTCCCGGGCTGGATCGTCGGCGTGTACGCAGCCTCGCCCCGCCGCCTGCGCCAGCCGCTGCGGCGGCACGTCTCCACCATCCTGGGCGAGATGCCGTTCGCCTACATGCTCTACACCGGCGTCACCCTCACCTACGGCGCCGGCGCCTGGTACCTGCTGCGGCTGGTGGGCGCGCTGGGCCTGCTCACCCTCGTCGCCGCCGCGCTGGTGCCGGTCATCGCCTGGACCGTCTACCGCCAGCGCGGCGACGAGACCACCCGGGGATGGCTGGCGATCGTGTTGTCCACGGGCATCCCGTCCCTGTGCATCGGCGTCACCCTGTGGTGGTTCACGGTCTGGCATCCGGCCTAGCGGCTGGCCCCGCCTCCAGGCGCGCCACGCCGCGCGCCCCGCGAACCAGGGCTTGACGGTGGCGTCGAGGCGGGAGCGCGGCTTGCTGCCCGCTCCGCACTGCAACCCGACTCCCTTGTCCTGCCTCGTTCAGCCACTGCCATGGACGCGCACGCCAGCGAACAGATCTCCTTCGACACCGACGATTTCGCCAGCAACCCCGAGCCGCGCTGCCCCTGCGTCCTGCTGCTGGACGTGTCCGGCTCCATGAGCGGGGCCCCGATCGCCGAGCTCAATGCCGGCCTGGCCGCGTTCCGGGCCGAACTCGCCGAGGACGCTCTCGCCACCAAGCGGGTCGAGGTCGCCATCGTCACTTTCGGACCCGCGCGGATCGAGCTTCCCTTCACCGGGGCGTCGGTGTTCGAGCCGCCGACCCTGCGTGCGGACGGCGACACGCCGATGGGGGGCGCGATCCTCCAGGCAGTCGAGCTGTTGCGCGCCCGCAAGGCGGAATACCGAGCGAACGGCGTCGCGTACTACCGGCCCTGGATCTTCCTGATCACCGACGGCGCTCCGACGGATGCGTGGGAGGGGGCGGCGGCGGCCGTGCGCGAGGGGGAGGCGGCCAAGGCGTTCGCGTTCTTCGCCATCGGGGTGCAGGGGGCCAGCCTCGACATCCTGCGGCGCATCAGCGTGCGCGAGCCGCTGGCGCTCCAGGCGCTGCGATTCCGGGAGCTGTTCGGCTGGCTGTCCAGCTCGCTGCGCTCGGTCTCGCGCTCGAGTCCCGGCACGGAGGTCGTGCTGGAGTCGCCCAAGGGGTGGGCCGCGGTGTGAGCTGGCGCGTGGTCGCCGCCGCGGCGGCGGGCACCGCCCATGCCGTCTCCTGCCGGCCGTGCGAAGACCGTTGCCGGGCGCGTGTGCAATCCACCGTGGACGGGGTGCCGGTGCTGTCCATCTTCGTGGCCGACGGCGCGGGCAGCGCAGCGTTCGGGGCGCAGGGCGCGGCGCTGGCCGTTGCCGCCCCGGCAGCGCTGCTGGCCAGGCGGATCCGGGAGCCGGGCTTCCTCCCGAGCGCCCCACTGGCGGTGGAGATGCTGCGACGGATCCGTGCTTACATCGATGCCGCCGCACGGTCGCGCGGGCGACTGCCGCGCCACTTCGCCTGCACCTTCGTGGGCGTGGTCTCGACGCCTGGGGCGACGCTGGTGATGCAGATCGGGGATGGCGGCGTGGTGCTCGATACGGGGGCCGGGCTGGAGCTGCCGATCGCGCCGATGTGCGGGGAATACGCGAACACGACCCATTTCGTGACCGATGCGGATGCGATCGAGCGGCTGCAGACGCGCATCTATGCAGGCCCCGCAGCGCGGGTGGCCGCCTTCAGCGACGGCCTGCAGCGGCTGGCGCTCGATCTCGCCGGAGGGACTCCGCACCGACCGCTGTTCGACCGGCTGTTCGGCGTGATCGCTGCGGCGGGCGCGGCACAGGCACCTGGGCTGCACCCGGCTTTGCTGCGGCTGCTCACCAGCGACGGTGTGAATGCGCGCACCGATGACGACAAGACGCTCGCGCTGGCCGTGCGCACGCAGTGAGTGGTGGCCATGGCCGCTGCGCTGCTGACTTCCCGGGGGATCCCGCTGCGCCTGGGGCGGGAGCTGGGCCACGGCGGGGAGGGTGCGGTGTTCGAGGTGCACGGGCTGAGCGGTCGCGCCGCGAAGCTGTATCACCGTTGCCCGGACGCGAGCAAGCAGGCCAAGTTGCGCTACATGGCGGGGTGCGCGGATCGCCGGCTGCTCAGCTGCACGGCGTGGCCGGAGGACACGGTGCATGGCACCACCGGCGGTCCGGCGGTCGGCTACCTGATGCGGCAGGTGGAGGGCGGCGATTCCATCCACGTGCTGTACAGCCCCGCGCAGCGCCGCCAGGAGCGGCCAGAAGTGCGCTGGGACTTCCTGCTGCAGGTCGCGCGCAACCTTGCGGGCGCGTTCGCCGTGCTGCACGCGCAGGGGCACGTGCTGGGCGACGTGAACCAGGGCAACGTCGTGGTCTGCGATGACGGCCGGGTCATGCTCATCGACTGCGACTCCTTCCAGGTCAACGCGCACGGCCGCCTGCACCGCTGCGAGGTCGGCGTCTCGCACTTCACCCCGCCCGAGCTGCAGGGCCTCGCGTCGTTCGACGCCTGCGTGCGCACCGCCAACCACGACAACTTCGGCCTCGCGCTGCTGATCTTCCACCTGCTCTTCGGCGGGCGCCACCCGTTCGCGGGCGTGCCGCTGCGGGCAGGGGTGGGCGAGGCACTCGAGCACGACATCCGTGCACTGCGCTACGCCTACGCGCGCGATGCCGCGCAGCGCGGGCTCGTGCCGCCCCCACGGGCACTGCCCGCGAGCCTGGTGCCCGCCGCGCTGGAGCGGATGTTCCACCGCGCCTTCACGGAGGTGGGTGCGGCGGGGCGGCGGCCGACTGCAAGCGAGTGGATGCTGGCGCTCGGAGCGCTGCACGCGGCCTTGCGCCGCTGCCAGGCCACCGCCGTGCACGTGTTTCCGGCCCACTTGCGCCGCTGCCCCTGGTGCGAGCTGGAACGCCAGGGTGTGCTGCACTTCATCGACCTCGATGCGGCGCGAGCACGGGCGCAGCAGGTCGTGGATGAGGTACGGACGCGCATCGAAGCGCTGCGGCCTCCCGCTCCGGTGCGCCTGCCCTGCATCGATGCCGCGCGCCTGCAGCCGCGGCCGCTGCCGTCGGGGGTGCCCGGGGCAGACCGGCTGCTCCTGTACCGCGCGCTTGCGCTGAGCTGCGCGGGCGGACTCGTGGTCGTGGTACCGCAGGGCTGGTTCTTCGTGCTGGTCGCCGGCGCGCTCGCCTGGGCGCTGGCCACCTCGTTCGTGGAGGAGCCCCGGCGCCGGGAACGCCGCCGCCGGCTCGCGCGGCTGGTGCAGGCCCGCCGCGACCATGAGGCGCTCGTCGCCGCCGTCGCGAGCGCGGCGGGTCCCGGCGGGTTCGTCGCGAAGCGCGATCGGCTGGTGCGGCTGTGCGCGGCCTGCCGCAGCGCCATGCAGGCCGAGCAGCACGGCATCGAGCGGCTCGGCCGCACGCGCCTCGCGCGCGAACAAGTGCCGATCCTGCACGACCGGGTCCGGGTCCGCTGCGCTGCACGCCGGGTGGCGATGCAGGCTGCACTGCTGTCCGGCCTGGACGAGCTGCAGCACTTCGCCCGGCAGGCCGAGTCGCGTGCGGCTGCCAGCCGGACGGCGCTGGAGGTCACGGCCCGGCGCGTCGCCCAGGCCGAGCGCGACCTGACCGTCGTGTAGGGGGTACGCGCTTGACGTACACTGCCCGGCACCGTTACGAACAGGAGGCCGCGATGCGCCGGTTCCAGGATTTTCGACCCGCCGGGGTGATCCCCGCGACGCTGCTCGCGTTGCATGACGACCTGAGCATCGACGAGCGCAGCACCCGCCGCCATCTGCGAGAGTGCGCGCTGGTGGACGGCGTCTCCGCGGTCACCGTCAACGGTCATGCGTCCGAAGTGCACGCCTGCTCGTTCGAGGAGCAGCAGCGCATCCTCGCGGCCTCCGTGGCCGAGGTGGGCGACCGCGTGCCGCTGATCAACGGCGTCTATGCCGACGGCAGCATCGAAGCCGCGCGGATCGCGGCCATGGCGGATCGCGAAGGCGCGTCTGCGCTGCTGGTGTTTCCTCCGGGCAGCATGGCGATGGGCGGACAGTTGCGACCGGAAATGGCCATCGCCCACTTCCGGCGGATCGCCGATGCGACGGACCTGCCGATCGTCGTGTTCCAGTACCCGATGAGCGGAGGGCTCGGCTATCCGTTCGAGACCCTGCTGCAGCTCTTCGACCGCGTCCCCACGATCCGCGCGATCAAGGACTGGTCCAACGACGCCATGCTGCACGAGCGCCACGTCCGCACGTTCCAGCGCCTGCCGCGGCCGGTGAACGTGCTCACCACGCATTCGTCGTGGCTGATGGCATCGCTGTGCATCGGGCCGAACGGCCTGCTGTCCGGGGCCGGCAGTGTCATCGCCGACCTGCAGGTCGCGCTGTTCCGCGCGGTGCAGGCCGGCGACCTGAGGGCCGCACAGGGGATCAACGACCGCATCGTGCCGCTGTCGCAGGTGTTCTACGCCCCGCCGTTCCTCGACATGCACAACCGCATGAAGGAAGCGCTGGTGTTGCTGGGCCGCCTGGACAAGGCGGTGGTGCGCCCGCCGCTGGTGAAGATCTCCGACGCCGAGATCGCGCGGATCAGGCAGGCGCTCGAGCTTGCCGGCATCGGCCGGGAAGGTGCGCTGAAGCGCGCGGCCTAGGCGCGGCCGGGCAGCACGGCCTGCAGGCTGGTCGCGACCTCGAGGAGGCACGGGCCGCTGCCGGCCAGGCCCTCCCGTACCGCGGCATCGATCTCGCCTGCGTCTGACACGCGACGGGCCGGCATCCCGAACGCCTGCGCGAGCCCGACGAAATCCGGGTTGGACAGTGACGTGCCTACGGTGCGGCCCGGGTAGTCGCGCTCCTGGTGGATCCGGATCGATGCGTAGCTGGCGTTGTTCGACACGATGAACAGGATTGGCAGGCGCCGCTCGACCGCGAGCATCGCTTCGTTGCCCGTCATCATGAAGCCGCCGTCGCCGGCCATGCATACCACCTTGCGTCCGGGGTAGCGCAGCTGCGTCGCCACGGCTGCCGGCACACCGTAGCCCATCGCACCGCAGATGGGCGCCATCAGGCGCTGCGGGGGCTGGAACGCGAAGTGGCGGTAGACCGGTGCGGCGAACGTGCCGGCATCCACGCAGACGACGAGGTCCTCGGTGGCCTGCTCGTACACGCTGCGCACCACGCGGGCGAAGTCGACCCCATCCTCGGGCGAACGCTCGGGCCACGCCGCGCGGGCCTCGTGCAGCGCACGCAGTTCCTGACGCCACGGCTCGCGTTCGGCCGGGTGGAGCTCCATCCGATCGGGCGTGAGTGCGCCCAGCAGCCCCAGCGGGTCGCACACCAGCGGCAGGTCCGGGACGAAATGCAGCCCGACGACATGCTCGTCCGGGTAGCAGTGCACGAAGGCCTGGTTCGGGCGGGGTAGATCGAGCAGGGTATAGCCCTGGCTGGTGATGTCGCCGAAGCGCGTGCCCAGTGCCAGCACGAGGTCGCTGCGGCGGAACGCGGCCAGCTGGGCGTCGGGATTGGCCAGCCCCAGTTCCCCCGCATACAGCCGATGCCGGTTCGGGAACACGTCGTTGCGGCGGAACGAGACCACGACGGGCAGCGACCACGACTCGGCGAACGCCAGCAGCGCCTCGCGTCCGCCGGGACGCTCGAATCCCCCGCCAGGGATGAGCAGCGGCCGCTGCGAACGCCGCAGCATCGCCTGCAACTGCCCCAGCGTGGCCGGATCGGGGAGCGTGGCACGGGCCGATGGGGCCGACCACTCCCGCGTCGCGACCGCCTGCTGCTGGATATCCTCCGGCAGGACCAGCACGACCGGTCCGGGCGTACCCGAAGTGGCCATGCGCACGGCCTTGAACGCCGCCTCGGGCAACTGTTCGGGCTCGGTCGCCTCGAACACCCACTTGGCGATCGACCCGTACATCTTCTGGTAGTCGATCTCCTGGAATGCCTCGCGCCGCAGGTCGCGCTTCGGAACCTGGCCGACGATGACGATGATCGGCACCGCGTCCTGCTGGGCGGCATGGATCGCGATCGCAGCGTTCGATGCGCCTGGCCCGCGGCTCACCATCACTACACCAGGGCGGCCGGTCAGGCGGCCGTCGGCGATCGCCATGAAGCCGGCTCCGGCCTCATGGCGGCAGGTCACGACGTCGAGCTGCGGAAAGTCGTAGAGCGCGTCGAGCACGGCGAGGTAGCTCTCGCCGGGAACGAGGAACACGCGGTCGATGCCGGCACGTTCAAGCACGCCGAGCAACTGGTGGGACGCTGTCGAGGGGTTCATCTGGATGTGGGAATCGGTGCAGGCGACCTTGAGGCCACGGCCTTCAGGTCGCACGCATGCGGATCGGTTCGTGAGGGCTCGCGAGCCAATCGCAGTATCCACAGCTCCGAGTCGGACGCACGTTCATGACACGTTGATCTGGATCAACGGGCGAGGTGAGGTGGGGAATAGAGTGAAATTGCACTGGCGAAGCATGTGCAAATGCCGCACGCAGACCGCATATCCGATGCGGTCGCGCTGGAGACCTGCGCAACACTGGCATGAGCATGCAGCCCGGCCCACGGCCGGCCGCAATCCGCGGGCCAGTGGGGAGACATGATGAAGAAAGTCGTCCGGCTGTCCATTCCCGGTTGGTTCTCCGTCCTCGTGAGTGCTGCGCTCTCGTCAGTACGTCCCACGGTTGCGGCGTGCGTACCGCCCGGTACACCCGGTGATGACAGCATTCTTTGCACGGGCGCCGACACCGCCGGCATCGTTGCCGGCAGTGGCAGGGACGTTATCACAGTCCCGCGCGGGGCTGCCGTGGCCCTCACCGGTGCCGCACCGACGATCGAGCGGGCTGCGATCGACGCGGGTCCCGGCAACGACGAGGTTTCCAGCGCAGGGAGCGTGCTGGTTCAGGTGTCATCGCTGATCGCGCCGGAGGTTGTGTTTCCTTCGGTGCCGGCCTCGATCTGGGATATCTCCACCACCGGGCAGGCCGTCGCGCTGGGCCTGTTCGGCGGCTCCGGTACCGACGAGTTGTTCAACTACGGAGCAATCGGCATCGCCGCCTTCACGCAGATCGATTCAGCGGCTGCCGTGGCGCGGCTCGACTCCACGGGCAGCGTGCTCGCCTCGTCCAATGCCATCGCACGAGCCACCGGCGCGGCCGGCACCGGGAGTGTGACGATTGCCAGCGGCGGTCCCGTGGATGTCCGCGCGAGCGCATCCAGCGCTGCGTTGAGCGGGTCCATCCTCTTGACCGGCGGCATGCAGCCGCTCTGGCACGGCGGCACGAGCGCCATCGCGCATGCAGATGGCCTGACTGGTGGCGAACAGGCGTCCGACCTGCGCAACTTCGGCGCCCTGTCGGTGGATGCCGGCGCGACCACTCGCGCGGTCGATGCCGCGCTGACGCTCGACGGGTTCGTCTCCGCGGCACTGGGGACACAAGCGACTGCGGCAGCCCGTGGCATCGCCGGCGAGGCGCGAGGGGACAAGCTGTCCAACGAGGGGGACCTCGCGGTGTCCGCAGCAACCGCGGCCCGGGGTGTGTCGATCGGGTTCGCTGTCGACCTGGATGTTGCCGGAGCTGCTGCGGGGGAAGTGCTGGTCGATGCCAGTGTGCGAGCCAGCAGCGCCGCCGTCGGGATGGATGGGGGTGACGGCGATGACGCCTTGCGCAGCGACGGCAGCATCGCGGTCAACGCTGCCGCGGATGCCAGTGGTATCGGGGCGAGCGTGGGAGTGGCCGTCGCCATGGACGGCAACGTGACGGGCGCTGCGCTGAGCGATGCGACCGTGACCGGCGCCGCGACGGCCACCGGCGTTGCCGGCGGCGCCGGCGCGGACCGCATCGATACGGCTGGCGGGATCAACGTTCAGGCGGTCACCGAGGCCGCCGGTGTCGCCGCATCGGTGGCGATTTCCGGAAGCGTGGCGAGCGGCGCGTCGGGCCGGGCCATCGCGGACGCCGCGGTGCTCGCGCAGTCCGCTGCCATCGGCGTGGCGGCGGGAGCGAGGGCGGACGAGGTGACCAGCGCGGCTGACCTCACCACCATGGCGCGAGCCATCGCGGCCGGTACGAGCGTGGCGGTGCCGGTCGTGATCGCCAGGGAAGGCGCGGCCAGTGGCGTTGGCGCTGCGGACGTGAGCGTTGCGGCCCGGGCCGATTCCCGCGGCATCGACGGCGGTCCCGGGAGCGCTGCCGATGTAATCGCCAACACCGGTGCACTTACGCTCGGCGCCGTGGCGACGTCGACAGGGGTTGCCGCCTCACTGACCGTTGCGGGAAGCCTCGAAGGCGAGGCGGGCGGATCAGCGCTGATGAATGCGCGCGTCACAGCCGAGGCCGGCGCCATGGGCATCGGCACAGGCAGCGGCGACGATCGCGTGACCAACGCGGCAGGTGTGGGAGCGACGGCCAACGCCACGGCAACTGCTGTGAGCGCAGGCGTGCGCGTCGGCATCGCGGCCGATGGCTCCGTGGCTGCCGATGCGAACGCCAAAGGCGGGGCGATGGCGGACGCATCGAGCAATGCGAGTGCGGTGGCAACGGCCATCGGCACGGGGGCAGGCGCGGACCGCGTCGGCAACCGAGGTCAACTCGATGCCGCCTCCACCGCGAAGGCGATCGGTGTCGCGGCCTCGCTGGATATCGCCGGCAGTGCGAAGGGCGATGCTGCCGGGCGTGCACTCAGCGACGCAACCGTGACCGCGGGTGCGAGGTCTGCGGGGATCGCGGCCGGCGACGGTGCCGACAGCATCGTCAACTCCGCGCGCGTCGGCACCAGTGCGACCGCGACCGGCGTGGGTGCGAGCATCTCGGTGCCGGTCGCCATCAGCAAGGAGGGCAAGGCCGAAGGGGCGGCGCTCTCCCGGGCTGCGGTGATCGCCGAATCGGCGGCCGCAGGGGTGAATTCCGGTGCCGATGAGAATCCCGACGCGGTCGACAACAGCGGGGACATTGGCGCGACCAGCATCGCCAGTGCCACGGGCGTCGCCGCGGCGGTAACCATCGCCGGCACGGCCAAGGGCGACGTCAAGGGGGCGGCCCTGAGTGATTCGAGCGTGACCGCATACGCGGTGGCAGACGGCATCAGAACTGGCGCGGGCAACGACAGCGTGACCAACACCGCGAAGGTTGTTGCCAGCACCGAAGCTGGTGCCGTGGGCGTGAGCGCCAGCGTCAAGGTCGGCTTCACCAAGGAAGGCGGCGTGGCGGCGGAAGCGGCGGCGGAGGGCGCGGCGATGAGTGCCGCGTCGAGCATTGCCACCGCGAGGTCGAGCGGATTGGCCAGCGGCAGCGGCGCCGACAGACTGCTCAACCAGGGGGAGGTGGGATCGAGCTCGACTGCAACCGCGACCGGTGTTGCCGCGTCTCTGGATGTCGCGGGCACTGCCAAGGGTGATGCGGCGGGGGTTGCCCTCAGCGATGCCGGCGTAGCGGCCGACGCAACGTCGTTCGGCATCGCGGCGGGCGATGGCGCAGACACCGTCACCACTTCTGCACGCATCGGTGCCACTGCCCTGGCCACGGGCATCGGTGCCAGCGTTTCCGTGCCGGTGGCGATCAGCAAGGAAGGAAAAGCGGAGGGCTCGGCGGTTACCCGGACGGCCGTTGGTGCCACCGCCGTGACCACCGGGGTGGACACCGGAAGCGATGCGGGGCGTGACGTCGTCACCAATGCCGGTGCGATCGAGGTGAGCGGCACCGCGCAGGCAACCGGCGTAGCCGCCTCGATCAGCGTTGCCGGCACCGCGAAGGGCGACGTCAAGGGCGCAGCTCTCAGCGACTCCAGCGTGGTGGCGCAGGCAGCGGTCAGCGGCATCGCGACGCATGACGGCAACGACCAGGTGACCAGCGGCGCGAAACTGACCGGTGACTCCACCGCCACGGCGGTCGGGGTGAGCGCCAGCGTGAAGGTCGGCTTCACCAAGGAAGGCGACGTGGCCGCCGAGGCGAAGGCGGAAGGCGCTGCGATGAGCAACGCGTCCACCGAGGCGCATGCGCTGGTTGCCGGGGTCGACACCGGCGGCGGCAACGACACCGTGCACAACCACGGCGAAATGGCCTTGACCTCCACAGCGAAGGCGACCGGGGTGGCCGCGTCACTGGACGTCGCAGGCAGCGCGAAGGGTGATGTGGCGGGAGCGGCGTTGAGCGATGCGTCGGTGACGGCTGAAGCGGCGGCGCAAGGCGTGTCGGCGGGCGAAGGGAACGACGCCATCGACAACGCTGCCCGCATCGGCTCGACCGCAACGGCGACCGGTGTGGGCGTCAGTGCGGCGGTGCCCGTATCGATCAGCAAGGAGGGCAAGGCGGAGGGCGCCGCGGTCTCCAGGGTGAGCGTCGATGCGAACGCCGCTTCCGCCGGCATCGATGCCGGGTCGGGCTCCGGGAGCGACTCGCTCACCAACAGCGGAGCGATCGCGTCCGTATCGACGGCGCGCGCGACCGGCGTTGCGGCGTCCATTTCTGTGGCAGGCACGGCCAAGGGCGACGTGAAGGGTTCCGCGCTGAGCGATTCGAGCGTAACCGCCGTCGCGGCGGCAAATGGCGTGACGACCGGTGCGGGCGTGGACCGCGTGACCAACGCCGCGCGGGTGGAGGCTGCCGCCGACGCGACCTCGACTGGCGTGAGCGCGAGCGTGAGCGTGGGTTTCTCGAAGGACGGCAAAGTGGAGGCCGACGCGGTCGCCGAGGGCAGTGCGGTGAGCGACGCCTCCAGCCGGGCGGAGGCGCGGGCGGGTGGCATCGAATTGGGCGCCGGAGCGGACGTGGTCGAGAACCATGGCGAGCTTGCCGTCCGCGCTTCGTCCACTGCGATCGGCGTGGCGGCCTCGCTGGATGTGGCAGGAAGTGCGAAGGGCGACGTCGCCGGCGGCGCGCTCGCCGACGCAAGCGTTACCGCCAAGACGGTCTCGAAGGGCATCGATGCCGGCGAAGGGGACGACCGGGTCTCGAGTGACAACGTCCTGACCGGCGACGTACAGGCGACGGCGATCGGGGCTGCAGCCGGCCTTTCCGTGAGCATCACCAGGGAGGGGAAGGCCGAAGGCAAGGGCGTGAGCAACGCCGGTGCCACGGCGACTGCGGCCGTCACCGGGATCGATGGCGGGGACGGCGGCGACATGATCGTGAACTCCGGGACGATCAGGCTGCAGCACCTGCACCAGGGAGTTGACGCCACTGAGGCCAACGCGACGGCGGTTGCGGCGAGCGTGGCGGTGGCGGGCAGTGCGAAGGGCGAAGTCACGGCGAAGGCGCTGGCGGATGCCAGCGCAAGCGCCGAGGCACACGCTATCGGGATCGCCGGCGGTGCGGGAGCAGACCACATCAGCAATTCCGGTGCGATCGCCGCGGACATGGACGCCGCCGCCACCACGGTGGCAGCGGGGATTGGCGTGGCGATCACCGTGGGCAGCGACGAGGCCCCCGACAAGTCCAACGCGACCGGCTCGGCGGTGAGCGATGCGAGCGCCAGTGCGGTTGCTTCCGCGCTCGGTATCGACGCAGGCTCGGGGGCAAACCAGGTCAAGAACAGCGGGGCGCTCGATCTCGACGCGTCGGCGCAAGCGACTTCAGTGGCGGTATCGCTGACGGTCGGGGGCACCGCGGGCGGAGACGCGTCGGCCGATGCGTTGGGCAAGGCGCACAGCGCCACGCTGGCCCGCTCCGTCGGCATCACCGCAGGCGCCGACGCCGACCGTTTCGACAATCGCGAAACGATCCATGTGAAGGCCGACGCGAGCTCCACCACGGTGGCAGCGGGCGCGAGCGTGGCCATCACGCTGAACGGAAAGGCCACTGGCAACTCGCTCAGCGACTCTGGCGCTTCGGCGAGCGCAGAAGCCACCGGGATGGCGGTCGGCGACGGCAGCAACCGGGTCGACAACGCAGCGGCGGTGAGCGCTGCCGCCGAGTCGCACGCCACGTCCGTGGCGGTGGCGTTGACGGTGGCAGGGACGGCGCAAGGCGATGCGTCCGGCAGCGCGCTGGCGCGCGCGAGCAGCGTCGCGGAGTCGGCCTCCTCGGGCATCCGCGCGGGCAGCGGCGCGGACGCGATCGCCAATCACGGCGCACTTGCGGTGGACGCATCGGCGACCGGGAGGACCGTGGCGGTGGCCGTGGGCGCAGCGCTCACCATGAGCGGCAGCGCCGATACTGCTGCCCTGAGCGACGCCAGCAGCGCGGCGCGCGCAACCGCCGCTGCGATCGATGCAGGTGCCGGCGACGATACCATCACCAACGACGCCGCCATTGTCCTGATGCCGGCAGCGCCCGGGACCAACGACATCGAGGCGCGCGCCGAGTCGGTGGCCGTGTCGGTCACCGTTACCGGTACGCTCGGCGGCGACACCCGGGGCAAGGCGCTGAGCAACGCGAGTGCGCTGGCCGAGGCACAGGGAACCGGCATCGCAGGGGGAAGCGGAAACGACACCGCGACCAACATGGGCGCGATCGACGGGGCGATCGATGCGTACGCCAAGAGCGTCGCGGCCGCCGCAGAGGTGGCAGTCACGGTGGGCGGCAGTGCGCAGGGGGCTGCGGTGAGCGATGCCAGCAGCACGGCGCGCGCCCGCGCGTTCGGCATCGCCGGGGATGCAGGCGCGGACACGCTGCGCAACAGCGGCGCGATCAGCCTGCAGTCGGGCGCCACCGCGGACGGCGTGAGCCTGTCGATCTTCCTCGGCGGCTCGCTCGGAACTGCCGACCAGAGTGCAATCGCGAACACGCGCACCACGGCCGACGCGTTGACCGTCGGCCTCGCCGGAGGGGACGGCCAGGACCGCATCGAGAACAGCGGCGGCATCACGGTCGGTGCCGTCTCCGCGCTGGAGGGCAAGTCCTTCGCGGTTAACGTAAACCTCCTCTCCGGCGGCCTTGCCACCCAGAGCACGGTGGCGGACGTCTCGGGCATCGCGGCGGCATGGGCGGGCGCGATCTCCGGCGGCGCCGGCGACGACTACGTGCGCAATCTCGCGGCGGAAACCAAGGTCACCGCCATGTCGACCGCCAGGACCTCGGCTTACTCCATCAGCCTGTCCGGGCTGTCGGTGGGTGCTGGTGCAAAGACGTCGATGACCGACGCGCGCACCAGCGCCTGGTCAACCGCCGCTGGTATCGATGGCGGTGAGGGGGCGGACGATATTGGCGCGGCGGGCAAGACCACCGTGCTGGCCAGGGCGACCAGCGAAGGCACGGCGACGGCGCGCAACCTGACGATCCTGAACCTCGGCGGCGACCTCCAGGATGCTGCGGCGAAGAGCACGACTTCGGCGCTGGCCATCGCCCGCGGGCTCGATGGAGGTAAGGCGAACGATCGGCTTGGAGCTTACGGCATCCTCGACATCGACGCCGAAGCCGGCGTCAGTGGTGTATCCACGGCAACCAATGTCTTTGGTGCCGGCGCCGGCGCGAATGCGCAGAGATCCGTCGCTCAGGCTGGCACGGTGGCCGAGGCCAGGGCGGTGGGCGTCGACGGCGGGTCGGGCGGCAACGTCATCGACAATGGCGCGGCGATCACGGTGGACGCGACGGCGACCGCAACGACCAAGAGCGTGTCGGCAGGGGTCACCGGATTCAACCTCGCGGGGGCGACCTACCAGGACGCGGCTGCGGATGCGAGCACGACCATTTTGTCCGAGGCGACCGGCCTGCGGGGCGGCGAGGAGGGCGACACGATCGGCGGGGCTGGCGGGCTGACCGTGACCGCGAAGTCCATCGGCAACGTCGTCTCCAGTGCAGCGGTGGAGAGCCTGACCTTCATCGGCAGCGCGAAGGGCAAGGCCGCCGCGGACGCCTCGTCGCTCATCTCCGCCACTGCCGCCGGTGTCGAGGGCGGCGATGGCAACGATACCGTCACGACCAGCGGCGCAATCTACGTCGATGCAATCGCCGACGGCACCACCAATGCCAGCTCGAGCGCGAGGGCGAAAGTCGTGTTCGGGAGCGGGTCGGCCAAGACAGCGACCTCGGCGGCGGGGGAGGCGGAGGCCACGGCCGCAGGGATCACGGGCGGCATGGGGCGGGACCGCATCGAAAGCAACGGTCTGGTCGACGTGGGCGCGGATGCCAAGCTCACCGTTAACGCTTCCTCCGTCTCGGTGACGAGCTCGACGTTCGGCAGCGCCTATGCGGCGTCGGCGGCCGATTCCTCCTCGACCGCGCGCGCCGTCGCGATCGGCCTCGACGGCGGCGACGACGCCGACGAGATCCGCAACGCCGGAGGGGTGAATGCGGAGTCGCATGCGACGACCACGGTGAAGCAGACCTCTGCCGCTCTGGCCAGCTCCACATTCGGGTCGGAAAGCACCGTCGCCAACTCCGACGCTGCGGCAATCGCCACCGCTGCGACCACCGGCATCGCGGGCGGCGGCGGGGCCGACCGGATCGTCTCGCCCGCGGGAGTCACGGTATGGGCGACCGGCTCCGTGACCATGGACCGGCTCACGCTGAGCAGCGACGGCCCCTCGACGGCGGATGCGAGGACGCAGACGCAGGTCAGTGCGGTGGGTATAGATGCTGGTGCCGGCAACGACACCATCGCGGTGACGGGCGACATCTCCGCCACGGCGACCAGCAATGTCGCCTCCGGAAGCCGCACCGGCGGCGTTCTGGTGGACGAGGATGTGCGCATCACGATCGGCACGCGCGCCGTCGGGATCACCGGCGGTGCGGGCGACGACGCGATCGAGAGCGCCGGCAGCGTGACCGTGATGGCCGGCAGTACGCTGACCTCCCAGGCGGTGACGTTCGCCGGCGTGTCGGTTCTCAAGTCCCGGCTGACTGCCGACGCGGTTGCCGTCGGCATCGAGGCTGGCGGCGGACTGGACGGCGTGCGTTCGCGGAGCGCAATGACGGTGACCGCTACCGCCGATGTGACGAGCAAGCAGAGCACCTACAGCTTCGGTGGCGGAGAAGGCACCTCGTTCCTGCAGGCGCAGTCGGCGGCGACGGCGTTCAGCGCCGGTGGGGGGCTGGGGCTGGTCAACGGTTCGGACGCAGCCAGCATTGCCACCTCCACGGTGACCGCGGAGGACACGACGTTCAGCTTCAGCGGGTTCGTGTCCAAGGAGCTGCGCGGGCGCTCGAGCGCGACCGCGTCCGGATTATTTGGCGGTGAGTTGGGCGACAGCCTGGAGAACCGTGCGCACCTCAGCGTGCGCGCGACCGGCACGGTGACCTCCTCCGGCAGGATCGACATTACGTTCGACCAAGGCACTGACCAGCAGTTGGGGTTCGAGGCCATCGCCACGACGCTGGGTGCGTCGACCGCGGGTGGTGACGACCGGATCATCAATGCGGCGGCTGCCGGAATCGAGGTGATCTCTGCGGCCACTGCGACCGTCAACGGCGCGACCTCCAGTTGTGACGGCTCGAGCTGGCTGTGCGGGCTCCTGGGCTGGAATGCCAACCAGTCGTTCAACTGGGCCGATGCCCGAGCGGATGCAACCGCGATCGGGCTGGACCTGGGCGCCGGATACGACCGGGTCGACAATTCGGGAAGCGTGGTCGTGCGGTCCGATGCAGGCAGTACAGCGACCGCCATCTCGAACGCGGATCAGTACAACGAGAGCGAAGCGTACGCGGACGGGACTGCGAGGGCGCAGACGTGGGGTATTCGCAGTACCGGGACGGGTGCGGTCCTCAATCGCAGCGCCGGCAGTATCTCGGTCACTGCCCTGGCAGCAGCGACCGCCAGTGCGCAGGGCGGCAAGATCGGCGGCACGGCAGCGGATCTGAAGTCGGCCGCATCGTCGGACGCCGCTGCCCTCAGCACGAACTTCGTCGACGCCTCGCAGATCGACGCGGACCCGGACCTGTTCGTGGGCAAGTGGGTCCGCTTCCTCACCGGCGCCAATGCGGACGACTACGCGCAGGTGACCGCGTTCGACAAGAAGACCGGCACGATCACGCTCGATGCGCCGCTGGCCGGGGCCCTCGTCGCCAAGGACCAGTACACGGTATCGGAGGCGCGCAATGCCACTTCGGGTGCGTTCGCGTCGGCGTCCGCGACCGGCATCGAATTGCAGGGCGCGGGTGCGTTCATACAGAACGCGGGGCAGCTGGCGGTCACCGCTACCGCCACGGCCGACAACATCGCGACTGTCTTCGGCGGGCAGTCGGCCGTGAGTGCCTCGGCGACTGCCACGGCTCGCGGTATCGTCACCGGGGATGGCAATGACCTGGTGGTCAACGACGGATCGATCGTCGTTCATGCCCAGGCCGAGGCCCGGCGTGACTTCTTCTCGTCCGATGACATGACCGCGATGGCGACAGGAATCGCCACCGGCGCAGGTGACGATCGGATCGTGAACAACGGCACCATCAGCGTGACGACCGCGCTCCTGGGCACGAGCTTCGGGCACGGATTGGAAACGCGCCTGGGCACCGCGATCAGCGCCGGGGCGGGGAATGATCGCCTGGAACTCGGAGCCAACTCACTCACGACCGGGCTCGTCCGGCTGGACGACGGGGACGACCGCCTGATCCTGATCGGGGGCGCCCGGGTGAACGGGCTGGGCGGCAGCGTCGGTACGCTCGACGGTGGCACGGGAATCGACACGCTCGCGCTGCGCGGGCAAGGTGCCTTCCCCGGCAGCATCCTCGCCTTCGAGCGCGTTGCCAAGGACGCGGGGGGCACGTTCATGCTCTCGAATCTGCCCACCATGCGCGAGCTCGAAGTCAGCGGCGGCACGTTGCAGATCAACGCGCCATACACGTTCGATCCGAACGGCGTCTTCCGGGCCTGGATCTACCCGGATGGCAGCCAGGGCAGGCTCCGGGTCGAGGGCGGGACCGCGCAACTGGCGGGCGAGTTCCGGGTGATGAAGGGGCCGGGCGCCTATGTCGATCAGAGCAAGTACAAGGTCCTGGAAACCGCCGACGGGCACGGCCTCCTCGGCCATTTCGACTCGGTGGTCCTGCCCGACCCAACTCCCCTGGTGAGCTTCAGCTATGCGCAGTCGCCCGACGCAGGAGAGATCACCGCCTCGGTCCGCAGTTTCACCACGCTGGCCGGCAACGATCTGCAGCGGACCATGGCAGTCTACTTCGACACCGTCCTCCCCACGGCAACGGGGGATCTCTCCACGGTGCTCGGAGAAGTGCAGGGCCTTCCCGCGTCCCAGGTGGGACCGCTGATGGCGACCCTCAGCCCGGCTGCCTATCAGAGCGGTACCCGGGCCAGCCAGGCGATGGCACAGCAGTACGGCCACATGCTTCAGGAGCACCTGTCCGGGCTGCGCATGCGCGGCGGGGTGGGGCTCAGCGGTGTCGGTGCCTGGCTGCCCTCGGGTGCCTCGCAGCAGGCGGTGTTCCTCGCCTATAACGACGTGGCAGCGAGCGCGGATGCCGGTCTCGGGGGTGTGGTCGGGCGTGACCTGCAGATCGAGTCGCGCCGGCGCTGGGGTGTCTGGCTCGATTCGTTCGGGCAATGGGGACACCAGGATCCGGATGACGGGTTCCCCGGCCTGCACTACGACATGGCGGGGTTGACCCTGGGACTCGACTACATGCCGGGTGACCATCTCATTCTGGGGGCGAGCGTCAGCTATTCACAGAGCAACATCGACCTGGATGCCAACGCCGGCAACGGGGACGTCGATACGACTGCAGCCTCCGTCTACGGCACCTGGTTCTCCGGTCCGGTGCACGTCGACACCATGCTGTCCTACGGCCGCCAGAGCTACGACAACACCCGCAACCTCGTCATCGGAAACCTGCAGCGCACCGCGAAAAGCGACCACGATGGCGATCTCTGGGCCGCCTACCTGGGCACCGGGTACGACGTGCGCCATGCGAACTGGCTGATCGGACCGTATGCGGCTCTGCGCTACGTGTACCTGTCGGAAGACGGGTTCGCCGAGACAGGTGCCGGCAGCGTCAACCTGCGCGTGGATGGCCACAGCACCGAAGCACTCTCGTCGGAGCTGGGCTTGCGCGTGGCGCACGTCATCGAAGCCGGCAACGGTCGCTGGGTCCCGGAGGTGCGCGCCGCCTGGAACTACGACTTCGGTATCGGCGACAACACCATCTCGGGCGCGTTCGCCGGGGTGCCGGGTGCATCATTCTCCCTCCCGGAGACCGACTCGGGGGGCAGTGGGGCGACGATCGGTGCCGGTGTCACCTACCTCCAAGGGAACGGGTTTTCCACATCGCTGCAGTTCAACGGCGAGTTCCGCGAGGGCTACAGCGCCTATGGCGTGCTCGGCTACATCCGGTATGCGTTCTGACTCTTGCGCTGTGTGCAATCAGGGCCTGCTTCCGACGGGCGATGCGGTGCCTGCCGAAGGCAGCGCACTCGCTTCGAGGTGGCCTGGCGGCCCGTCGGAGCGGTAATCCTGCGCGCGCGGCCCATCCAGTTCCCGTAGACTCCCCGCACCGCTGCGGCTGAGGGAGCAGGCGATGTGGCGTTTGCGGTTGCGAGAAGCGATGCCTATGGTCCGACCGGGTCCGCGTCGCGATGGGTCTTCGGTGCCCTGGCCGTGAGTTGGATGTCGCGCGAGGTCGCGCTACCAGTCGTGGCGCTGTCGGCCATGGTGTTCGGTGCAGTCGGCGATGCCTGGCTGCTCGACGCCTCGGCCTCCGTCCGCGGCCTGCTGCTGTTCGCCTGGCTGTTCGGGGTCATCGTCTGGGGCTCGATGGCGGTCGTGCGCCACGCGGAGCATCTCGCCGAGCGCGTCGGCGAGCCCTACGGCACCCTGCTGCTCACGCTGTCGGTGTCGAGCATCGAAATCTTCACCTTGCGCATGGTGATGGTCACGGGCGAGGCCAACCCCGAGCTGGCCCGCGATGCGATGTTCGCGGTGCTCATGATCGTGCTCAACGGCCTGGTGGGCCTGGCGCTGCTGCTGGGCGGCCTGCGCTACCACGAGCAGAGCTACAACCTGCGCGGGGTCAACGCGTACCTCAGCGTGATCCTGGCATTGGCGATGTTCAGCCTGATCGTCCCCAACTTCACCCAGTCGGCGCCCGATGCGATGTTCTCCGCGCAGCAGGAGGGTTTCCTCGTGGTGATGTGCCTGGGCCTGTACGCGGTGTTCCTCGCGGTGCAGACCATCCGCCACCGCGCCTACTTCGTGGACGACAACGGCGACGCGGATGTGCCGGAGGCGCTGCCGAACCACGCGGACGGCGGGCCGCTGCGCCCGGTCGTGCTGCTGGTCGCCTACCTGGCGCTGGTCATGTTCCTCGCCCATCGCCTCGCGCTGCTGCTGGACCATGGCATCGAGGTGCACCACGCACCCTCGGCGCTCGGCGGGCTCCTGCTGGCGCTGCTGGTGCTCACGCCGGAAGGAATCGGCGGCATCCGTGCCGCGCTCGACAACCGCATGCAGAGGGCGGTCAACATCCTGCTGGGATCGGCCCTGGCCACGCTCGCCCTGACCATCCCGGCAGTGCTGCTGATCGGGATGACCCAGCACGTGCCGGTGGTGCTCGGCCTGCAGGGCGTGGAGCAGCCGATGCTGGTGCTGACGCTGCTCCTGGCTACGCTCACCTTCGCCAGCGGCCGCACCAACGTGCTGCAAGGCGCGGTGCACCTGATGCTGTTCGGTGCCTACCTGATGCTCATCGTCTGGCGCTAGGAGGCACGCCAGACGGGCGGTGCTGTGGCCGGCGGTCTTCCCCGGTATCATGCGACGACCGGGGCCGGAGCAGGACCCGGGAGTGAACCGGGGGCGGCGCAGCCCGTGCAGGGCGAGCGGCCGGCAACAGAACCAGTCCGGCGCCGCACCCGCGCGGCACCAGGACGAGCGGCACCATCATGTGGATCGTCCAGCTGGCCCTGCGCCGGCCCTACACCTTCATCGTCCTCGCGCTGCTGCTGCTCATCATCGGGCCGCTGGCGATCCTGCGCACCCCGGTCGACATCTTTCCCAACATCGACATCCCGGTGGTCAGCGTGATCTGGCGCTACACCGGGTTGTCCTCCGAAGAGATGGAAGGGCGGATGGTCGCCTCGTTCGAGCGGGCGATGACCGCGACGGTCAACGACATCGAGCACATCGAGTCGCAGACCAGCAACGGCGTGGGCGTGGTGAAGGTGTTCTTCCACCCGAGCGCCAACATCCAGACCAGCCTGGCCCAGATCGTCGCCATCGCGCAGACGATGCTCTATGCCTTCCCGCCCGGCGCGACGCCGCCGCTGATCCTGCAGTACAGCGCCTCCACGGTGCCCATCTTCGGGCTCGCGCTGTCGAGCAACAGCATCCCCGAGCACGAGATCAACGACACCGCCAACAGCTTCATGCGTACGCAGCTCGCGACGGTGCAGGGTGCGGTGATGCCCACGCCCTACGGGGGCAAGACCCGGCAGGTCATGGTGGACATCGACCCCCGGCTGCTGCAGGCGAAGGGGCTGGGGCCGCAGGATGTGGTCGCGGCGCTGGCGCAGCAGAACCTGATCCTGCCCACCGGCCTGGTGAAGATCGGCTCGTTCGAGTACGACGTGGCGCTCAACGGCAGCCCGCGCACGGTGCAGGAGCTCAACGACATGCCGGTGCGTACCGTGGCCAACGGCGGCACGGTCTACATCCGCGACGTCGCCACGGTGCGCGACGGCTTCCAGCCGCAGACCAACATCGTGCGCCACGACGGCGAGCGTGCGGTGCTGCTGACGATCCTGAAGTACGGCACGGCGTCCACGCTGGACATCGTGTCCCGCGTGAAGGCCGAGCTGCCGCGGATCCAGGCCGCGCTGCCGGCCGGCTTCAACATCCAGACCGCCATCGACCAGTCGCTGTTCGTGCGCGCGGCGGTGGACGGGGTGATCTTCGAGGCCATCCTCGCCGCGTGCCTGACCGCGCTGATGATCCTGCTGTTCCTCGGCAGCGTGCGCAGCACCCTCATCATCGCGGTGTCGATCCCGCTGTCGATCCTGACCTCGATCGCGATCCTGTCCGCGCTGGGCGAGACGATCAACATCATGACGCTGGGCGGCCTCGCGCTGGCCGTGGGCATCCTGGTCGACGACGCGACGGTCGCCATCGAGAACATCACCCAGCACCTGGAGCAGGGCAAGCCGCTCGAGCAGTCCATCCTCGACGGGGCCCAGCAGATCGCGGTGCCCACCTTCGTGTCTACCCTGTGCATCTGCATCGTGTTCGTGCCGATGTTCTTCCTCACCGGCGTGGCGCGCTACCTGTTCGTGCCGCTGGCCATGGCCGTGGTGTTCGCCATGCTGGCCTCGTACTTCTTCTCGCGCACGCTGGTGCCGACCCTGGCCAAGTACCTGCTGCGCGTGCATCCGAAGCACACCCGGGCGCACTGGTGGGACGTGTTCGCGCACGGGCACCGCGGGTTCGAGGCCGGGTTCTCCCGCCTGCGCGACGGCTACCGTGGGATGCTGGAGTACGGGACGGGCCGGCCGCTGCTGGTCATCGGACTGGTGCTCGCCGGCTGCGCGGTCTCCGCGGCGCTGCTCCCGTGGGTGGGACGCGACTTCTTCCCGGCGGTGGACGCCGGGCAGTTCAAGCTGCACGTGCGGGCGAAGACCGGCACGAGGATCGAGGAGACCGCGCGGCTGTGCGACCTGGTGGAGGCTCGCATCCGCGAGGTGATCCCGCCCGGCGAGCTGGAGACCATCCTCGACAACATCGGGATGCCGGCGAGCGGCACGAACCTCACCTACAACAACTCGGGCACCATCGGCCCCGCCGACGCCGACATCATGGTGTCGCTCAAGCACGGGCATCGCCCGACCGGGGACTACGTGCAGCGGCTGCGGGCGCTGCTGCCGGAGGCGTTTCCGGGCGTGTCGTTCGCCTTCCTCCCGGCCGACATCGTCAGCCAGATCCTCAACTTCGGGTTGCCGGCCCCGATCGACATCCAGGTGGTCGGACGCAAGGTGGAGGAGAACCGCAGGTTCGCCGCCGCGCTGCTGGAGAAGATCAAGAACGTGCCCGGCATCGCCGACCTGCGCATCCAGCAGCCGTTCGACCAGCCCAGGCTCGACGTGGTGGTCGACCGCACCAAGGCGCAGCAGGCCGGCTTCACCCAGCGCGACATGGCGTCCAACCTGCTGATCACGCTCTCGGGCAGCTTCCAGACCAATCCGACGTTCTTCCTCAACCCGAAGACCGGGGTGAGCTACAACATCATCACCCAGGCGCCGCCATACAAGATCGATTCGCTGCAGGCGATGGCCAACATCCCGATCAGCGGTGATGGCAACCGTGCCGACATCCTCGGCAATTTCGCCACCGTGACCCGCGGCGTCGAGCGCGCAGTCATCAGCCACTGGAATGTGCAGCCGGTGATCGACATCTATGCCGGAGTGCAGGGCCGCGACCTGGGCGGGGTGGCGGACGAGGTCCTGCGGATCGTCGACGAGGGCGGGAAGGACCTGCCGAAGGGCTCGCGCCTGATCGTGCGCGGACAGGTGGAGACGATGCTGTCGTCGTTCCGTGGCCTGCTGTGGGGACTGGTGTTCGCCATCGTCCTGGTCTACCTGCTGATGGTAGTGAACTTCCAGTCCTGGCTCGACCCGTTCATCATCATCACCGCGCTGCCCGCGGCGCTGGCGGGGATCGTGTGGATGCTGTTCGTCACCCAGACCACCGTCAGCGTGCCGGCCCTCACCGGTGCGATCATGGCGATGGGGATCGCCACCGCGAACAGCATCCTGGTGGTGAGCTTCGCGCGCGAGCGCCTGCAGGCGGGAGACAGCGCCTGGGTCGCAGCGGTCGAGGCCGGGGTGAACCGCTTCCGCCCGGTGCTCATGACTGCGCTCGCGATGATCATCGGCATGCTGCCGATGTCGCTGGGGCTTGGGGAGGGCGGCGAGCAGAACGCGCCGCTGGGCCGGGCGGTGATCGGCGGCCTGGTGTTCGCCACGCTGGCCACGCTGTTCTTCGTCCCGGTGGTGTTCGCGCTCATCCACGGCTGGCGCGGGCGCCGGCAGCAGCCGGTGACGGTGTGACGCACGGGGAGAGGATGGAGACGAGATGAGTGCCGGACAGTCGCAGCCGCCACGGCGGTGGGGTTGGATCGTCCTGCTGGGCGGCGTGCTGCTGCTCGCAGCGGCGCTGACGGCGGGATTGCTGCCGCGGCTGAATGCGCACGAATCGCTCAAGCAGGCCCAGGTGCTCACCATCCCGACCGTGTCGGTGACGAAAGCCAAGGCCGGCGCCGGTGCACAGGAGCTCGTGCTGCCCGGCAACGTCGAGGCGTTCATCGACACGCCCATCTACGCCCGCACCAACGGCTACCTGAAGCGCTGGTACGCCGACATCGGCGCGAAGGTGAAGGCCGGCCAGCTGCTGGCCGAGATCGAGACCCCGGAGGTCGACGACCAGCTGCAGCAGGCGCGTGCGGACCTGGCCACGGCGCAGGCCAACTACGAGCTCGCCAACCGGACTGCGACGCGCTGGACCGAGCTGGGGGCCAGCGGGATCGTGTCGAAGCAGGACCTCGACCAGGCGCAGTCCAACGCGCAGGCGCGGCTGGCGGCGGTGCAGTCGGCCAGGTTCAACGTGTCCCGTCTGGAGAAGATGCAGTCGTTCAAGCGCATCTACGCGCCGTTCGACGGCATCATCACGGCGCGCAACGTGGATGTGGGTGCGCTCATCGATGCCGGCAACGGGGGCGGCAAGGCCATGTTCCACATCGCCGCGGCCGATCGCCTGCGCGTGTACGTGCAGGTGCCACAGACTTACTCTCACGAGGCGGTGCCGGGCGTGCCTGCCGAGCTCACGCTGGCGGAGTTTCCCGGGCGGAAGTTCCCGGCGAAGCTCGAGCGCACCACGCAATCCATCGACCGGACCACGCGCAGCATGCTGGTCGAGGTGGTGGTGGACAACAGGAGCGGAGAGCTACTGCCCGGGGCCTACGCACAGGTCCACTTCAAGCTCCCGCGCAGCGCGCCGGCGCTCGTCGTGCCGGTCAACACGCTGCTGTTCCGGCCCGAGGGCACCCAGCTGGCGGTGGTGGGGCCGGACCAGAGGGTGGTGTTGAGGACCGTCGCCCTGGGCCGTGACTTCGGCACCGAAGTCGAGGTGGTTTCGGGACTTGAGGCCGCCGACGCGGTCATCCTCAACCCGTCCGATGCGCTGACCGCCGGGGTGCAGGTGCGGGTGGTGAAGCCGCCCGAGCCCAAGGCCGAAAAGGAGAAGAAAGCCGGATAGGGCCGACGCGGTAGTCGTCCAGGAGTGCACGGACCCGGCACGAGCGGCGCGATGCATGGGTGAGGCGGCCGCAACCCGCGCTCGCGACGCCGTCCCGGGGGACAGTTCCCGTGCCGTACGGGTACCGCGTATCATCCGGATCCTCCCGGGCATGCAGGACTGCGCCAGGGGCCTTCCAAGAACAGTCGACATGACAAACATCATGACCCGCCCGATCCGCGCCGCGTCTTTCCTGCTTGCGCTGCTCTTCCCCGTCGCCGCCTTCGCCGCCACCACCTGGCCCATCGCCATCCCGGGGCCCGGCGTGACGCTCGAGGTGCACGAGCCGATCGTGGACGCCTGGAATGACGGCATCCTCAACGCGCGCAGCCTGGTGCTGGTCAAGCCCGCGGCGGCCGGCAAGGTGGTGCAGGGTAGCGCGGTGATCCAGGCGGCCGGCGAGCCCGACCAGGCGGCCGGTGTGCTCAAGCTGCTCGACCCCGATGTCATCAACGTGATCTTCCCGTCGGTGCAGGGCGCGGAGCCTGCGGAGTGGGGCGAGATCGTGCGGGCCATGCTGCCGAAGCAGATCAAGACCATGAGCCTGGCCAACGTGCAGGCGGGCCAGAGTGTCGCCACAGCCCGCCAGCGGGCGGCCGCTGCGCCGCCGCCGGACGATCCGCCCAGGATCATCGTTTCGCAGACGCCTGCGGTGCTGGTCTACATCGACGGTCCGCCGCGCTACGTGGACATCCCCGGCACCAAGCTGAAGGGGACGGTCAACACGCACAAGCTGCTGCTGCAGGATGCGGCGGGCCGGTTCTATCTGCACATCTACGATGGCTGGGTGAGCGCCACCGACCTCGGCGGCCCGTGGACCGTCTCCCAGGCGCCGCCGGGGAGCGGACCGCTGATGCAGGTGGCCCTGCAGAAGAAGCAGTGGAACCTGGTGCCCGGGAAGCCGGATGCAGCCGGGCGCCTGCCGAGCCTGGCCAGCGGTGTCCCGCACATCATGGTGACGGAACAGCACAGCGCTCTCATCGTCCTGGACGGCACCCCGCAGTTCGTGCCGATCCCCCACTCGGGGCTGCGCTATGCGGTCAACACCAGCGCCGACCTGTTCCGCGATGCGAACGGGTTGTACTACGTGCGCGTGCACGGGTTGTGGTACCGGTCGCATGCGACGGACATCGGCTGGACCTACTTGGCGGCCTCGGCCCTGCCTCCAGACTTCTTCCGCATCCCCGGCGACAGCCCGAAGGCCGGCGTAAGCGCCGATCTTGCGCGCGCCGGGGCGGGGCTGCCGGTGTATTCGGCGCAGACCAACATCGTCGCGGCGAGCCCGGCCGATACCCAGCTGACCGTGGTGATCAACGGCAATCCGGTGATGAAGCCGATCCCGGGAACCGAGCTGAACTACGTCGCCAATGCCTCGGTGCCCGTGATCCAGTACGACATCAATGCCTGGTACGCGGTCAAGGAGGGGGTCTGGTTCCAGTCGTCCGAGGCCACCGGCCCGTGGACCGTGACCAGCAAGATCCCGCCCGAGATCTACGCGATTCCGCCGACGGTCCCGATCTACGGGGCGATCCATTCCCGCGTGCTGGCTTCGAGCAACGACGTGGTGTACTACGGCTATCCGGGGGCGGGCCCGAACTTCGCCAGCCAGGGT
Organism: uncultured Burkholderiales bacterium; assembly: GCA_964523885.1. GTDB lineage: Bacteria > Pseudomonadota > Gammaproteobacteria > Burkholderiales > SHXO01 > SHXO01. Next base: position 73,205 of record CAZFYX010000052.1, on the reverse strand, counting down.
GGGGCTGTAGGTGTCCAGGACCAGGGCGGGGACTACCAGTACACGCCGCCGGCGAACATGTACTGGAGCTTCAACTACTAGGGCCGGCGCAGACTCCGCGCCGTGCGCGATCAGCCGCCGATCGCTCCGCTGCTCAGGGCGTGCGGATGGCCGCGGCGATGTCGCGGCTGACCTGCGCCATCGCCTTGCTGTAGGCCGCGACGAGCCCGTCGTAGCCGGCGGCCGCCTTTTCCGACACGATCGTCTGGCCACTCTTCACCGGCTCGCCCGACTTGCGCTTGATCGCCCACAGGACGTCGACGTTCACGCCCTGGTCCAGGGTCGCGTCGAAGCGGCGCACGTCCACCAGCACCTGGATGTCCGGGTTGGGGATGGTCGCCTGCATGTACGACCAGACTCGTGTCGCGCCGAGATCGAGGGTCAGGTTGCGACCGATCACGCTGGCGATCTCGGTTCTCACCGGGCTCGCCCAGCGGTTGTATTCCGACATCAGGACCTGGTTGCCGGGGCCCTGCACGACCATGCGCGGCCGGTCGACCACTTCAGGCACGGTCACCGGCCCCACCGCGATGCTCGGTGCGGTGGCGTCGATCGGTGCGGCGCTGCGTGCTTCCGGGGTCAGGACGTAGTACCGGGGCTGGGGCGAGTTCGCCGCGCAGCCAGCGGCGAGGGCCGCCGCGAGGCAGGCGAGCGTGAGGCGCAGGCGCATCACTTGTAGGTCTCCTCGGCGGCGGGCTTGCCGCGCAACAGGGCTTGCGGTTCTTCTTCCAGGTAGTCGGCCAGCACGCGCACGGACGTGGCGGCCTTGGTGATCTCGCGCAGCGCCTCGCGCAGGTCGGTCTCGGCGGGGGAGCCGCTCTCGATGAACTTGTGCGCGCTGTTGATCGCCTCGCGCGCGTCGTCGATCGCCTTGGTGAGCGCCGGCGTGGTCTGGGTGTTCCACTGCTTGACCAGCGAGTCGACGTTCTTCACGGTGCTGTCCAGGCTCGCCACCACCTTCCGGACATCGGCCACGATCTGCTCGTAGGGCACCTTGTCGAGCTTGTCGATGATGCTGGCGATCTTGGTTTCCATGCCTTCGAACTGGCCGGGAATGGTGGGGATCTCCATGATCGTGGCTGCCTCAGCCATCCTGACCTTGGGGGCATTGGGGAACATGTCCACCGCGACGTAGGCTTGCCCGGTAAGGAGGTTGCCGGTGCGCAGCTGCGCCCGGAAGCCGCGCTCGATGAATTGCCGGGTTCGCGCCAAGCGCTCTTCCGGCGTCTTCGGTTCCGGCAGCATCTTGCCTGACATCATTCGGGCCCGCAGGCGGTCGGGGTAGAAGTTGATGTCGACCGGCTGTTCGAAGGCAAGCGTCTGGGGATCCACTTCGATGCCGATCCGGGTGACTTCGCCGACCAGCACGCCGCGGAACTCGACCGGAGCGCCCACCTGGAGGCCACGAACGGACTGCTTGAAGCGCAGCACGTAGTGATCGACGATCCGGTCGGGCTGCAACATCGCGTGGCGGTGGTTGTCGAACAGCGTGAAGGTGGTCCGCGCGGGAGCAGGGGCCGGATCGCCATCCGGCGGGGTCTCGAAGGCGATACCGCCCACCAGCACCGATGTCAACGACTGGGTCTTGATGTCCAGTCCCCCGGCGTTCAACGACACGTCGACCCCGCTCGCGTTCCAGAAGCGCGTGTTGGCGGTGATGTACTGGTCGTAGGGCGCGCGCACGAACGCCCGCACGGTCACGCCCTGGCCGTCCTTGTCCAATGCGCTGCTGATCACTTCGCCCACGGGGAACTGGCGAAAATAAACTGGCAGGCCCTCGCCGAGCGATCCAAGCTTCGCGCTGCGCAGCAGGTACTCCTTTCCGGCGATCTCGGTGCTGACCACCGGTGGCTTGTCCAGGGCAATGTAGTGCCGCCCCTCCTTGGTGGACTTGCCGGCACCGAAGCCGATGTAGTTGCCCGAGAGCAGCGTGCCGAGGCCGCTGATGCCGCTCAATGTGATGCGCGGCTCCACCACCCAGAAACGCGCGTCCTCGACCATCAGCCCGGCGGCGTCCTTGGAGACCTTGGCCGTGACCATCACCTTGCTGTAGTTGTCCACCAGTTCCACCGACTGCACCGTGCCGATGGTCACGTCCTTGTAGCGGATCTGGGTCTTCCCCGCTTCCATGCCGGCCGCGGCGGGGAAGACAATGGTGATGGTGGGGCCTTCGTTCATGATGCGCTGGACCGCGATGCCGATCGCGACCAGCGCGGCCAGGATGGGGATGATCCAGACCACCGAGACGCGGTTGCGGCGGCGCGGCTCCACGGTGGCCATGGGTAGTTCGTTGCGGTCAGCCATGCTCGGGCTCCTGCCTGCTTCCGGCGTCCCAGATCAGCCGGGGATCGAAGGTTTCGGCCGCGATCATGGTGAGCACGACCACGGCGGCGAAGAAGACCACGCCCTTGCCAGGGGCGACCGACATCAGCGGTTGCAGCTGGATGAGGGCGACGGTGAAGGTGTCGACGAACACATCGAGCATGGACCAGCGGCCGATGAATTCGACCATGCGATACATCCTGGTGCGCTGACGTTCGCCGCCAGGCATGCCGCGCTGCACGCTGATCAGCAGGTAGGCCAGCGCGAGCAGCTTGCCCAGCGGCACCATCACGCTCGCGACCAGGACGATGAGGGCGAGCGGCCACGAGCCCGACTCGTAGAGGAATGCGACGCCGCCGATGATCGTGTCCGGCTCGGTGCCGCCCAGCGTGGTGGTCACCATCACCGGCAGCATGTTCGCGGGTATGTAACAGATGGTTGCGGCGATGACCAGCGCCCAGGTGTACTGGATGGAGTTCTTGCGGCGGAACGACAGCTCGGCGCCGCAGCGCGGGCAGTGCCCGGCATCGTCGCCGGGGCGCGGCTGCTGCAGCAGGTTGCAGGTCTCGCACGACACCAGGCCGGCCTGGGCGCCGGTCAGCGCCGTGCTCATCTCGCTGTCCCCATCGGATGCGGCGGAGCTTCGTCCGCCGGACCGGCCGACCACTCGATGCGCCGCCAGATGTCCTCGGTGTCCAGGGTCAGCGCGATGGCCGGGAACAGGACCACCAGTGCCCCCAGACCGTACATGCCGAACCCCGCGTCCACATCGGCGAGCTCCGCGATCTTGACCAGGGCCACCAGCACCCCGAGCATCATCACTTCGTACATGGACCAGGGTGCCATGTGCAGGCCCCAGCGCAGCGTCTCCCCCACCCAGTGCGGGACCCGGGGCTGGCGGCTGGCGAGGAGCACGGCGAGGACGCAAGCCAGGTAGACGGCCGGCGCGATCACGACGCAGAACAGCACGATGGCGGCCGTGCCCGGTTCGCCGTCGATCCACATCTGGTAGGCGCCGCCCATCACGGTGGTGCTGGCCGTGCGACCCACGGCCGACAATCCCATCATGGGCTCGACCTGTGCGATCAGGTAGGCGACGATCGCGGTGAGCGTCAGTGCCAGCGGCACCTCCGGGGAGTGTGCCGGCCGCGCGGCCAGGACGTGACCGCAGCGCGAGCAGATCGCCTTGCCGCCCTCGGGCAGGGAGGGCACGCGCTGGAGGAGATCGCACTCCTCGCAGGCCACCAGCTCCTCGCGGTGGGCCTCGTGCCCGGCAACCATCGCTCTTCCCCCTGTCATGCTGGCCACGGACTTGGACGTCCGTTGTCGTTCCTCCGGATCATACCCCACCATGGAGCGGGTGCGCAGGGGCGCCGGCGCCCGCCGATCAGCGCGCCAGGCGCGTGAAGTCGTAGTACTGGACCTGTACCGACAGGTTCTTCGGCGGGATCTGCGCCTGCGAGAACTGCGGGTAGTTCAGCCCGCTGTCGGCAAGGGCGGCGTAGGTCGACGTCAGCACGACGTAATCGCCGTCGAAGGTGGTGTTGACACGGATCTCGCGGGTCTGCTTGGTCCAGTTGTTGATGATCAGCGTCAGCGTGTCGCCCTGCACCACGACGTTCTGTCCGGTGTAGGTGACGGCGCCGTCGGCATCCGGCCCGGTCATTTTCGCCGAGGAGATGAAGTCCAGGATCTTGCCGTTGGTCGGCAGGGTGTACTGCTCGAGCAGGCCGCGCAGGCCCACCAGGTACTTCTCGGTCTTCTTCTGCTCGTTTTCGGCGAGCATGCGGCGCAGGAACCCCCCGGGAAGCGACGGTGTATCGTTGAGCAGCACGCGCTGCAGCTTGCTGTCCAGTCCGTAGCTGAGCTGCTCGATCCGGATGTCCTTGATCGTATCGCTCTCGATGACCTCCGTGCGGCTGTCCCATTGGTACTGGTGGAACAGTGCGGCGTTGTTCTGCCGCGCCTGGCTGATCTGCATGGTGCGGTTCATCGCGGCCTGCGCGGAGGACTGGGCGGGCGTGGCGGGCGGCGTGGTCGCCTGGGGCTGCGGAGTGGTCTGGGCGTTGGCGATCGGCGCGAGCAGGGCGCCGGTCGCGATGATGGCCAGCGTGGGGATGAGCTTGGTCGAGATCATGGATGCGGATCCAGGTGGGTTCGGGCCACGCCGGCAGGTGGGGCGGGATGCCTTGCGCCGGGCGTGGGGTCGTCAGGTCGAATGCATGCTTGCGCTGCGGGCGCAACCCGCCGGGCAGGCCGGGCTGGCGCGTGCGTCGCCCGCGCCGGGCTGGGTGCCATGGCGGATCACCCGGAGGGCCGGCGCCGCCGGTCCTCCGGGCCGCGCTTACTGGATGCCGCAGGTCTTCTTGATCTCGGCGATCTTCTGCTCGAGGATCTTGTTGTAATCCCCGGTGGCGATCTTCGCCTTCGTGCCCTCGGTGCCTTCCACCGCGCCCACGTTGGCGGAGATCGGCACCACCGCGGTCACGCCGGCCTCGGCCTTCTGCTTGGTCGTGGCCAGCTCGGACTGGAGCATGCGGATGTCGCCCTCGGCGTGAGGGCAGCTGATCGGCATGCTCTGGGCCTGCTTCATGTTCTGCTCGTCCTTCTTGTACTCCGAGGCGCAACCCGTGACGAGCAGGGCAGAGGCGGCGACGGCGCTGGCGAGGAGGGTCTTGGTCATGGTGCTGATGGCTCCGATGGGGGTGATGGGGGCCTGCAGGCACTGGGCCCATGCTGGGGGGGTGCATGCTGGCATATGGCATCGACCTGTCCACTGGACTTTGGTTCAGCGGAGGCCGGCCGAGGCCTGGGTGCAGGTGGTTGCTGCGGGCGCAAATATCTCACATGCATCGTGACGCCATCAAGCGCCGGCATGACGGGCGCAAGCGACGCGGCTGCCAGCAGCCTCCCGTACAATCCCGTCCAGTCCCGACCAGCCGCAGTGGGCGGCGGTGCGGACTGGGGAGGTCATGCCCGTGCAGTGCGACCTGATCATTGAGAACGGCCTGGTGGCGGACGGCACCGGGGCACCCGTGTACTGCGCGAACGTGGCGGTCGCGCAGGGCCGGATTGTCGGGATCGGCAAGTCGACCGGCACTGCCCGGCGCCGGATCGACGCTGCCGGTTGCGTCGTGGCGCCCGGCTTCATCGACCCGCATACCCACTACGATGCGCAGATCTGCTGGGACCCGGAGCTGACGCCCTCGTCGTGGCACGGCGTCACCAGCGTGGTGATGGGCAATTGCGGGGTCGGCATCGCGCCCTGCCGGCCGCAGGCGCGCGAGGTCGCGATGCGCGACCTGGTCAACGTCGAGGCCATCCCCTACGACGTGCTGGCCCGGGGCATCACCTGGGAGTGGGAGAGCTTCCCAGAGTACATGGGCAAGGCCGGGGACCGCGCCCCGGCCCTGAACCTCGCTTTCCTGGCTCCACTGACGCCGTTGCGGCACTACGTGATGGGCGAAGCCGCGATGGAGCGCGCCGCCACGGCGGAGGAGACCGCGCGCATCGCGGCGCTGCTGGGCGAGGCGATGGATGCCGGGGCGTTCGGCTTCTCCAGCACCATCCTCAACCAGCACATGGGCTTCCAGGGCCGCCCGCTCGCCTGCCGCAACGCCAGCCGGGAGGAACTGCAGGCCTACGGCGCCGTGCTCAAGGCGCGCGGCCGCGGCGCCATCGAGATCGCGCTGACGCGCCAGATCGCGGTGCTGGAGCAGGACGGCTGCGAGATCCTCGACCTGCTGCTGGAGGCGAGCGGCCGCCCGGTCAGCTTCATCGCGCTGTTCGACCGCGACGACCTGTCCGAAGCGGTGCGTGACACGCTGCGCCGGGCCGCGCCGATGATCGCGAAGGGGGCCCGGCCACAGACCTCGCCGTTGCCCCTGACGCGCGAGATCGACATGCGCAGCCCGTTCGCGTTCGCCGCGTTTCCGTCCTGGAAGCGGGTGTTCGCGGACAAGTCGCTGGCCGCGCAGCGTGCCGTGTATGCCGATCCGGCGTTCCGCAACCAGTTCCGCGAGGAACTGAAGAACCCGATGGGCTTCGGCAACTGGGAGCGCATCACGCTGCACGAGGTGCAGGCAGCGCAGCTCAAGGAATACGAAGGCATGACCGTGGCGCAGGTCGCGCGCGCGCAGGGCAAGGACGGGGTGGACGCCTTGCTCGACCTCACGCTGGCCGACGACCTGCAGCTCGAGTTCACGATGGCGTCGTACAACACCCGGGTCGATCGCATGGCCGAGCTGCTGAACAATCCCAGCATCCTGATCGGCCTGGGCGATGGCGGTGCGCACGTCGACATGCTGTGCGACGCGGGCTACCCGACCTACCTGCTCGGCACCTGGGTCCGCGAGCGCCAGGTGCTGACCCTGGAGGAGGGCGTGCGGCGGCTCACCTCCGATCCCGCCGACTTCTTCGGCATCCGCGATCGCGGCCGGCTGCAGCCCGGGCTTGCCGCCGACATCACCGTCTTCGACCCGGCCCGGGTCGGCTCCGGCACCCGCGGCCAGCGCCGCAACGACCTGCCCGGCGGGGGCAAGCGCATGGTGATGCCGGCTGCCGGCATCGAGTACACCATCGTCAACGGCGTGGTGACCTGCGAGCACGGCGCGCCGACGGGGGCGAGGGCGGGGCAGGTGCTGCGCTCCTGACGGGCCATCCAACGACGATAGAGGGACCCACCCATGGCAACGATCAAGGCAATCAACACGGTGCAGGTGCACGCACCGATCAAGCGGCCGCTCAAGACCGCATCGGGCTTCATCGGCGTGTTCCCGGTGGTCCTCATCGACGTGGTCACCGACGAGGGCGTCACCGGCCGCGCCTATGCGCAGGTGTACATCCCGGCGCTGCTGCCGGCGCTGGAGTCGACCATCCAGTCGCTGGGCCAGCTGATCGTCGGGCGGGAGCTGGCGCCGCGCGACATCCAGGGCTTCCTGCTCAAGCGCCTGCGGCTGTGGGGCGCCAAGAACATGATCGGCACCGCGATGGGCGGGATCGACATGGCGCTGTGGGACGCGTATGCGCGCGCGCGCACCGAGCCGCTGTACGCGACGCTCGGCGTGGCGCCGCGACCGCTCAAGCCGTACTTCAGCGTTGGCATGTACGACTTCAAGAGCGTCGTGGAGGTCGCCGAGGAGGCGGTCGCAAATCACTATCCCGGGCTCAAGATCAAGCTCGGGTTCCCCACCCTGGCCGAGGACCTGGCCGCAGTGCGAGCGGCGAAGAAGGTGCTGGGCCAGCGCGAGCTGATGGTGGACTACAACCAGTCGCTGACCTTCGCCGAGGCGATGATCCGCTGCCGCGCGCTGGACGGCGAGGGCCTGGCCTGGATCGAGGAGCCGATTCTCGCGGACGACTACGCTGGCTGCGCCAGGCTGGCGGACGCGATCACCACGCCGATCCAGATCGGCGAGAACTTCAACGGCCCGGAGGAGATGGAGCGGGCGCTGAAGGTGCGGGCGATGGACTACGTGATGCCCGACCTCCAGTTCATCCGCGGCGTGACCGGCTGGCTCGACGCCGCATCGCTGGCGGCTGTGCACAACATGGAGATGTCCTCGCACACGTTCGTCGAGGTCAGCGCGCACCTGCTGTGTGCCACGCCGACCGCCCACTGGCTGGAACACATGGACGTCGTCGGCATGCTGCTGCGTGAGCCCTATCCGATCCAGAACGGCATGATCACGCCGCCCTCTCGCCCCGGTGTCGGCATGGAGTGGGACCCGGACGCGGTGGAGAAGTGCCGCGTGCGTTGAGTGCATCAGACCTGTCAGCGGCCATCCTCCAGCCTCTCCCTCTAGCCTCTCTCCTTCAGCCTGATGAACGCACTGACCCGCATCCGCGAGCTGCACCCCGAGATCACCGCCTGGCGCCACGACATCCATGCCCATCCCGAGCTCGGGTTCGCCGAGACCCGCACGGCCGCGCTGGTCGCGGAGAAGCTGACCGCATTCGGCATGGAAGTCCATCGCGGCGTGGGCCGCACCGGGGTCGTGGGCGTGCTGCGCAACGGCCCGCGCGCCGACGCGCCCGGACGCCGGATCGGGCTGCGCGCCGACATGGACGCGCTGCCGATCCTCGAGGCGAACACCTTCGCGCACCGGTCGCAGAATGCCGGGAAGATGCACGCCTGCGGGCACGACGGCCATACTGCAATGCTGCTCGGTGCCGCCAAGTACCTCGCGCAGACGCGCAACTTCGACGGCACGGTGAACTTCATCTTCCAGCCCGCCGAGGAGGGGCTCGGGGGGGCGCTGGCCATGATCGAGGACGACCTGTTCACCCGCTTCATCTGCGATGCCATCTTCGGCATGCACAACCGGCCGCGGTTCCCGGTCGGCAAGTTCGCCGTGCGCGCGGGGCCGATGATGGCGGGCGGCGCCTTCTTCGACATCGACATCACCGGCCTGGGCAGCCACGGCGCCCGCCCCGAGGCGGGCGTGGATCCGGTGATGGTCGCGGTGCAGATGGCGAGCGCCCTGCAGACCATCGTCTCGCGCAACGTACGGCCGCTCGACACCGCGGTGCTCTCGATCACGCAGATCCATGCCGGCGACGCGTACAACGTCATCCCGCAGACCGCGCGGCTGTCCGGCACCGCGCGCGCGTTCTCGCGCGAAGTGCTGGGGCTGCTCAGCGGGCGGATGGAGCGGATCGCGCAAGGCGTCGCGCAGGCAATGGGGGCGAAGGCCACCGTGGACTTCCGGGTGAACTTCGCACCGCTGGTCAACGATGCCGAGGAGGCGCAGTTCGCCGCGTCCGTGTGCGAAGAGCTGGTGGGCACCGGCGACGTGATCCGCGATGCGCCGCTGATCATGGCCTCGGAGGACTTCTCCTTCATGCTGGAAAAGGTGCCCGGCTGCTACCTCAACATCGGCAACGGTGACGCCGAGGGCGCGTGCGAGGTGCACAACCCGTCCTACGACTTCAACGACACGGTGCTGCCACTCGGGGCGGCGTTCTTCGCGCGAGCGATCGAGCGCAGGCTGGCGGCCGGGGAAGAGGCGCGGCCGGCCCGACCGGTGCCGCGCGCCGCCCAGGGCGACTCCGCGGACCGGCATCTCTGGGCCTGAGTGGAGTGCGCCATGGAATACGCCAAGCTTCCCGGCACCGACATGCAGGTCTCGAAGGTGTGCCTCGGCACGATGACGTGGGGGCAGCAGAACAGCGAGCCCGAAGCGCACGAGCAACTCGACTACGCAGTGGCGCAGGGGGTGAACTTCATCGACACCGCGGAGATGTACCCGGTGCCGCCCAACGCGCAGACGCAGGGACGCACCGAGACCTTCATCGGCACCTGGCTGCGCAGGCAGCAGCGTGACCGGCTCTGCATCGCCACGAAGGTCGCCGGGCCGGGGCGGCGCGACTGGATCCGCGGCGGGCGCACCGATCTCACGCGGGAGGTCATCGCCGAAGCGGTGGACACCAGCCTGGCCCGCCTGCAGACCGACTACATCGACCTCTACCAGATCCACTGGCCGCAGCGCAACGTGCCCATGTTCGGCGGCATCGAGTTCGATCCGGAGAAGGAGAAGGGCGGGCCGGGGATCCGCGAGCAGGTCGAGGGCATGGCTGCCCTGATCCGGGCAGGCAGGATCCGCCACTACGGACTGTCGAACGAAACCTCGTGGGGCGTGTGCGAGTTCCATCGCATCGCGAAGGAACTGGGCGTGCCCGGGCCCGTGACCCTGCAGAACAGCTACAGCCTGCTGTCGCGCAACGTGGACAACGACCTGGCCGAGGTGCTGTTCCGCGAGCGCATGTCCCTGCTCGCCTACAGCCCGCTTGCCGCCGGGATACTTTCCGGCAAATACCTCGGCGGGGCGCAGCCCGCGGGCGCGCGCTTCACGCTGTTCGATTCGCTCGGGATGCGCTTCCGCAAGCCGATGGTGCCGGAGGCAGTGGAGGCCTACGCCGCCCTGGCAAAGCGGCGCGGGCTGACCCTGGTGCAGCTGGCGCTCGGGTACGTGGCCAGCCGCTGGCACCTCGGTGCGTCGATCATCGGTGCGACCTCGATGGCGCAGCTGCGCGAGAACATCGCGGCCGCGCAGACCAGGCTGGATCCGGAGACGCTGAAGGACATCCAGCAGATCCAGTACCGCTATCCCAACCCCGCGCCCTGACGCGGGCATGCAGGGCGCGAGTCGAGCCGTTCGCGCTACGGCTCGGTGCCGCTGACCTGCACTTCCACCCGGCGGTCCGGCGCGAGGCACTTGATCAGCGCGTCACGCTTCCTGATGCCATTGCACTTGTCGCCCGTCACCGGCTGGGCCATGCCCACGCCGCGGGCTTCGATGCGGCCGGTGTCGATGCCGTGCGAGGCCAGATATGCTTTCACGGTCTGCGCACGCCGCTCGGAAAGGCCCTCGTTGTAGGCTTTGGTCCCGATGCGGTCAGTGTGCCCGGTCACCTCGACCTTGTCGTAGCGCACCTTGCCCAGCTCGGTGGCCAGATCGCTCAACTGGCGCTCGCCCTCCGGATTCAGCGCGGCCGAGTTGAAGGCGAACAGCGCGTCCGCATCCAGCGTGATCTTGCGCGGCGCGGGCCGGGCCGCCACCGGTGGCGGGGGAGGCGGCTGCGGAGCGGGAGCCGGCTCGGCGACCGGCACCGGGGGCAGCGGCGTGGTCTCGACCACCTCCGGCTTGACCGGCTCGGGCGGCGGCAGAGGCGCGGGTTCGGGTTCGGGCGGCGCAGCGGCCGGTGCCGGTTCGGGTGCAGGGGGCGGCGGCGGCTCCGTCCGCGCTTGCGCCGCGGGCTGCACGCCGCACTCGCCATCGCTGGGCCCGGTGCGGAACTCGTACCGTACGCACTGGCCGAGCAGTCCGGTGCGGGTGGGGCGGCCGGAGGTGTCGGTCACGACACTGCCGAGCTGCGATCCCTCGCGCCCCTGGGCGAGCAGCTGGCTGGCGAGCGCCAGTGCGCCGATCGCGGCCGCGACGGCCAGCAGGCGAGGTCTGGTCAAGATGGGCATGCGCATTCCCTGGTCATGAAGATGATCGAATCGCGACGTGCGGCCCGCGACCCGCCTCGCATCCGTGCGCGGCCGCGGCACGGCGCGGAGTATGCGCCACGTTGCCGCGGCGCCACAATAGGGCTCGGGAGAGGCTGGGGTGCGACGCAGGCTAGGATCTGTCGCCGCAATGCATCAGAGAATCACTTCGATCCGATTCTGGAGCTGAATGCGTAGCTCTCGTAGGCGTGGTCGGCCACCCGCGACCACAGGAACTGGCCATCGCGGAACTTCTTCCACTCGGGATAGATGCGCTTCCAGTGCGCGCTCTTCGCGCCCAGTTCGTCGTACAGCTCGTACGAGGCTTTCTCCGCGGCTTCCATCAGCTGCTTCGAGAACGGCCGCAGCCTGGTGCCGCTCGCGACCAGGCGGCGCAGGGCGGCGGGGTTGTAGGCATCGTACTTGGCTGGCATCCACGTGTAGGCCTCGCCGCACGCCGCGCGCAGGATGGCCTGGTAGGACTTGGGCAGCTCGTTCCACTTCTTCTCGTTGATCAACGCGACCAGCATCGGCCCGCCTTCCCACCAACCCGGATAGTAGTAGTACGGGGCGACCTTGTTGAAGCCCAGCTTCTCGTCGTCGTAGGGTCCGACGAACTCGGCTGCATCGATGGTTCCCTTCTCGAGCGCCGGATAGATGTCGGGGGCGCCGATCATCTGCGGGACGCCGCCAAGCTTCGCGATCACCAGCCCGCAGATGCCGGCAATCCGGAACTTGAGTCCCTTGAGGTCATCGACGGTCTTGATCTCCTTGCGGAACCAGCCGCCCATCTGGGCGCCGGTGTTGCCGGCCGGGATGGCCACGCAGCCGTACTCCTTGAACAGCGGCGCCATCAGTTCCGCACCTCCGCCGAAGGTCCACCAGGCGTAGTTCTGGCGCGAGTTCATGCCGAACGGGACGGTGGTGGCGAGCGCGAAGGCCGGGTCCTTGCCGAAGTAGTAGGTGCCGGCGGTGTGCCCGATCTCCACGGTCCCGGCCTGGATCGCGTCGAGCACCTGCGCGGCCGGGACGATCTCGCCGGCGGCGTAGGGGCGGATCTGGAACCTGCCGTTGGTCGCCTCGGCGACCCGCTGCGCGATCAGGTCCGCGCCGCCGTACATCGTGTCCAGGCTCTTCGGCCAGCTGCAGGCCATCCGCCACTGGATGGCCGGCTCCGACTCGGCGATGGCCGGGGCGGCAACGGCGGCCGTGGCCAGTCCGGTCGCCGCCTGCTGCAGGAATCTCCTCCGCTGCATGCTCTTCTCCTCCCTCGTGAACAGTGCTGTCCCGGCGGCCTGCCAGCGCACCGCTCGTGGCATGGTACGCCTGCCCGGCGGGCGCCGTGGGAAATGCCCGGCGCCCGGGCCGGCTGCGACAATCTGTCGCAGCGGTGGCCGCCTTGCCGTCGGCGAGGCCGCTAGAATGCGACCATGCCATATGGTTCGGGTTTGACTGCTGGCAAGGCCGACGGACTGCGCAGGATCACGCAGCTGCGCTGGCTCGGGCTCGCCGCGCAATGGGTAACCATCGCCGTGGTGTGGTTCGCGCTGGAGGTTCCGCTCCCGCTCGCGCCGCTCGCCTGCATCTCGGCGGCACTGGCTGCGATGAACGCGATGACCCTGGTGCGCCTGCGCGGCGAGGCCGAGGTCGGGGACGGCGAGCTGTTCGCACAGCTGCTCGCCGACATCGCTGCGCTGGCGGGGATGCTGTACTTCACGGGAGGATGGGCCAACCCGTTCGTGTCGGTCTTCCTGCTGCCGCTGGTGATCGGCGCGACCCTGGTGCCGGCGCGGCTCGTGTGGCTGCTGGCCGGTGCGGCGTTCGCGGCCTACTCGCTGCTGGTGTTCTTCTACGTCCCGCTGCCCCACGACCATGCCCACCACGGCAGCGAGTTCACCGCGCACGTGCTCGGCATGTGGGTCAGCTTCGTGCTCAGTGCAGCGGCGGTGGCGTACTTCGTCGTCCGCATGGGGGCTTCGCTGCGCGCGCGGGACCGCCTGCTGGCGGAAACGCGGGAGCGCAGCCTGCGTGACCAGCAGGTGCTGGCGCTGGGAACGCTGGCCGCCGGCGCTGCCCACGAGCTCGGCACCCCGCTCTCGACCATCGCCGTGCTCGCGCAGGAGCTTGAGAGCGCACCGGACATCCCCGAGCGGCACCGCGCCGACCTCGCGCTCCTGCGCGGCCAGGTCACGCAGTGCAAGCGCATCATCTCCGAGCTGGCGGGCGCAGCCGGCCAGCAGCGCGCGGAGGGTGGCTACCGGGTGCCGCTCGAGGAGTTCCTGCGCGCGGCGTTGCGCGACTGGCAGGCCTTGCGCCCGGGCGCCGAGGTGGTGGCGCACTGGAACGGCCCCAGCCCCGGGCCGATGATCCTGGCGGAGCAGACCGTGCGCCAGACCCTCATCTCGCTGCTCAACAACGCCGCGGACGCCTGCCCGCAGGGCATAGAGCTGGAAGGGCGCTGGGATGCGAGCGCGCTCACGGTCGAGATCCGCGACCGGGGCGAAGGCTTGCCGCCAGGCATCGAGACGAAAGCCGGGCGCGAGCCGTTCACCACGCGCACTGGCGCGGGGCTCGGCATGGGGCTGATGATCGCGCGCAGCACCGTCGAGAGGTTGGGCGGCAGGGTCACGCTGCAGAACCGGCCGCAGGGCGGCGCCTGCACCCGCGTCGACCTGCCGTTGGGTGCCCTGCTCGCATGAGCGCGGATTCGGCGCCGGGGACCGCCCGGGCCGCGGCGGACCCGCAGCGCCTGCTCCTCATCGACGATGACGAGGTCTGGCGCGGCGTGCTCGGACGCGCGCTCGCCGCGCGGGGCTACGAGGTGGTGCCCGCGGAGTCGGTGGCGACCGGGCTCGCGCTTGCCGAGGCGTCGGTGCCCGGCGGCGCCATCGTCGACCTGCGCCTGCCCGATGAGTCCGGACTGGTCGCCGTCGCGCGTTTGCGCGCACTGGTGCCGGATCTGCCCATCGTCGTGCTGACCGGCTTCGCGAGCATCGCCACGGCAGTTGAAGCGGTGAAGCTGGGCGCCACGCACTATCTCGCCAAGCCGGTCGATGTCGATGCCATCGTCCAGGCGCTCGGACGGCAGGGCGGGGATTCCAGCGTTCCGCCGGCCGAGCGACCGCTGTCGGTCGAGCGGCTGGAGTGGGAGCACATCCAGCAGGTGCTGCTCGACCACGGCAACAATCTCTCTGCGACCGCCCGGTCGCTGAACATGCATCGCCGCACCCTCCAGCGCAAGCTCGCCAAGCGGCCGCCGAAGCGCTGAGCGGCGCTCCGGTCACCGCCGCTGCGACAATCGGACGCATCGGCAGAGCAAACCCCCGCGGGTAGTATCCATTCCGCGCAGGCGTGGATGATGTCGTCGTGGGAGGCGGCTCCGTCGTTGCGCAAGCCTGATGCGAGCGGCGGAGCATGACCAGAACAATGACGGCGGCAATGGCTGCCACACTCCTGCTGGCGGGCCTGGTGCGCCCGGCGGCTGCGCACGTCGACTACAAGGACCTGAGCGATCCGCTCGCCTCGCCCGGTGGAGTGAACGGCGCGAGCTTCGCGACTTACGCGTGGTTCGCGGGAACCTTGCCGACGCTCGGCGATTCGCACGACCTGGCCGGCGGTACCTTCTTCAAGTTCCATCTGGCCCAGGACAGCCTCGTCAGCATCACGTTCAAGGACGACGAAGGCCAGTTCCGGCTCGACCCCGCATTCTCCCTCTACCGGGGCCTGCTGCCGGATGAGGCGCACGACGATGCCATCTTCGACCCGCTCAATCCGAAGGGGACGTTGCCGCCGTTCACCAAGCAGCCCTCGCCGGTAGACAACGGCGTGACCGCCGACGCGTTCGGCCGCGTCTCGCCGTTCCGTGACACCGCGCATGTCGACTACGACGGTCAGTTCGACGCGCTGCACTCCTGGAGCATGGCGAATGCGTCCGGCGACTGGAGCGTCATCGACTACGTGACCCACGTCGGACCAGCCCAGGGCAACGCCGTGAGCCTGACGGGCTTCCTGCTGCAGGCGGGCGACTACACCATCGCCGCGGCAGGCGGCAGGAACTGCGGCGGCGACCCGACGTGCCTGGCCGGCATCGTGCCCGGCACGCTCAGCCTCGGCGTCGCACCCGTGCCGGAGCCGAGCACCACGGCGCTGATGGCTGGCGGCTTCCTGCTCCTTGCCATGCTCGGCCGCAGGCGGCTCCGCGTCGCGGGGCGGCGGATCGGATCCCACGAACAATAAGTAGAGAACCTCCATGAGACCTGCAACATTGAAGAAGACTGTCCTCGCGCTCGCGGCGCTCGCAGCCGCAACCCCCGCACTCGCTCACGTGGGCTACGGGGGGGCGCTGTATTCGGGCGATGGCGTGTACGACCCCATCGCCAACACCATCGGCACCGGCACCTATGGCGTCGGCAGCAACTTCAACGCGACGGTGTCCAGCAACGCCGGCTTCATCACCGGCCTTGATCCGTACACGCTGGGCAACACGCACGACATCCGCTTCCGCTACTTCACGCTCGACCAGGCATCGCAGGTCACCTTCACGATCACCGGACTGCCCAACAATCCGGTGACGGGCAACGCCAACGCCTACCTCAACGGGATCACGCCGAGCACGCTGAACCCGGCGTTCTCGCTCTACTCGGGGGTCGTGCCGGCGTCTTCACACGATGGCGTGGGGGAGGCCCCGAGCGTGGCGAGTTCCCCCGCGACCAGCGCCTACCTCGCGACCGCGCCGGCCTTCGCCCCGTGGTCACCATTCCTGGCGACCAACGAAGTCCGGGGAGGAGCGGTCGCAGGCACACCCGGCAGCAACCCGATCGGGCTGTGGGGCGTGTTCGACAGTAACGGTGACTGGACCACCGGCAACGATGGCAATGGCGGTGTCAATCCGGCCCCGGCAGACGGGGTCGGCCCCTATCTCGGCAACGTCGGAGTACCCAAGGTCGCCGGCGTCAGCTACCTGGGCATCTCGATGGCCGACGCGCTGGGCGGCGCCACGTTCGTCGACTCGCGCGGCAACGTGCGCCCGGTCACCGGTGCCGACGGCATCGTGGACAACAAGGTGACGTGGTCGGGCGTCCTGGGCCCGGGCATCTACACGCTGGCGATCGGCGGCGCCAATCTCGACAACTACGACAGCCTGTTCGCGGACGTGCGCAGTTCCCTCGGCGGCCGCGACACCACGTCGTTCTGCGGCGTTACGACCTGCTCCAACCTGTATGCGGCAGACCGGCTGGCACGCGGGCTCAGCATCACCGGATTCTCGGTCACCCCGGTGCCGGAGCCCTCGACCATCCTGATGATGGTCAGCGGCCTCGGGCTGGTCGGGGTGATGGCTGCGCGCCGCAGCGCGCGGGTGGGCTGACGCAACGCGGGCGCCAGGCCGGACGGGGCTGCGGCATTGTGTCGCATTGACCCCGATCTCACCGCATGTGATTTTCCGGCCTGCCAACGGGAACACAAAACATGCAGATCGCACGCGCACTGCGTGCAGCGCTGGCGATGGCGGGCTGTGGCCTGTCCGTCCCCGCGCTGTCGCACATCGAGTACTACGACCTGAACCAGGGCAGGCAGATCGCGGACCTGACCGCCGCTGGAAAGGCGATCGCGGGCAACGATCTTCCGCTCAGCAATCCGCTCTACTGGAACGGGACCTATCAGCAGTTCAAGACCTCGGGTGAGACCTGGACCGCGCTGCCGGGCTCCTACGCGTCGGGTTCCTGGGGCTACACGCTCAAGGTGGTCAACTTCGATTCGTCCTCCTGGACCGACGGTCTGCGCACCAATCCCACCGGCGGGGCCAACCTGCTGGGCAACTCGCACACGGTGAACTTCGCCAACTTCCACCTGGCGACGGCCTCGAAGATCAGCATCACCCTGAGCGACGATCTGGCCGCGACCCAGTACGGCCTCAATCCGTCCTTCTCGCTCTACCGCGGGTCTGCGGTGTACCAGGCCCACGATTCCGCCACTTCGGTGGACCTGCTCAATCCGGTCTCGGGGTCTGCCAAGGTGCAGAGCGCGGTCGACAACGGCACCCGGGTCGATTCGCAGGGGATCACCTCACCTTACCGCAACACGCTCACCAACACCGGTCTCTACGCCGGCCAGTTCAACGCCCTGGGCGGCTGGAGCATGGCCAATCCCGCCGGCGACTGGAGCGCAGTCGAGTACGTCACCTCGGTCACGGGCTACTTCAACCCGTCCGGCAACTGGGTGGGCAGCGACAACTCCAACGCGTTGCTGGACTACGTGCTGCCCGCCGGTGATTACATCATCGCGTTCGGGGGCAACGCGCAACTTCCCAGCTATGCCAACCCCCAGTCTGCCAAGGCGACGTCGCTATACGGCCCCGTGTCCAACCTGACAGCGTACCTGACGTTCCAGGCCGCGCCCGTGCCCGAGCCCGGCACGTGGATGATGATGCTCGCGGGCCTCGGACTGCTGGGCGGAGTGACCCGGGCGACCCGGCGCAGAGCGCGCTGAGGGATGGGCGACTACGCGCGCCGGCACGTCGGCCGCGCGCCGGCGCCAGCCTTGCGGCGCGTGCTGTTGGGACTGGCCGGCCTGGTCATGGCGCAACAGATCCATGCCGTCGAGCCGGGCCAGGCTGCGCCGGATTGCCTGCTTGCCCAACTCGGCGCCACCCCGCCGGTCGACCTGCGGGAGCTGCGCGGCAGGGTCGTGTACGTGGATTTCTGGGCGTCGTGGTGCGCCCCCTGCCGCAAGGCGTTCCCCTTCCTCAACATGCTCGAGGCCGAACTCGGGCAGCGCGGCCTGCAGGTCATCGGCGTCAACGTCGACGAGGATGCGGCCAGCGCGCGCAAGTTCCTCGAGCGCGTGCCGGCCCGGTTCAGCGTGGGCCGGGACCAGGGCGGCCGGTGTCCACGCGCCTTCGGAGTGCAGGCCATGCCGTCGTCGTACCTGATCGACCGCAGCGGCGTCGTGCGCTACGTACACCTGGGTTTCCGGCCAGAGGATGCGGCGCTTCTGCGCGGGCGGGTCGAGCAGCTGCTGGCGGAGACCGGCGGCAGATGAAGGCCGACCCGAGCGCCGCGGGCAGCGTGCCGCCCACACGGCGCGCGCTGCGGACCGCCCTGGTCCTGATGCTCGGCGTGGCTCTGGCCGGCTGCTCGAGTGTCGAGCCCTGGGAGCGCGGCAACCTGGCGAAGCCGCA
This sequence comes from uncultured Burkholderiales bacterium, assembly GCA_964523885.1. Taxonomy (GTDB): domain Bacteria; phylum Pseudomonadota; class Gammaproteobacteria; order Burkholderiales; family SHXO01; genus SHXO01. The sequence continues at coordinate 54,675 of CAZFYX010000052.1, read as the reverse complement.
GATGGCGCCCGAACCGCATCCCGCACAGCGCGCCATGCAGGAGCACATCTACCGCAGCCGCGAGGCGTCCGGGACTCCCGCGTCCGCCCAGGGCGGCGGCTGCGGCTGCTACTGACCGGCGTGCCCCCGCTCGCCATGTCGATTCGCGGTGGTTCGATGCCCGGCCAGGGCAGGAAGCCGCTCGTGCGCCTGGTGGAAGCGGCCCTGGCGCTTGCCTGGCCTCGCCGGCCGGTTGCACGTCGTGCACCTGCGCGGCCGGCGCGGACGGCAGCCCCTTCGGCGCCACTGCGCGCGTTGACACTGGCGGCCCTGGCCTTGCCAGGCGTGGCCTTCGCGGTCGAGGCCGAGGAGGCGCAGGTGCAGTACGGGCACTACGAGGAAAGCGGACGCAACTACTGGGGCGGCCCCGCCGGCACCGTGGCCAGGCCCGCCGATCTGGAAGTCGACAGCATCGAGGCCCGCCTGGGCCTGCGGCTCACCGACCGCGTGCGGCTGGTGTTCGAGTATCTCGAGGATACCTGGTCGGGTGCGACGCCGATCCTCTCCGGCCCCGAAGGATTCCTCACCGTCTCGGGCGCATCGGCCTATCCCGCCACTGACTCCCGGACCAACCAGCAGCTGGTGCCCTACGGCGTCGGGCCGAACGGCGTCCGGGTGCCGCAGCCGAAGGTGTGGAACGTGATGACCGCGGCGTCGGCCGAGACGCGACGGCAGGGGGACCTCACGCTCAGCCGGGAGTGGGACGACTTCGCCCTCTCGATCGGGGCGGGGGTGTCGAGCGAACCCGACTACACCTCCTACTCGGTACGCGGCGGCGGGCGTTGGGACGTCAACCGCAAGCTCACCACGCTCAACGCCGCGGTGAGCTACACCTCGAGCAACATCGATGCGAACCTCGGTCCCGCGGTGGACTGGATCGACTACGGGCAGTACACCAACGCGACCAGCGGTGCGAAGGTGACCACGGCCACCGAGCACGGCATCGCCGTGCAGAAGTTCACCGGCGACCGCCAGGACTGGTCTGCCAACCTCGGCATCACCCAGGTGCTGGGGCGCAACTCCATCGGTACGCTGGGCCTGACCTATGCCCGCAGCAGCGGGATGCTGGAGAACCCCTACAAGCTGGTGATGCTGGCCTTCGCCGATCCGAGCACGCCTCCGGTCCTGTTCAACGGGCTGCTCCTCACGCGCATCTTCAGCGTTGCCGAAAGCCGGCCGGACAACCGCAACCAGTGGACGATCAACGGCGGCTATTCGCATTTCTTCTCCGGCGTGGATGGCGCGCTGCGCCTGAACCTCGCCTATTCGACCGACGACTGGGGGATCCAGGCCCAGACCGTGGAAGCACAGTGGGCGCAGGGGCTGGGCGATGGATGGGTGGTGACCCCGCAGCTGCGCTACTACTCGCAGAGCGCGGCCGATTTCTACCAGCCTTACTTCATCTGGGCGATGCGGGCGCCGGTCAACGGGTCCGGTGATCTCGACTTCGGCGGAGTGCCCGCACAACACTACTCGAGCGACTATCGTCTGGCGGCGTTCGGTGCAGCGAGCGCCGGCGTCAACGTCAACAAGCAGTTCGCCCGCGGCCTGACGCTGCTCGCAGGCGTCGAGTACTACGTCCACGCCAGTGACCTGCAGCTGGGCGGCAATGGCAGCGGCAGCTTCGCCGACTTCAACGCCTGGACGTTCAACGTCGGCATCCACATGGATCTCGCTTCGCGCCCCGGCCAGCAGGCCAGCGCTTACGCAAACAGCTACGCGGACGCTGGCGATGCGGCCGATCCGCACGCCGCGCATCGCGCCGATGCCGGCCAGGGGGCGCACGTCGCGCACGGTGCCCATGCCGGCGCGCTGGCGCCCGCCGGGGTGATGTATGCGCACATGCTGGACCAGCCGGGTGCCGTGATGGTGGGATACCGCGGCATGCTGGCGCTGCAGGCGGGCGATACGCTGCACGGCACCGATGCGGCGGGCGACGCGGCGATCGCCGCGAAGGGCTGTCCCGGCACGCAGTGCACGATGAAGGCGTCGGACATGAGCATGCAGATGCACATGCTGGATCTCATGTATGCGCCCTCGGAGCGCGTGAATCTCATGCTCATGCTGCAGTTCATGAACATGTACATGTCGATGGATCCGCTGGCCGGCACCACGACCAGCGGTGGCGGAGGGCACGACCATGGCGGGGACAACACGCACTCCACTGCCGGCGTAGGCGACACCTCCGTTGCCGGGATGCTGAAGCTGTGGGACAGTCCCGGGCAGGAGATCCACGCGGCGCTGGCGCTGAGCATTCCCACCGGCTCGGTGAACCAGAAGATGAGCAACGGCCAGTTCATGGACTATGGCATGCAGCTGGGCAGCGGCACATGGGACCTTCAGCCGAGCCTCACCTACAGCGGCAGCCAGCGCAGCTGGTTCTGGGGCGCCCAGCTCAGCGGCATCTGGCGTACCGGCGGCGACAATGCATCCGGCTACAAGCTGGGCAACGTGCTGCAGGCGACTGCGTGGGGCGGCTACGAGCTCACCAACTGGCTCTCCGGTTCGCTGCGCAGCGTGTACACGGCGCAGGACGAGATCGACGGGCAGTTCAATGGCCCGCAGATGGCGATGGGGCCGATGGACTTTCCGCAGAACTACGGCGGTCACTACTGGGACGTCGGGGTCGGGCTGAGCTTTGCACTGCCGGGTGGCGGGCGGCACGGCGACCGCATCAGTCTCGAGTGGCTGCAGCCGGTGTACCAGGACGTGAACGGGTTCCAGTTGCGCCGCACCGGCGCGGCCTGGCTGAGCGCGGGCTTCGTGTTCTGAGCGTGGGCGGGCGCGGCGGCGTACGATACGCCGCCCGTCACATTGACCTATGCGTGTGCGCCACGGCTTGACGCTGTTCCGGTTTCCCTTTAAGGCGATGGGGTCGCCGTGCGAGGTGCAGCTGTTCGCGCCGGGCCAGGAGGATGCTGCGCGCATCGCGGAGCTGGTCAGGGCGGATGTCGAGCGGCTGGAGCAGCGCTACTCGCGCTACCGTGCGGACAGCCTGCTGACGCAGATCAACCGCGTTGCCGATGCCGGCGGCACCATTGCGGTCGATGACGAGACCGCCAGCCTCATCCACTATGCCGATACCTGCCATCGCCTGAGCGAGGGCCTGTTCGACATCACCTCGGGCATCCTGCGTCGCGCCTGGCGCTTCGATCAGGGCGCGCTACCCGACCGCGCGCAGATCGACGCGCTCCTTGGGCGCATCGGCTGGCATCGGGTGCGCTGGGAGCCTCCCCACCTGAGCTTCCCGCCGGGGATGGAACTGGACCTCGGCGGCGTGGTGAAGGAGTACGCGGCGGACCGGGTCGCCGCGCTCTGCTGGAATGCGGGCGCGCAGCACGGACTCGTCAACCTCGGGGGGGATATCCGCATCGTGGGTCCGCACCCCGACGGCGCCCCGTGGAGCATCGGCATCCAGCATCCACGCGAGAAGGATCGAGCGATCGGCAGCTTCTCGCTCGAGCGCGGGGGCGTGGCCAGCAGCGGTGACTATGAGCGCTGCATCGTGGTGAACGGCGTGCGCTACGGTCACGTGCTCGATCCGCGGACCGGGTGGCCCGTGCGCCACCTGGCATCGGTGACCGTGGTGGGTGACCTGTGCGTCGTGGCGGGCAGCGCCTCCACGATCGCGATGCTGAAGGCGCAGGACGGGCCGGCCTGGCTGGAAGGCATGGGCCTGCCATGCTACTGGGTGAGTGTCGACGGCGAGGTCGGAGGCTCCCTCGCGACCACTTAGCGGCCGCGAGGCTGCAGGCGCCGGGTGTCCGCACCGTCCCGGGCGCACGGCCGCCCCCTGCGACATTGCATTGACATTGCGTGCGGCGCCCGCCGCAGGGTTTGCATAATTCATCAAATATCGGTGCTCTCCTGCCGATACAGCCAATGGGCCGGCGCAGAGCAGACCGACGCCAGCCGCCAGCCAGACCTCAGGGGGAGTACCGATGGGCGCAGCCGACAAGCACGGCACGGGCCGGACCAACCTGCTCCAGCAGCAGACCGCGCAGCACGACAAGCACAAGGACCCACCCGGCGGTCATCCCTGGGATCCGTTGCGCGCAACCCCGGACGACGACGTGCTGATCGGCACTGAGCGCGCGGATCATCTCAACGGCGGCAAGGGCGACGACGTCATCTCCGGCGGGGGCGGCAAGGATCATCTCCGCGGCGGCCATGGCGACGACCTGCTCGACGGCGGCGCCGGCAACGATTACCTGGACGGCGGTGCCGGCGACGACACGCTGCTGGGAGGCGAGGGCAACGACGGTCTCGATGGCGGGCAGGGCGACGACTCGCTCGACGGCGGCGCGGGCAACGATCGCCTGGCTGGTGGTGACGGTGCCGACGCACTGTCCGGCGGGGCGGGCGACGACCGCCTGGACGGCGGCAAGGGGGACGATCGCCTGGACGGCGGAGCGGGCAACGACCTGCTCACCGGCGGAGCGGGCGATGACCGCCTCCTCGGCGGTGCCGGCGACGACGTCCTGTCGGGCGACGACTGGTTCTGTGTTCCGGCATTCCGCGGTCCGGCACATGCGCAGCGACCCGGGTCCGATGATTACCTGGACGGCGGGGCAGGCGACGACCGCGTTTTCGGCGGGATGGGCAACGACCTTCTCGCCTACAACTATGCCGAGAACCTGGGCCCGGACTTTGTCGACCTCGGGACCCGCGACCAGTACGATGGCGGTACCGGCACCGACACCCTGGCGCTCACGCTGACCTACGGCGAGTTCTACCTGCCCGCAGTCCAGCGGGACATCGCGGCATTCCGCACGTTCCTGGCCACCCATGCAGCACCGCAGCGTGACCACGGGGCCGCATTCCACTTCACTGCGTTCGACCTCGAGGCGCGCGACTTCGAGGTGCTGTCCGTCGTGCTGGTCAATGCGGCGCCGGTTGCTGCCGGCGATGAGGCCTCCGTCGACGAGGACAACGTGCTGTCCCTGCCTGCGCCGGCGCTGCTGTCGAACGATCACGACCCCGATCACCTCGACGTGCTGACGGTATCGGCGTTCGACGCGATCAGCGCCCAGGGCGCGGCGGTCACCGTGGCGGCGGACGGCAGCTTCACGTACGACGCGCGCGGGCGCTTCGATCATCTCGCGCAAGGCGAGACCGCATCGGACAGCTTCAACTACACGATAACGGACCTGGGCGGTGCCTCGTCGACGGCGACCGTGGCGCTGACGGTCACGGGCGTAAATGATCCTCCGGTGGCGGAAGACGACGCCGCGACGACGGACGAAGACACCCCGGTCACCGGCAACGTGCTGAACGGCGACAACGGGGGCGCCGACCACGATGTCGAGGGTGACGCGCTGCTGGTCACATCGGTCGGCACGATCACGACGGCGCTGGGGGCCAGCGTGACCCTGGACGCCGAAGGGCACTTCGCCTATGACCCGCGCGGTGCGGCGACGCTGCAGGCACTGGGCAGCGGCGCGAGCACGATCGACAGCTTCGAATACACGATCTCGGACGGCCACGGCGGAACTGCCACCGGCACCGTCAGCGTGACCGTGGCCGGCCTGGACGAACCCCAGGCGGCCAGCGGCAACCAGATCCTGCCCAGCCTCTCGCCCGAAGTCAGCGTGGATTACTACGTCCGGATCGGCGATGCGGGCGAGTGGCTCCAGCTGACGGGGCTCGACCTGCAGCTGCTGCACCAAGGCTCGCTGATCAAGGGCGGAGGTGCCGGAGTCGGGAAGTCGTCGGCGGAGGACGTGCATCTGAGCCTGGGCTCGAGCAGCCAGGTGGTCGAGCTGTTCGACCTGCTGGGTTCGGGCAAGCACGTGGACGGCATCGAGATCGAAGGCTATCGCGGCGGCGGCTCCAAGGCGAGCCTGCTGGAGGAGTACCGCTTCGAGGGCGTGCAGATCACCGGCCTGTCCACCGGCGCAAGCTCGTCCGCGACGAGCAACACCGTCAGCTTCGACTTCGATCGCTTCAGCCACGGCTTCGTGAGCTACGACGAGAAGGGCGCGGTCGACGCCAAGGTCGCCGAGGGCTGGGACTTCGAGCACGGCAAGTCGTGGAGCCAGGCGGCGCAGGCGGATTTCGACGGCAAGGTAGGGGAGCAGCTGGGGACGTCGACCGAGCTCGACTACTACGTGAAGTTCTCCAGCAGCGGGGAATGGCTCGGCCTGGACTCGCTGTCGATGTCGTTCACGAATCCGCAGAGCACGTTGGGGTCAGGCGGCGCGTCGGCGGGCAAGCCGGATGCGGCGCCGGTGACGCTTTCACTGGGGAACAGCAGCACGCTGGTCGATCTGGGCAAGTACCTGGTGTCGGGCAAGCACCTGGAAGGCGTGGAGATCGAGGCCTATCGCAGCGTCGGCGACGGCAAGGGGCAACTGGTCGACGAGTACAAGTTCGACGAGGTCCAGGTCACGTCCTGGAGCGAGCACGGCAGCGGTGCGAGCACCGTGAACCACCTGGGCTTCGAGTTCGTGCGCTACGCGCATGGACATGTCGAGTACGACGCGAAGGGCGCCAAGGGTGATGTGAGCGTATCGGGATTCGACTTCGAGGCGGGCAAGACCTGGACGGATGGCAATCCGGCTCCGGATGCGGTCGCCGAGCTGCCCACCACCGACCTGCCACCAGGCACACCGCTGGATGCCTACGTCCGCATCGGCGATGGCGCGGAGTGGCTCGCGCTGGAGGGCTTCGACGTCCAGCTGTCGAACAGCGCGACCCTCGGCATCGGCGGCGGTGCGGGCGCGGGCAAGCCTGCCGCATCCGACGTGGTCCTGCAGCTGGGCTCCGGCAGCCAGGTGGTGGATCTGCTCACCCTGGTGAGTACGGGCAAGCACGTCGATGGCATCGAGATCGAGCTGTACCGCCCCGGCGACGGCAAGGCCGAGCTGGTGGAGGAGTACCGCTTCGAGCAGGCACAGATCACCGGACTGTCCACCTCCGGCAGTCCGGGCGCCACCGGCAACACGGTGAGCTTCGCCTTCCAGAGCCTGGGTCATGGCTACGTCACCGAGACCAAGGCCGGGACCTTCGACAGCATCGACTGGGGCTTCGACTTCAGTGACAGCAAGTCGGTCTCCCAGGCGCCGGTCGCGGACTTCGACGGCAAGGTGGGCGAGGGGTTGGCGGTGCAGACCGACCTGGACTACTACGTGCGGTTCTCCGGCAGCGACGGCTGGCTCCACCTGGATTCGCTGTCCCTGTCGTTCAGCAATCCGCAGGAGCTCTCCATCGGCGGCGGTGCAGGCGCCGGCAAGGTCGACGCCGCGCCGGTGACGCTGACGCTCGGCAACAGCAGCACGCTGGTGGACCTGACCGGCCTGCTGCTGACGGGCAAGCACCTGGAAGGCGTGGAGGTCGAGGCCTACCGCAGCGGCGGGGACGGCAAGGCACAGCTGGTCGACGAGTACAAGTTTGATACCGTTCTACTGACCGCCCTTGGGGAACAGGGAGGCGGCGGGACCACCAGCCAGGCGCTCAGCTTCGACTTCGCCCGGTACGCCTACGGGCACGTCGAGTACGATGCCAAGGGTGGCAAGGGGGATGTCAGCGTGGCGGGATGGGACTTTGCGGCCAACAAGACCTGGACCGACGGACTGCCCTCGCCGGATGCGAGCACGGGACCCGTCACCGACCAGCTGGCGGCGGACACCATGCTGGACGCCTACGTCCGGATCGGTGACGCCGGCGAGTGGCTGCGCCTGGAAGGCTTCGACGTCGGGCTGTTCCAGACCGCCGCGCAGTCCTCCGGCAGCGGCACCGTAGCGGGCAAGCCCTCGGCCGACGACGTGCTGCTGCAACTCGGTTCCAGCAACGAAATGGTGGATCTCCTCACGCTGGTGGGCACGGGCAAGCACGTGGACGGCATCGAGCTGGAGCTCTACCGCGCGGGCGAAGGCAAGGCGAGCCTGGTGGAAGAGTACCGCTTCGAGCAGGCGTTCATCACCGGCCTGTCCACCTACGGCAGCGCCGGTGCCACGAGCAACATGGTCAGCTTCGACTTCGGCCGCTTCAGCCACGGCTACGTGGTCTACGACGAGAAGGGCGCGGTCGAGAGCAGGACCGCGCAGGGCTTCGACTTCACCAAGAACGCCTCGTGGAGCGAGCCGCCGACGGCCGATTTCACAGGCAAGGTGGCCGACGGGCTGGACATCCAGACCGACCTGGACTACTACGTCAAGTTCTCCGGCGCCGATGGGTGGCTGCGGCTGGACTCGGTGTCGCTGTCGCTGAGCAGCCCGCAGGACACCGGGATCAGCGGTGGCGGCGGCTCGGCCGGCGAGGTGACGCCCTCACCGGTCACGTTGCAGCTCGGCACCAGCAGCACACTGGTGGAACTGAGCGGCGACCTGCTGGCGGGCAAGCATCTGGACAGCGTCGAGATCGAGGTCTACCGCGGCGGCGGGGACGGCAAGGCACAGCTGGTGGACGAGTACAAGTTCGACGACGTCATGCTGACCCAGCTGATCGAGCAGGGCTGGGGCGGCAGCACGGCGCAGACGCTGAGCTTCGACTACACGCGCTTCGCTCACGGGCATGTGGAATACGATGCCAAGGGTGGTGCCGGCGACGGAAGCGTCGCGGGCTGGGACTTCGCCGCCAACAAGACCTGGACCGACGGCCTGCCGCATGGCGACGTCGACTTCCTGCTCTAGCGGGGACGCGTGCTGTCACCGCAAGCCTGGGCCGACGGCTATGTCGTCGACGTCGACTACACCGCCGGCTTCTATCGCGAGCTGACGCCGGCCCTGCTGCGGTTCGTCACGGTGCTCGGCGGCGTGCAGTCGGTGGAGCTGGACCGGCCGTTCACCTACGTCGAGCTCGGCTGCGGCCAGGGCTACTCCACCACGCTGCTGGCTGCGGCCAACCCGCTGGGCAACTTCTTCGGCGTCGACTTCAACCCCACGCACGTGCTCAACGCCCGCCGCCTCGCGCAGGAAGCGCAGGTCGGCAACGTCACGTTCCTGGAGAAGAGCTTCGCGGAACTGCTCGAGGTCGAGCTGCCCGAGGCCGACATCATCACGCTCCACGGCGTGTACTCGTGGATCAACGACGAGAACCGGGGCCACATCCTCGAACTGATCCGTCGACGGCTCAAGCCGGGCGGCCTCGCCTACATCAGCTACAACTGCCTGCCCGGCATGGCACAGGCCGCGCCGCTCCAGCGGCTGTTGCGTGACCAGGCTGAGCGGCTCGGCGGCGCGTTCAACGAGCGCGTGGCGCGTGCGCTGGAGTTCGCGGGGCGGCTCGACGCCGCCGGTGCCGACTACTTCCGGCTCAGCCCGCTTGCACGCGGCCGCCTGCAGTCACTGGCGCGGCAGGATCCGCGCTACGTGGCGCACGAGTATTTCAACGGCAACTGGTCGCTGTTCTATCACGCCGACGTGGCTGCACAGGTCGCGGCGGCGAAGCTGACGTTCGTCGGCTCCGCAGCGCTGGCCGACAACTTCGACCAGCTGGTTCTCGGCCCCGCCATGCAGCAGATCGTCGCCGAGATGGGCGAGCGCGTGGCGGCCGAGACGCTCAAGGACTACGCCCGCAACCAATCGTTCCGCCGCGATGTCTTCTCGCGCGGCGCGCCGCGTTGCGACGGGACCGAGCTGGAGCGCCGGCTCGGCCATACCCGCTTCGCGCTGGCGCGGCCGCGCAGGGGATGCCGCATGAGCATCACCACCCCGGCCGGGGAGATTGCGATGCACGAGGCCGTGTACGGGCCGCTTCTGGACGCGCTGGCCCGGGGGCCGCTGACGTTCGATCAGCTGGCCGGAATGGACGAGGTCGCGCAGGGCGATCGCGGGCGCGCACGACAAGCCGTGTTCGCCATGGCGGCGCTCGGCAACATCCTGCCGGCGCTGCCGGCGGCCGGGGAGGAAGCCCGGAGCAGTGCTAGCGCGCGCTTCAATCACGCCACCCTGGCCCGGGCGCTCTCCACCCCCGGGCCCGTTGCGCTCGCCTCACCGGTGCTCGGGTCCGGAATCGGCTTGAGCCCGATCGACCGCATCCTGCTGGATGCCCCGAAGGGCGGCGATACGCTGACGTGGCTGCGCCAGCGCATGCGGCTCGGCGGCCACAAGCTGACCAGGGACGGCCGTCCGGTCGAGTCGAACGATGAGGTGCGCGCGATGCTCGATGAGCGCATCGGCCATTTCCAGCGCGAGATGCAGCCCTGGCTGCGTCAGCTCGGCATCGCAGCCTGACCGGCTCGCCGCTCAACCGAACAGCGAGAAATCCTCCGCCTGCTCGGTGATGAACTCGAGCAGGGCCGGGGTGCCTTCCTGGGTCTGCCGGATCGCGCGCTTGATCGCCGGGACGATCTGGTCCGCCTCGGTCACGCGTTCCCCATACCCGCCGAGCGCCCTGGCGAAATCGGCGTAGTTGCCGCTGATGTCGGTGGAGCGGTATTTCTCCGTGGCCACTTTCATCACCTTCAGCTCGATCGCCATCGAGAAGTTGTTCAGCAGCACCGACAGGATCGGGATGCGCTCGCGCACCGCGGTCTCGAAGTCCATGCCGGTGAAGCCGATCGCGGCGTCGCCCCACAGGTTGATGCACAGCTTGTCGGGTGCCGCGAGCTTCGCGCCCATCGCCAGGCCCAGCCCGTAGCCCAGCTGCGTGGTCTTGCCCCAGCCCAGATACGTCATCGGCGCGACCGTGTCCCAGAACGGCGAGAGCTGGTCGCGCGGACTGCCGGCGTCATGCGTGATCACCGTGTTCGCGACGTCCACCGTGTGCAGGAGATCCCGGATCACCCGATAGGGCGACAGCGGCGAGGTGGCCTGCGTGAGCCGCGGCATCCACTGCGCCATCCACTCGCGCTTGTGCCGGGCGATCTCCTGTGCGACGCCGGCCGCACGCCCGCGCGGCTTGCCGCCGAGTCGATCCCGCACTTCCGTCACCAGCGCGTCGAGCGTGAGACCGGCATCGCCTGCCAGCGCCATCTCGCACGCGACGTCCTTGTTGATGTCGGCCGGATCGAGCGTCGCGTGGATGATGCGCTTGCCCCTCGGCATCGGCACGCCGAAATTGGTGATCGAGAAACTGCAGCCGATGCCGAAGATCAGGTCGGCATTCTGCAGGAAGTGGTGCAGCTGCTTCGAGATCGCACGGCCGCCCGAGCCGAGCGAAAGCGGATGCGTTTCCGGGAAGGCGCTCTTGCCCTGCAGGCTGGTGGTGACCGGTGCCTCGAGCAGCTCGGCCAGCTCGCGCAACCGTGGCCAGGCGCGCGCATAGTGCACGCCCTGGCCGGCGTAGAGCACCGGCCGTTGCGCTGCGACCAATGCTGCCGCCACCCGCGCGACGTCGTCGGCGGCCGGGCCGGTGCGCAGGCGTGGCGCTGGCGTATAGCTCCACCCGTCGGGCACCTCGTCCTGCAGCAGGTCGAAGGGCAGCTCCACCAGCACCGGCCGCGGGCGGCCGTTGCGCACCTGGGTGAAGGCGCGCCGCATCGCGGCCGGCACCTGGTCGGTCAGGACCACCTGCTCGGTCCACTTCGTCACATGCTGGAAATTGAGCAGCGAGCTGAAGTTGGGCGGGATGTTGAGCAGCCGTCGCGGATAGCCGCCGGGCAGCACCAGGATCGGCACCGAATCGCCGAAGGCCTGCGCCACGCCGCCAAAGGAGTTCTCCACACCGGGCCCGTGCTGCATCGCGAACACGCCGATGCGATCGCCCGAAGTCATGCGGCTGACCGCGTCGGCCATGTGCAGGCCGGTGCGCTCCTGGCGGACCATGATGGTGCGGATATCGACTTCGGCTGCGGCCTCGATGATCGGGTTGACCGGGTAGCCGATGAGGAATTCGACGCCTTCGCGCTTGAGGATCCGGGCGATGACCTGGGCGGCTTTCATGGGCGTCCTCGGCTGAAGGTCAGGGCAGGGCGTTGAGCAGCGTGTAGCAGGGCGGCGAGGCCGGAGGTCGCGCGGAGGCCAGGGCCGGAAGTGCGGCAATCCTGCGCGCTGCATCACCCACGCGGTTCACCGCGATGCCTTCGACCACGGCGATCCAGGGGATGAGCGCATCCCCGCCTGCGCGCAGCCGGCTCTCGGGGTTGGGCGTACGCGTGGCCTCGACGTCGGTCTGCCAGAGCCTGCAGCGCGTGATCCCGGGCGTGGTGACCAGCTGCTCGAACTGGGGGGCCAGCGCATCGCGCAGGGCCGCGCCGGTGGTCTCGTCCGGCGAGAGCGCCAGGGCCGCGGCCACGCCCCCCGTGCCGCAACCGAGGTCGAGCACCGGGACGCAGAGCGAGCGAACCATGTTGCGGAAGTACGGCATGATCGCCCGCGTGCCCTCGGTCGGCTCGCGCAGCGTGGCCTGGTACTCCGGCGAGGCGAAGGTGGCGAGCCCGGGCACCTCGTAGAAGGTGAAGTAGGCGCGCCCCTCGCCGGCGATGCGGCGGTAACGCCGTGCGGGCAACCGGGCGAAGAGTCCGAAGCGCTGCGGCAGGTGGTCGTGCCAGTACCACGTCTCGTACTGGTCCTCGACCGCGGGGTCGAGGTCGTTGAAGATCGCCAGGATCGCGGACATGCGGGCCTCTCGTGGAACCGTCGATGCGCCAGCCCGGGATGTTACGCCACTGCAGGCCGGGACGGCCCCGGCGGTGCCGGTCGGCGCCTCAGCGCCTGCGCATCGCGCGCCCGCCGCGGCTGCTAGCCCTTCACCACATATGCGCTCGGCATCCAGCCGTGCGGGAAAGTGCGGATCACCACATCCGGCGGCAGGGCGTCGCGAACCGCCAGGGTCTCCTCCGGCGCCACCTCGTGGTTGAACTGGTCGAAGATCACGATCCCGCCGGGCGAGAGGCGGGGCCAGAACTCACGCAGGGCGGAGGACACGATGTCGTACGTGCCCGCGTCCAGGAACACCAGCTTGAACTGCAGGTGCGGGTGCTTCACGAAGAAGTCCTTCAGCTCCACCGCCACGTCGAGCTGGTGCAGCAGCAGGTAGCGCTGCAGGCCCTGCAGCAGCGCCAGCTCGCGGATGCGCTCGTAGCGCTCGAAGTAGGAGAAGCCCTTGCCGCGCGGATCCGGCCCGCCCCGGTCGAAGATGTCGAAGCCGTGCACCTGGGTGATCGCGTGCGGCTCGTAGAGCAGCAGCAGCTTGGCGAAGAAGAACGAGCAGGCGCCGCGGAACACGCCCACCTCGGCGATGTGGCCGGCGATCCCGAGCGTGCTCTGGTAGCACTCGAACAGCGACTGGAACCGGCCCAGCATCCGCGCTCCGATGAAGCAGGGGAAATGTTCGTAGAAGTCCTCCGGCCCGTATCCCATCGCCAGGTAGCGCTCCAGGGCGTCGGCCGGCGGCATGCCCAGGGGGGTCTGCTTGGTGTGTTCGAAGGCCCAGTCCTCAGGCCCAGCGATGGGGGCGTCGGTGGCGACCAGCGGCTTGCGGTGGCCGGCCGGCCTTCGATACCGGGCGAGGATCTGGCGGAACTGGGTGGGAATCATCGGCGCTCGATTCTCGGGAATGGGGGGCGCCCTGCATCCCGACGTGCAGACTTGCCGATGGGCACTGGGAATGCGGCAGAAGTTACCGCATGCGCTGTGCATTGCGACAAAGCCGGACGCCGGCGCGGACCGACGGGTTGCGCTCGCCCCACCGGGGCGATGCAGCAGACAGACATGTCACTCGCGGGCGCCGCAGTCGCGAGTGCGGGAATCGCTTTGGCAGCTGGCGTGCCTGACTGCCAGCAACTTCAGCGGCCGCAGGGCGGGGCGGTTGCACGCATCAACCGGGTCGCGGCGGCGCATTCCGGCACATCGGATGTTGCGTCGCACCTAACGCCGGCGTGCGCAGTGCGACGGGATCTCGTCGTCAGGTTGTGTACCAACTCCCGGCAATGGAGTAGAGTCGCGCTGCAACTTGGTTTTTTCCACGTCGGCGTACCGCGGCCGTACGTGCCAAGGCGTAACCCCAAGAAGAACGGCTCGACGAGCCTGCGGCAGCGGAGCCGCAAGACCCATTCTCGAAGGAGGAGCGATGAACCTGACGGTAAACCAGCAGGCACGCACTTACGACGGCGATCCCGAGATGCCGTTGATGTGGTACCTGCGCGACGAACTGGCCCTCACCGGGACCAAGTACGGCTGCGGCATCGGCATGTGCGGCGCCTGTACCGTGCATGTCAACGGCAAGGCGGTGCGCTCCTGCACCACCGTGATGAAGGACGTGGCGGGCCAGAAGGTCACCACGATCGAAGGCCTGTCCCCGGACGGCAATCACCCGGTGCAGGTGGCGTGGCGCAAGAACAACGTGCCGCAGTGCGGCTACTGCCAGCCCGGCCAGATCATGCAGGCCGCGGGGCTGCTCAACGAGAAGGCCAACCCCAGCGACCAGGAGATCAACACCACCATGCAGGGCAACATCTGCCGCTGCGGGTGCTATCAGCGGATCTTCGCCGCCGTGCGTGAAGCGGCCGGAAAGGGGGCCTGACCATGAGCACATTCGAACAGTTCATTCCCCGTACCGTCGTCGAGAACGTCACCCGCCGCGGCTTCCTCAAGGGCATCGTCGGGGCCGGCAGCCTGGTCGTCGCCGTCCAGATCTTCCCGAAGTCGGCCCTGGCCGATGGTGGCTCGGTCAACGCGTACAAGACCGGCGCCGACGGCATGCCGGGCGGCACCGTCTATGACCCGCACGTCTTTGTCGCGATCGCGCCCGACGGCACCGTGACCATCGTCGCGCACCGTTCGGAAATGGGCACCGGCTCGCGCACCAGCCTGCCGATGGTCGTGGCCGACGAGATGGAAGCCGACTGGGCCAGGGTCAAGATCGTGCAGGCGCCCGGCAACGAGCCGAAGTACGGCAACCAGGACACCGACGGTTCGCGCAGCGTGCGTCACTTCATCCAGCCGATGCGCTGGTGCGGTGCCGCCACCCGCCAGATGCTCGAGCGCGCGGCCGCCATGAAGTGGGGTGTGTCCGATACGGAGTGCCGCGCCCAGAACCATGCGGTCTTCCACGTGCCCACCGGCCGCTCGCTCGGCTTTGGCGATCTGGCTGCCGCTGCTGCGGCGCTGAAGACCCCGGCCCTGCGCGACATCCAGCTCAAGGATCCCTCGCAGTTCCGCTACATCGGCAAGGGCAACGTCCAGATCACCGACCTGCGCGACATCACGATGGGCAAGGCGATGTATGCCCAGGACATCCACGTCCCCGGCATGCTCTACGCCATGGTGGAGCGTCCCCCGGTCGTGGGCGGCACCGCCAAGTCGTGGAACGAGGCCGCGGCCATGTCGGTGCCGGGTGTGCTGAAGGTCGTCGAGATCAAGATGACCCCGATGCCCGCCAAGTTCATGCCGCTGGGCGGCGTGGCGGTCATCGCCAACAACAGCTGGGCGGCAAAGAAGGGGCGTGCCGCGCTGGCCGTGCAGTGGGACGACGGTCCCAACGGCAAGTACGACTCGGATACCTTCAAGGCCATGCTCGCCGAGCAGGCCCACCGGCCCGGCAAGGTTGAGCGCAACGAAGGCGACATCGACAAGGCCCTGGCCAACGCCGACAAGGTCATCGAGCGCGACTACTACGTGCCGCACTTCTCGCATGCGACGATGGAGCCGCCGGCCGCGACCGCCACGGTCAAGGATGGCAAGGCGGAAGTCTGGGCGTGCGTGCAGAGCCCGGGTGGTACCCGCGGTGACGTGGCCAACGTGCTGGGACTGAAGGAAGACGACGTCACCGTGAATGTGACGCTGCTGGGGGGCGGCTTCGGCCGCAAGTCCAAGTGCGACTTCGCCATCGAGGCGGCGCTGCTGTCCAAGGCGATGGGCGGCCAGCCGGTGAAGGTGGTGTGGACGCGCGAGGACGACATCCAGCACGCCTTCTACCACTCGGTGTCGTTCCAGAACGTGACCGCCGGCATCAAGGACGGCAAGGTGGTGGCGTGGCGGCAACGCAGCGTCTCGCCCTCGCTCATGTCGAACTTCATGCCCGATCCGGGGCGCGAGAGCCCGCTCGAGCTGGGCCTCGGCCTGATCGACACGCCGTTCAACGTGCCGAACCTGCGCCTGGAGACCGGCGCTGCGATGGCCCACACGCGCATCGGCTGGTTCCGGTCGGTGAACAACATCCCGCACGCGTTCGCAATGCAGTCCATGGTTGCGGAACTGGCCACAGAGCTGGGCAAGGATCCGAAGGACTTCCTGCTCGAGATGATCGGGCCGGGCCGCATCGTGGATCCGCGCGAGAACGTCACCAGCCCGCTGTGGAACTACGGCGATCCGTGGGACACCTATCCCATCGACACCGCCCGCCTGCGTCGCGTGGTGCAACTGGCTGCGGACAAGGCTGGCTGGGGCCGCAAGCTCCCGCCGGGGCATGGCCTGGGGATCGCCTGCCAGCGCAGCTTCCTGAGCTACGTGGCGACCGTGGTCGAGGTGGCGGTGGACGACAAGGGCAATGTGTCGGTGCCGCGCGTGGATACCGCGTTCGACTGCGGCTTTGCGCTGAACCCCGAGCGGATCGCCTCGCAGGTCGAAGGCGCTGCGGTGATGGGTCTCTCGCTGGCCAAGTACACACAGATCACCTTCAAGAACGGCCGCGTGCAGCAGAGCAACTTCCACGACTACAAGGTGCTTCGCATCGGCGAGGGCGCGATGGACGTGCGTACGCACATCGTCCCGAACTCGATCGACGTGCCCTCCAGTGGCGTGGGTGAGCCCGGTGTACCGCCGTTCGCGCCCGCGTTCTGCAACGCGCTGTTCGTTGCGACCGGCAAGCGCATCCGCAACCTGCCGCTCGGCGATCAGCTGAAAGCGTAAGGGGCACTGCGGGCCGCGGCTGCGGCTGCGGCATCGCGGTGAAGCAAGGCATCAGACGCCCGCTCGGGAACGAGCGGGCGTTTTTCTTTGATGCACTGCGCCAGATGGTGACGGCAATTCCATTTGCATGCCGAAAATTCGGACCCCTATAATCGTCTGCACAGGGCGGGAGGCCATGACCGGGGCCGGCCCTGGACTCTGGCGAAGTGCCCGGGCCGCGTCAGGGTCGGTCACGGCATCCGGTCATGACGACTGACAAGTGGAGATCATCATGAGAGGAGCTTCCGCTGCTGCTGTTGCCGCACTGTCGTTGATCGTTGCGTCACCTGCTGTTGTCCGTGCAGAGCCGATGAAGGAACTCGACGTATACGAGGGCAATCTAGGGAAGTGGAACTGCGACGGGAAGGAAGTCGGTTCGGGGAAGGCGTTCAAGGCGGTGGCGGAGTTCACTGCCGACTTCGATGGAAAGACTTACATCGAGCGCTACTACGAAATGCCGAATGCAGATCGCCCCAACGCCTGGAAAGGCATCTTCATCATGTCCTACGACCCCAAAGCCGGGCGCTGGGTGCGCAACGGTCTCGACAACTCGGGTGAGCGCAATGCCGCAAGCTCCTCCGGATGGAACAACAACACGTGGGTATGGGAGAACGACTGGGTCAATATCGTCATTCAGAAGCAAAGCGGCAATGCGCGGACATTCGCGATCGACGTGAAGGGGGACGGTGGCGTCAAGCGAGTGGTGGAAGCGAGTTGTACGCGCGTTTGATTGTCTTCCGGCCGAGCTTCGTGTCCCTGGAGGGGGTGGAACTGGTGTGCCGGCGCCCAGCACAGGATCGTGCACGCCGGCGTAGGTTGTCACCAGCCACCCCATCCGTGCTCTCCTGATCGGCGATGTGCTGAGCTGGCAGGGAACGCTGCGGCACGTTGCTGCTGCCGAGCTTTCGAGGTGAAGTGGAGTATTCAACGCCCGCTGGCAACGAGCGGGCGTTTCTTTGGGGGCTGCGCCAAGGTGTCGCTGCAGGTGACGATGTGCACACCGGGTTCCACTTACGCAGATGGAATGGAGCAGCCAGCCATGAGCGAGTGAGGAGCTGACGCAGTCGGTTACTCCCGGCTTGTGGCCGCCGATGAGGGGCGCGACTGAAGCAGTACCGGGACGTGATTCGCGGAATCGTCGAAGATTCGGCGGTCGCAGCGTGAACGCACCGGGCGAATCCCCCGGAGCAAACCAAGCTCCTGATCCAGGGCTGGATGCGGGGTGTGGGCCGGGAGGCGTATCCGGCCGGAATGTTGTAGTGTTTCGGAAGTGCTGCCTTGCTTGCTCTACCGACGGTATCAGCCGGAATCGCCGCGCACCGTTCGAAGCCGAGGCCATCTGATTTGCTGTGCCATCTCTGCATCGCATCGTGATGCAGGTCAGGACTGACGAAAGGAGCATCCATGAATCGACGTACCGTCATCGGCGCCCTCGGCGCCATGGCTGCCGCCGGCATCGCCGCCCGGGCACAGGCCGAGCACGAACATCATGCCGGGCACGGGGCCGGCTCGTCCCCGTATGCGAAGCTGCAGGTTGCGGCCAGTCTCTGCGTCGCGAATGGCCAGGTCTGCCTCGCCCACTGCATCCGCCTGCTCGGGCAGGGTGACAAGGGCATGGCCGACTGCGCCGCCGCCGTGGACCAGATGCTGGCGGTGTGCGGTGCATTGCAGGACCTCGCCGGACAGGGCTCGACCCTCACGCCGGCCCTGGCCAGGGTGGCGCTCGAGGGCTGCAAGCGCTGCGGCGAGGCGTGCAAACCCCACATCGAGCATCACGCCGAGTGCAAGGCGTGCTACGACTCCTGCCAGGAATGCATGGAGCAGTGCAAGGCCGCCGCCGGGTAAGCTGACGCGGCGCCCTCGCCGCGTCAGCCTGCTGTTGCGCTCACGTAGCTCGCCACATCCACCGTATCGATCTGCGCGGGCGCCATGAAGCGCTTCGCGTACTCCAGGTACACGCCCGAGGTCAGGAACAGCTCGAACAGCTCCGGATCGACGTGCTGGTCGCGCTTCATGAAGCTCATGATCTTCACCGCCTCGGACAGCGTCTTGCCCTTCTTGTAGGGACGGTCGGCGGCGGTCAGCGCCTCGAAGATGTCGGCGATCGCCATCATCCGTGCCACCGCCGGCATCTGCTCGCGCGCGAGCCGGCGCGGATACCCCGTTCCATCCATTTTCTCGTGATGACCGCCGGCGATGTCGGGGACGTCGGCCAGGTGCTTCGGGAAGGGCAGCTGCGACAGCATCACGATCGTCTGCACGATGTGATGGTTGATCACGTAGCGCTCCTCCTCGGTGAGCGTGCCGCGGGCGACGGCCAGGTTGTGCAGCTCGCCGCGGTTGTACTTGAGCGCCGGCATGTCCATGCGGAAGCCCCAGCGATTGTCCTCGGGGATCCGGTCGCCCGCCTCACGCGGGATGCGGTGCTCGGGCTTGTCGGCGAGCAGGTGCTCGGTGGCCGGCAGGGAGACCGGTCCGCTGCGCTCCATCCGCTCGCGCTCCTGGTGCGACGTGCCGAGACGGTCGTCCAGGGTACGCTGCCAGGTCCGGGCGGCGATCGCGCGCAGGCGCTCGACCTTCTTCGGATCCATGAACTCGCCGCCCTCGTTGCAGCCTGCGACGAAGGCGAACTCCTCGTCCAGCGTCGCGAGCTGCTGTGCCAGCGCAGCCTGCAAGGTGGCGCGGTCGCCGCCCTCTGCGATGCGCTGCCAGCACTCGATCTGCGCGTCGCGCTTGAGTACCTCGAAGCGCATGCGCACCTCGTGGATGCGGTCGTAGATCGTCTCCAGCTTGGTGGCCTTGTCCACGACGTATTCGGGCGTGGTGACCTTGCCGCAGTCGTGCAGCCAGCCGGCGATCTGCAGTGCCTCCCACTCGTCGTCGCTGAGCGAGAAGTCCTTGAACGCGCCATCCCTGGCGTCGCACGCGGCGCGCGCGAGCATGAAGGTCAGCTCGGGCACACGCTGGCAGTGGCCGCCGGTGTAGGGCGACTTGGCGTCGATGGCGCCGGCCACCAGGCGGATGAAGGCATCGAGCAGCACCTTGCGCGCCTGCAGCAGCCGGCGGGTCTCGATCGCAATGGCGGCCGTCGCGGACAAGGCTTCGACGAACGCGATCCGCTCGCGTGAGGGAGGGGTCGGGCCGCGCACGAACAGCGCCAGCACGCCCACGGCCTCGCGGTTGCGGTCGTGCAGCGGAATGGCGACGAGCGTCGCCGGGTCGCCCGGCCACATGCCGGTGATGACCTCGGCTACCGGCGCGGCGCTGCCCGCTGCGATGGCCTCGGTCTGCGTCCGGCCTTCGCGCAAGGCGCGCGTGACCGGCGAGTCGCCGCCACAGCTGCGCGCCAGTGTGGCGTCGTCAACTGCGGCGCCGGTGGCGAAAACCTGCGAGGCCGGGACGAGGGTACGGCCGTTGTCCTCCGTCAGGTACACCACGCCGGCGTCAGCGCCCGCGGCCCGGGAAGTTTCCCGGACCAGGCGCTCGAGCAGCGCGGGGAAGTGTGTCTCCCCCGCCAGCGACGTGGCGATATCGAGGAAGCGTCGGATCGCCTCGCGCATCATCTCCATCGTCGCGGAAAGCTGGTCGATCTCCAGCACGACAGAGGGGCCTGCACCCGGACTGTCGAAGCGGAACGCCTGGATGTCCTGCGCCTGGCAGGTGATGGCACGCAGTGTCATCGCGATGCGGTGCGCCACCCACCACGTGATGGGAATGGCCAGAAGAAGCACGACCAGCGCGGCAACGAGTCCGCGCGTGCGCGCGGCGCGCGCCTCCTCGAGCAACTCGTCGAGCGGAGCCGCGATTCCCAGTGACAGCATGCCACCCGCAGTGGGAAGCGGCACCACCTGCGTCTTCCACTCCGCGCCGGCGACCTCGACGGTCCGGCTGATCGGGGCGGTGTCCGCTGTTGCGGCCGGCTGCAACGTGTCCAGCACCGCCTCTCCCATGTGATCCAGCGTGGCCAGGTGCACGACGCCGCCTTCGCTGCGCACCATGCTGCGGGCGGGGTCTGCGCGCGCGAGCACGCGCCGCCGGGCGTCGAACAGGACGATCTTCATTCCAGGCAGGGCGCGCAGGCTGGCGAGCCGGTCCGAGATCTGCATCAGCGCGACGTCCACCCCGACCACGCTGCCGAAGCCCGTGCGTTGCGCCAGCGTGACCCCCGGCGTCTGGGTGAGCGCGAACGCGTAGGGTTCGGTCAGGACCCGCTTGCCGGGTTCGGTGGCAAGCCGGTACCAGGGGCGGGTGCGCGGATCGAAGCGGGCGTCGCCCGCGTGGCTGCCGATCTCGCGCAGGGCCGCGTCGTAGAACGCGAAGCGCTCGTGGCGCACGCCGCCAGGGCCGGCTTCGATCGTCTCGCTCAGCCACAGCGCTCCTGCAGGCGCCTCGAAGGCCTTGCGCGCCGCGTCGTCGCGCAATGGCCGAACGAGGAAGAAGCCGCCGTCCTCATAACCCACGTACACCGCCGCCACCGGTGCGTCATCGCTGAACGCGGTGACCATCGAGGCCAGCGATTCGGCCCGGGTGGTGGTCGAATGCGAGCGCGCCACCGGCGCGAGTGCGAATACGCTGACGAAGCGGCGCACCGGCTGCAGCGCTTCGTCGAGGCTCGACTGGGTCTCCCGGGCGATATGGCTGAAGCTCTGGTCGGCGCTGGCAAGGGCGACGTTGCGGCCTTCCAGGTAGCCGAGCCAGGCGATGGCGGAGCCGGCGGCCAGCACCAGGGCGGAGAAGAGCACGCTCAGCAGGACATGCAGCGGGCGGCGTCGGGGTTCGGTGGCGTTCATGGTGCGGGACGGAGTGGGCTGACGGCAACGCCGGAGAAGTGCACCGACCTTGCAAGGCCGATGCCAGGCGGATGATCGGATGCGGTGCGCCTGTCGCCCCGGTGGCAGATACGCTCGGATCAGGGCGCCTGCCAGCTCCGCACGTCCAGCCAGGTCACCAGGCCGGACCGGCGCTTCACCTCGTCGTGCAGATGGCGAGTGCCGCCGGGGCCGTCACCCCCACCGCCATTCCACAGCGCGACGAGGCGAACGCGGTCTGGGCCGCAGGCCAGCGCAGTGTAGAGCAGCCAGAGGTTGCAGCGCTCGAACGAATCGATCCCCTCGGGTCCGGGACCCAGGATGTCCGGCATCACACGGACCGGATCGCGCAGCCCCGCCGTCACCGCATCGAAGCGCGCGACCCACTGCTCGCCCCGGGTCGAAGGACGCACCGAGCGCTCGATGAAGGCGGGCTTGTCGAACGGCAGCAGCACCTGGCAGCGCACGCTGCGCCGCTGGCAGGCTTCCAGGAACAACAGGTCGCCGCCGGCGGCGGCCTGGCAGAGCGCGAGGTCCGGTGGGCCGGCACCCAACGCATCCAGCGCCGTACCGAGCTCGCGCACGGCAACCGGCTCGAGCTCCGGTGGAAAGCGCGGGTCGCCGCGGCCGGGGGCGTCCATCATGTGGCCGGTGAACAGCAGCACCTGGCGCGGCCAGGTGGTGACACGCGGTGCCGAGGACTTGAGCTCCTGCTCGATACCGGCCAGCAGAGCGCGCAGCTGCGCCGTGTCGGGCGCCGGCGCGCGGGCCTCCCGGCACAGGTCGGATGCGCGGACGAGGGTCTCGGCGGCGAAGCGGTGCTCTCCCGCCTGGGTGAGTACGACGGCGGCATCGGCCAGGGCCTGGGCTCGTGGCAGCGGGGCCGGGGCTTCGTCCGCCAGTACCAGCAGGTCGCCGATCGGCAGGCGTGCCCGCAGGAAGTCGTCCGCCTCGGCGTCGCTCACGACGCCGGCATGCTCTCGCGCCATCCGGTGTGCCCGTCGACTGGTTCCCGCTGCATTCTAGGCGAGCGCGCGCCGTGCGAGTTAGGCGGAGTCACGCCTTGTTGCCCTTCGAGGCGCGCTTGCGCCTCGGCCTGGCACGCACGGACGGCCGTCCGCGTGCCACCCGTTTTGCCGCGGTTGCCGGCCGGTCCGTCCGCGGTGCCCGGCCCGGTCGGATGCGCTGCACCAGCTCGAGCAGCCGGTCCGCGATCAGTCGCCTGGCCGCGTCCCGCTGCGCTTGTGCGAGTGCGTCGTGGAAGCGCGAGAGGATCTCCATCTGGCTCACGATGGTGTCGAGCTGGCTCGGACGTACCGGCGTGTTGTCGAGCGTCTCCTCGTACGCCGCCGCGATTTCCTCGAATGCGGCGCGGCCCTCGTCGTCGTCTTCCGCGAGCCTGCCGTCGAGCAGCCGCTGCACCAGCAGGGCTTCGCACTGCATTACCGCGTCCCAGACCTGCCCGCTCTCCGTGAACCGCTGCCTGGCGGCTGCGCGGCACTGTTGCGCCAGCGCAACCGCGGCGCTGTCCGGCGTCCCTCTGGCTGCGGCACTCACCGCGTCGAGCGTGAGGCGATTGAGCGCCAGGTACGGGGCGAAGTGCGCGCGGCCGGGGTCGCCTTCTGCGGAGCGGTACGCGGAGGCCGATTGCCGCACGGCGTCGAGCATGCTGGCGACGTCTCGCTCACGCTGTGCCGTGCTACCGCCAGGCTGCAGGATTCGGCGCGCGTACAGGTTGGCCTTGCGCTTGAAGGCGCTGCCGCGCAGTGCGCTGCGCTCGATGCTCACGATCGGGCTGGGGCCTTGCGCATCGGTGCCGGCTGAGGTCAGCGCATCGAGCATGTCCAGCCGTTCCAGCGCGAGGTCGATCAGCGACTCGGCCGGTTCGGTGACGGCCGCTGCCCGGCTGGAAGCCAGCGCCGCCTCGCCGATTTGCTCGCCGAGCCGTGCCTCCACGTTGGCCAGCTGCTCGATGTCGCGGATCGGCACCCGGCCCAACCGGTCCTGGGCCTGGATGGCCTTGAGATAGGCGGCGCGCGCCTCGTCGAACCTGCGCAGATCGCGCCAGGTCGCGCCGAGTGCCGACTGCACCTGCGCTGACTCGAGCCAGCCGGGCGGGCAGCGCTCCCCGAGGTTGCGCTCGATCGACTTCATCAGAGCGCGCAGCTCGCGGTCGGTCTGCTTGTCGGCCTTGCGGGCGAGATTGGCACGGGTGCTGGCGAGGTAGTCGAGCAGCTCCTCGGGGGAGGCATAGCGCGCGCCATCGCCCACGCCGGTCGCGCCATCCACCAGCGGTTCGGCCCGCCAGCCCGCATCGCCGTAGGCCTGGTAGGCGCCCCAGGTGATGTCGCTCGCATCGTTCTCCCACAGCGCCTGGCGGGCCGCGAACACCGCCTCGCCGAACGTCTTCCGCTGCAGCAGCAGATGCCGGTAGAAGGTCTGCCCGAACAGGCTGGCGCTGGCATCGTTCACCGCCCAGCCTGCGACCACCACGCAGCGCACGCCGATGTCGATGAGCTGGCGCGCGATGCTCGCGGACAGCAGGTTGCCGTCGCGCGCGAGGTCCAGCTGACCGAGGTGGCAGCAGCTGAGGAAGACCAGTTCGGGCACCGTCTCCATCGCATCGATCTCGGCGGCCGTGATCAGCAGCCCATCCGAGAGGACGATGCCGCTGCGCGCGAGGCCGTCGCGATGGCGCAGGTTGAACACGCCGTGCGCCGAGACGTGCACGATGCGGTAGGGCTGGCGGTAGAGCGCGGCCATGACGTCGGTCGCGGGGCGGTCGTTGCCGATCACCTGGGTCACGTCGTAGCCCATGCCCTTGATGACGCTGCTGACTTCCTGCGCCTCCTGCTGGGCGCCGGGGAGGTCGGGCGGAGCGGGGAGCGCGCTTCCGTCCGATCCCACGAAGCTCCGGTCGAAGCCGTCCGCGGACGGATTGCCGATCACCAGCGCCTTGCGGGCGATGCCTTCGCGCACCTGCCGGCGGAAGTGCGTCGACGCGAGCTGGCGCACGACCGCGGTGCGCAATGCGAGCGGCAGCCGGTCGTCGTCGTCGCGGTTGGGATCGTCCGCCAGCATCAGCTCCCACGGCAGGTTGGCGGTGTAGCGGTCCACCACCAGCACGACGCGCTCGAGCTGGCGGGCTGCATCCTTGAAGTCGTGCGGCACCATCAGCTGGAACAGCATGCGACCGAAGTCCTCCTGCCAGATGGCGAGGTGGATCTGCTGGCGCACCAGCTTCTCGACCAGCCCCGGCTGGCGCTGCTGTACCACCGACTCGGCGCGGGCACGCGCACCGATGTAGAGGAAGCGGATGCGCTGCGCGATCGGCGCTGCCCCTTCGCTGCCTGCGGGGCTGGCGGCTGCGGCTTCATCGTCGCGGTCGGCATCGCTGACGATCAGGCGGGGCCAGTAGTTGAAGCCGCGGTCGTCGAACAGGCGCATGCGCATGCCGTCGCCCTGCTCGAGCTCGCTGCGGATCACGAGGGTGGTCTGGTGCTTCTCCGCACGTGCCGCCATCCGGGCCGCCAGCTGCCGCAGGGCGTACGTTGCGGTGATGGCGGTGTCCAGGTAGAGCTCGACGATGTCCAGCTGCGCGATGCGGATGCCGAGCCGGGTGGTCTCGTGGAAGCGGTCGTTGGCCTCGACGACGCCGCGCACCAGTGCCTCGACCGACCCGGCGATGGTGAGGTTGGCCGAGGAGTTGTAGCCGATCAGCAGGGTGGCGAGCCGCACCTCGCGCTCGGCCTTGCCGAGCACGTCGACCACCTGCAGCAGGTAGCGCAGCGCGCCGGTGCGCACCGACTCGGTGAGGTCGGCGGCGCTCAGGCTGCCGTCGTACTTGCCCAGCCCGGTGACCACCGCCCCGCGCAGGTCGCCATAGCCGGAGAGCACGCGCAGCACCACCGCGGCGGTGCCGCGCGGGCCGGCGTAGAGGCCGAGGTTGTAGCGCTCGGTGAGCTCGCCTTCGAGCAGCTCGCGATCGATGAGCGACTCGGCACCGGAGATCGGGTCCTGCTCGTAGTGGCCGACCATGATCGGGTCGGACAGAAAACGCAGGTCCATCGCCTTGACCGCGATCTCGAGCCGGCGCCTGGCTCGCGCGGGCAGGCGGCTGCGCAGCGATGCCCCCATGACGGCGCGCTGGATGCCGAGCTCGTCCTCGGCGATGGGCGGCCCCGCGTCGTAGCTCAGCGGTGCCGGCTGCTCGATGGCGCGCACCGCGGGCGGCTGGGTGGACAGGTTTGCGGTGACACCCGAGGTGAGCAGGTCGACCAGCCCCGGGAAGTGGTCGCGCGTGCCCAGCAGGTCGCCGTGCGCGACCGGCATGTAGTAGAACGCGCCGATGCCGCCGATGCGGCCGGACTCCCAGGTGACGGTGCCGTCGCCCCGTGTGGTGCCGACCATCTTGAGGCGCCCGCCTTCCTCGCGCACGCCGCAGGGTGTGTTGCGGGCGACGCCGAACACGTACACGCTCCGGCTCTCGTACCCGGAAGGCAGGGAGGGCACCTTGTCGGTGCCGCCCTGGCTGTCCTGCTTCCACAGCCAGCTCGCCGAGTCCAGCACGGCCTGCGGCGGCGTGGCGCACCTGTGGTCGCCGAACCAGAAGTCGCGCACCTTGCCCTTGAGGTCGACCCAGGTCTGTGCGCTGGTGAAGTCGAGCACGGCGCCGCCGCCGGGCTGGCCCTGGAACAGGTCGCGGAAGCCGGGGCGCGGCAGCAGCTGCAGCGGACCGCGGAAGCCGGCGACGATGTCGAGCACCTCCTGCATGTCGTGCGTGAGGTCCAGCCGCACCAGCGTGCGCAGCGTGTCGCCCTTGCCGAGCAGGTTCTCGACCATCGAATGCGCGCCCTGGTGCGGGGTGCCGCACATCACCAGGCGCGCGCCGTCGCGCGCCATGACCGCGTCCATCACCGAGCGGCGCTTGTAGATGCACGCGCGCACCACCAGCCCGCCCATGCTGTGCGCCAGGATGCGGATCGGCTGCGTGGTCTGCCTGAGCAACTGGTCGAGGAACTCGCCCAGGCGCTCGGCCAGCACATCGAGTGGCTGGCGCCAGTCGTAGGGGAACGGCTCGACGCGGTGGCTCTTCGCGAGCTCCTCGCAGAGCTTGCCGTAGAACATGCCGAACAGCTCCTCGGCCTCGACCCCGCTCCTGCCCCAGGCGATCTTGCTCAAGCCCCCGGTGGCGATGTCGGGCACGTCGAGCCAGACGCGGTCCCTGCCGTTGCGGGCGAGGTGCGAGCCCATCACGCCGGGGAGCACCACGACCACGGGACGTTCGGCGGCTGTCACCGCATGGCGCGTGGCAGCGGCCAGCGCAGCCTCGAACTCCTCGGGCGCGGGGAGGCTGCGGAAGGCGTCCAGTGCCCCCGGATCGTCCGCGGTCAGCCAGTTGCGCAGGGCGCTGCGGGTGTCCAGGTTGGCGAAGTAGCGGAAGTGCGACACATCCGCACCGCGGTCGAACAACACGCGCGCTTTGCTGGCGGGCGCGATGCCGGCGAGCATGGCCTGGGTATCGACGACCAGGTCGTTGTCGGTGCTGTCGAACAGGAGGAAATCGGT
Source organism: uncultured Burkholderiales bacterium (assembly GCA_964523885.1). GTDB lineage: Bacteria > Pseudomonadota > Gammaproteobacteria > Burkholderiales > SHXO01 > SHXO01. Next base: position 27,488 of record CAZFYX010000052.1, on the reverse strand, counting down.
GAGCAGCACACCCAGGCGCTTGAGCAGGTTGCCGCCCTCGATGTCGCCGGCGATCACCGCCATCCTCGAATCCGGACGCACCGGCGCGTCGCGCAGCAGCCGCGCCATCGGTGAGTCGGGCAGCATCGCCTCGATGCCCGGCACCAGGTGCGGGTTGGTGCGGTTCTTCGCGATCTCGATGACCACGCGCTTGAACGCCGAGTAGTACGGGCTGCCGAAGAAGAACGGCACGGCGCCGATCAGCGTCAGCACACCGGAGAGGAACAGATCGAAGTTGCCGCTGGCGAGGCGGGTGCCGTTGGCCGGCGAAGCGGTGCGGACGTAGCGCTCCACCACCAGCTTCTTCTCGCGCAGCAGGGCGGCGAGGCGGCGCAACCGGTCGCGCTGCTCGGCATGCGCAGCGGCGAGCTCGTGCTTCACCCGCTCGGCTTCCGCGGGATCGGCATCGCCGGTGCCGGGGAAGGGGTAGCGGTAGCCATCGATCAGCGCGTCGAAACCGTCCAGGCACAGCAGGTCGCCCACCAGCCCACCGCGGGAGTGCGTCACCAGGCTCAGGCGGGCGCTCGCGGGGAGCGCGGCGGCGAGCTGGATCGCGTTCTCGATGGGACTCTCGGAGAGGGTGCGGTGCTCGAAGCCGTAGATGCCGCCGGTATAGTGGCGCTCCAGGGTGAGCCACAGGTCGGGATCGCCGCGGTGCAGCTCACCGAAGCTGCCGAGCGTGCTCGATCCGGTGCCGTGCACGAACACCAGCATGGGCCGTTCGCCGAGCCCGTCCGGCGGGTTCGCAGCCAGGTCGACCGGCTCCAGGTCCTCCCTCCGGCCGGTGGCGCCGGTCCAGCGGTACAACCGCCCGGGCTGCCGGTCGAGCTTGTTCTCGATCGCCCACATCAGCGCCTTGGTGCCGGCCCAGCTGACGCCGAGCAGGGCGCTGTCGATGCCGCGCTTCTTCAGCTCGCCGGCGGCGGCGTCGATGATGCCGTCCTTCGACTTGCCGACGATCAAGGTGAAGACCTTGCTGATCAGCCCGCCGGCAGCGTCGGTGAGGACACCGCGTCGCGCGCTGCCCTCGGCGCGCAGCTTCTCCAGCAGGATCTCGCCGTCGGGACCGAGCAGGTCCGGCCGGGTCAGCGCCAGCGTGTCGCGCAGCCGCTGCGCGCTGGTGATGAAGGTGCTGCCGTCGGCGAGCTCGAGGACCACGATCTCGTCGGCCTCGGCGTCATGACGCTTCTCGCCTGCGCCGTCGGTGGTGCTGCGCGCAGTGGGACTGACGTCGTAGGTGCCGGTGGGCACGAGATAGCCGGGAGGGAGGAACGGGTCCCCGGGCTGCCCGGCCGCGCGCGTGGCGCCCTGCAGTTTCGGCGGCAGCTGCGCGGCGGCCTCGCGTCCGGTCAGCGTGAGCGGGATCGATCCGGCCATGACCGTTCTCCTTTCTGGCGGTTCTCGTTGCAGCACTGCACGCGCGGGTACCGCCGCATGCGGCTCAGGTGAACACCTGCCGCTTGCGCGCCGCCGCGCTGCCGACGAGTTGCGGGGTCTGCGGATAGGAAGCCGAAGGCAGGTGCGCGGGGGTGATCGCAGCATGCCATCCGGCATAGCTGGCACCGGGCTCCAGGTGCTTCAGCGCCTTGAGCGCGTAGTAGGTGAAGGCGCCATTGGGGCGCCCCCTGATGCGTGCGTCGTAGCTGAAGTTGTTCGGCCCCTCCCTGCAACCCGACAGCAGCAGGTCGCCGGCCTGGCGCGACAGGCCCTTCCGGAACGCCGAGGCCGGGTGGGTCACAGCCACGGTCGAGATCGCTTTGCCGTCCGGCCCTTTCGGCAGCTGCTCGGGAGGAAGCCAGTTGCCCATCGGCATGAACCGGGGCCGTGGAGCGTCATCCGCATCCGGATCTGGCGCCGCCGCGCGGGTGACGGTGCCCGAATGGCAGCTGTCCGAGATCAGCACCAGGCGCACGCCGGGCTTGCGTGCGTTGAACAGTTCGTGGATCTCGTCGTCGAGCAGCGCGGACCCGCGGGTCTGCAGGTCGTAAGGGCACAGGGCCTCGTCGAGGCCGTCGACCTCGTCGCCGTCGCGGTCCGGCACGTAGGTGCCGTGGCCGGAGAAGGTGATGACCACGACGTCGCCGCTGGCTGCGCCGCCGATGACGGACCTGAATCCCTTGACCATCGCGGCCTTCGTGGCCTGCGCATTGGTGAGCATCGTGACGCGGAAGCCGCGGCCGGCGAGCTCCGCGGCCCAGTCGTTCGCGTCGTTCACGCAGCCCGAGAGATCCATGTGGGTGCCGGGATAGTTGTTGATCCCGATGCACAGTGCGTGGTTGCCCATGTCGGTACCTCCCAGCCGGCTGCGCTCACGTGGCGCGATGCGAGGCTAGTCGCTCGTGCCGGCACCGTCAACATGCGCCGCGTCACCCCTCGGGGAAGTCTGCATGCGGCGACAAGGGTGCGCTGCCGGCCCCCTCGCAGGCATCAAATCCCGGCCGCGCACGCCGATAACGCATCAGGGACCGCCCCATGGCGGCATGATCGGGCACTGGAGGGGAAGATGGCGATACCGAGCAAGCTCATCCTCGCGGTCGGCGGCGTTGCCGCCCTCGCGGCAGCCGGCTGGTTTGGATACCAGCAGTTCTTCGAGGATGCGGCAGCCCCTGCGCCGGCACCGGTCAAGCGCACCGCGCAGGCTCCCGCTGCACATGCCAGGCCCAAGGCGGGCGCGCTCGCCGCATCGGCCACTGCATCCGCTGGCCACGCCCAACAGCAGGCGCCGGCAGACCCGGACGTGCTGATCGAGCGGGTGCTGATCGCGACCGGACTGAACCATCAGATCAACGTCCTGCCGAAGCAGTTCATGGAAGGGGCGCGCGAGGCCGCAGGGATGCACCCCGGTGTGCCGGCCGCGTTCACGCGCGAGGTCGACCGGATCCTCGCTGAGGAATTCACCGCCCAGCGTTTCCAGAAAGCCGTGCGCGAGGGGCTCAAGGCCCGGTTCGACCGGAAGAGGCTGGACGAGGTCCTGGCTGCGGCGGACACTCCGGTGGGCAAGAAGATGGTCGGCTACGAGTCGGCCGAGCTGTCGTCGCCGGCGATGCAGGCGTACGTGAAGGGCCTCGCGGCCCACGCGCCGTCGGCGGAGCGACGCAAGCTGATCGAGGCGCTCGACGAAGCCACTGGCGGCAGCCGCCTGAGTACCGAGATCGCCTTCGCGTCCGCGCGGGCCATGGCGGTGAGCGCAGCCAGCAACCCCGGCATCGCCGCCGAGGTCGACCGCAAGCTCGAGAGTCAGCGCCCCAGGCTCGCGGCGGCCGTCCGCGAGGGCACGCTGCTCGGGCTGGCCTACACCTATCGCGATGCGAGTGATGCAGAACTGGGCGAGTACCTCAAGCTGCAGCAGAGCGAAGCGAGCAAGTGGTACATGGGCGTGGTCTCGGAGGCCCTCGCGGGGGAGTTCACCACGGCATCCACCCAGGTGGGCGTGAAGATGGCGGCAGTGATCAAGTCGATGACCAGCCAAGGGGTGGCTGCAGCGCACGGGCAGGCGCCGGGCGCCGTGGCCGCGGAGGAGCCCGCCCAGGCGCGCGGCGGTGGAGCACCCACGCTCGCGATGGCCCACGGTGCAGGTGCGCGTGACAAGGACCTGCGCGGTTGCCTCGAATTGCCGACCACCGAGCAGATCATCAGGTGCTCTGAACAGGGCCTGTAAGCCCTCGCCAGGCGGTGCCGCCGCATTGCGGTGCGGCGTCCAGGGCGGGCTGCGGAGGTCCAGCACCCCGGCTCGCAGCGCGCAGCCGATCGATCGCAAGCCAGACCGCCGGAATCAGGAATCCGCCCGGCAGCACGATCATCGCGACCGGAACCGCGAGCTTGGCCCACAGCGGCAGCGTGGCGGGCAGGAAGCACAGGTTCACGTTGGCCTCCTCTCTTGATGGGTACACCGGCAGGCCCTGCGAGCGGCCTGCCATCCTATCCTGCAGGGTAGGGCACGCCGGTCACCGGGGCTGTGGCAGACTACGGGTCCCCGACGTGCAGATTCACCTTCGACCGGGAGCGCCGCTTGCGCATGCCCGGCGCGCTGGTATCGGCGGTGCCCCACCGCGATCTCGTGCAGCAGGGTGGCCGTCCGGGATCCCGTAGCAGAGGAGACCGATGTCCATCGCGATCGAACCGTTGCGTCCCACCTTCGCCGGCGAGGTGACCGGCATCGACCTGCGTGCGCCGCTCTCGCCGCAGGCCGTGATGGAAATCGAAGCCGGCATGGATCGGTACGCGGTGCTGGTGTTCCGCGGGCAACGCCTCAGCGACGACGAGCAGCTGGCGTTCACCCGCTGCTTCGGGGGCATCGAGCACGCCCGCGGCGGCAACATCACCACGGACAGCGAGTACCGGCTGAAGGACGGCATGGTCGACGTCTCCAACCTCGACCAGGCCGGGCGGCCCTTCGACCGCGGCGACCGCCGCCGCATGTTCAACCTGGGCAACCGGCTGTGGCACTCGGACAGTTCCTACCGCGCCGTCCCGGCCAAGTACTCGCTGCTCTCCGCGCGTATCGTGGCGAAGCGGGGCGGCAACACCGAGTTCGCCGACATGCGTGCAGCCTACGACGCGCTGGACGAGGACACCAAGGTGCTGGTCGAGGACCTGGTCTGCGAGCACTCCCTGCTGTACTCGCGCGGCTCGATGGGCTTCACGGGGTTCAGCGAAGCCGAGCAGCAGATGTTCAGGCCGGTGCTGCAGCGCCTGGTGCGGATGCACCCCGTGTCGCGCCGCAAGTCGCTGTTCCTGTCCTCGCACATCGGCACGATCGTGGGCTGGCCGGTGCCGGAGGCGCGCGACCTGATCCGCGATCTGACCGAGCACGCGACCCAGCCGCAGTTCGTCTACGCGCACGCCTGGCGCCAGTACGACCTGGTCATGTGGGACAACCGCCAGACCATGCACCGGGTGCGCCGCTTCGACGAGAACGAGCCGCGCGACATGCGGCGCACCACGGTCGCGGGGGACCGGATGACGGTGGAGCAGGCTGCGTGACGGACTGGCCGCTGCCCGGCGGGCACGCCGCGTACCATCTGGCCGGCCGCGCGCGGTGACCGCGCCTCGGTCCCGGCGAAAGCCCTTATACTGGGCCGCACCCGAGGCGGCGGATAGGCGCTGCACGAGACATGAAGGAGAGCGATGAGGACGGTCCTGGCATTCACCACAGCCCTGGCGCTGCTCGTGCCCCTGAGCGGCCACGCCGGCAAGAGCCTCATCGCCGAGCAGATCGTCGACATCGACGCGCCGCCGGCGAAGGTGTGGGCGATCGTGAAGAACTACGACGCGTTGCCCGCGTGGCACCCGGCATTCAAGGGAGACGTGATCAAGTCCGGCCAGAACAACACCGTCGGCGCGGTGCGCACGTTGACGCTGGGCAGCGGCGAGAGCTTCGACGAGGAACTGCTCTCCTTCAGCGACAAGCGCATGACCTTCCGCTACAGGATCGTCGGCGACTCTCCGTTTCCGGTGGTGAAGTACGTGTCCAGCATGACGGTGGGCAAGACCAAGGACGGCAAAGCGCGCATCGTGTGGCAGGGCCGCTTCGAGAACAAGCCGGGCAGCGGCAAGACCGACGGCGAAGTGCTCCAGCTGATCGACGGTGCGTACAAGTCCGGCCTGGACAACGTCAAGAAGCTCGCCGAGCAGTAGGGCGGCGCTGCCCGGCGGGCACTCGCGGCCTGGCAGGCCTCGCGGCCTACAGGCCGAGCAGCCAGGCGATGATCTGCTTCGCCACGAAGCCGAACATGCCGAAGGCGAGCACGAAGAACAGCACGAACGTGCCGAGCCGGCCCGCCTGCGACTTGCGCGCCAGGTCCCAGATGATGAACAGCATGAAGAGCATGAACGCGCCCAGCCCGAAGGTCAGGCCGAACTGGGAGATCTGCTCTTCGGTGAGGCCGAACATGTCAGCGGGCGCGAGTCATGCCCGTGCGGGCAGTGCGGAGGCGTCCACCAGGTCGCGGTAGGCGTGCCACGTCGCGTTGCCGATCACCGGGATCGCCAGCACGAACCCCAGCCCCAGCGTGAGCAGCGACAACCCGGTGGCGAGCATGATGAGCATCGCCCACAGCACCATCGGATAGGGGTTCTCGCCCACGGCGCGCACACTGGTGAGCAGCGCGAGCGGCATGTCCACGTCGCGGTCGAGCAGCAGCGGCGCGGACACCACCGTGACGGCGAACACCAGCGCCGCACCCAGCCCGCCGAGCGTGATCCAGACCGGGAACAGGTTGGACCCCTCCGACAGCACGACATGCCGCAGCACGTCGTGCAGGCCGGCTATGGGGGCGTGCACGAACAGCGCGAACAGCACGGCCGACACCAGCACCCACGCAGTGCCGGCGAGCATGAGGATCAGGCCCAGCCATACCAGCGGCCGCGTGCCGCGCCGCCACGCATGGATCGCATCGCCGAGCCCCGCGGGCTGGCCTGCCTCCAGCCTGCGGCTCAGCTCGTAGAGGCCGGTGGCGAGGATCGGTCCAACCAGGAGGAAGCCGGAGAATGCACCCGGCAGCAGGTACCAGTGCCGCAGCGTGATGGCGGCGATGATCCACGCGCCCGCGCACACCAGGGCCCCGTGCAGCAGGCCCGCGCGCCAGGTGCGGCGTAAGTCGTGCCACCCCAGGGCCAGCCACACGAAGGGCTGGCGCAGCGGCACCCGTCGCACCGGGGCGGGCGGCGGTCCTGCAGGGTCGGCAGCGTCCATCGGGAGTCGTTCATGCGGTTCGTGTTCTCGTGTAGTCTACCCGCCACCAACCGATCCCAGGGCAGGGCAGGATGATCTACCGCAGCAGCCATCCCGATGTCGACATTCCCGACCTGAACGTATGCGAAGTGGTCATGCAGCGCTTCGCCGAGTTCGGCCAGCGTGCCGCCATCGTGGACGGGCCCAGCGGCAGGACCTTGTCCTATGCCGATCTCCTGCGCGACGTGGAGCGGCTGGCCGCCGGCCTGGCGGGGCGCGGCTTCCGCAAGGGCACCATCCTGGCCATCTGCAGTCCGAACGTGCCCGAGTACGCCACCGCGCTGCTCGGGCTCTACCGCGCCGGCGGGATCGCCACCACCATGAACCCGCTCTACACTGCCGAGGAGATTGCCCGCCAGCTGCGCGAGACCCGCGCGCAGTTCCTGCTGACCATTCCCGCGCTGGCCGAGCGCTGCATCGAGGCTGCGCGTGGCACGCAGGTGCAGGAGATCTTCGTGATCGGAGAGGCGCCTGGTGCCACGCCGTTCGCGGACCTGCTGGCAGCTCCGGGTCCGGCGCCCGAGGTGCGGGTCGACCCGCGGGAAGACCTGGCTGCAATGCCTTACTCGAGCGGCACCAGCGGGGTGCCGAAGGGCGTCATGCTTACGCACCGCAACATGGTGGCCCAGCTGCAGCAGGCGCAGGTGTTGATGGATAGCGCCCCGGGCGAGGTGGTGCTCGCCGTGCTGCCGTTCTTCCACATCTACGGCCTCATGCTGATCCTGCTGCACGGACTGCGCTGCGGTGGCACGCTGATCTCGATGGCGCGTTTCGATTTCGTGCAGTTCCTCGAGTGCCTGCAGCGTTACCGGGTCAACGTCGCCCCACTGGTGCCACCCATCGTGCTGGGCCTGGCCAAGCATCCGGCGGTGGACCAGTACGACCTGTCCAGCGTGCGCGAGATCTTCTCCGGAGCGGCACCCCTGGGCGCCGAAGTGGAGCGTGCCTGTGCGGAGCGGCTGGGCTGCGAGATCCTCCAGGGCTTCGGCATGACCGAGTTCACCGGAGCATCGCTGAGCATCCGGGCCGGTGGCACCAAGAAGATCGGATCGGTCGGCCGGTGCTGGCCCAACATGGAGGCGCGCATCGTCGATGTCGAGACCGGCGCCGATCTGGGGCCCGGTCAGCGCGGTGAGCTCTGGATGCGCGGCCCGATCGTGATGCGTGGCTACTTCGAGCGGCCGGACGCGACGCGCGAAACGCTGACCGCGGACGGGTGGCTGCGCACGGGCGACATCGCCTATGTGGACGAGGAGGGCGACTTCTTCATCGTCGACCGGTTGAAGGAACTGATCAAGCACAACGCGTATCAGATCGCCCCGGCCGAGCTCGAGGCGGTGCTGCTGCGTCACCCCGCGGTGGCCGATGCCGCGGTCATTCCCAGTCCGGACGAGGAGTCGGGCGAGGTGCCCAAGGCCTTCGTGGTGCTCAAGGGCGCAGCCGAGCCCGACGCCATCCTCGCGTTCGTGGCGGAGCACGTCGCCCCGTACAAGAAGATCCGCCGCATCGCCATCGTCGACGCGATCCCCAAGTCGCCGTCGGGCAAGATCCTGCGGCGGGTGCTGATCGAGCAGGAGCGGGCAGCCCGGGCGACCTAGCGGTTGCCGCGCTCGTCCTCTTCCGGCTTCAGGCCGTAGGGCTCGACCAGCGCCCACACGTGCGCGGGCACCATGTTCTTCATGCGCCGGGGCAGCTCGCGGCGCAGGTGCACCACGGTCTCGAGCGCCTTCATCTCTACGCGGGCCCGGGCGAACTCGAGGCCGCGCGGACCGACCCTGGGCATCAGCCAGCCGATGATCGGGCGCAGCCACTGCGGCATCCGGCGCAGGGGCAGGCCGCCTGCCGCACGCTCGGTATTCTTCAGGAATCCGGTGACCGGTCCGCGCCGCTTGCCGGCACTGCCTGGCGTCGAGACCCGCACCTCGTCGCCCAGCAGATCGAGCAGCGCTTCGCCGCGTTGGTTGCGCACCAGCAGCCACTGTTCCCCCTCGCCCCCCATGTAGCCGATGGTGATGTCGGCCAGGACGTTGGTGTAGTCCACGCAGGTGCGGCAGGTGAGGGGGAAGAAGTCCGGCGGGAGCTCGGAGAGCGGCAGCATCAGGAACGGAATGGCCCGCACGCGGCCATCGGCGAAGCGCAGCTCGACGTGATAGTCCGCGCGGAACTCGAGGTAGGTGATGGACTGGGGATCGGCTTCGATGGCCTTGCCGATGACTTCGAGGAAGCGATGGAAGCGCTCCGTGGTGGTGTTGTCCGAGCAGGGCGTGCCGATCACGTACAGGCGTTCCAGACCCAGCTCGGCCTCGAGCGCGCGCAGCGCGTAGACCTGGCATGGGATCCCGATCACGGCCAGCCGCCGGTAGCCGCGCGCGCGGGCGGGCTCTAGCAGCGCGAGGAGCGGCGCGTGGCCCATGCGCATCCCGCGGCACGCGGCCATGTCGTGCGCCGAGGTGACCAGCACCGGCACCGGGCGCCAGCGGTCGCCGGGATCGGGCGCCATGGTGAGCACGGCATCGACGCTTCCGGTCTCGAGCAGCCGTTCAGCCAGCCGGGTGGTGATGCCGGTCCACTGCGCGCCCGGCAGCGGCGGCGCGAGGGCTGCGCGCAGCATCCGCCGGAACGGGCCGAAGAAGATCTCGTCGGGCCGCAGCGGATCGCGGGCGCGGCCGTGCACGCGCGCTTCCAGCGCCGGATAGTCCAGCTTGATGAACTGGCAGGCGCGCCCGCAGCGTTTGGGGTCCGAGGTGCGGGAGATGCCGCAGTCCGTGCAGAGCGTGCGGGCCGGCGCGGGGGCGGAAGGCGACAGCCGGGCGGGATCGGTCAAGTGGGCGAGGTGCCGTGAATGACAGGGCGGCAACGCGTGGTTGCGCGGTGGATTATAGGCCCGCCGCCCTTGCCGGCGGCATCCCAATCCGGCTGCGTGCGTCCTGGCGCGTGTGCTAGAGTGCCCTCCGACGCAGGCGCGCCGTCCGTGTCCAGAGTCCGGTCCTCCTGCCATCGCCCGCGCATCGTCGTGCCCGCATGATCGATCCTCTCCGCCTCCTCGCTTGGCTTGGCTGCCTGCTCGCGTGCAGCGGGTGTGCGCAGGCCGCGCCTGACGCCAGGACCGCGGCGTGCACCGACACCGTGCGCACGGTGTACGAGCACGCCTCGCCCGCCGTGGTGCGCATCACCGGGCAGTCGATCAACCCGTACCGGCAGACCGACCGCGTGACCAGGAGGCTGGGCTCCGGCTTCCTGTTCGATGCGAGCGGGCTGATCCTGACCAACTCGCACGTGGTGTTCGGCCTGCAGACCATGCTCGTCACGCTCGACGATGGCACCACGGAGCGCGCGCGCCTGGTCGGAGCCGATCCCATCTACGATCTGGCCGTGATCCAGATCCAGCGGCCGAAGGGCGGCTCGCTGCCCATGCTCAGATTCGCCGACTCCGACCAGGTCAGACCCGGGGACGAGGTGGTGGCGATCGGCAACCCGCTCGGCCTCGACCAGACGGTGACCCGCGGCATCGTCAGCGGCGTGAACCGCACCCTCCCCGACGCGCCGATGCTGTCGATGGAAGCGCTGATCCAGACCGACGCGGCGATCAACCCAGGCAACTCCGGCGGCCCGCTGCTCAACCGGTGCGGCGAGGTGATCGGGGTGAACACCGCCATTGCCAGCGATGCGCAGAACATCGGCTTCGCCGTACCGATCAACCTCGCGCGAACCAGTATCCCGGCGCTGATCAAGGACGGGCGCATCATCCGCCCCTGGCTCGGGTTCCACGGACAGCTCATCCAGCCCGAGCTGCGCAAGCTGTTGCAGGTGCCGCTGGTCGAGGGGCTGCTGGTCGAGGTGATCGAGCCCGGCAGCCCGGCCGAGAAGGCCGAGCTGCGCGGCGGGGAGATCGAGCTCACCCTCGGCGAGGAGTCGATCCTCCTCGGCGGCGATATCGTGGTGAGCGTCAACGGGACGAAGATGACCTCGGAGGAGAACCTGCAGGCGGTCATCCGCGGCCTGAAGGTCGGCGCGAAGGTCAGCCTGCGGGTGTTCCGGGAGGGGCGATACCGGGATGTCTCGTACACGCTGCCCGAGCGCCCGCTGCTGCCCGGCGACCTGCCGGAAGGCGATGCGTACGCGGCGCCGTCGCTGAGCCGCTCCCTGGAGGCGGGGAGCAGCCGCCACGCTACCCGCGCGCCTGCAGCCGTGCCATCTCGGCCGGACCGTTGACGCCGACCTGCAGATCCCGCAGCAGCCCGTCGTGCAGGTCGTAGATCCAGCCGTGGATCTCGACCTTCTTGCCGCGGGCCCAAGCGTCCTGCATCACGGTGGTCTCGGCCACGTGCAGGACCTGCGCGATGACGTTGAGCTCGCACAGCCGGTTGACGCGCTGGCTCTCGTCCGCCAGGCGCTGGAGCTCGGCGTCGTGCTCGCGGGCCACGTCCTGAACGTGCCGCAGCCAGTTGTCGATGAGGCCCATCCGGCTGTTGCGCAGCGCCGCCTGCACGCCGCCGCAGCCGTAGTGGCCGCAGACGATGACGTTCTCGACGTCGAGCACGTCGACCGCGTACTGCAGTACCGACAGGCAGTTGAGGTCGGTGTGCACCACCACATTGGCGACGTTGCGGTGGACGAACAGCTCGCCGGGGAGCAGTCCCACGATCTCGTTGGCCGGCACGCGGCTGTCCGCGCAGCCGATCCACAGATGATCCGGCGACTGCTGGCTCACCAGCTTGGCGAAGAAGTCCGGATCGCGCTCGGTGATCTCGCTCGCCCAGCGGCGGTTGTTGTCGAACAGTCGGGCCAGCGTGCGCATCGCTACTTTCCGCAGGCCGCCTGCCACAGCTTCCCGGTCACGCCGTCGGGCTCGACCGCTTCCCATTCGCGGACGGTGTCGTCGTCGTAGTGGCTCGGGCCCTGGCCCATGTGCTCCGCACGCAGCGACACCGACAGGTTGCGCGTGCGCCGCTGTGCGCAGTCGAACTCGCTCACCGCCTGCTTCGACCAGTAGCCGACCTCCACCATGCGCTGGAAGTTGCGGTAGTCGAGCAGCCATGCCATGCGGACCAGGTCGCCGCTGCGGGAAAGCGTGGCCGGGTCGGCGTAGACGTTCCCCGGCCCGGCCTCGGTCACCAGGGTCCAGGCACTCCAGGCGGGAGCGGCGAACAGCAGCGCCAGCAGCGGCGCAAGTCGGGCAGGCATGCGGCACTCGCTTCGAGGGTAGGGAGGGACCCAGTATAGCTGCGCAGGGGAGCGAGCCCACGGCCGGCGCCGCGGGTTGGGTGCGGATGCGGTGCCGGCGATGCGACTTGCCGTATGCATGGACCCGCGGTGTCTGCAAGGAGCGGACCACCGGCGCCGTGCGACCGGGCGGGCCGCGGCCGGAAACTTGCTTCATCACAGCAGCTCTGATCCGCCAGGTCCCCGCTGGTGTGCCCCAGCCTGCACGCCCGGGGATTCGATCCTCCAACTGTCACCCAGGAGCAACGATGAAGCCCAGCATCCTTCCCGCGCTTGCGCTGCTGATCAGTCCCATGGCATATGCCGGCACCCCGTGCGACGAAGTCAAGGCGGGGATCGCCGCGAAGCTCGATGCCAAGGGCGTGAAGAACTACACCCTGGACGCGCTGCCCAACGACCAGGTCGGTGACCGGAAGGTCGTGGGCAGCTGCGAAGGCGGCACGATGAAGATCGTGTACACGCGCAACTAGCAGGTCACCCCGCGGCTTTCCCCAGGGCGTGCTGCGGGTTCCACCCTGGTGGCCTGGTGGATGCGCGGGCGGCCTCGAGCTCCCCGCGGCGGGACCGGTCTCGCGGCCTCCGCCCGGGCCGCCGCCGGCACTGCTGGCGACGCGTTACCATTAGCGACCCAGCTCCTGCCACAGGCGTCGCCATGATCCAGACCCGTCATCTGTTCACCGTCGTCATCGACGTGCCGCGCGTCGTGGACCTCGGCGCCACGCCGAATGGCCACCGCCGCATCGCCACCGTGAGCGGCGGACGCTTCCAGGGAGAGCGGCTCAACGGCACGATCCAGCCAAGTCCCGGCGGCGACTGGCTGCTGCTGCGGCCCGATGGCGTGCTGGTGCTCGACGTCCGGCTCACGCTCGAGACCGACGACGGCCAGTTGATCTACATGACCTACCGCGGCTTGCGCCATGGCCCCGCGGATGTGATCGCGCGGCTGAACCGGGGCGAGCCGGTGGATCCGGCCAGCTACTATTTCCGCACCACGCCGGTATTCGAGACCGCCTCGCCGAAGTACGACTGGCTCAACCGCATCGTGGCGGTCGCCACCGGGCGCCGCGAGCCGAGCGGTCCGACCTACGACGTCCACGAAGTCCTGTAGGGTGGATCACCCGGGCTTGCGCAGGCCGCCATAGGTGTGCCACGAGCCGGCTACCAGCCAGCCGCAGTCCACCGGCAGGTTGGCGCCGGTGATGGCCGCGGCATCGGGCCCGGCGAGGAAGGCGACCGCCCGGGCGATCTCCAGCGGTTCCACCAGCCGACCCAGCGCGGAGTTGCCCGCGAGCGCGGACACGTCGCGCTCGCCCTTGTCGATCGCGGCTTGCAGTGCAGGCGTGCGTGTGTAGCCGGGGGAGACCGCATTCACGCGCACACCCGCTGGCCCCCATTCGGCCGCCAGGCATTCGGTCATGGAGATGACCGCTGCCTTCGCCGGTGCGTACGCATGCAGCGGCATCGAGCGCATTCCGGCGATCGATGCGATGTTGACGATGCTGCCGCGACGCCGGCCGACCATGCGCGCGCCGAACACCAGCGAGGCCACGTAGGTTCCGCGCTGGTCCACCCGCACCACCTCGTCCCAGTTTTCCATCGGCAGGCGCTGCGGCGTGTACGGCACCTGGATCACCCCGGCGCTGTTGACCAGGATCTCCACCGGGCCGAATTCGGTCTCGATCGACTCGGCGCAGCGCTCCAGCGCGGCCTGGTCGGCAACGTCGCCGAGCCAGGCGCGGCCGTTCACCTCGCGCGCGACGGCCTGCGCACGGCCGTCGCGGTCGAGCACCGCGATGCGCGCCCCGCGCGCCGCGAGCTCGCGGCAGCAGGCGGCGCCGATGCCGCTCGCGCCTCCGGTGACGACTGCGACGCCGGACAGCTGTGATGTAGGCATGAGGAAGCTCCGATGGGCGATCGGCGAGCTTAGCGGAAACCGCGCGCCGGGATCGTCATGAGGGTGCGCCGACGAGCCAGAAGAAGACCCGCACCAGGATGGCATTGGCGCTGTCCTGGAACAGCGCGGCCGCAAGGGTGACCACCACGTAGGCGCGCGGTGCCGGCCCGCTGCGCTCGACCACGCGCTTCATGGTGGCGATGCCCACCGGCATTGCTCCCAGCGCGAAGCCGATGAAGCCGCCTGCGGCGACCGCGCCCTCGTGCCCGCCGCCCGGCACGCGGTAGATCAGCAGCATGGCGACGAGAGCGGTGACTGCCGTCTGCGCCGCGAGCGCCAGCAGCAGCGGCCAGAGGTAGGTGCCCAGCGTGCCGAACGCGAGGCCCAGCATGCTCATGGCGAGGAAGATGCGCAGTGCGAGCGTGCCGACGAGGTCCGTGCGCGGAAGGTCGAGCGGATGACCGATGAGGTCGGCCGCATTGGTGAGCACGACTGCAGCGAGCAGTGCGGTGAGGAACGCGGGGAGCGGGAATCCAACCGCCGTGGCGGCGCGGCCGAGCAGTTCTCCACCTACCAGACAGGCCGCGATCATCAGGAGGGAAAGCAGCCAGCGGTCGGTGGACTCCGGGGCCAGGATCTGCCCTTCGCTGGCGGCCGGCGGCGTCAGCGCCGGCTTGTCCGGCACGGTTCGCTCGCGCGCGGGGCGCCGGTCGAGGAAGCTCGCCACCGGCCCGCCGACCAGCCCGCCTGCGATGAGGCCCAGCGTGGCACTCGCGATGCCGATCTCGAATGCCGGGCCGAGATTGGCGGCCTCGGCCGACTGCGCCCACGCCGCGACGCTGCCGTGACCGCCCAGGTAGGCGATGCTGCCGAAGAACAGGCCAAGGGCGTTGGGGATCCCGAAAGCGCTCGCCACCGCGATGCCGATGACGTTCTGCAGCACGATGGTGACCATGATCATCAGGCAGATCAGTCCAACCGCCCACCCGCCCGAGCGCAGGAGGCGGAACCGGGCGGACAAGCCCAGCGAGGCGAAGAAGACCAGCAGCAGCAGGTTGCGCAGGTCGCTGGCGAAGGTGACGTCGTAGCCGTACGTGCGGCGAAGCAGTTCGAGCGCGATGGCGACCGTGAGCCCGCCGCTCACGGCGGGCGGGATGAACAGCCGGCCGAACAGCGGGATGGCCCGGTTGAGGACCATGCCGAGCGCGATGGCCGCGACCGCCAGGGCCAGGGTGATGGCGTCACCGACGGGGACCGTCATGGCTGCGCCGGTCGAGGCCGTGGGCTCACGCGATCCGGTGGACGGCTGTGCGATGGGCGCGACATCTGCGGGTCCGGCCGCCCGGGTTGCGGCTGGACGATCGGAATCGGCTACGCATGGGAAGCGCGATTCTCGCTCAGCATGCGCTCGGGGACCAGTCCCGCGGGGGGACAGGCGGCCCGGATCGCGCGGCAGGCCCGGGCACCTCGACGGGCTCCGGGCGCGACAAGACCGTGGGCCCGGTCGCTTTCCGCCGTCGACCCGACGCGGGTCAGCCCGCGGCGCCCGCCCGCTCACGGCGGGCGTAGTGCAGCAGTTCGGGGCCCGGCAGCGGCCGGGCGAAGTGGAAGCCCTGGGCCTGGTCGCATTGCTGGACAAGCAGCAGCTCGCGCACGCGGTCGTTCTCGACACCCTCCGCGATGGTCTGCAGGCCGAGGCTGCGTGCCATCTGGATGATGGCGCGCACGATCGCCGCGTCGTTCGGGTCCTCCGCCATCCCGCGCACGAAGGAGCGGTCGATCTTCAGCTTGTCCGCCGCGAAGCGCTTCAGGTAGGACAGGCTGGAGTAGCCGGTCCCGAAGTCGTCGATCGACAGGCGGACTCCCAGCGCCTTCAGGCGCTTCACCGTCGCCAGCACGTGCTCGGTGTCCTGGATCAGGATCGACTCGGTGAGCTCCAGGTCGAGGCAGGCCGGCTCCAGCCCGGAGTCGGCGAGCGCACCCGCCACGCTGCGCTCCAGATCGTTGCGGCGGAACTGCCGTGCGGAGAGGTTCACCGCGCAGACCAGGTCGGCGCGTCCGCTCTGCGCATGCCAGGCTGCGGCCTGGCGGCAGGCCTCGCGCAGCACCCACTCGCCGATCGGCACGATCAGTCCGCTCTGCTCGGCGATGCCGATGAAGCGGGCCGGCGCCAGCAGGCCCAGCTCGGGATGCTCCCAGCGGATGAGGGCCTCGGCCCCGACCATGCGCCCCGTGACCAGCTCGACCTGGGGCTGGAAGTACAGCACGAACTGTCCCTGCTCCAGCGCCTGGCGCAGGCCGGTACGCAGGCGCAGGTGCTCCACCGCGTCAACATTCATCTGCCGGGTGTAGAAGCGATAGGTGTTGCGGCCCGCTTCCTTCGCGCTGTACATCGCCGTGTCGGCCTTCTTGAGCAGCGTGTCGAAGTCCGGGCCGTCGTCGGGATAGACCGCCATGCCCAGTGACACGCTGGTGGTGAGCTCATTGCCCTCGACATCGAAGGGGGCGGTCAGCTCGGCCACGATCTTCTGCGCGGCCGTGCTGACGTCATCCACGCTGGTGGCGTCGCCGAGCACCAGCAGGAACTCGTCGCCGCCCACCCGACTCAGCGTGTCGCCCTCGCGGATGCAGCGCAGGAGCCGCTCGGCGACCGCCTTGAGCAACCCGTCGCCGGTCACATGGCCGAGCGAGTCGTTGATCATCTTGAAGTCGTCGAGATCGAAGAACAGCAGCGCCACCTTGCGCCCGCTGCGCCCGGCCAGCGCGATCGCCAGTTCCAGGCGCTCGCGGGCCAGCAGGCGGTTGGGCAGGCGCGTGAGCGGATCGTGGTAGGCGAGGAACGCGATCTTCTCCTCGGCCGCCTTGCGCTCGGAGATGTCCAGCAGGAAGCCCACGTGATGGGTGACGCGGCCCTCGCCGTCACGCACGGCAGACACGCTCAGCAGCGCCGGATATTCCTCGCCGTTGGCGCGGCGGTTCCAGACCTCGTGTTGCCAGTGTCCGTCCCGCACGAGTCCTTCCCAGATCGCGCGGCTCACGTCGGGCTGGCGTGCAGACCACAGGAACGCCGGGGTCTGGCCGAGCAGTTGCGCCTCGCCGTAGCCGGTGGTCCGGGCAAGGGCGGGGTTGACCGACACGATGTGCATCGTCTCGTCGGTGATCATGATGCCGTCACGGCTGCTGTCGAACACCTGGCCGAGCAGGCGGAGGCGGTCGCCCTCGCGGCTGCGCGAGAGCACGATTCCGATCACCGCGGCACCGATGTCGAGCAGGGCACGGTGGAACGGGTCCGGCGTGCGGCGCTCGAAGCTGGACAGGGCGAAGGTGCCCAGGATGGCGCCCCCGACGCCACGGATCGGCACCGACCAGCAGGCCATCAGGTCGAAGTCGAGGGCGAACTGCCGCAGGTCGTCCCAGCGGGCATCGGCGAGGGTGTCGCAGACGAACACCGGCTCGCGCCGGAACACCACGTTGCCGCACGAGCCCGCACCCGGGCCCGGGCGCAGCCCGTTCAGGCGGGCGATGGCACTGGGGGGGATGCTCGGTGCGGCGTAGACGTTCAGCGTCTGCGTGGCCTCGTCCAGGAGCATGACCGAGGCGACCGCGTTGGGGAGCAGTTCTTCCTCCAGGCGGCAGACCTGGTTGACGATCTCGAGGGGGGCGTCGCCGCGGCTTGCGGCTTCCAGGATCGCGCGCTGCAGCACCACCACCCGGTCCTTGTCGGCATCCGTGAGCGCCGCGAGCGCGCTGTGCTGCGACGTGGCCTGGACGGGTTGGGCCGGGGGGGAGGCGGGGGGGCTGGTCAAGGGCGGTCTCCGCTGCGGTTTGGAGCCCGCAGTCATGAGGGTTTTCGGCCGCGGGCGGCACGGGTTGAGGGTTGCCCTCGATCCATGGCATTGGCGTGTGTGCTACCGTTGCGCCCGGCCGGGCTGACCTGTCGCACGATCGCGACCACAGGCCCCCGGTGCTGCCCCGGAAGCCTGCGCGCCCCGGCCTGTTCCCGCACCAGAACCTCAGGATCCCATGACCGTCACCGCCCTGTTCCAGCCGCTGCAGCTGGGCCCCTACACGCTCGCCCATCGCATCGCCATGGCGCCGCTCACGCGCATGCGCGCGACCACGCCGGGCAATGTCCCCAATGCCCTCAATGCCGCGTACTACCGGCAGCGGGCCACCCGCGGGGGCCTGATCATCACGGAGGCGTCGCAGGTGACGCCGGAAGGGCAGGGCGTGCCAGCCTCGCCGGGGATCCATTCGGCCGAGCAGGTCGCCGGCTGGAAAGGCGTCACCGAAGCCATCCATGCCGAGGGCGGCACGGTGTTCCTCCAGATGTGGCATGTCGGCCGCATCTCCCATCCTTCGCACCAGCTCGGTGGTGCGCTGCCGGTTGCCCCTTCGGCGGTGGCCGCCGAGGGGCTTGCCATGACGGCCGACTTCAAGCGTGAGCCGTTCCCGACGCCGCGCGCCCTGCTGCGCGAGGAGATCCCCGCCCTGCTGCACAGCTACGAGCAGGCGGCCCGCAACGCGCAGGCTGCAGGCTTCGACGGGGTCGAGATCCATGGCGCCAACGGCTACCTTCTGGAGCAGTTCCTGCAAAGCCGCAGCAACCGGCGCACGGACGAGTACGGCGGCTCGATCGAGAACCGCTGCCGCCTGCCTCTGGAAGTGGCGCGCACGGTCGCCGGTGTATGGGGGCCGGAGCGGGTCGGCATCCGCCTCTCGCCCTTCGGGATCGCCAACGACAGCGGCGAGGCCGAGCCGATGCCGCTGTACAGCCACCTGGTCAGGGAGCTCGACCGGCTGGGCCTGGCCTACCTCCACCTGATCGAGCCGCGCGCGAGCGGGGCGGGGCAGAAGGAAGTCGATCACCAGAACGTCCCCTCGGCCTGCGAGTTGTTCCGGCCGCTCTGGAGCCGGGTGCTGATCACGGCAGGCAACTTCAAGCCCGACACCGCGGAGGATACGGTGGCGAAGGGGCTGGCCGATGCCATCGCCTTCGGCCGCTTCTTCATCTCCAATCCCGACCTGCCCGAGCGCGTGCGGCGCGGCGCGGCACTCACGCCGTACAACCGCGCGACCTTCTATGGCGGAGGTGTCGAGGGCTACACCGACTATCCGCGCCTGGGCTGAGCCGGGGCTAGCGTGCCGACTCGGTCATGACCTCGCCGAAGTATTCCCAGCCGCGCCCGTTGAAGCGCATGTAGCGCATCGACTCGATCGGGCGGTAGTCCGTCGGGCTGGTGTCGATGGTGATCTCCGGGAGCAGGAGCGGGATGCGCACCCCCTTGAGGCTGCGTGCCTGCCGCATCACGTTCTCCCGAGTCAGATCGTTGCCGGCCTGCTTCAGGACCGCCACCAGCAGGTGCGCCTGCATGTAGGCGTAGTCGATGCACCCATCGTTGACGTCGCCCTCCGGGTAGTACCTGGCCTTCCAGGCCAGGTACTCCTGCACGTCGGGCTCGTTCTGCACGGCCGGATTGGTCGGGCTCTTGCCGAAGTAGGCCGAGACCAGGCCGACCGACTTGTCCAGTCCGGCGGGTCTCAGCGTGGCGCCGACCGAGGCTGCGGTGTAGGTGAGGATATGCAGCGGCTTCCAGCCCAGGTCGTGGACCTTGCGGATCGCCAGCGCACCGAACTTCGGCGTGGCAAGGTTCACGATGGTGTCCGCACCCTTGCTCTTCAGCGCGATGATCTGCGAGTCGACCGTGGGATCGGTGAGCAGGTAGCTCTCGACGCCGACGAGCATGCGGTCGGCCTTGTCCCCCAGTTCCTTGCGCAGGCCGGCAACCTGCTCGCGGCCCATGTCGTCGTCTTCCCAAAGCACCCCGATCCGTGCATCGGGTCGGTTGCGCAGGATGTAGCGTCCATACACGCGGCCCTCGAACTCGAAGGTCGGCACCCAGCCCATGGTCCAGGGATGCCGGGCGGGCATGTGGAACTGCAACGCTGCGCCGGACGGGAACAGGAACGGAACCTTCTTGCGATCGGCATAATCCAGGACCGAGAGCCCTCCGGGTCCGAGGATGCCGAAGAGCAGCAGCACCTGATCGTGCTCGACCAGCCGGCGCACCTGCTCGACGGTCCTGGCGGGAACCATGCCGTCGTCCAGGCTGATGAGGCGGATCTTGCGCCCGTTCACGCCGCCCTGGTCGTTGAGCGCCTGGAAGAAGCGCTGGTGCGCGATGCCGCAGGTCGAGTAGGCCGAGGCCGGGCCGCTGTAGGGCATGGTCTCGCCGATCCTGATCTCGGTGTCCGTCACGCCAGGACCGTAGGCCTTGCCCTGCGGGTGTGCTGCGCCTGCCACGAGCAGCGCGAGCAGCGCGGACCGGGCCAGAGATGCCGAACGGGTCATCGTGCCACCTCCTCGGGCTGGTCGCGCAGGCTGCGATAGGCCGATTGCGTGTCCCGCGACGGTGCGACGCCCAGTGCGTCCCGCAGGGTTCGCTCGCAGCGGCGATACGCCTCGGTTGCCTCGCCGTAGCGGCCGGCCCTGGCCAGGCACTGCATGAGGCGTAGGTGGAACGGCTCGAACGTCGGATCGATCTCGATCAGCGCGCGCAGCGCCCCGGCGGCCTCGCTCCACGCACCCTGCGCAGCGAGCAGATCGGCGCGGGCGAGCGCCTCGCGATGGAAGCGCGCGCGCAGCCGCTCGCGCTCGGACAGGGCCCAGGGGAACGACTCCTGGTCGAGGAAGTGCCCGCGGTACAGGCAGAGGCGGTCCGGGCACGACTGCGGCTCGCCGCGAGCACCCGTCGGCGCGGCGGAGAAGGCCCAGGTATCGAGCCAGCAGAGGTTCGGGTTCAGCGACACCTTGCCGTCGTGAATGGTCACGGCGCGGTCGTGCCGGAGGAACTTGCGCAGCCGGTGCAGGCTCACCTTCAGATTGTTCTGCGCTGCATCGCCTTCGGAGTCCGGCCACAGCCACTCGGCCAGCGTGATGGCGCTGACGTTCCGGCCGCCCGCCGCCACGATCGCCTTGAGGAACTCCAGCAGGCGGAAGTTGGGACGGCCCTTCGCGACCGTCGGTCGATCCTCCACCAGCACCTGGAAGGTTCCCAGGGCCCGGATGCGCACGTGCCATGGCCAGGCCTGATTGGTCGGTGCGTCGGGCGGCAGGTCGAACCGGCGGATCAGGTGGCGGGTGAAGTCCGGTTCGATCCCTTCCTCGAGTGCGATGGCGAGCAGCCGGGGCAGCAGCCAGCCGGCCCAGAGCAGCGCAGCCGCCATGACCGGGTTGTGGGCGGCGATCAGTGCGGCACGCAGCCGCTGCAGGGCCAGGGCACGATCGCCTTGCCGCAGGTGCAAGTCGGCATGGGCGAGATGGAGCAGCGACTCCTGGAAGCGCAGGTGCGAACGCGTGAAGCGCTCTTCCGCGTCGCGCAGCGCGGCAGTTCCCGCCGCAAGTTGATCCGCGGAGATATGGAAGATCGCCTGGAGCAGGGTGGTTTCCGCCACGCCCCATCGACAGCCCACTCCAGTGATCAGGTCAGTCGCTCGCTGCTGGTGCTGCGCGGCGCGCTCCAGCGCACCCGTGTGAGCGGCCAGGAATGCATGCGCGCGATGCGCCTGTCCGGTCGAGTAAGGCGGTCCGGCCTCGGCGTCCAGTGTGGCGACGATCGCCCGCGCCTCCTGGCAGCGGCCCAGCATGCACAGGGCACTCACCTGCGTGTGTGCGGAGTCGACCGCCTGGGTGGGGTGCCGGCAGTGTGAGGCCAGGACCCGGCCGCGCGCGGCATACCGCACCGACGCCTCCCATTCCCCGGCGTAGAAGTGCCAGCGTGCCAGTATCTTCGCCGCCCACATGCGGCTGACCGGGGAGCACTCCGGCTCCTCGAGATGCTCTGCCATCAGCGTGCTGATGCGGCGTCCGCGCTCGACGTCGGCATCGGCCATCGCGTAGACCAGGCTCATCAGCGAGGCCAGGATGCGCTGGCCCCACGGCAGCGAGTCGCAGTGGAGCGAGGCCTCCAGCCTGTCCGCGACGGATTCCATGTGGGAGCTGCGCATCCCGCCCCACAGGATGAGCTGGGCGAAGGCGTCACTCACCCGCGGTTCGACTGCCGCGGGAAGGCTCCCGGGCTGGGCGAGGTATCCCTCGAGCACCTTCACCCATGCCGGATCGCACCAGTCCGGATTGGCCTCGCCGATCAGCCAGTGGACGTCGATCAGCAGTGCGATCACGTGCACCTGCCCTTCGCCGTCGCCGTCGCGGAGGAACCCCTCGTGGGCCCGCCGTGCCAGGCATCCCGATGCGGGGACATCGAGCATGAGCAGGGCCTGCGCGCGCCAGTAGAGCAGCCATGGATCGGCATCGAGGATCGCCTGCGGCAGGCCGTCCAACCACTCGTTCAACGTTCGCCACTGACCCCGGTCGAGCAGCATGTCGGCGTGGCTGCGCACGAGCCGCGCGACATCCGGCCACTGGCCGGCGAGGCGGAACAGCCGCAGCGCCTCGTCGGGCTGATCCCTCGCCTGCAGGATGCGGGCGGCACGAGTGCGCAGCATCCGCAGGTGCTGCGGGGTGGTGCCTTCCTCCAGCCGCGCGAGCAGGAAGTCGCGGAACAGGTCGTGGAACCGGTAGACCGGCTCGCTGCCCTCCATGCGGTCGGTGAAGTACTGCTGCCGGTGCAACGACTGCAGCAACTCGCCCGCACCGGGTGCACCGGAGAGCTCGCCTGCCATGGCCGCCGTCATCTGCGGCAGCAGCGCCGTGGCGAGCATGATCTCGCGCTCGCTCTGCGGCATCGCCGCGAGAAGCTCCGTGGCAAAGTACTCGAACAGGTCCCGGTTGTCCGGGAAGCCCCCGCCCGCGGCCGCGGGCTCGCGCTCGGCGCGCGTGGCGAGCAGCACCAGACCTGCGGCCCAGCCGTTGCACCGCGTCACCCATGCATCGATCAAGCGTGGATCTTGCACCCCCAGGCCGCGCCCCAGCGCTGCGGCTTCGTCCGGCTGGAAGCGCAGTTCGTCCCACGCGATCTCCGCCACGGCGCGGCTGGCGACGAGCTGCGCAAGCTCGCCGGGCCGGCGCGATCGGCTGATCGCGACCAGGCTGATGTCGGGCGGGAGCTCGTGGCATGCGCAGCGCAGCAAGAGATGGAACGTGTCGCTTGCGGCCGCGTGACAGTTGTCCAGCACCAGCATGCTGCGCGAAGGGAGGCGAGTGAACAGCTCCCGGAAGCAGCGCCGCGTGAACGCGGCGAGGTCGGGAAAGTACTCCGGCGAAAGCGTGGGCAGGTCGGGCGCGTCGGGGCTTCCGAACTGGCGCGCGAGCAGGTTCAGATAGGTGAAGAACGCGGCAGGATCGCGATCGCCCTCGTCCACCCGATACCACGCCGCCGGGAGCCGCCGGGAGGTGATGTAGCTGGCGACGAGTGTGGTCTTGCCGCACCCGGGGGGGCCGGAGACCCACAGCACGGGATGCGTCGCGCGGCGGTCCAGCAGTCGGAACAGCCGCTGGCGTGCGACGGGGCGGTGCAACTGTGGACGCAGCAGCTTCGCCAGCGGCGCGGGTTTGCCGGCCATGGACCTCCTCCCGGTCATGACGCTGTGATTATGGACAAAGCGGGCATGCACAGTCCAGCCCGGGGGCGGGCCACGCCGTGCCCGGGGACGGGGCAGTTGACGCCAGCGTCCGGGCCTGCGTCGGCTCTCAGGATCGAGAGGCCTGTCGGCCTCGCTGCCCGGGCAGTCGCCATGTTGAAGACCGGATGGTTACGTCGGGGGTACAGGAGCCGTGTGCGGTTGCACGCGGCGTCGCGCGCTTGCGTGCGTCGCACCGGCTTACAGCGATGCGCGGCCGCACCCCCGTCGTGGCTCGAAGCCGTTGATCCGCGGCCTCTTCGCGGCTGGGGAATCGTTCTTGCTGCCCCCGCTCCCATTCGCAATACGGCCCGCCTCCGCAGCTGGCGGAGGAGCGATCTGGACAACGAGGCCGATGGGGGAGGGGCGCATGGGCACCATCTCGCGTCGCCGGTTCATGCAGTGGTGCCTCGGTGCAGGTGCACTGGGGTGGGCGACAAGCGGTCACTCCCAGCAGTCAACCGGCAGCGACGCGCCTGGCGACGACACCGCAGGCGCCGGCCCGCTCTGGGCCAATGTTCCCGATCTGGCGGTCGCACAAGGTGGCCGCATCTGCTTGCGTGAATTGCTGCAGGATCCGCACGACCCGCGCATCCGGATCCGGCTCGACAGCACCGCGCTCCCGGATGGAATCACCTACGACCCGGACACCGCCTGCCTCTCGGTATCGCCCGATGCGCCGCTGCGCACCATCACCGGGCTCGTCATCGTGGTGGAAGTGGGCCCATAGCGGGAGGAGACGGATGGAATCGCGCTCCAATTCGTTTTCGCTCAGCGTCGTTGCCGCCGCGTCGAGCGGCAACGTCAACCTGATCATCCCAACGGTGGGGTTCCGCAGCCTCGACCCCCAGGACGATCCGATCAACCCATGGCGTCGGCCGGATGGCGTGTCGCCCTGGATGAACACGTCCGATTGGGCCTACCAGGGGTTGGCGCATTACAGCGGTGCGGCGTTCTCGTCCACCTACGGGACGATGGGAGGCTATGTCCTCAGCGGAGGCGGGCATGCAGGCTACTTCGGCGGCGAGGTCTACGTGTACGACATCGGTGCGAACCGCTGGCGCCGGCTCAACTTCCCTTACGAGAACAGCACCCGTACGGGGGTGATGCAGAGCTTTCGCAACTACGTGGAGGCCAACCCCTACCGGCTGTCGCCCTCGATGCGCGGCGCAGTGGGGCTGGGGGGCAGTTCATGGGTTGCGCCGGCAGGCTTCGACCCGGTATGGGGGGATTGGGACGCACGCTTCCCGGAGGGCACCGAGACCTACGATCTGCTGGAGGTCGTGCCGCCGGCGCTGGGCGGCGCGACGGTGGGTACGCTGGTCATGCTCGGCTCGGGTTCGATGGCCGGCTGGGGCCGGATCGGACGGGGCATCTGGAAGTGCCCGCTCGGAACGGGCAAGTGGGCACGCGTCACGCAGATCCCCAGCACGGTGCGGGTCAACTCTGGCGACGGCGGCACCTGCCTCGACCCGCGCCGCGGCGTGTTCTACCAGCTGCACGAAGGGGCCAACGTCTACGCTTTCAACTTTCGTGCGAAGACCTACACCTGGCTCTCGGCCTTCCCCAACGTCGTGACGGTGGATTCCTGCTGCACGTTCCATCAGGCCGCCGACCTGCTCATCTACATGCGGACGTACCTGAACCGCGGCGCCACGCCGAACCAGGAACTGCCGAGACTGTATGCGTGGTCGCCGGTGACTCGCACGACGATGCGGCTGAGCTGCGTCGGGCAGATCCCCTCGTACTCGGGGACGCCGGCCACCGGCTTCGCGTCGCGCACGATGGGGGTCGAATACTGCCCGGCCAACAAGGCGCTCTACACCTTCTCGCTGAAGCGCACGCCCATCTACGACGGCATCAGCGACCGGTTCAGCGTGTGGCGCTGCATGCCTCCGGCCGGTGCGGTCACCACGCAAGACTACCTCGCCGGAACCTGGACGTGGAGGCTGGACAATGGTGCGGGCTCCGGCTACACCGGTGTCACGCTCACCGCATCCCAGATGCGCTATCACTTCCAGATCGGCTGCTACAACCGGTTCCGCTGGGTCCCGTCCATGGGGGCGTTCATCGCAACCACCTACAACGGGGATGGCGGCATCATCGTGGTGAAGCCGAAGGGCGTGTGAGCAGCCGTCCGATCGAAGCCCGATCGGCGTGGGAGCGCGCGGGGCCGTGGTCGAGCTGTTGCAGGACTACTGCCGCGGCGCAGCCCGGCTCGCCTTCCGCGACGTCGCCCCATTCCAACGGTCAACCCGCCTACGGGACACGCGAGAGGCCGCATCTGCCGGTTGCGCTTCACGCATCCGTCTGTCAGCAGCCAACCGCTGCCTGACCTGCTCGCGGCCGTCCTGCCTGCCTTTCGGTCCGGCGTTGCGCCGGCTGGCGCCGATGCGCACTAGAATCCCCGCTGTTGCCATGCAGCCCGGCCAGGCGCATCCGGTGCACCGGGGCTGAACAGGAGACAGGGATGGAACGCGTCCGCATCGTCCACTACTCGGACCTCCTCTGCGTCTGGGCCTACGTCGCCCAGGTGCGGATCGACGAGCTGCTGCAGAACTTTCCCGACCGGGTGGAGCTGGAGTACCGCTGGTTCCACGTGTTCGGAAACGTACCGGGCAAGATGGCTGCGGCGTGGAAGGACCGCGGCGGGATCGCTGGCTACAGCCAGCATGTCAAGAGCGTGGTGGACAAGTTCGGCCACGTGACGCTGCACCCCGAGGTGTGGGTGCGCGACACGCCGCAGTCGTCCATGCCGGGGCACCTGATGCTGTGCGCGGTGCGCCTGCTCGAGTCCGGCGGCACGGTACCCGCGGGTACGCTGGCGCGCACGGCCTGGGCGCTGCGGCTGGCATTCTTCCGCGACGGGGCGGACATCTCGAGCCGGATGGTCCTGGGCCGGGTCGCAGAGGAGGCGGGGCTGCCGACTCGGGAACTCGGGCGGCTGCTCGATGCCGGTGCAGCGCATGCCGCGCTGGCCGAGGACCTCGAGCTGGCGCGGCAGCAGATGATCCAGGCGAGCCCGACGCTGGTGTTCAACGAAGGCCGCCAGCGCCTCACCGGGAACGTCGGCTACCGCATCATAGAAGCCAACATCCGGGAGCTCCTCGAGGGCGTGCCGGGGCAGCAGTCCTGGTGCTAGGGAAGCCATGACCTCCAGCATTCGTTGCATCCTGGCAGCCGTCGCGATAGTTGCGGCGATCCCCGCGTCCGCCGAGGAAAAAGCGGGGGCGCAGCCCGGCGACCCCGACCGCCGGGCCCGTCATCCCGAGGTCTACCAGTACGGCATGGCGGCACTGATCGAGGCCACGCTGACCAAGAGCAAGGATCTGGCGCGGAAGGGCAAGGACACCTACTTCTGCGAGTACCGGCCGGGCGCGGCCGCCCGGGCCTGCGACCACATGCAGACCGTCAGCGGCCAGTACGAGGACTACTACCGCTCGCAGATGGCCTGCACCGACCGCTGTCCGGGCGCGAACATCAGCCAGAACTCGTGGAACTACATGACCGGCACCGGTCGCATCTGCCGGGATCCCGCGACCGGCTCGTGCGAGAAGGCGGCGCTGACCGTCGAGCAGATGCGCGACGAGCTGCTCGACCTGCTCGAGCTGGAGGAGCAGATGCGCCACGGAGGCCGTCCTGGAGGTGCCGGCAGCGCCCCGCAACCGTCACCCGAACAACCTTGAAGCCACACGCGCGATAGCGGGAGGAGCAGCAGATGGAGCTGGGACTGAAGGGCCGGAGCGCGTTGATCACCGGGGCATCCAAGGGCATCGGCCTGGCGGTCGCGCACGGGCTCGCAGCAGAGGGGTGCAGCGTGCATCTCGTGGCGCGCGACGCCCGGGCGCTGGAATCGGCTGCGCAGGCGGTGCGCGCCGCGCACGGGACGATGGTTTCGGTCCACCCCCTCGACTTGTCCCGCGGCGAAGGCATCCCCGCGCTGCTCGACGCGATGGGAACCCCCGACATCCTGGTGAACAATGCCGGCGCGTTCCTGCTCGCCCCGTTCGAGGAGACGTC
>CAZFYX010000051.1:0-2214 GCA_964523885.1 uncultured Burkholderiales bacterium | reverse complement strand
GCCTCCTTCCTTCTGGCCTTCCACAGGAGCGCCTGGCGAGCGACCCGAAGCTCCGGCACCACGGCCCAAGGCAGGCGCCGTCCGCGTGTGCGCAGGGGATGCGAGAGCAACTGGCTGGTCACGGTTTCGGACACGAACAGGCCTTCGGGGCGGAGCACCCGAACGATCTCGCGCAGGGCTTGATCTGCGCGCGCGATATGATGGCACGTGCCGAAGTCGATGACCAGGTCGAACGAGCAGTCCGCAAAAGGGAGCGCGCGCACGTCTGCGCGACGAAGGTCTACATCGACCCCCTGCGCTGCGGCACGCTCGGCCGCGCGTTGTAGCAGCGCCGGGTCGATGTCGATCCCGGCGAGATATGTCGGGCGCAGGGTGCGGCCAAGCACTGGAAGCGCGATGCCGCGTCCACACCCCACCTCGAGTACCCGACCGCCAGGGGTGAGATGCAGGAGAGCGATCAGCACCGGCAGTTCAATGGTTTCCTGGAGCCGGTTGCGGCGCGCAACATCCGGAAATGGCTGGTACTCCGGGTCGGGCTTGCGGGCGGGCGCGAACATGGTCACCTCCGTGATTAGGCTCGAGCGCGAGGCCGGACCGCTGAACCTGCCTTGCGGGCGTGACCTGAACGTGACCCCTTGCTTGGAGGACAGTTGATCAATGGGTGCCACCGCGGTCGCCGTGATGATCCGGCACGAGAAGGATGTCGTGAATGCGTTCAAGTCGGCGGGAGCCACCAGCCTTGCCGCGGCCAAGCCACTGGGTGCGCTCGGCCTGTACGAATCGCGGCACCTCGAGCGCCTCACGCGGCACGGCGTGATCCGGAAGGGAGAGCCCGGCACCTGGTACCTCGATGAGCCGGCGTGGGAGGAGCGCGGGCTCCGGCGCCGCCGCATCGGGTTCATGCTGCTCGCCGTCTCACTCTTCGCCCTGGCCCTGGGCCTGGGCCTCCTACCGCTCTCCCAGCGCTGACCTCACCGTGACTGGCGGCCGGCCGGTGGCATTCACCGATCATTTTGCCGGCGTCGCTGCTGAGTACGCCCGCTTCCGGCCCGGCTATCCCGCCGCGCTCTTCGATTTCCTCGCCGGTATCGTGAGAACACGCGATCTCGCGTGGGACTGCGGCACCGGCACAGGGATCGCCGCCCTGCCCCTGGCGGAACGGTTCGCCCATGTCGTCGCCACGGACCCGAGTGCTGCGCAGCTTGCCCAGGCGCCGGCGCGGCCGAACATCACATGGCGCACGCTGCGCGAGGCGGCGTCCGGCATCGAGGCCGGCACGGCATCGCTCGTCACGGTGGCCCAGGCAGCCCACTGGTTCGACCTCGATGCCTTCTATCGGGAGGTGAATCGCGTCCTGCAGCCGGGTGGTATCATCGCGTTCTGGTGCTATGGCATCCTTCGCATTGACGACCGGATCGACCCCATGCTGCACCGGTTTGAGCATGAGCGAGTCGGGCCCTGGTGGCCGCCCGAACGGCACTACGTCGACACCGAGTATCGCACCCTGCCGTTCCCTTTCGAGCGCATCGACACGCCGCCCTTCACGATGCAGGCATCGCTCACCCGCGCCGCGCTGATCGGATATCTCGGCAGCTGGTCGGCGGTGAGCCGCTACCGTGCGAGCGAGGGGAGGGATCCCCTCATCGAGCTCGACGCCGAGCTGGCTGCACTCTGGCCTGAAGCGGAAGCGAAGATGGTGACCTGGCCGCTCACCGTGGTGGCCGGGCGGACCTGATCGTCAGGCGGCCGCATCGTCCGGGATGAAGCGTGCCCGTTGGTCCGGCGTGGGAATGGGACAGGCGTCGTAGCGCCCGAACCAGCGATGCCGGTTCCGGGCAAAGAGGTCGTAGCCCCAGTCGCGCAGGCCGGACGGCACGACACGCAGCAGCATTGCGGCCTTCCACGGCCATCCGAGGTACTCCGCCACGCCGAGCACCGCCGCCGATCGCACCCGCACGACCGGGCGCGATGCGCCTTCCGCCTTCTCCACCAGGATCAGCGAATCGATGGCCGCGAGTTCCGGCTGCTGCTGGAGCAGGCGCGCCGCGTAGGAGCCCTGGAGAGTCGCGAACCTCATGCTGCCGACCCGGTCGCGCGCCAGGATGAACTGCACCGTCGAGTCGCAGAACCCGCAGAGTCCGTCGTACAGCAGAACCTGCATCAACGCACCTCCCAAAAACACAACGACCCGGCAGTGCTCTGGGCACCGGCCGG
>CAZFYX010000050.1:0-21254 GCA_964523885.1 uncultured Burkholderiales bacterium | reverse complement strand
ATCGGGATGGTGGTCACGCTGATCAGCCCCATTGCGATGGAAGAGGGGCTGCGCTTTGCCATCCGCGAGGGTGGCCGCACCGTGGGTGCGGGCGTGGTGGCCAAGATCATCGAATAACCCAGGCCCCAGGCGCCAGGCGCCCGGAGCCTAAAGCCGAGAGCTCAACAAATGGCCCAAAGCCAGAAGATCCGAATCCGTCTCAAGGCGTTCGACTATCGTCTGATCGACCAGTCGGCGCTGGAGATCGTCGAGACGGCCAAGCGCACCGGCGCGGTGGTCAAGGGCCCGGTGCCCCTGCCCACCAAGGTGGAGCGCTTCGACCTGCTGCGTTCGCCGCACATCGACAAGACGTCGCGTGACCAGCTCGAGATCCGCACCCACCTGCGCCTGATGGACATCATCGACCCGACGGACAAGACCGTCGATGCGCTGATGAAGCTGGACCTTCCGGCCGGCGTGGACGTCGAGATCAAGTTGTAGGACGCGGGGCGGCGTTTCCGCCCCAGCAGTGAAGATAGCGCCCGCCAATTGCAGCGGGCACCTCAGAAGAGGACATAAAAACATGAGTCTAGGACTTGTCGGCCGCAAGGTTGGCATGACCCGGCTGTTCACCGACGACGGCGACTCCGTCCCGGTGACGGTGGTGGACGTGTCCAACAATCGCGTCACCCAGATCAAGACCCCGGAAAGCGACGGCTACGCTGCCGTCCAGCTCACCTACGGGCGTCGCCGTCCCATCCGCGTGATCAAGCCCGCTGCGGGTCACTTCGCCAAGGCCGGTGCCGAGGCCGGCTCCGTGCTGAAGGAGTTCCGCATCTCCCCCGAGCAGGCGTCCGAGCTCAAGCCCGGCACCACCGTCGGCGTGGACATCTTCAAGGTCGGCCAGAAGGTCGACGTGAGCGGGACCAGCATCGGCAAGGGCTTCGCCGGTGTGATCAAGCGCCACAACTTCTCGTCCAACCGCGCCACCCACGGCAACTCGGTCTCGCACAACCGGCCGGGCTCCACGGGCCAGAACCAGGACCCCAGCAAGGTGTTCCCGGGCAAGCGCATGGCCGGGCACATGGGCGACGTCAAGCGCACGGTGCAGAACCTCGAGATCGTGCGCATCGACGCCGAACGGCAGCTGCTGATGATCAAGGGTGCACTCCCGGGCTCGAAGGGCGGCAACGTCGTCGTGTCCCCGACCGTGAGGGTGAAGCTCTGATGGACCTGACAGTCATCGACGAAAAGGGCCAGGCGAAGTCGACCCTGGCCGCGTCCGACGCGCTGTTCGGACGCGAGTACAACGAAGCAGTCGTGCACCAGGTCGTCACGGCCTACATGGCCAATGCGCGCCTGGGCACCCGGGCGCAGAAGGGGCGCAGCGACGTCAACAAGTCGAACAAGAAGCCGTGGCGCCAGAAGGGCACCGGCCGCGCCCGCGCGGGCCGTGCCTCCAGCCCGCTGTGGCGCGGTGGCGGCAGGATCTTCCCGAACAGCCCGGACGAGAACTTCAGCCAGAAGGTCAACCGCAAGGTCTATCGCGCCGGCATCGCCGCGATCCTCTCGCAGCTGGCCCGCGAAGGCCGCCTGTGCGTGGTCGAGAGCTTCGCGGTCGACGCGCCGAAGACCAAGCTGGTCGCCGACAAGCTGAAGAGCATGGGGGTGAACGAGGCGCTCATCATCACCGACAGCGTCGATGACAACCTCTACCTGTCCTCGCGCAATCTGCCGACCGTGCTGGTGGTCGAGCCGCGCCACGCCGATCCGGTCAGCCTGCTGCGGTTCGAGAAGACCATCCTCACCAAGGCGGCGGTGGCCAAGATGCAGGAGATGCTGGCATGAGCTACAAGAGCTACCACCCACCCAAGAGCTTCAGCCATGACCGGCTGATGCAGGTGCTGGTCGCACCGCAGATCTCCGAGAAGAGCACCTTCGTCGGGGAGAAGAACAACCAATGGGTGTTCCGCGTACGCCCGGATGCCACCAAGCCCGAGATCAAGGCCGCGGTCGAGCTGATGTTCAACGTGAACGTCCTCGGCGTGCAGACCTCGACCACGATGGGCAAGGAAACCAAGCGCTTCGGCCGCGCCGTCGGCCGCCGTCGCAGCTGGAAGAAGGCGTTCGTGTCGCTCAAGCCGGGTCAGGAGATCAGCTTCGCTCCTGGCGAGAGCAAGTAAGCGCAGGCCGGAGAAACCGACATGGCACTGGTCAAAGTCAAACCCACTTCACCGGGACGGCGCGCAGTCGTCAAGGTGGTCAACCCGAACCTGCACAAGGGCAAGCCGTTCGCGGCGCTGCTCGAGAAGAAGACCAGCAAGGCGGGACGCAACAACCTCGGTCAGGTCACCACCCGGCATCAGGGCGGCGGCCACAAGAAGCACTACCGGGTCGTCGACTTCAAGCGCAGCAAGGACGGCATCCCGGCCAAGGTCGAGAGGCTCGAGCACGACCCGAACCGCAGTGCGCACCTGGCGCTGCTGTGCTACGCCGACGGAGAGCGCCGCTACATCATCGCACCGAAGGGCCTCGCCGCCGGTGCCCAGCTGGTGAGCGGCTCCGACGCCCCGATCAAGGTCGGGAACACGCTGCCCCTGCGCAATATCCCGGTCGGCACCACGGTGCACTGCGTGGAGATGCTGCCGGGCAAGGGGGCCCAGCTCGCGCGTGCGGCAGGCACCTCGGTTCAGCTGCTCGCGCGTGAAGGCAGCTATGCGCAGCTGCGCCTGCGCTCGGGCGAGATCCGGCGGGTGCACGTCGACTGCCGCGCGACCATCGGCGAGGTCGGCAACGAGGAGAACAACCTGCGCTCCATCGGCAAGGCCGGCGCGCAGCGCTGGCGCGGCATCCGCCCGACGGTGCGCGGCGTGGTGATGAACCCCGTCGACCACCCGCACGGCGGCGGCGAGGGTCGCACCGGCACCAAGCGCGATCCGGTCAGTCCGTGGGGGCAGTTCACCAAGGGCTACAAGACCCGCAAGAACAAGCGCACCCAGTCCATGATCGTGCGCAGCCGGCACAGAGCTTAACGAGGTCAGACCATGGCACGTTCAGTCAAGAAAGGTCCCTTCGCGGATCACCACCTCGTGGCCAAAGTCGAGAAGGCGCGCGCCACCAACGACAAGCGCCCGATCAAGACCTGGTCGCGCCGCTCGACGGTGCTGCCCGACTTCGTCGGCCTCACCATCGCGGTCCACAACGGCAAGCAGCACATCCCGGTGTACGTCACCGAGAACATGGTCGGGCACAAGCTGGGCGAGTTCGCCCTGACCCGCACCTTCAAGGGCCACCCGGCGGACAAGAAGGCTGCCGCCGCACCCGGGAAAAAGGGGTAACACGTGGAAACCACTGCCAAACTGAGAGGCGTGCGGCTGTCGGCCCAGAAGGGCCGCCTGGTCGCCGACCAGATCCGCGGCATGCCGGTGGATCGTGCGCTGAACGTCCTGCAGTTCAGCCCCCAGAAGGGCGCGCGCATCATCCGCAAGGTGCTCGAGTCGGCTATCGCCAACGCCGAGCACAACGAAGGTGCCGACGTCGACGAGCTGAAGGTCACCCGCATCATGGTCGAGCGCGGCACCTTCCTGCGCCGCTTCCGCGCCAGTGCCAAGGGCCGCGCCTCGCGCATCATGAAGCCGACGTGCCACATCTTCGTGACGGTCGGGGACTAGGAGCACACATGGGTCAGAAAATTCATCCGACCGGCTTCCGCCTTGCGGTCAACCGCAACTGGACGTCGCGCTGGTATGCCAACAAGAAGCACTTCCCGGCGATGCTCAACGAGGACATCCGGGTCCGCGACTTCCTCAAGAAGAAGCTGGCCCATGCCGCGGTGAGCAAGGTGGTGATCGAGCGTCCGGCCAAGAACGCGCGCATCACCATCCACAGCGCCCGTCCCGGCGTGGTGATCGGCAAGAAGGGCGAGGACATCGAGTCCCTGCGCACCGCCCTGCAGCGCATGATGGGCGTGCCGGTGCACGTGAACATCGAGGAAGTGCGCAAGCCCGAGCTCGACGCGCAGCTCATCGCCGACAGCATCGCGCAGCAGCTGGAGAAGCGGATCATGTTCCGCCGGGCGATGAAGCGCGCGATGTCCAACGCCATGCGGCTGGGCGCGCAGGGCATCAAGATCATGAGCGCCGGGCGCCTGAACGGGATCGAGATCGCCCGCACGGAGTGGTACCGCGAAGGGCGCGTGCCGCTGCACACCCTGCGTGCCGACATCGACTACGGCTTCGGCGAAGCCAAGACCACCTACGGCGTGATCGGCATCAAGGTGTGGGTGTTCAAGGGCGAGACCCTGGGCAAGGGCGAACTGGCCGTCGCCCCGCCGCCCGCGCCGGAGCCCGAGCGCAAGCCCCGCAGAGGAGCGAAGAATGCTACAGCCAGCTAGAACCAAGTACCGCAAGCAGCAGAAGCAGCGCAACAAGGGCATCGCCACGCGCGGCAACAAGGTCAGCTTCGGCGAGTGGGGCCTGAAGGCCATCGGCCGCGGCCGGCTGACCGCCCGCCAGATCGAAGCCGCACGTCGCGCCATGACCCGCCACATCAAGCGGGGCGGGCGCATCTGGATCCGCATCTTCCCGGACAAGCCGATCTCGCGGAAGCCGGCCGAGGTGCGGATGGGCAACGGCAAGGGCAATCCGGAGTACTGGGTCGCCGAGATCCAGCCCGGCAAGGTGCTCTACGAGATGGACGGCGTGGACGAGGTCCTGGCGCGCGAGGCCTTCCGCCTGGCTGCCGCCAAGCTGCCGATCCAGACCACTTTCGTCGCCCGTCAGCTGGGGTAAGCCATGGATGCCAAGGAACTGCGGGCCAAGAGCCTGGAAGACCTGAACAAGGAACTGAGCGCGCTGCTCAAGGCCCATTTCGGCCTGCGCATGCAGCAGGCGACGCAGCAGCTTGCGAATACTTCGGAGCTGAGCAAGACCCGCCGCAGCATCGCGCGCGTGCGCACCATCATTCGTGAGAAGGCCAAGTCATGAGCGAAGCCACCGCACCGGCCGCGAGCCAGGCCCCGCTGAAGGGGATCAAGCGCAAGCTGACCGGCCGTGTCACCAGCGACAAGATGAACCGGACCGTCACGGTCCTGGTCGAGCGCAAGGTCAAGCACCCCCTGTACGGGAAGTACGTGACCCGCTCCAAGAAGTACCACGCCCACGACGACACCGATCAGGTCGCGATCGGCGACACCGTGATCATCGAGGAGTGCCCGCCGATCTCCAAGACCAAGACCTGGCGGGTGATCAAGGTGCTGGGCAAGGCCGCGGACGCCTGACAGGCCGCGGAAAAGATCGGCTTCGGGGTTGCGCCACCCGAGGCAAGCGTTTAAAATGGCAGGCTTTTCAGGGGTTGCCCAGGCAGCGGCTGGGGCGACCCGGTAGCCCCGGGCATCGCGCGGGGCTTCTCGACCCGGACGGGTTCCAAAACTGGCCGCCTGCGGGGCTAGCCCGGCTGGCGGAGAAGTTGGAGAGAAAAAGATGATCCAGATGGAATCGATGCTGGACGTCGCCGACAACACCGGCGCACGTTCGGTCATGTGCATCAAGGTGCTGGGCGGCTCCAAGCGGCGCTATGCCCACATCGGCGACGTGATCAAGGTCAGCGTCAAGGACGCTGCGCCGCGTGGCCGCGTCAAGAAAGGCGAGATCTACAACGCGGTGGTGGTGCGGACCCGCAGCGGCGTGCGCCGGCAGGACGGCTCGCTGCTCAAGTTCGACACCAACGCCGCGGTGCTGCTGAACAACAAGCTCGAGCCGATCGGCACTCGCATCTTCGGGCCGGTCACGCGCGAGCTGCGGACCGAGCGCTTCATGAAGATCGTGTCCCTTGCCCCGGAAGTGCTGTAAGGCGCCCGGGTCGAGCCAGCGGAGAAGGGAGCATGCGCAAGATCAGGAAGGGTGACGACGTGATCGTCACCACCGGCAAGGACAAGGGCAAGCGGGGCGCCGTGCTGCGCATCGTGGATGCCGAGCACGTCGTGGTCGAGGGCGCCAACGTGGTCAAGAAGCACCAGCGCCCCAACCCGATGAAGGGCCAGACCGGCGGCATCGTCGAGAAGGAGATGCCCCTGCACGTGTCGAACGTGGCCATCTTCAACCCGGCCACCAAGCAGGGTGACCGGGTCGGTATCAAGGTGTTGGACGACGGCCGCCGCGTGCGGGTGTACAAGTCCAACGGCGAGATGATTGACGCTTGAGGCAACCGGACATGGCACGCCTGCAAGAGCACTACCGCAACGTCGTGGTTCCCGAGCTGACCAAGCGCTTCGGCTACAAGTCCATCATGGAAGTCCCGCGCCTGAAGAAGGTCGTGGTGAACATGGGCGTGGGCGAAGCGGTCGGCGACAAGAAGATCATGGACAACGCCGTCGGCGACCTCCAGAAGATCGCGGGGCAGAAGCCGCTGGTCACCAACGCGCGCAAGTCGATCGCGACCTTCAAGATCCGCCAGGGCTATCCGGTCGGCTGCATGGTGACCCTGCGCGGCCAGCGCATGTACGAGTTCCTCGATCGCCTGATCGCGATCGCGATCCCGCGCATCCGCGACTTCCGCGGCATCTCGCCGCGCTCCTTCGACGGCCGGGGAAACTTCAACATGGGCGTGAAGGAGCAGATCATCTTCCCGGAGATCGAGTACGACAAGATCGACGCGATCCGCGGGATGAACATCACGATCGCAACCACTGCGAAGACCGACGACGAGGCGCGTGCGCTCCTGACCGGCTTCCAGTTCCCGTTCAGAACGTAACCGCCTTCGCTACTGGGGTCGTAATGGCCAAGCTCTCACTCATCAACCGCGAGAAGAAGCGCCGCGAAACGGTCAAGAAGTTCGCCGCCCGCCGCGCCGAACTCGTCGCCGTGATCGAAAACATCAAGCTGTCCGACGAGGAGCGCGACCAGGCGCGGGCGAAGCTGCAGAAGCTGCCGCGCAACGCCAGCCCCGTGCGGCTGCGCAACCGCTGCACGCTCACCGGGCGTCCGCGCGGGACCTTCCGCAAGTTCGGGCTCGCGCGCAACAAGCTGCGCGAGATCGCCATGCGCGGCGAGATCCCGGGCGTGATCAAGGCCAGCTGGTAACAGGGTTAAGGGGCAGAACAGATGAGCATGACGGACCCCATCGCAGACATGCTGACGCGCATCCGCAATGCGCAGATGTCCGAGAAGACGGCGGTCGCGATGCCGTGCAGCAAGATCAAGGCGGCCATCGCCCAGGTGCTGAAGGACGAGGGCTACATCGACGACTTCAAGGTCAGCGCCGACGGCGCCAAGAGCACCCTGGAGATCGCGCTCAAGTACTACGCGGGACGCCCGGTGATCGAGAAGATCGAGCGGGTCAGCCGTCCGGGGCTGCGCATCTACAAGGGCAGCAGGGAGATCCCGCAGGTCATGAACGGGCTGGGGATCGCCATCGTGTCGACGTCGCGCGGCGTGATGACCGACCGCAAGGCGCGCTCCTCCGGCGTCGGCGGCGAAGTGCTCTGCATCGTGGCGTAAGCAGGGGCCAGACAAATGTCCAGAATCGGAAAGATGCCGGTGCAGATCCCGGCGGGCGTGGAAGTGACGATCGCCGACGGCGCGGTCGCGGTGAAGGGGCCGCTGGGCTCCCTCACGCAGCCGGTGCCCGGCAGCGTGTCGGTCAAGCGGGACGGCGGCAACGTGCTGATCGAACGCTCCGACGAATCCATCACCTCCGACGCGATGTCGGGAACGCTGCGCGCCCTGCTCGCCAACATGGTGCATGGCGTGTCCAAGGGCTTCGAACGCAAGCTGACGCTGGTCGGCGTGGGCTACCGTGCCCAGGCCCAGGGTGACAAGCTCAACCTCACGCTCGGATTCTCGCATCCGGTGGTGCACCCGATGCCCAAGGGCATCAAGGTGGAGACCCCCACCCAGACCGAGATCCTGATCAAGGGCATGGACAAGCAGCAGGTGGGTCAGGTGGCGGCCGAGATCCGCGCCTACCGGCCGCCCGAGCCCTACAAGGGCAAGGGCGTGCGGTATGCCGACGAGGTCGTCGTGATCAAGGAAACCAAGAAGAAGTAATCGGGATCGAGCATGAAGCAGAAGAAACTGGCCCGGCTGCGCCGGGCACGCCAGACCCGGCTGAAGATCGCCGAGCTGAGGGTCAATCGGCTCACCGTGCATCGGTCCAACTCGCACATCTACGCGCAGGTGATCGATGCCACCGGCGGCAAGGTCCTGGTGGCCGCCTCCTCGCTCGACGGCGACGTGCGCGGCAGCCTGGCCAACGGGGGCAATGTGAAGGCCGCTGCAGTGGTGGGCAAGCGCATCGCCGAGAAGGCCCGCGAGAAGGGTATCGAAGCGGTGGCCTTCGACCGCGCCGGCTTCAAGTACCACGGCCGCGT
The DNA here is from genome assembly GCA_964523885.1 of uncultured Burkholderiales bacterium. GTDB lineage: Bacteria > Pseudomonadota > Gammaproteobacteria > Burkholderiales > SHXO01 > SHXO01. Next base: position 12,907 of record CAZFYX010000050.1, on the reverse strand, counting down.
CAAGGCGCTGGCGGATGCCGCCCGCGACGCCGGCCTGAAGTTCTAAGGACACGAGAGCATGGCTAAAGCACCCCAGCAGGAAGAGCGCGGCGACGGCCTGCGCGAGAAGATGATCGCGGTCAACCGCGTCACCAAGGTCGTGAAGGGCGGCCGGATCCTCGGCTTCGCCGCGCTGACCGTGGTGGGCGACGGTGACGGCGGCATCGGCATGGGCAAGGGCAAGGCACGCGAAGTGCCGGTTGCCGTGCAGAAGGCGATGGAGGAGGCGCGTCGCAAGATGGTGCGCGTGAGCCTGAAGAACGGGACCCTGCAGCACGCCATCATCGGCCAGCACGGTGCCTCCAAGGTGCTGATCCAACCGGCTTCGGACGGTACCGGGATCATCGCCGGCGGCCCGATGCGCGCCGTGTTCGAGGTGATGGGTGTGCAGAACGTGCTGGCCAAGTGCTTCGGCTCCACCAATCCCTACAACGTCGTGCGCGCGACCCTCAATGCGCTGCAGAACATGAGCACGCCGTCGGAGATCGCGGCCAAGCGCGGCAAGACGGTCGAGCAGATCCTGGGCTGAGAACCGACATGGCGACCAAATCCACGAAGAAGGCGGCGGCCGGCAAGAAGGTCAAGGTGACCCTGGTGCGCAGCCTGATCAACACCAAGTCCGACCACCGTGAAACGGTGCGCGGCCTGGGCCTGCGCCGCATGAACCACACGGTCGAGCTGGAAGACACCCCGGCCGTGCGCGGCATGATCACCAAAGTCAGCTACCTGCTGAAGTGCGAGGGCTAGCATGCGACTGAACACCATCAAGCCGGCTGCCGGCGCCAACACGGCCCGCAAGCGCGTGGGGCGCGGCATCGGCAGCGGCAGCGGCAAGACCGCGGGCCGCGGCCACAAGGGTCAGAAGGCACGTTCGGGCGGCTTCCACAAGGTCGGCTTCGAGGGCGGCCAGATGCCGCTGCAACGCCGGCTGCCCAAGCGCGGCTTCATCTCCCTGAAGAAGGAAGATACCGCGGAAGTGCGCCTGTCCCAGCTGAATGCCCTGGAGGGCGACGTCGATCTGGCGGCGCTGAAGGCGGCGGGCGTGGTCCCGGCCAGCGCGGTCACGGCCAAGGTGATCCTGGCCGGCAAGGTGACCAGGGCGGTCAAGCTGAGCGGCGTGCGGGTGACCAAGGGTGCCCGCGCTGCCATCGAGGCGGCGGGCGGCAGCATTGCCGGTCTCGAGGGTTGAGGCTGGCCGGGAGATACTGAGACTTGGCTAACGACACTGCAGTGCGGGGTGGAGGCGGGCGGTTCGCGGACCTGAAGCGGCGCCTGCTGTTCCTGCTCGGCGCGCTGATCGTCTACCGGATCGGCACGCACGTCCCGGTGCCCGGCATCGATCCGGGCAAGCTGCACGAGCTGTTCCAGTCGCAGCGCGGGGGCATCCTGGACATGTTCAACATGTTCTCGGGTGGCGCCCTGTCGCGCTTCTCGATCTTCGCCCTGGGCATCATGCCGTACATCTCGGCGTCGATCATCATGCAGCTCCTGACCGTGGTGTCGCCCACGCTCGAGGCGCTCAAGAAGGAAGGCGAGGCCGGCCGCCGCAAGATCACCCAGTACACGCGCTACGGCACGCTGGGTCTCGCGACGTTCCAGGCGCTGGGGATCGCGATCGCGCTGGAAGGTCAGCAGGGGCTGGTGCTCGATCCGGGCCTGATGTTCCGCTTCGTGACCGTGGTCACGCTGGTCACCGGCACGATGTTCATCATGTGGCTCGGCGAGCAGATCACCGAGCGCGGCATCGGCAACGGCATCTCGCTGATCATCTTCGCGGGCATCGCGGCCGGCCTTCCGCGCGCCATCGGCGGCACGCTCGAGTTGACCCGCACGGGGGCGTTCTCGATCCCGCTGGTGCTTGCGCTGTTCGTCGGCGCGATCCTGGTGACGGCGCTGGTCGTGTTCGTCGAGAGCGGGCAGCGCAGGATCCCGGTGCACTACGCGAAGCGCCAGGTCGGGCGCCAGGTGTATGCGGCGCAGAGCTCGTTCCTCCCGCTCAAGCTGAACATCTCGGGCGTGATCCCGCCGATCTTCGCCTCGAGCCTGATCCTGTTCCCGGCCACGCTGGCCGGCTGGTTCGGCACGCACGAGAACGCGACCTGGCTGAAGGACATCTCGGCGGTGCTGTCGCCGGGGCAGCCGATCTACGTGCTGCTGTACGCGTCGGCGATCATCTTCTTCTGCTACTTCTACACTGCCCTGGTGTTCAATCCCAAGGAGACGGCGGAGAACCTGAAGAAGAGCGGGGCGTTCGTGCCCGGCATCCGCCCCGGAGAGCAGACCGCGCGCTACGTCGAGAAGATCATCTTGCGTCTGACGCTGGTTGGCGCCATCTACGTCACCCTGGTGTGCCTGCTGCCCGAATTCCTGATCGTGAAGTGGAACGTGCCCTTCTACTTCGGCGGCACCTCGCTGCTGATCATCGTCGTGGTGACCATGGACTTCATGGCGCAGGTGAAGGCCTACATCATGTCGCACCAGTACGAAAGCCTGCTGAAGAAGGCGAGCTTCAAGGGGGGCGGCGGGGTTCTTCCGACGCGCTGATGTCCAAAGAAGACACTATCCAGATGCAGGGGGAGATCCTGGAAACGCTCCCCAACGCGACGTTCCGGGTCAAGCTGGAGAACGGGCACGTCGTCCTCGGGCACATATCGGGCAAGATGCGGATGCACTACATCCGGATCCTGCCCGGCGACAAGGTAACGGTGGAGCTCACGCCCTACGACCTGTCGCGCGGACGGATCATCTTCCGCGCGAAGTAGCGCTGGTGGGCAGGCAAGGAGAAGAGAAATGAGAGTACAGGCCTCGGTAAAGAAGCTGTGCCGGAACTGCAAGATCATCCGGCGCAACCGCGTGGTGCGCGTGATCTGCAGCGACCCGCGCCACAAGCAGCGTCAAGGCTGACGCTCCACATTGCATTGAGACTGGGTTAGAGCACTGCTATGGCACGTATCGCCGGCGTCAACATCCCGAACCACCAGCATGCCGAGATCGCGCTGACCGCGATCTTCGGCATCGGCCGCAGCACGGCGCGCAAGCTGTGCGAGGCTGCCGGTGTGGGCTTCTCCACCAAGATCAAGGACCTCTCCGACGCGGAGATGGACAAGCTGCGCGACCAGGTCGCCAAGCTGACGGTGGAGGGTGACCTGCGCCGCGAGGTGTCGATGAACATCAAGCGCCTGATGGACCTGGGCGCCTATCGCGGGGTGCGCCACCGGCGCGGCCTGCCGGCGCGCGGTCAGCGCACCCGCACCAACGCCCGCACGCGCAAGGGCCCGCGGAAGGCCGCCATCAAGGCGGGCATCCAGCCGGGCAAGGCCTAATGGCAGACAACTGGCGGCAAGGATTCACACGACATGGCTAAGGCGACTACAACGCGGGTCCGGAAGAAGGTCAAGAAGAATGTTGCGGAAGGCATCGCGCACATTCACGCGTCCTTCAACAACACCATCGTGACCATCACCGACCGGCAGGGCAATGCCCTGGCCTGGGCGACCTCGGGCAGCTCCGGCTTCAAGGGTTCGCGCAAGAGCACCCCCTTCGCGGCGCAGGTCGCCGCCGAGGCCGCCGGACGCCAGGCGCAGGAGTGCGGCGTCAAGAACCTCGAGGTTCGCATCAAGGGCCCCGGTCCGGGTCGCGAGTCGGCCGTGCGCGCGCTGAACGCGGTCGGCTTCAAGATCACCAGCATTTCGGACGTCACCCCGATCCCGCACAACGGCTGCCGCCCGCCGAAGAAGCGGCGCATCTGACAAGGACAGCAGTCATGGCACGAAATCTCGACGCAAAGTGCCGGCAATGCCGGCGTGAAGGCGAGAAGCTTTTCCTCAAGGGGGAGAAGTGCTTCACCGACAAGTGTCCGGTGGAGCGCCGCAGCTACGCGCCCGGCCAGCACGGCCAGAAGCAGAACCGTCCGTCCGACTACGGCACCCAGCTGCGCCAGAAGCAGAAGGTGCGCCGCATCTACGGCCTGCTCGAACAGCAGTTCCGCAACGCGTACGCCGAAGCGGACCGCCGCAAGGGGGCGACCGGCGAGAACCTCCTGCAGGTGCTGGAGAGCCGCCTGGACACCGTCGTCTACCGCATGGGCTTCGGCGCCTCGCGCTCGGAAGCGCGCCAGATCGTGCGCCACAATGGCATCACGGTGAACGGACGCCGCGTCAACATCCCGTCGTTCCAGGTGCGCCAGGGCGACGTGGTCGAAGTGGCCGAGAAGGCCAAGGCCCAGCTGCGGATCAAGGCCGCGGTGGAAGCCGCCGAGCAGCGCGGCTTCCCGGAATGGCTCGACGTGGACGCGAAGAACATGAAGGGCACCTTCAAGGCGATGCCGCAGCGCTCGGAGCTGCCGTCGAACATCAACGAATCGCTGGTGGTGGAACTGTACTCGAAGTAATCCGGCTCGGGCGTTGACGGTTCCCCGCCTGGCGCCGGGAACCGTTCGATCATTCTAATTACCGAGGCTTGACTCTATGCAAAGCAGCACTCTCCTCAAACCCCGCATCGTCGACGTGCAGAGCGTTGGTCCCTTCCATGCGCGCATCACCATGGAGCCCTTCGAACGGGGTTACGGCCACACGCTCGGCAACGCGCTGCGGCGGATCCTGCTGTCGTCTTTGCCCGGGTTCGCGCCGACCGAAGTCAAGATCAGCGGCGTCCTGCACGAGTACTCCACCATCGACGGGGTGCAGGAGGACGTGGTCGACATCCTGCTCAACCTCAAGGGGATCGTGCTCAAGCTGCACAACCGCGAGGAGGCGGTGCTCAACCTGCGCAAGCAGGGCGAGAGCGTGCTGACCGCGGGCGACATCGAGGCCACCCACGACGTCGAGATCATCAACCCCGGCCACGTGATCGCACACCTGGCCCAGGGCGGCAAGGTGGACATGCAGATCAAGGTGGAGCACGGCCGCGGCTATGTGCCGGCCACGGTGCATGCCGGAGCCAAGGACGGCCGCCCGATCGGCAGCATCGTGCTGGATGCCTCCTTCAGCCCGGTCAAGCGGGTCAGCTACGCGGTCGAGAGTGCCCGCGTGGAGCAGCGTACGGACCTCGACAAGCTGATCATGGATGTAGAGACCAACGGCGTGATCGAGCCGGAGGAGGCGATCCGCTACGCCGCGCGCGTGCTGGTGGACCAGCTGTCCATGTTTGCCGACCTGAAGGGCACGCCGATGCAGGCCGAGCAGTCCAAGGCGCCGCAGGTCGATCCGATCCTGCTGCGTCCCGTGGACGACCTCGAGTTGACCGTGCGTTCGGCCAACTGCCTGAAGGCGGAGAACATCTACTACATCGGCGACCTGATCCAGCGTACCGAGACCGAGCTGCTCAAGACGCCGAACCTGGGCCGCAAGTCGCTCAACGAGATCAAGGAAGTGCTGGCCTCCCGCGGACTGACCCTGGGCATGAAGCTGGAGAACTGGCCCCCGGTCGGGCTGGAGCGCGCACTGGAGAAGTAATCAGCACGCGGCGCGGGAGCGCCGCACGCCTGGAAGAGGAAGAAGATGCGTCACCGCCACGGACTTCGAAAACTGAACCGGACCAGCAGCCATCGCCTGGCCATGTTCCGCAACATGACCAACTCGCTGCTGCGGCACGAGCTGATCAAGACCACCCTGCCGAAGGCGAAGGAGCTGCGCCGGGTTGCCGAGCCGATCATCAACCTCGGCAAGACGCCCAGCCTGTCCAACCGCCGCCTGGCGTTCTCGCGCCTGCGCGACCGCGAGATGGTCAGCAAGCTGTTCGACGAGCTCGGCCCGCGTTACGCCAAGCGCAACGGCGGCTACCTGCGCATCCTGAAGTTCGGCTTCCGCCTGGGAGACAACGCCCCCATGGCGATCGTGGAGCTGATGGATCGTCCGGACTCCGGCGAGGCTGCCGAGGGGAAGTAAGGCCCCTGGCGCTTCGGACAGGAAAGCCGGCGATGAGCCGGCTTTTTTGTTGTCCCCGGGGCGGCGCTGCCTCAGCCCGCGGCCGCGGCCCGGCGCTCCTGCGCGGCCAGGAGCGCACCGAAGTCCTCGGCTCCCACCGGGCGGCTGAACAGGAAGCCCTGCACCTCGTCGCAGCCGTGCTGCTGCAGGAAGCCGAGCTGCTCGGGTGTCTCCACCCCCTCCGCCACCACCGACAGGCGCAGGCTGTGCGCCATCGCGATGATCGCCTTGGTGATCGCGGCGTCCTCGGCATCCGCCGGCAGATCCTTCACGAAGGAGCGGTCGATCTTGAGCGTGTGCAGGGGAAACCGCTTGAGGTAGGACAGCGACGAGTAGCCGGTGCCGAAGTCGTCGATGGCCAGGCGCACCCCCATGTCGCGCAGGCGGTGCAGCGTGTCCAGGGTGACATCGACGTTCTGCATGAGCATGCTCTCGGTCAGCTCGACCTCCAGGAGCGCCGGGTCGAGGGAGGTGGATTGGAGCGCCTCCGCGATCGACCTGACCAGGCCTCCCTGCCGGAAGTGCAGCATCGCGATGTTGACCGCAACGTGCACGGGCGGATATCCGGCTTGCCGCCAGGCCTGGTTCTGTGCGCACGCGGCCTCCAGTACCCAGTCGCCGATGGGCACGATGAGTCCGCTCTCTTCGGCGACGGGGATGAACTGAGAGGGCGGGATCATGCCCAGCTCCGGATGCTTCCAGCGGATCAGCGCCTCGAGCCCGACGATCTGCCCCGTCGCGGTCCGGATCTTGGGCTGGAACTGCAGCAGGAACTCCTCGCGCTCCAGCGCCCGGCGCAGCTGCGACTCCATCGACAGCTTCTCCAGCGCGGTGGCGTTCATCGCACGGCTGTAGAACTGGTAGTTGTCGCGGCCCTGCTCCTTGGCAAAGTGCATCGCCGCCCCGGCGTTCTTGAGCAGGCTGTCGGCGTCCTCGCCATCGAGCGGGTACAGCGCCATGCCGATGCTGGCGGTCAGGAACACCTCCTGGGTGCCCACGCGGAACGGTTTGCGCAGCTCCTCGAGGATGCGCCGCGCCACCTTGGCCGCGTCGTGGTAATGGGCGAGCTCGCTGAGCAGCAGGCTGAACTCGTCGCCATCCAGGCGCGCGACACCGTCGCCGCTCTGCAGCGTCGGATCGCCGGCGAGCACGTAATCGCCTTCCCGCAGGGTGCCGGTCAGGCGCCGGGAAACCTCCAGCAGCAGCTCGTTCCCCACCGCATGGCCGAGCGTGTCGTTGATGCGCTTGAACTGGTCGAGGTCCAGGGACAGCACGCCGAGCTGGCGCCGATGCCGGCGCGCGGTGGCCAGCGTCTGGGTGAGGTGCTCGACGAAGAACTGCCGGTTGGGCAGGCCCGTCGAGCGATCGAAGTAGGCCAGGTAGCGGATGCGCTGCTCGGCCTCCTTCAGCTCGGTCACGTCCTGGAGCGTGCCCGAGACCTGGCCGATGCGGCCGGCCGAGTCTGGAGTTGCCAGCGCCTGCAGCTGGACGTGGCGGACGCTGCCGTCGGCCCGGACGACGCGCACGACGCGAGAGGGGTATTCGCGGTGGCGGGAGAGATCGAGCAGGCCCTTGCGGACCCCGTCGCGCTCGTCCGCATGCACGTGTGCGAGGAACACCTCCAGGGTCGGCTCGATCGCGCCGGGCGGCATACCGAGAATTCGGTAGGTCTCCGCGGACCAGTGCCAGCGGTCGAGCTGCAGCTCCCACTCCCAGCTGCCCAGGTGCGCGAGGCGCTGTGCGTTCTCGAGGCTGGCCTGATGCTTGGCGAGGTCGCGGAATGCGCGGCTGGCGCGCAGCACGTAGCGGGCGCGATGGCCGAGCACCCCCCAGGGGATCGGCTTGCTGATGAAGTCAGTGGCGCCGACCTCGTAGGCGCGGTCGATCGACTCCGAATCGTCCAGCCCGGTGAGCATCAGCACCGGCACAGTGGCGGTGAGCGGTTCCGCCCGCAGCCGCTGGCACACCGCGTAGCCGTCCATGCCCGGCATCAGCACGTCGAGCAGCACGATGTCCACCGCGGTCGCGGAGAGGAAGGCCAGTGCCTGCTCGCCGGTGGCCGCCTCGTGGCAGACGAACCCGGTGCGCTCGAGCGTCTGCCGGATCAGCAGCCGCATCATCGCGTCGTCATCGACGATCAGGGCGACGGTGCGGGAGGTCTCGGCCAGCGTCATGCCGGGCGCTTTCCGACGGCTTCTCGGAGAGCCTGTTCCACGGCCGCGCACTCCGATGAGATCCGCTCGACCATGGCGTCATCGCCAGGCAGCTTTGCGTCGCGCGCGGCGTGTTCGAGCGATGCGCACAGTTCGGCGAGCCGGCGGGCCCCCACGTTGGCGCTGCTCGACTTGAGCGTGTGCGCTGCCATGCGGACAGCGCCGGCGTCGTGCGACGCGAGTCCGCTCCGGATCTGCCCGATGAGGCCGGGGGAGGCTTCGAGGTACAGGGCGACCACCTGGCAGAGCAGTCCGGCGCTCCCGTCCGGGTCGAGCTCGCGGATGGCCGCGAGCGCCGCCGGGTCGAGGGTGGCGCTGGGGGCAAGGCTCGGATCCATGTCGCTGGTTGCGGCAGCCCGGGCTGACCTCGACGGGGTGATCTGGCGGCTCTCGGACGGGTTGCTGGGCCGACGGGGCGCGGCTGTACGGCCCGGCGTTCAGCGTCAGTTATCGGACCGCGGCCGGCGGCCCTTTAGGGACCGGCCCGAGGCGAGGCCAGGCGAGACGGCTCAGCCTGCAGCGGCCGTGCGGCGGGCTGCGGCGGCCGTATGGCCAGTGCCGAACAGGCGGCGCAGGTAGCCCCCGGTGTGACTGTGTAGGTGCGCGGCGACCTGCTCGGGGCTTCCCTCGGCGACGATGGTGCCGCCCCCGTCGCCGCCTTCGGGACCGAGGTCGACCACCCAGTCGGCGGTGCGGATGACGTCCAGGTTGTGCTCGATCACCACTACCGTGTTGCCGTGGTCGCGCAGCGCGTGCAGCACGCGCAGGAGCATCGCGATGTCGTGGAAGTGCAGGCCGGTGGTGGGTTCGTCGAGGATGTAGAGCGTGCGCCCGGTGTCGCGCTTGGACAGCTCCAGGGCCAGCTTCACGCGCTGGGCCTCCCCCCCGGACAGCGTGATCGCGCTCTGGCCCAGGGTGATGTAGCCCAGTCCCACGTCCTGCAGCGTCTGCAGCTTGCGCGCGACCGCCGGCACGGCCGAGAAGAACGCCGCCGCCTGCTCGACGGTCATCTGCAGCACCTCGTGAATGCTGCGCGCCTTGTACTGGACCTCCAGGGTCTCGCGGTTGTAGCGCCGGCCGTGGCACACGTCGCACGGCACGTACACGTCGGGCAGGAAGTGCATCTCCACGCGCAGCACGCCGTCGCCCTGGCACGCTTCGCACCGGCCGCCCTTCACGTTGAACGAGAAGCGTCCCGGGCCATAGCCGCGCTCGCGGGCGAGCGGGACGCCGGCGAAGAGGTCCCGGATCGGCGCGAACAGGCCGGTGTAGGTTGCGGGGTTCGACCGCGGCGTGCGGCCGATCGGACTCTGGTCGACGTTCACCACCTTGTCGAACAGCCCCAGGCCCCGGATCTCCTGGTGCGGCGCAGGTTCTGCGGCGCTGCCGTGCAGCTCGCGTGCCACCGCACGGTACAGGGTGTCGTTGATCAGCGTGGATTTGCCCGATCCGGACACCCCGGTGATGCAGGTGAGCAACCCGGCCGGGATGCGCAGATCGACGTGCTTGAGGTTGTTGCCACTCGCGCCGGCTACCTCGAGCCACTCCTCGGCGGCCGGGCGGGTGCGCCGCTCGGGCAGCGGGATCGTGCGGGCACCGGACAGATACTGTCCTGTGAGCGACTCGGGATGGCGGGCGATCTCCTGCGGCGTCCCGGAGGCGATCACCCGGCCGCCGTGCTCCCCTGCACCGGGCCCCATGTCCACGACGAAGTCGGCCGCCTGGATGGCATCCTGGTCGTGCTCCACCACGATCACCGAGTTGCCCAGATCGCGCAGCCGCTGCAGGGTGTGGAGCAGGCGGTCGTTGTCGCGCTGGTGCAGGCCGATCGAGGGCTCGTCGAGCACGTACATCACGCCGGTCAGTCCCGAGCCGATCTGGCTCGCGAGCCGGATGCGCTGCGATTCACCGCCCGACAGCGTCTCCGCCGAGCGGTCCAGGGTGAGGTAATCGAGGCCCACGTCGTTGAGGAAGCGCAGCCGATCGAGGATCTCGCGCACGATCTTGTCGGCCACCGCGCGGCGTGCGCCGCTCAGGTCCAGCCCGGCGAGCGCCTCCTGCGCCTGCCGCAACGGCAGGCGGCTCAGGCCGAAGATCGTATGTCCGGCGACGAACACGTGGCGCGCCTCGCGCCGCAGGCGAGTCCCGTGGCACTCGGGGCAGGCGGTGGTGTTGAGGTACTTCGCCAGCTCCTCGCGCACCACGCCCGAGTCGGTCTCGCGGTGACGCCGCTCCAGATTGGGGACGATGCCCTCGAACGGGTGCTCGCGGCGCTCGCCGCGGCCGCGCTCGCCCGGGTAGGAGAAGCGGATCTTCTCGCGCCCCGAGCCGTGCAGCACGACCTCGCGCACCGCCGGCGGCAGCGACTCGAACGGGGTGTCCAGGTCGAAGCCGTAGTGCAGGGCCAGGTCCTGCAGCATCTGGAAGAAGAGCTGGTTGCGCCGGTCCCAGCCCTTGATCGCACCGGAGGCGAGCGACAGGTGCGGAAACGCGACGATGCGTTCCGGATCGAAGAACGTGATCTGGCCCAGCCCGTCGCAGCGCGGGCACGCGCCCATCGGGTTGTTGAACGAGAACAGGCGCGGCTCGAGCTCGGGCAGCGAGTAGCCGCACACCGGGCAGGCGAAGCGCGCCGAGAACACGTGCTCACGCCCGCTGTCGGCCTCGACGGCGATCGCCCGCCCGTCGGAGTGGCGCAGCGCGGTCTCGAAGGACTCCGCGAGGCGCTGTTTCGCGTCGGGGCGCACGCGCAACCGGTCCACCACCACTTCGACGCTGTGCCGGCGGTTCTTCGCCAGCTTCGGCGCGCCGTCCAGCTCGTGCACCTGCCCGTCGATGCGCACGCGCACGAAGCCCTGTGCGCGCAGGTCCTCGATCAGGTCCTGCTGCTCGCCCTTGCGGCCCACCACGAGCGGCGAGAGGATCATCAGCCGCGTGTCGGGCGGCAGGGTCATCGCATGATCCACCATCTGCGACACGCTCTGGGCTGCGAGGGTGATGCCGTGTTCGGGGCATTGCGGGTCGCCGGCGCGGGCGAACAGCAGGCGCAGGTAGTCGTGGATCTCGGTCACGGTCCCCACGGTGGAGCGCGGATTGTGGCTGGCGGCCTTCTGCTCGATGGCGATCGCCGGCGACAGGCCTTCGATCAGGTCCACGTCCGGCTTTTCCATGAGCTGCAGGAACTGCCGGGCGTAGGCCGACAACGACTCCACGTAGCGGCGCTGGCCCTCCGCGTACAGGGTGTCGAAGGCGAGCGAGGACTTGCCCGACCCGGACAGCCCGGTGATCACCACCAGGCGGTTGCGGGGCAGGTCGAGGTCGACGTTCTTGAGGTTGTGGGTGCGTGCACCGCGGATGCGGATGCCGTCCATCGAGAAAGGGGCCACGGAGGGCAAACTGATAATATATCGCACTGGATTTCCCATTCCCAATCCAGGACCTCCCCAGCAGTCCATGTCCGACAGCCACCGCATGAGCGCGGCCGAGCTGCGCGCCAGCTTCGCGCTCGCCGGCATCTACGGGCTGCGCATGCTCGGGATGTTCATCATCCTGCCGGTATTCGCCCTGTACGCCGAGCACCTGCCGGGCGGCAACAACCACACCCTGGTGGGCCTCGCGCTGGGCGGGTACGGGTTGACCCAAGCCCTGCTGCAGATCCCGTTCGGCTGGCTGGCCGACCGCTGGGGGCGCAAGCGCACCATCTACGTCGGGCTGCTGCTGTTCGCCATGGGCAGTTTCATCGCTGCAGCGGGGTCCGACATCTACGTGGTGATCCTCGGCAGGGTCATCCAGGGGGCAGGGGCGATCTCGGCCGCCGTGATCGCGCTGACCGCCGATCTGACCCGCGAGACGCAACGCACCAAGGCGATGGCTATCGTGGGCATCACCATCGGGCTGGCGTTCGCCCTGTCGATGGTGGCCGGGCCGCTGCTGAACCGGGTCGCCGGGGTGCCCGGCATCTTCGCCCTGACCGGGATACTGGCCCTGCTCGCGATGGCGGTGGTGCGGTGGCTGGTGCCGGATCCGCCTGCCGGTCCGCGGCGGCGGGAGGCGATCCGCTTCGGCGTCATCCTGCGCAACGTGGATCTCGCCCGCCTCAACTACGGCATCTTCGCCCTGCACGCGACGTTGATGGCGTTGTTCGTGGTGGTGCCCTTCTCCCTGCGCGACGCCGGCCTGCCTGCCGGCAGCCACTGGCAGGTGTATCTTCCGGTGATGGTCGGGTCGATCGTGCTGATCCTGCCGATGCTGGCATACGAGCGCCGGGGCCGGCACCGGCAGCCGTTCCTCCTGGCGATCGCCTCGCTCCTGGGCGGCGAACTGCTGCTGGGGCTGAACGGCTCGCTGCTGGGCATGGCGCTGGCGCTGCTGGTGTTCTTTGCCGGCCTGAACTTCCTGGAGGCGGCGCTGCCGGCGCTCATCTCGCGCACCGCGCCGCCCGAGGCCAAGGGCACTGCGGCCGGCGTGTATGGCAGCGTGCAGTTCCTGGGCGCTTTCATCGGCGCCACGACCGGAGGGTTCGTCTCGCAGCACTTCGGGCCGACCGCGGTGTTCGCGGTATGCGGTGCCCTGACCTTTTCCTGGCTGCTGGTGGCCTGGCCGATGTCGGCCCCCGCCGCGGTGGAAGCGCGCACCTGATCCGGGCAGGGGTGTGCGCTCGAGCATGACTGCCCGTCATTCGAGGAGTGATTGAAGATGGCTTCCGTGAACAAGGTAATCCTGATCGGCAAC
>CAZFYX010000049.1:0-1855 GCA_964523885.1 uncultured Burkholderiales bacterium | reverse complement strand
ACGGGATCACTTCGGAGCAGCTGCAGAAGGCAGCGGATGAATTTATTGCCGAGCTGTCGCGACGGGCAATATTGACGAGGGCAATTTAGGTGGGCAAGCTGTCTGCGATCATAATTACCAAGAACGAAGAGAAGAATCTTCGACGCTGCCTCGATTCGATAGCTTTCGTCGATGAGATCATCATCAACGATACCGGTTCGACAGACAAGACGCTGGCGATAGCCGGAGAGTACAAATGCCGAGTGTTGCAAAATGAATTTGCCGGTTTTGGCAATGCCAAACAGCAGGCGCTTGACGCTGCACGATGCGAATGGGTGCTTTCGATTGATGCCGACGAAGAAATTGATGCCGAATTGGCGGAGAGCATCCGCAGCGCGATCGAATCAGATGAGGCGGACGGCTATTGGTTTCGGCGCAAATCGCAATTTCTCGGGCGCTGGATCATGCACTCGGGCTGGTATCCCGGTTATGTGATGCGGCTGTTCAAGCGCGAATGCGGCAGGTTTAACGATAACAAGGTGCACGAGTCGGTCGTGCTGAATGGGACGACCGCAAAGATCTCCGGGCACATGCTGCATTACACATATCCGTTCTCGGCGCTTTACATCGAGAAGATGAACCGTTACAGCGGCCTTTATGCAGAGCAGATGAATGCGAACGGGAAGCGGTTTTCGTTTTGGAAGCTTCTGTTCAAGCCGCCGATTTATTTTGTGAAGATTTATTTCCTTAAGCAGGGGTTCCGCGATGGTATGGCCGGGTTGATACTGGCGATGTTTTCATCCTTTGATGTCTTTGCGCGCCATGTCAAGCTGTGGGAATTGCAGCGGCGATGACACGCATCCTGCTGGTTCGTTCCGATGCGGTCGGGGACTTAGTGCTGACCTTGCCGGTGGCGCGTTCGATCAAACAAGCCGACCCCTCACTTCAGATTACATTTCTGGCGAGCCGCTACGCGGCGCCGCTGCTCGCGGGCGAGAGCTATATCGATGACATCGTTACGATTCCGGGGCGATCGCTGGAAAACTTCAGGCAGGTTTCGGCACTGGCGCGCGATTTGCGGCGGATGAATCTGGACTTGTGCGTGATGTTCTATCCGCGCTTGTCGCTGGCGTTGGCGGCTTATCTGGCCAAGGTGCCGGTTCGAGTCGGCACGGCAAGGCGGGCGTATAGTTTTCTGTTTAATCGACGCGTGAAGCTCCGCAGGCGCTATTCTGGGAAGCATGAACTCGATCTGAATTATGATTTGGCGGCTGAGAGTTTTCCGGGACTTACAAGATTTGAGCCATCGCTCACAGTTACTTCAGTAGAAGTCGGAGAGGCCAACAAGTTGCTAGAAGAAGCCGGAATTGCGCAAGATTCACGGTTCATCATAGTCCACCCGTTGTCGCACGGCTCGTCGCCAAACTGGCGTTTGGGCAAGTATGTTGAACTGGTGGAAAAATTGGCCAATGACGGACGCCGGATATTGGTTACGGGGTCGCAACTTGAGGCCGGCGATATTACAGCGGCATTTGGAGACATCGGGCAAGGCGTTGTAAATCTGGCCGGCCGGACCGATTTGGCAGTGCTCAAGGCGCTCATCAACAAAGCCGAAATGTTGATTAGCGGCAGTACTGGGCCGATTCATATTGCCGGCGCGGTTGGGACGTTTGCGGTCGGAATTTACCCGCCGGAAGCGACTTTGTCGCCGCAGCGCTGGGAGCCCAGAGGGGGTGCAAACAAACTGTTTCTGCCGCCTGTAAATGATTATAAGGGCAGTTTGGTCGATCTAATGGATCAGATTGCCGTAGAAGATGTATATCAGTTTGTCGCGGCGCATTTGTCCAAGGGAAAGAGCGGAACAAGGTAGTGGTCG
>CAZFYX010000048.1:0-1840 GCA_964523885.1 uncultured Burkholderiales bacterium | reverse complement strand
ATCTCTTCTGTTCGCCAGCCCTGTGCCCCGCCGTCGGCATCCGTCAGTGGACGCGATACCTCAAGGAGCGAATCACCAAGCGCCTGCGCTCGGCGCAGCCTCGCGCTCCAGCGATGTGGCGGTGGCAAGCGGATTGTTGGGACACGCAAATGCGCACAGCGGAACAATATGCGGCCAAACTCGAGTACGTCCGGCTCAATCCCGTGCGGAGGCAATTGGCCACTACGGCTGTTGCTTGGCCATATCAGGGGAAACTGCACGACCTGGCATGGTAACACACGGCGTGCGCATTGCCGTGCGTACACGGCACCGGCTCGCGGGGCCGCTCGCCCCATAAGCGTTAAAATAAATATGCGGGTTGCATCTGGATTCGCCGCCGCCGCTCAGGCTCGCGCAGCCGGATCGTGATCCACGTCCACTGCTCTTGCCAGCGGCGCGTGGGCAGCGGCGGCAGCAGCAGTTGCCGTACGGCGTCGGACAACCAGCGCAGTTCACGCCAGAGCGTCCGCGGGCGTCGGGTGCAACGGATCGCCCCAGGGGGAACACGCCGTCGCCTCCTGGCGCAGCCCTTCGGCAAGCAGAATGAGCAGGAGTTTGCCTTGCAGCCAGGCGTGGATCGAGGCGGCGTGGCGTTTGGGCAGGTGGCCGAGCCGGAACAGCCCCTTGTGCCGCTTGATGATCAGTTCCACCTGCCAGCGCATGGCGTAGGTGGCGCACACCGTCGCGGCAGCGATGCCCTCGTCCAGCGTGGTGAGGAGCAGGGTGTAGCCGGCCAGGGTCTCTGTCGCCGGCAACGGCTGGCGGGTGCCTTTGCGGCGGCGGCGGTCGCGGATGCGGCGCCGTTCGCGCGCGGTCGCGGCGGCGCTCTGCCGCACCACGCACAGCCGGGCGCGAAACTGGCCGCCGGCCCACACCACCTGCACGGGGTCGTCGCCCACCTCGCCCACGGCCACGCGCCGCACCGCCTGGCATAACGCGAACGGCGCCCCGGCGGGTGTGCGCAGCACCATGCTGCCCGCCTTGAACCGGCCGAGGAAGTCCGCGCCCGCCGCCAGCGCGTGCGCCACTTGTCCCGGGCGCGAGGACCCGCGGTCGGCCAGCACCAGGTCGCCTGCCGCCAGCGTGAACCGGGTCAGGCTTTCCGCCCCGTGCGGGTCGGTCACCTGCGCGTCCACCACCCCACCCGTGGCCACATTGATCAAGTCGTGCAGCCGCCAGCACGCCCCGGTCGGCCCGTCCTCGCGCACCAGCGTCCCGTCCACGGCCAACACCCGCCGGCCACGCAGCGGCACCACCGTCGCGTGCGCCGGGCGCAACCGGGTCAGCAACTGCTCGCCCAGATACTGCAGCCACGCCCCGCTGTGCCGCAACCGGTACCACAGCCCGGCGTCGCTGATCGTCGCCAACCCGGATACGCTGCCATGCACCGCCGTATCGCGCAACGACCAACCACACCCCAGATGCAGCAGCAACAGCCGCAGCAACACCGCAGCATTGGGAATCTGCCGCGCGCGCCGCAACGCGCCCAGTTCGCACGCTTTGGCCGTCCAGTCGTCGGGCAGCAGGCGGGTCAGAATCGGCCACTCGTCGACCACGTTCACAGCGCTGGTCATGCGCATCCTCCCTGGTGTAGCGGGGTTCATTATGACAAGTATCGGCCAGACCCTAGTGCAATGCAAGTCTTATTTTAACGCTTATGGGATGGCTGTCCCCAAGGGATGATCGTCATCGAGCGGAACCGCGAAACTGAGGCGATCGGGACCGATCACATAGTCACCCTCCCGCTGCGGGTTGGTCCATACTTTGATGCCGCCGCCCCGGGTCAACGTGAGCGTCATGG
>CAZFYX010000047.1:0-65787 GCA_964523885.1 uncultured Burkholderiales bacterium | reverse complement strand
CGGGCGGTTCGCAGCCGATGCTCTGCCGTCCTTGGAAGAGGGTGCATGACCTGCCCGGCGGGGTTCCCCCCGCCTCTCGCCTCTCGCCTCTCGCCTGTCTCGTATGATCGGCTGGGTCGACACCCTCCTCCAGGGCATCCTGCTCGGCGGCCTCTACGCCCTGTTCGCCATGGGCCAGTCGCTCATCTTCGGCGTGATGCGCCTGACCAACGTCGCCCACGGCGACTTCATCATCCTCGCCGCGTTCGGCGCGTTCTCGCTCGCCACGGCGGCAGGCCTGCCGCACGGCGCCGCGCCCTGGGTTGCGATGGGGCTGTTGCTGCCGATCGCTTTCGGCGCCGGCTACGGACTGCAGCGCGTCCTGCTCAACCGCACGCTCGGCCGCGATCCGCTGCCCTCACTGGTGGTGACCTTCGGCATGGCCATCGTGATCCAGAACCTGCTGCAGGAGGTCTACAGCGCCGATCCGCGCTCGATCGAATCCGGGGGCCTGAACACGGAGAGCCTTGCGCTGGGAGGCGGCCTCGCGGTGGGTACGTTGCCGCTGCTGATCTTCGTCATCGCGGTGGCCATGGCGGTGGGGATGCAGTTGCTGTTCGACCGCACCCCGATCGGGCGTGCGTTTCGCGCCGTGAGCGACGACAAGGACGCCGCCGAGCTGATGGGGCTCGATCACCGGCACGTGTACGCCCTCGCCACCGGGCTCGCCTTCCTGCTCGTCGCTATCGCGGGCGCGCTGCACGGAATGAAGACCACGGTCTCGCCGGCGGACGGCCCGGCGCTGCTGCTCTACGCCTTCGAAGCCGTGATCATCGGCGGCATGGGCTCGTTCTACGGCACGCTGGCCGGCGGCGTCATCCTGGGCGTCACGCAAGCGATCGGCTTCCGCTTCGATCCGGGCTGGGGGATCTGGTTCGGGCACATCGTGTTCCTGGTCATGCTGGTGTTTCGGCCCAGCGGACTCTTTCCGAAGACGCGCTGACACCCGATGACCTCGCAGGCCCTCGCTTCGCCCGCCTTCCACGTTTCCCGCGCGACGCGCGCCAGCCGCGCTGGCGGCGCGCTCGCGCTGGTCCTGGTCGCGTTCCTCGCGACGTTCCCGTTCTGGGCCGATGCGGGCTGGATGCGCGAGTTCAACGAGATGGCGTGCTACCTCATCTTTGCGATGATGTGGAACCTGCTCGCCGGCTATGGCGGAATGGTCTCGATCGGCCAGCAGGCCTACCTCGGGCTGGGAGGCTACGCGCTGCTGGTGATGGGCAATTTCTTCGAGGTCAACCCATTCGTGGCAGTGCCGATCGCGGCCTTGCTGACCACCCTGGTCGCGCTGCCGGTGTCGCAGCTGGCGTTCCGGCTGCAGGGCGGCTACTTCGCCATCGGCACCTGGGTCATCGCCGAGGTGTTCCGGCTGTCGATCGCGAACGTCTCGGCGGTTGGCGGCGGCTCGGGCACGAGCCTGACCGCCCTGCGCGGCATCGAGAAGGCCACGCGCCAGTCGATGACGTTCTCGCTGTGCCTGGCCGGCGCCGTGGCATCGGTGGCGCTGGTGTACTGGTTCCTGCGTTCGCGCCAGGGCCTCGCGCTGCTGGCGATCCGCGACAGCGAGATCGCGTCCGAGAGCCAGGGCGTGAACGTGCGCGCGACCAAGCTCGGGGTCTACCTCGTCGCCGCGTTCGGCGCCGGGCTCGCCGGCGCGCTGTACTTCCTCGGCAACCTGCGCATCTCGCCGGACGCGGCCTTCACCGTCAACTGGACCGCGTTCGCCATCTTCATCGTGGTGATCGGCGGCATCGGCACCATCGAAGGTCCGATCGTCGGCGTGATCCTGTTCTACCTGCTCAACAAGCTGTTCTCCGACTACGGCACCTGGTACCTGGTCGGCCTGGGCCTGATCGCGATCGTGGTGACGATCAAGTTCCCCCGCGGCCTGTGGGGCTGGCTGTCGCACCGATTCGACCTACACTTCTTTCCTGTGCAGCGCCGGCTGGTGCTGCACGAACCCGACAAGGACTCCCGACATGGCTGAAGCCTTCATCTGCGACGGCGTGCGCACGCCGATCGGCCGCTACGGCGGCTCGCTTTCCTCCATCCGCACCGACGACCTCGGCGCCCTGCCGATCAAGGCGCTCATGCAGCGCCATCCGGACCTGGACTGGTGGGCGGTCGACGACATCGTCTACGGATGCGCCAACCAGGCTGGCGAGGACAACCGCAACGTCGCGCGCATGGCCGGACTGCTGGCCGGGCTGCCGGTGGAGGTGCCGGGCTGCACGATCAACCGCCTGTGCGGCTCCGGCATGGACGCGATCAACGTGGCCGCGCGCGCGATCAAGGCGGGCGAGGTCGACCTGATGATCGCCGGCGGCGTCGAGTCGATGACACGCGCGCCGTTCGTCATGGGCAAGGCCGACAGCGCGTTCTCGCGCACCGCGCAGGTGTTCGACACGACCATCGGCTGGCGCTTCGTCAACAAGCTGATGAAGGAGAAGTACGGCGTGGACGCCATGCCGGAGACGGCCGACAACGTGGCGGCCGACTTCAAGGTGTCGCGGCACGACCAGGACCAGTTCGCGCTGCGCAGCCAGCAGCGCTGGCACCGGGCCAACGAGGCGGGTCGCTTCAAGGACGAGATCGTGGCGGTGGCCATCCCGCAGCGGAAGGGCGACCCGGTGATGTTCGGCACCGACGAGCACCCGCGGCCGGACACCACCATCGAGGCGCTCGCCAGGCTCAAGGGCATCAACGCGCCCGAGCTGTCGGTCACGGCAGGCAACGCCTCAGGCGTGAACGATGGCGCGGCGGCGCTGCTGGTCGCGAGCGAAGCGGCGGTGAAGCGTCATGGCCTGAAGCCAATTGCCCGGGTCGCCGGCACTGCGACCGCCGGGGTGCCGCCACGCATCATGGGATTCGGACCCGCCCCCGCGTCGAAGAAGCTGCTCGCGCGCCTCGGGCTGAAAGTCGAGGACATGAGCGTGCTCGAGCTAAACGAAGCGTTCGCGAGCCAGGTTCTCGCAGCGCTGCGGGACCTCGGCGTTGCGGACGACGCCGAGCACGTGAATCCCAACGGCGGTGCGATCGCGATCGGGCATCCGCTCGGGATGAGCGGTGCACGGCTGGTGCTCACCGCAGCGTACGAGCTGCGCCGCCGCGGCGGGCGCTACGCGCTGGCCACCATGTGCATCGGCGTGGGCCAGGGCATCGCGATGGTCATCGAACGCGTCTAGGAGGACGGCAATGCGCAACCTCACCGAAGAGAACCTCACCGACGCCGTGCTGGCCAAGCTGGAGGGTGCGACCGACCCGCGCTTCAAACAGGTCATGGCCAGCCTGATCCGGCATCTGCATGCCTTCGTGCGCGAAACCGAGCTGACCGAGGCGGAGTGGTTCGCCGGCATCCAGTTCCTCACCGCCACCGGCCAGAAGTGCGACGACAAGCGGCAGGAGTACATCCTGCTCTCGGACACGCTGGGCGTATCGATGCTGGTCGATGCCATCAACCACCGGAAGACCACGGGCGCAACCGAGTCCACGGTGCTCGGGCCGTTCTACGTTCCCGATCAGCCGGAGCTGCCAGCAGGCGCGAACATCGCCGAGGGCGCGCCGGGCGATCCGACCTACTTCTCGGGGCGTGTGCTCACCCCGGCGGGCCAGCCGATCGCCGGCGCCACGCTGGACCTGTGGTCCACCGACGGCGAGGGCTGGTACGACGTGCAGCTCGAAGGCAAGGGGCTGCGCGGCCGCGGCAAGATCCGTACGGATGCCGAGGGTCGCTATGCATTCTGGACCATCAAGCCGGTGAGCTACCCGATCCCCACCGACGGCCCCGTCGGCCAGATGCTGCTCCGCATGGGCCGGCATCCGTACCGCCCGGCGCACACCCACATGATCCTTTCCGCTCCGGGCTACGAGCCGGTGACCACGCACGTGTTCGTGGAAGGCGATCCCTACCTCGAATCCGATGCCGTGTTCGCGGTGAAGAACTCGCTGGTGGTGGACTTCGTGCGCCACGCGCCCGGCGTGGCGCCGGACGGCAAGCGGATGGAACGCCCGTACTACACCGTCCACTACGACTTCGGCCTCATGCCGCAGCGGGCATGAGCGACTGGCGCAGCCTGCCGAACGCGCCGGCCAGCGGCACCAGCCTGTGCGACGTGACACAGGTCCCGGACGGCGGCGCGTGCGAAGTGGCCTTCGGGGAGGGCAAGAACGCGTTCGGCGTGCTGCTGCTCCGCAGCGGTGAGCGGGTGTGGGCCTACCGCAACTGCTGCCCGCACTTCTCGCTGCCGCTGAACTACGAGCCGCAGGTGTTCCACTGCTTCGATGGCGAAATCCTGATGTGCGCACACCACACCGCGATGTTCCGGGTTGAGGACGGCTACTGCTACGAGGGACCCTGCCTCGGCGCCCACTTGGAAGCCCTGCCGTTGCAACGCGACGGCACCCTGCTCAAAATAGCCTGATGGGCATACCCGTGCCGGGAGGACGCACATGAAGCACGAAGCGGCAACGATCCTGCGGGACGAACATCGGTCGCTGGGCGCCGTGGTGCACGCCCTGCAGTTCCTGGTGCGCGAGATCCACGACAAGGGCCGCACGCCGGACTTCCGCCTGCTGCACGCGATGCTGTACTACATCCGCGAGTATCCGGAGCGCTTGCACCACCCGAAGGAGGACCGCTACCTCTTCGCCGCGCTCAAGCGCCGGACGCATGAAGCGGACGCCATCATCGCGGACCTCGAGCGCGAGCACGCGCAGGGCGAGAAGCTGCTCAACGACCTTACGGTGGCGCTCAGCATCTTCGAGGCCGGCGCGAAAGAGGGTCAGCAGCGCTTCTCCCGGGAAGTGTCGCGCTTCGCCGACTTCTACTGGAGCCACATGCAGAAGGAGGAGGACCAGGTGCTGCCGGTCGCCGAGCGCGCGTTGACCGCGGACGACTGGCGCGGGATCCACGCGGCGTTCGCAGCCAACCAGGATCCCAACTTCTCCGGCGACGCGCGGGACGAATTCCGCCGGCTGTTCACCCGGATCGTCAACCTGACCCCCGCGCCGCTCGGCCTGGGTCCGGCATGAGTTGACGTGCGTCAAGGCGGGCCGGGACGCCGGGCGTAGTCTCGGCAGTGCAAGCTGGAGCAAAGTGCCCGCTCCATGGAGTGCGCGCCATGACCACGCCGGAGTCCTACCTCGCCACCCAGCCCCAGCACTACATCGCCTATTCACCCCGCGGTGCTGGGCTGGAGTGCGCCGTCGTCTACTTCGTCCGCGGCGACGATGTGTACGGATGGTGGACCGGGTTCTGCGACTACCGCTATCCGACGGCGTTCTTCCGCCTGGAGCGCTTCTTCGCGGCGGGTTCGGGGCCGCTCTATGTCACCGAGGGAGGTGACCTCTACGGCGGATGGCGCTACCGCTATCCTCAGCGCGACCCTCAGCTGCCGGACCCCATCGCGGTCGAGGACGAGCTCTGCCACCAGCTCGAGCAGCTGCAGGACAGCTTCGCCAACGAGTGGCTGTGGTTCAGCGGCCAGCCCGGCAGCGAGGCGGAAGCCGCAGCGTATGCGCGGGACGAGCTGGCGTTCGAGGACGTGAACCTGCGCCACCGCCACCTGAGCAAGCTGCGCAAGGATGCCCCGGTCTGGACGCACGCGTCACATGACCTGAGCCCGGAGGTCATCGATTGCCTGTCCGCGCGCTGGCCGCTGGGGTACCGACGGGCGTAGCCGGGCACTGCCGCTGCAGGAGAACCACGGACCGCGCAGAATGGGCGGTCCGCTTCGGGGTCCGCACCGATGGCTGCCACCAATGCCGGCATCGCCGCGATCTTCGACGAGATCGCCGACCTGCTCGACATCCAGAGCGCGAATCCCTTCCGGGTGCGCGCCTACCGCAACGCTGCGCGCACCATCGGCGACCTCGGCACCGACGTCACCACGTTCATGGCTCGCGGGATGCCGCTCACCGACATCCCCGGCATCGGGGAGGACCTCGCCAACAAGATCCGCGAGATCGTCGAAACAGGCAGTTGCGAGTTCCTGCAGCGCCTGGAGAAGGATGTGCCGCCGGCCGTCGCGCAGCTGCTCCGGGTACCGGGACTGGGACCCAAGCGCGTCAAGACGCTCTGGCACGATCTCGATATCCAGACACTGCAGCAGTTGGTGCAGGCCGCGCAGGCGCAGCGCATCCGCGACCTCCCGGGGTTCGGGGAGAAGACGGAGCAGAAGATCCTGGAAGCAGTCCAGCAGCGCCTGGCACGGAGCCCGCGCCTGAAGCTGGCCGTGGCAGCACAGGCCGCAGAGCCGCTCGCCGCGTACCTGCGCAAGTCCGCAACCGTCGGGCAGGTGTGCGTGACGGGCAGCTATCGACGCATGCGCGAGACCGTGGGCGACCTTGATCTGGTTGCAACCGCGCGTGACGCAGCGGTGGTGATGCAGCGCTTCAATGCCTACTCGGAGGTCGCGCAGGTGCTGTCGAGCGGCCCCACCCGCTCCACGGTGATCCTCAAGTCGGGCCTGCAGGTCGATCTGCGGGTCGTCCCGGAGGAGAGTTGGGGCGCGGCCCTGCAGTACTTCACCGGCTCGAAGGCCCACAACATCGTTGTGCGCAGGATGGCACAGGAGAAGGGACTCAAGCTCAACGAGTACGGGGTCTTCCGCGGACGCGAGCGCATCGCGGGTGAATCCGAGGAGTCGGTGTACGCGTGCGTTGGACTGCCCTGGATCGCGCCCGAGCTGCGCGAGGATCGCGGCGAGATCGAGGCCGGGCTGAATGGCGCACTGCCCAGGCTGGTCGAGCTGAAGGACCTGAAGGGCGACCTGCACGTCCATACCAAAGCGAGCGACGGGCATCACACGGTGGAGGAGATGGCCCGGGCCGCGCAGCAGCGGGGGCTCGAGTACCTTGCCATCACCGAGCACTCGCAGCGCCTGGCCATGGCGTATGGCCTCGATCCGGTCCGGCTCATGAAGCAGGCCGCCGAGATCGACCGTGTCAATGCCAAGCTCGACGGCTTCACGGTGCTGAAGGGGATCGAGGTCGACATCCTCGAGGACGGCACACTAGACCTGCCGGACGCGGCCCTCGCGCAGCTCGACATCGTCATCGCCGCGGTGCACAGCCGGTTCGACCTGCCGCGAGAGAAGCAGACCGCGCGCATCCTCAAGGCACTCGACCATCCCTGCGTGCACATCCTCGCGCATCCCACGGGCCGGCTGCTGGAGAGGCGGGATGCATACGAAGTCGACATGCAGAAGGTCATCCGCCGGGCCAAGGCACGCAATGTGGCGCTGGAGGTGAACGCGCATCCGGAGCGTCTTGATCTCGCCGATGTTTATTGTCGCATGGCAAAGGACGAGGGCGCGCTGCTGTCGATCAACTCCGACGCCCACAGCAGCTTCGAACTGGACCTGCTGCGCTTCGGCGTGGGGCAGGCACGCCGCGGTTGGCTCGAGAAGCGCGATGTGCTGAACGCGCGAAGCCTGAAGCAGCTGCGGGCCGCGCTCAGGAAGTAGTGCGCGATTTCCGGTTGGTCCAGGAATCGGCCGATCGTGTACGCTGCCCGGGTCTTCAGCCGCAGGGGTGATAGCATGAGAATCCAGGCTGCACTGATCGGAGTTCTGCTCGCCGCGAGCGCAACGTGCGCCCAGGCAGCGCAATGGCGCTTCCGCATCGACCCCGACCACACCTTCGCCTACTTCGCGGTGGTCCACACCGGCGTATCGTCCGTGCGCGGACGCATGGCCGTGATCAAGGGCAGTGCCTCGCTCGATGCGGAACAGCAGGCGGCGGAGGTTGTGGTCGAGCTCGATCCGCGCTCGATCGACACCGGCGTGAAGAAGCTCGACGCCGTGCTGGTCGGCGAGATGTTCTTCGACGTCGCGAAATTCCGGACGGCGCGCTTCACGGGAAAGGCCGTCAGGTTCTCCGACGGCGTGCCGGTGGAGTTTGCCGGGGAGCTCACCGTGCACGGCGTCACCCGGCCGATTCAGCTGACGGCGGACTCGTTCGTGTGCAAGCAGGTCAAGATCCTGGTGCTCGACCGCTTCGTGTGCGGCGGTGATCTGCACGCCATACTCAAGCGGTCGGATTTCGGCATGGATCGCTATCTATCGCTGGTGAGCGATGAAGTGCGCCTGGTGATCTCGGTCGAGGCCATCCGGGAGGAGTGACCACCCGGTTCAACGCAGCAACAGCTCTGGCGCCACGCGCTGCATGAAGAGTCCGCGGTAGTGCTCCGTCTTGCGTGCCTGCATATGCTCGAGCGGGTTGAAGTCGTCGGTCAGCACGACGCCACCCGCTCCCGGGGCTTCGGTCTCGTAGCGTCGCAGGACTTCCAGGCGCTGCGCATCGGCCGCATCACGCGGCAAGAACCGGACAGGATGACGGGACACCATGAACACGAAATCGGTGAAGGCTTGGCCCGGCATGGTCACGAACACACGCCGGTAGGGGAACAGCTCGGCCAGGGTCCGTGAGACGGATGCGACCGCATCGGCCCCGTTGCCATGGGCGAAGCCCACGAAGTTGAGCGCCAGCACGCCGTCGTCGCGGAGCAGCCCCCGAAGTTCGGCCAGCATCTCGCGGGTCAGCAGGTGCACGGGTTCGGCACCCCCGGTGAAGCAGTCGTGGATGATCAGGTCATAACCCGGCGCAAGCCGGCGGATCTCGTAACGTCCGTCGCCGACGATGAACGAACCCGTGGGACGGAACCCGAAGTAGTCACCCGCGGCCTGCGCGACCGCGGGGTCGATCTCGATCGTGTCGGTCGCGATGCCCAGTCGCTTGAGCTCGGTGGCGACGGTGCCGGCGCCCAGCCCGATGAGAAGGGCGCGGCGCGGTCGCTGGCCCGCGACCTGTTGCTCGAGCATCGGCAGGTACAGGAGGATCTGCTGGTAGCTGAGCATGCTGCGGCCCGTAGCGCGTTCTACCGCACCGATCGAGGAGGCATCCGACAGCAGCAGGCGGACGCCGTGGCGCTCGTCGTCGACCACCCGGACCCAGCCGTACGTGCTCTCGGTCTCGTATCGGACGGCAAAGTCGCTGGCCTCGCGGGGCGTTGCCAGCGGTGCCACGGCGGCGGTCGCGGCGACCACCATCGCACCGATGGTGGTCACCAGCGGGCGGCCGCGCTGCAGACGGATACGCTCGTACCACGCAAACGCCACCGCCAGCATGACCAGCACCACTGCCGTGCCGGCGAGGATGCTGCGCGTCCCCCATACCGGCAGAAGGTAGAAGCCCAGGAGCAGCGTTCCCGCGACGCTTCCCGCCGTGCTGACCGCATACACCGAGCCCGATGCGGTACCAACCCGGGCGAGGTTAAGAGTAATCGACTTGATGACGTACGGCCCGGCCATGCCCAGGAAGGTCAGCGGGGGCAGAAACAGGAGCAACGCACTGGAGAATGCCCCGGCACGCATGCCCCACGCGTCGGTCGATCGCAGCACGGCGCCACTCTCGTACGGCACGAGCATCGTGAACAGCCCTGCTAGCAGCAGGATATGGGAGAGGCGCAGCCGCGGCCAATGGTCCGCGCACCAGCCGCCGGCGTAGTAGCCCACAGCCAGGGCGATCATGGTCACCGCGATGAGCGATGACCAGACGTACAGGCTGGTTCCGTAGAACGGCGCGATGATGCGCGTGCCCAGCAGCTCCAGCACCATCACCGACGCACCGGTGAGCGCGACGGTGGCAAACGGGACCGCCCGGTCGAGGACGTACGTGTCCTCCGTGCGGGATTCGTCCGGCGGAGGTGTCATGGCGTGGGACTCGGAGTCGGGCGGGGCGGGGTGCGCTGGTGGGGAGATTTTACGGCTCCGTGCAGGACCCGGTCCGCGGCAAATGGTCGCTCCGGGCTTGAAGCGTCGCGAATGCACGCCTCGTCCCCGCGTGCGCAACCTCCCGCTCAGGTGGTAAGGTTCCGGGCTCGCGCGCCCGGCGCGCCGACCCACAACGACCAACTTCCCGACCCCCATGGCACGCAAGACCCTCGAACAGCTCCGCAGCCACCGCTGGTACGGCGCGAAGGACCTGCGCTCCTTCGGCCACCGCTCCCGCACCCTCCAGATGGGTTACTCCCGGGAGGATTACGCCGGCAAGCCGGTGATCGCGATCATCAACACCTGGAGCGACATCAACCAGTGCCACACCCACTTCAAGCAGCGGGTGGAGGAGGTCAAGCGCGGGGTGTGGCAGGCCGGCGGCTTTCCGCTGGAGATGCCGGCCATCTCGCTGTCGGAGCCGTTCCAGAAGCCGACCACGATGATGTACCGCAACCTGCTCGCGCTGGAAACCGAGGAGCTGCTGCGCTCCTATCCGGCCGACGGCTGCGTGCTCATGGGGGGGTGTGACAAGACTACCCCGGCGCTGCTCATGGGCGCCACTTCCATGAACCTGCCGGCGATCTACATGCCCGCGGGGGCGATGTTGCGCGGCAACTGGCGCGGCAAGACCCTGGGCAGCGGCAGCGATTCGTGGAAGTACTGGGCCGAGCTGCGCGCGGGCAATATCGACGAGCAGGCCTGGTCGGAGATCGAGGAAGGCATCGCGCGGTCGGCGGGCACGTGCATGACGATGGGGACGGCGTCGACGATGATGAGTCTCGCCGAGACCCTGGGCCTGGCCCTGCCGGGCTCGTCCTCGATCCCGGCAGTGGACGCCAATCATTCCCGCATGGCGGAAGCCTGCGGGCGGCGCATCGTGGAGATGGTGTGGGACGACCTCAAGCCGTCCGACGTCCTCACCGCCACTTCGTTCGACAATGCGATCGCCGTGCTGATGGCGCTCGGGGGCTCCACCAACGCGATCGTGCATCTGGTCGCGATGGCGGGGCGTGCAGGCATCCGGCTCACCCTGGATCGCTTCGATCAGATCTCGCGCAAGGTGCCGCTGCTCACCAACCTGCGCCCGTCTGGCAAGTGGCTGATGGAGGACTTCTACTACGCCGGCGGATTGCGCGCGCTGATGGGCGAGATGGGCGACCTGCTCGACCTGTCGCAGCGGACCGTGAACGGCCGCAGCCTGGGCGAGAACATCGCCGGCTGCAGGACCTACAACCCGGACGTGATCGCCACGCCGGACCAGCCGGTGCAGGCGAGCGGAGGCCTGGCCGTGCTGCGAGGAAACCTCGCGCCCGATGGCGCGGTGATCAAGCCCACCGCAGCCGACCCCAAGCTGCTGCAGCACACCGGCAAGGCGGTCGTGTTCGAGGACTACAACGACATGGCGGCTCGCATCGACGATGAGTATCTCGACGTGGACGCCTCATCGGTGCTCGTGCTGCGCAACGCCGGTCCGCTGGGCGGTCCGGGCATGCCGGAGTGGGGCATGCTGCCGATCCCGAAGAAGCTGCTCAAGCAGGGCGTGCGCGACATGGTGCGGCTGTCGGATGCACGCATGAGCGGGACGAGCTATGGCGCGTGCGTGCTGCACGTCGCGCCCGAGAGTTTCGTCGGAGGGCCGCTGGCACTGGTGCGCAGCGGCGATCTGATCGAGCTGGATGTTCCCGGGCGTCGCCTGACGCTGAAGGTGAGCGACGAGGAACTCGCGCGCCGGCGCGCCGCATGGCAGGCGCCGAAGCCGAAGTTCGAGCGCGGCTATGGCGCATTGTTCGCGCAGCACATCACGCAGGCGAACGAAGGTTGCGACTTCCGCTTCCTGGAGGGCACTGCGCCCACCCCGGAGCCGGAGATCCACTGACCACCGCTTTCACCGCAGAGTACGCAGAGAAAAAGGTTCAGCCCCCTCCTGGCGCGCCTCTGCGCGCGTGCCGCGTTGAGGTGCGGTCAGCGCTTCAGCGCGGCCGCAAGCACGCGCGCGACGTGCTGCGCGCGCCGGCCCGTGGTGTCCGAGATCTGGTGCCGGCAGCTCGTGCCGTCCGCGACGATGGCCGTTGCTTCGGGCGTGGCACGCACGGTCGGCGCCAGCGACGCCTCCGCCATCTGGACCGACACGTCGTAGTGCCGGGCCTCGTAGCCGAACGCCCCGGCCATGCCGCAGCAGCTCGACTGGATGGTCTCGACCTCCAGACCAGGCACCAGCCTGAGCACGCGCTCGACAGCCGGCATCGCTGCGAAGGCCTTCTGATGGCAGTGTCCATGCAGCAGCGCCTTGCTGATGGTCGCAGTGAGCGGCAGCTGCAGGCGGCCCGCGTCCAGCTCGTCGGCGAGAAACTCCTCGAACAGGTCGGCGCGCTCGGCGATCACGCCCACCTCGTCTTCGTCCAGGCCCAGCGCGAGATACTCGTCGCGCAGACTGTACAGGCAGGACGGCTCCAGGCCGACGATCGGCACGCCACGCTCTGCGAACGGCCTGATTGCAGCGATCAACCTGCGAGCCTCGCGCCGCGCCTCGTCCACCATGCCCACGGCCAGGAACGTGCGGCCGCAGCACAGCGGCCGCGCATCCGGCGCGCGAGCCAGGTGCACGCGATAGCCGGCGGCCTGGAGCACCTGCAGCGCTGCATGCAGGTTCTCCGGCTCATGGTAGTTGTTGAAGGTATCGGCCAGCAGGACGACTTCGCCGACCGGGTTGGCGCGCGCCGCCTCTCGAGCCGTGTCGAGGAAGGTGCGCCGCTGCCACTGCGGCAGGGTGCGCCTCGCACTCAGGCCGAGCCATGACTCCGAGAGCCGGGCGAGCAGCGGGACGCGATCGCGCAGGTTGAGCAGCGGCGCCAGCCGTGCAGCCCATGGGGCGTAGCGCGGCAGGTACGCCACCAGCTTGTCGCGCAGCCGGTAGCCGTGGCGGGCGTGATGGTGGTGCAGCACCTCGATCTTCATGCGCGCCATGTCGACCCCAGTCGGACAGTCGCGCTTGCAGCCCTTGCAGCCCACGCACAGGTCGAGCGTCTCGCGCATCGCCTCCGAGGTCAGCGCGTCGGCGCCGAGCTGGCCCGACAGCGCCAGGCGCAAGGTGTTGGCGCGGCCGCGGGTGAGGTGCTGCTCGTCGCGCGTCACCCGGTAGGACGGGCACATCGTCCCGGCGTCGAACTTGCGGCAATGGCCATTGTTGTTGCACATCTCGGCCGCCGCGGCGAAGCCGCCCCACTCGCTCCAGTCCAGGGCAGTCGGCCGGCGGTCGACGCTGTAGCCGGGCTTGAACCGGAACAGGCTTGCATCGTCCATCTTCGAGGGGCGAACGATCTTGCCGGGGTTCATCACGTTGCCCGGATCGAACAGCGCCTTGACCTCGCCCAGTGCGCGGGTGAGCCGCTCGCCCAGCATCGGCTCGATCCATTCCGAGCGCACCAGGCCGTCGCCGTGCTCGCCCGAGTAGGCCCCCTTGAAGCGCTTGACCAGCTCGCACGCCTCCTCGGCGATCGCCCGCATCTTCTGCGCGCCGTCCTGCTTCATGTTCAGCACGGGGCGCACGTGCAGCGTGCCCACCGACGCGTGCGCGTACCAGGTGCCGCGGGTGCCGTTGCGCGCGAAGACCTCGTCGATGCGCTGGGTGTACTCGGCGAGATGCTCGAGCGGGACGGCGCAGTCCTCGATGAAGGACACCGGCTTGCCGTCGCCCTTCATCGACATCATGATGTTGAGGCCGGCCTTTCGCACCTCCCAGATGTCCTTCTGCCGGGCAGCGTCGGTGACCTCGACTACGCTGCCGGGCAGACCGAGGTCAGCCATCAGCTCGACCAGGCGGCCCAGCTTCTGCAGCTGCGGCGCCTGTTCATCGCCCGCGAACTCGACCAGGAGGATCGCGTCCGGCTCGCCACGGATGAAGCGGGAGACGATGCCGCGGTACTGCGGGATGTCGCGTGCAAGGCCGATCATGGTCCGGTCGACCAGCTCCACCGCGTCCGGATCGAGCTGGACGATGTGCTGCGTGAGCGCCATCGCCTGGTGGAAGCTGGGGAAGTGGCACACGCCCAGCGTCTTGTGCTTCGGCAGTGCCGAGAGCTTCAGACGCAGGCGCTGGAACCAGGCGAGCGTGCCTTCTGAGCCGACCAGCAGGTGCGCGAGGTTGTGCGGCCGGTGCGGCTGCACCAGGTCCAGGTTGTAGCCCTGCACCCGACGCAGCACCCTGGGCCAGCGCGCCGCGATCTCTGCCGACTCGCGCTGCGCGATGGCGTGGATGCCCGCGACCAGCCTCCGATAGGACTCGTCTCCCGCCCCATCGGCATCGCCGAACCAGTGCAGCTGGCCCGACGGGAGCAGCGCCTGGATGGCGGCGACGTTGTGCACCATGTTGCCGTAGCGGATCGAACGCGAGCCGCAGGAGTTGTTGCCTGCCATGCCACCGAGGGTCGCCTGCGCGGAGGTCGACACATCGACCGGGTACCACAGCCCGTGCGCACGCAGGCGCGCGTTGAGATCGTCGAGCACCACGCCGGGCTGGACCATCGCCTCGCGCCGCGCCAGGTCCACCTCGACGACCTGATCGAGGTATTTCGCGTTGTCGATGACGAGTGCAGCGCCCACGGTCTGGCCGCATTGCGACGTGCCCGCCCCACGCGGAAGCACCGGCACACCGGCTTCCACCGCGATCTGGATCGCGATCCGCGCGGCCTCCTCGGTACGCGGGATCACCACGCCAACGGGCATGATCTGGTAGATCGACGCGTCGGTGCTGTAGCGGCCGCGGCCGAAGGCGTCGAACAGGAGCTCCCCATCGACCTCGCGGCGCAGGCGCTGCTCGAGCGGGTGTGCCGCGGCGCCGGCGCGGGGAAGGAAGTGCAGCGGCTGGGTGACGGACATGCGTAGAATTCTACGCTCACGCTCCCTGGAGTTGATCATGAGTGCCTCCTTGCACACGGGCCGCCACTTCCTGCAGATCCCCGGCCCCACCAACGTCCCCGATCGCGTGCTGCGCGCCATCGACCAGCCGACGATCGATCACCGCGGGCCCGAGTTCGCACGCCTGGGTGCCGAGGTGCTGGAGGGGCTCAAGCTTGTATTTCGTACACGCCAGCCGGTGATCATCTATCCCGCGTCGGGAACCGGCGCGTGGGAGGCGGCCTTGGTCAACACGCTGTCCGCGGGCGATCGGGTGCTGATGGCGGAAACCGGCCAGTTCGCCAGTCTGTGGCGGCGCCTGGCCGGCCGCCTGGGACTGGAGGTCGAGTTCCTGCAGGGCGATTGGCGCCGCGGTGCGGATGCGCAGGCGATCGAGGTCCGGTTCGCGGCGGATCGGGGCCACTCGATCCGCGCGGTGTGTGTCGTGCACAACGAGACCTCCACGGGTGCGGTGACGCAAGTACCCGCTGTGCGCGCTGCCATCGATCGGGCGCGGCACCCTGCGCTGCTGATGGTCGACACCATCTCCTCGCTGGCTTCGATCGACTACCGCATGGACGAGTGGGGCGTGGATGTCACTGTCGCCGGTTCACAGAAGGGCCTCATGCTGCCCCCGGGCCTCTCGTTCAACGCGGTCGGTGAGAAGGCGCTGGCCGCCAGCCGCGAGGCGAAGCTGCCACGCTCGTACTGGAGCTGGGACGAGATGCTCGGGCCCAACCGCAACGGCTTCTTCCCGTACACGCCCGCGACCAACCTCCTCTACGGCCTGCGCGAGGCGCTGCAGATGCTGCAGGAGGAAGGGCTGGAGAACGTGTTCGGGCGGCACGCACGCCACGGTGAGGCGACGCGGCGCGCGGTGCGCGCCTGGGGCCTGGAGATCCTGTGCGTCAACCCCCCGGAGTACAGCAATTCGCTCACTGCCGTGCTGCTGCCCGATGGCGTTGACGCGGACCGTATCCGCGAGCTCATCCTGCAGCGCTTCGACATGTCGCTTGGCACGGGCCTTGGCAAGCTGCAGGGCAAGGTGTTCCGCATCGGCCACCTCGGCCACTTCAACGACCTGATGCTGGCCGGGACGCTGTGCGGGGTGGAGATGGGGCTGAAGCTGGCGGGCGTGAGTTTGAAGGGAAGCGGCGTGCAGGCGGCGCTGGAGTGCCTGGCCGGGACGTGACGATCCCTGAACGGTGGGAGGTCAACGCCCGCCGCAACTACGCGGCTGGTCGAACAGCACGCCGTACGGCGCAGTCGCGGCGGTGTAGAAGCGGCCGACCAGCACGCCCTCGCACATGGCATTGACGCCTGGCGGGTGCGTGGTCGCATCCTCGAAGCGCACGGTCGGGTATTCGCGCCTCAGCGTGGCCTGCCACTCGCGCTGATCGCTGAACGTCGGCATCAGAACTTGTCCGGGCGCAGCACGCCGATGTCGGCGATGTAGAGCGTCATCGCATAGTTCTCGTAGTACTTCTCACGCATCCACTGCGCGATCCTCTCGGCCACCGGCGCTTCGCACATCACCTCTATCCGGATGTTGCGGTCGGCCTCCCAGGCCGCCTCGCGGGTTCCGTGCGAACCGCGCCCGCGCACGTCGCTGATGGTGTAGCCGTGCGCGCCCAATGCGATGACGTCGCGCGCGAGCGCCTTCTCCAGGGCGCTCTCGGTGATGATGACGACCAGCTTGCGGGGATGAGTGGTCATAGCGCGTGCACCTTCACGGCGAGCCAGTAGTAGACCGCGATGCCGAACACCACGTTGAACGGGAAGGTGACCCCGAGTGATGCCGCGAGCGACAGCGACGGGTTGGCTTGCGGCACCGCGATGCGCATCGCGGCCGGCGCTGCGATGTACGACGCGCTCGCGGCCAGCGTCGCGAGGAGCGCGGCTCCCCCCACCGACAGCCCGATGAGGCGTCCGAGCGAGGCGCCGATCACGGCGAAGACGAGCGGCACGAGCGTGCCGAATCCGACCAGGAACAGGCCCGTCGTGCGCAGCTCCCGGATGCGGCTCGCAGCCACCACGCCCATCTCCAGCATGAACAGCGCCAGCACGCCCTTGAACAGTCCGAAGAACAGGGTCCCCTGCGGCGCCAGCGCGTCCGGTCCGGCGATCCAGCCGATCAGCAGTCCGCCGGCCAGCAGCAGGATGCTGCGGCCGAGGAAGACCTCGTGCGCCAGCGTCTTCCAGTCCACCCGCCGTTCGCGCTCACCGAGCTTCGCAAGCAGGATGCCCACGACGATGCCGGGCACCTCGAGCAGGACCACGAACAGGGGCATGTACGCCTCGTGCTCGACGCCCTTGTCCACCAGGAAGGCCAGGGCCACGGCGAAGGTCACGATGCTCACCGAGCCATAGTGGGCGGCGATGGACGCCGCGTTGTAGCGGTCCAGCTTGCCGATGCCGCGCAGCACCGGGTAGGCGAGCAGGGGCAGAGCCAGCCCGAGCGCGACGACGGCGAGTGCCTGGGGCAGCAGCGACATGACCGGCTGCTTGGCGAGCTCGACGCCACCCTTGAGCCCGATCGCCAGCAGCAGGTAGATCGAGAGGCCTTCGTACATCGCCTCGGGCAGCCGCAGGTCGCTGCGGAGCAGGCGCGCGGCCACGCCGAGCAGGAAGAACAGCACGACGGGGTCGAGCGGCATCAGGTCGCGTCGGTATTTCCGTTCGCAGCCTGCGCCGCGTTGCTTCCGCTGCCGGCGGCCGCCCGCATCAGCCGGTCACGCACGGCAGACCAGTCCGGGGTGTCGGGCGGAGTCTCCACCAGGATCGCCGCACAGCCCGAGTCGTCGATCTGGCGCAGGCCGGCGTACAACAGGCGTGCATACTCCGCGGCATCCAGCGGTGCTGTCATCCACAGGGTGGCGGACGAGCGCTGCGGGCGGGCGTGACGGGCCAGCACCGCCACCGGCCCGCGCACGATCTCTTCCCGGATGGCCGCATCCAGCGTGGCGCCGGGCACCAGCCGCAGTGGCAGCCGGGGTGCATAGTGCGCCTTGAGCGTCCCGGGCGCGCGCGGAGCGGCAGCCCCGGCGCGGGCGACAGGGGTGCGCAGGAGGCTCTCGATCTCCTGCAGCGTGATGTGGCCCGGCCGCAGCAGCACCGGGGCACCGGAGGAGAGATCCAGGATCGTGGACTCGATGCCCACCGGGCATGCGCCCCCATCGAGGATGTAGTCGACCTCCGTGCCGAGCTCCTGGCGCACGTGGAAGGCAGTCGTCGCGCTCACCCGGCCGAAGCGGTTCGCGGATGGCGCGGCGATGCCCCCGCCGAAGGCTGCCAGCAATTGGGCCGCGATCGGATGGGACGGGACCCGTACCCCGACCGTGTCCTGGCCGCCGGTCACGACGTCGGGCACCTGCGGATCGCGCTTGAGGATCAGGGTCAGCGGTCCGGGCCAGAAGCGTTCGGCCAGGCGGCGCGCCGCATCGGGGATCTCGCGTGCCCACTTCGGCAACTGGTCTGCGCTGGCGAGATGGACGATGACGGGATGGTCAGCGGGCCGGCCCTTGGCGCGGAAGATCCTGCGTACGGCATCGGGCTGGTTCGCATCCGCGCCCAGGCCGTAGACGGTCTCGGTCGGAAAAGCGACCAGGCCGCCGGCGCGCAGCACTTCGACGGCCTTGGCGATGGAGGAGTCGGTCAAGGTTGGTTCCCCGGTCAATCGTTGAAGACGCCGTCAGCTGGTCAGCAGGCGCAGCGCCTCCCGGTACTTCTCCGCCGTCCGCTCAAGCACGTCTGCAGGCAGCGCCGGCGCCGGCGGCTTCTTGTCCCAGTGCTGCTGCTCGAGCCAGTCGCGCACGAACTGCTTGTCGAAGCTCGGTGGGCTGCCGCCCGGCTGGTACTGGTCCGCTGGCCAGAAGCGCGAGGAGTCGGGCGTGAGCGCTTCATCGATCAGGACCAGCTGGCCCCCGGCATCGGTACCGAACTCGAACTTCGTGTCCGCGATGATGATGCCACGGGTAAGTGCATACTCCGCTGCTTCGCTATACAGGGCGAGAGCTGCCGTGCGCACCTGCGCCGCATGGGCGGGACCCAGCAGGCCTTCCGCCTCGGCAAACGCGATGTTCTCGTCGTGGGTTCCGGCCGGTGCCTTGGTGGAGGGTGCAAAGATCGGCGCGGGCAGCCGTTCGGCCTCCTTCATGCCCCGCGGCAGCGCGATGCCGCACACCTGGCCGGTGGTGCGGTAGTCCTTCCAGCCCGAACCCGCCAGGTAGCCACGCACGATCGCCTCGATCGGCAGCGGCTTGAGCCGCCGCGTCACCATCGCGCGTCCCCGGACCTGGTCGCGCTCGGCGGGTGCGACGAAGTCCGCCGGATCCGCATCGATCAGGTGGTTGGGGATGATGTGCTGCAGCCGGCGGAACCAGAACAGCGACAGGGCGGTGAGAACCTCACCCTTGCCCGGGACCGGCGTGGGCAGGATGACATCGAACGCCGAGAGCCGGTCGGTCTGGATGATGAGCAGGCGGTGCTGGTCGATCTCGTAGAGGTCACGCACCTTGCCCCGGTGCAGCAGGCGCAGGGAGGAGAGGTCGGATTGGTGCAGGGGTGCGGCCATGATCGATGTTCGGTGCAGTGAAACGGCGTGGAGCTAGTCGAGCCCGGCGTCCCGGCGCAGGCGGTGACGGATGCCGAGCGCATCAGTGAGCGCCTGCTCCGCGCTCTCGCCCAGCACCGTATAGTGCCCCATCTTGCGTCCCGGCCGCGCTTCGCGCTTGCCATACAGATGCAGCTTGGCGCCGGGATGGCGCAGCACGTGCTCCCAGTGCGGCTCTCCCCGACCCCACAGGTCGCCGAGCAGGTTGACCATGACGGCCGGGTCGTGCAGGCGGGTGTCGCCCAGCGGCATGCCGCACAGCACGCGGGCCTGTTGCTCGAACTGCGACGTCACGCAGGCATCGATGGTGTAGTGGCCGCTGTTGTGGGGACGCGGGGCGATCTCATTGGCGAGCAGACGCCCGTCGCGCAGCACGAACAGCTCCACGCAGAGCACGCCGCGGTAGCCCAGCCTCAGGGCGACGGTCTGGGCGGCTCGCGTGGCGGCCTCGACCAGGCTGGGTGCGACCCGCGCAGGCACGATGCTCACATCGAGGATCCCGGCAGCGTGCTGGTTCTCCGCCACCGGCCATGTGACCATCGAACCATCGAATCCGCGCGCCACGACGCAGGAGAGTTCCAGTTCCAGCGCCACCATCTGCTCGAGCACGCACGGCTCGCCGCCGAGGGCGCGAAACGCGTCCAGCGCTTCGGCCTGCGTGCGCACCCTCACCTGGCCCTTGCCGTCGTAGCCCAGCCGACTGCGCTTGAGGATGCCGGGCAGCAAGGCTTCGAGGCCGGCCAGGTCGGCCTCGCTGCGAACGACCCTGTAGGGTGCGACTTCGAGGCCGGCATCGCGCAGGAACTGCTTCTCCAGGATGCGATCCTGCGCGACCGCCACGCTGTCCGCATCCGGGCCGACCCGGCAGTGGCTGGCCAGGAAGCGCAGGCTTTCGGCAGGCACGTTCTCGAACTCGGTGGTGACCGCGGCGCACTCGCGCGCCAGCTGCGCCAGCGCGCCCTGGTCCAGGTAGTCCGCCGCGAGGTGGTGATCGGCCACGTTCCCTGCGGGGCTCTGCGCACCGGGGTCGAGGACCATGACCCGGTAACCCATGCTCTGCGCAGCCATGGTGAACATGCGCCCGAGCTGCCCCCCGCCCAGCAGGCCGAGGAACGCGCCGGGTTCGATCATGCGGGCGGCTTGGAGCGCCGCGGCCGCGGTTGCCACCGCCGTCATTTCGCGGGCGGCAATTGCATCGCGCGCACCCGCGCCTCCTGATCCCCCCGGAACTGCGCCAGGCGTGCAGTCAGCGTCGCATCAGTGGTGGCGAGCAGCGAGACGGCGAACAGCGCGGCGTTCACCGCGCCGGCTTCACCGATGGCGAAGGTGGCGACCGGCACCCCGCGCGGCATCTGCACGATCGACAGCAGCGAGTCCAGGCCCTGCAGGTGGCGGCTTTGCACCGGAACCCCCAGGACCGGCAGCACCGTCTTCGCCGCCAGCATCCCCGGCAGGTGGGCAGCGCCGCCGGCGCCGGCGATGATGCACCGCAGCCCACGCGTGGCGGCGCCTTCGGCGTACCGGAACATCTCGTCCGGGGTGCGATGCGCGGATACCACCCGGGCCTCGTGCGGAACCTGGAACGTGCGCAGCTGCGCGGCGGCATGCTGCATCACCTCCCAGTCGCTGTCGCTGCCCATCACGATGCCGACCAGCGGCGCCGCCCCGTCCGTCATCTCTGCTCCCCGACCCGCAGGATCTTCATGGTGTTGGTCCCGCCCGGCAATCCGATCGGCTCCCCGAAGGTCAGCACGATGAGGTCCCCGGACTGCACGACGCCCTCCTCCACCAGCTTGGCCTCGGCCAGCCGGATCAGCGTTTCGCGGCTGTCGCCCTGGTAGCGCAGCATCAGCGGGAACACCGCGCGGAACAGCGACAGCTTGTAGCGGGTGGAGATCTCCGGCGTGAGCGCGTACACCGGCACGCCGGAATTCAGCCGCGACACCCACAGGGCGGTTGAGCCCGACTGCGTAAGTGCCGCGATGCACTTCACCTTGAGGTGATAGGCGGTGAACAGCGCAGCCATCGCCACCGACTGGTCGATGCGCGTGAACACCCGGTCCAGGAACTCGCGGTCGATGGTGACCTGCGAGGACTTCTCCGCCTCCGCGCACACGCGGGCCATGGCCTCGACCGCCTCGACCGGATACTTGCCGCTCGCGGTCTCGGCCGACAGCATCACCGCATCGGTGCCGTCCAGCACGGCGTTGGCGACGTCGGAGACTTCCGCGCGCGTGGGCACCGGACTGGTGATCATGGATTCCATCATCTGCGTGGCCGTGATGGCGACGCGGTTCTTCTCGCGCGCATGGCGGATGATGCGCTTCTGGTGCGCGGGCACCGCCGCGTCGCCGACCTCCACCGCCAGGTCACCTCGCGCCACCATGACGGCGTCGGTCGCCTCGAGGATCTCGTCGAGCGCGGCGATCGCTTCCACGCGCTCGATCTTGGCGATCAGGAGGGCATGGCCGCCCGCGGCGCGCATCAGCTCGCGCGCCATGTACATGTCGGCACCGCTCTTGGGAAACGATACCGCCAGGAAGTCCGCCTTCAACTCGGCGGCCGTGCGGATGTCGTCCATGTCCTTGGCGGTGAGCGCGGGAGCGGTCAGCCCGCCGCCCTGCCGGTTGATGCCCTTGTTGTTCGACAGCGGCCCACCCACCCGGACAGTGGTCACGATCTCGGGCGGCCGGACCTCCTTGACGTCGAGGACGATGCGTCCGTCGTCGAGCAGCAGGACGTCGCCCTGTCGTACGTCGTTGGGCAACTCGCGGTAATCGAGCCCGACGCGCTGCTGGTTGCCCAGCGTGCAGGACGCGTCGAGGATGAAGGTGTCGCCGTTGGCGAGCTGGATCGGGCTGCTCTCGAACTTGCCGACCCGGATCTTGGGTCCCTGCAGGTCGACCATCACCCCGACCGTGCGGCCCAGCTCGCGCGCGACCTCCCGCACCAGCTCGGCCCGCCGGGTGTGGTCCTCGCGCGTGCCGTGGGAGAAGTTCAGGCGCACCACGTCCACGCCGGCCGCGATCATGCGCGACAGCACCTCACGGCTCGAGCTGGCCGGACCGAGGGTGGCGACGATCTTGGTGCCGCGTTGCATGGCGAGTGCGCGCCTCAAAAAGCAGCGAGGCGGGTCGAACCCTCGACCCGCCCCGACCTGTCAGCGGAATAGTTTAGCCGACCTGCGGCCCCGGTGTGCGCGGCCCTCAGCCGCCGCGCTGCGCAAGGATCTCGACCGCCGGGAGGGTCTTGCCCTCGAGGAACTCGAGGAATGCGCCCCCCGCCGTCGAGACGTAGCCGATCCGGTCGAACACACCGAACTTGTGCAGGGCCGCGACCGTCTCCCCGCCGCCGGCCAGGGAGAATGCCGGCGATTCCGCGATCGCCTTCGCCATTGCGCGGGTCCCGCCAGCGAACTGGTCGAACTCGAACACCCCCAGCGGCCCGTTCCAGACGATGGTCCTGGACTGGGTCAGCAGGTCGGTCAGGCGTGCGGCGGTCCGGGGTCCCACATCGAGGATGAGGTCGTCATCCTGCACCGCATCCACGTCCTTGGTCACCGCCGCCGCGGTCGCCGAGAACTCCTTGGCGCACACCACGTCCACGGGCAGGGGCACCGAGCCGCCCTTGGCCTCGATCTGGCCGATGACCTTCTTCGCTTCGGCCACGAGGTCGGGCTCGCACAGCGACTTGCCGATCTTCATGCCGGCAGCCAGCATGAAGGTGTTGGCGATGCCGCCGCCGACGATCAGCTGGTCCACCTTCTTCGCCAGCTCGGCCAGCACGGTGAGCTTGGTCGAGACCTTCGCGCCGCCGACGATCGCCGCCATCGGCCGCGCCGGCTTCTCCAGCGCCTTGCCCAGCGCCTCGAGCTCCTGCGCGAGCAGCGGACCGGCACAGGCGACGGGCGCGAAGCGCGCCACGCCGTGAGTGGTCGCCTCGGCGCGGTGCGCGGTCGCGAACGCGTCGTTGACGTAGATGTCGCACAGCGCGGCGATCTTGCGCGAGAGCGCCTCGTCGTTCTTCTTCTCACCCTTGTTGAAGCGGCAATTCTCCAGCAGCACAACACGGCCGGGCTCCACGCTCACGCCATCGAGCCAGTCGCGCTCGAGCGGTACCTCCTGCCCGAGCAGCTCGGACAGGCGCTTCGCGACCGGCGCCAGCGATTCCTTCTCGTCGAACTGGCCCTCGGTGGGGCGCCCCAGGTGCGATACCACCATCACGCGAGCGCCCCGGGACAACGCCAGCCTGATGCCTGGCAGAGAGGCCTGGATGCGGGTGTCGTCGGTGATGACGCCGTCCTGCAGGGGGACGTTGAAGTCCTCGCGCATGAGGACACGCTTGTTGGCGAGATCGAGGTCGGTGAGTTTCTTGATGGGCATGGGGGTTCCGCGATGTCTAGGTGCGGCAGCTCAAGCAGTACCCTGTGGAGTTGCGCGGCGCAGTGGTAACGAAGCTGACGCCGGAGGGACCCCACTCGTTGTGACTTCGGCCGGGCGGCGAAGCCGCCCTTGACATCGCTGCGCGATGTCAGCCTGCGTCGCAACGAACGGGGCTCACTCCCGTTGTCACTTTGCGTTCATGAAGGCCACGGTGGTATCGAGCATGCGATTGCTGAAGCCCCATTCGTTGTCATACCAGGCCGAGACCTTGACCAGGGTGCCTTCGGCCACCTTGGTCAGCGTCGAGTCGAACGTGCTCGAATGCGGGTCGTGGTTGAAGTCCACCGACACCAGCGGCGCCTTGTTGTACGCCAGGATGCCCTTCAGCTCACCTTCCGAGGCTGCCTTCAGGATACTGTTGACCTCTTCCACGGTGGTGGCGCGCTTTGCGGTGAAGGTCAGGTCGACGATCGACACGTTGATGGTGGGCACGCGGATGGCGTAGCCGTCCAGCTTGCCGTTGAGCTCCGGCAGCACCAGGCCGACCGCGGCGGCGGCACCGGTCTTGGTCGGGATCATCGACATGGTGGCCGAGCGCGCACGGCGCAGGTCCTCGTGATAGACGTCGGTGAGCACCTGGTCGTTGGTGTAGGCGTGGATGGTGGTCATCAGGCCGGCAACCACGCCGATCTTCTCGTGCAGCGGCTTGACCAGCGGGGCCAGGCAATTGGTGGTGCACGAGGCATTCGAGATGACGGTGTGGCTGGACTTGAGCACGTTGTGGTTGACGCCGTACACGACGGTGGCATCCACGTCCTTGCCGCCCGGCGCCGAGATAATCACCTTGCGCGCGCCGCCCTTCAGGTGGGCCGAGGCCTTCTCCTTGCTGGTGAAGTAGCCGGTGCACTCGAGCACCACGTCCACGCCGAGCTGGCCCCAGGGCAGCTGCGAGGGATCGCGGTTGGCCAGGACCTTGATGCGGTCACCGTTGACGACCATGGCGTCGCCGTCCACCGCGACTGTACCGTTGAACTTGCCGTGCGCGGTGTCATAGCGGGTGAGGTGGGCGTTGGTCTCCGGGCTGCCGAGGTCGTTGACCGCGACGATCTGGATCTCCTTGTTGCGGCCCGATTCGTAGAGTGCGCGCAGGATGTTTCGGCCGATGCGGCCGTAACCGTTGATAGCGATGCGGATGGCCATGGGGATGCTCCTGGGAGAGGGACACGTGGGATCGGCCCAATTCTACTGCACCGCCAGATGACCCGGTTGAAGTGCGAAAGGACCGTGAACGAGTCGCTTTACGGTGCGGTGCGAGGCCGCCGCCGGCGCGGTGCTATTCGGTCTCCAGGGCGGCGGCGAGCCCGGTAAGCGCCGGGTACTCGGCCGTGATGACGCAGGTTGGGACCGCGGCGAGGTAGGCCGAGAACCGGCCCTTGTGCTCGAAGCGACTGCGGAACGGGGACGCGTCGAAGGACGCGCCGAGCCTGGGCACGATGCCGCCGCCGATGTAGACCCCGCCGCGTGCACCCAGTGTGAGCGCCAGGTTCGCCGCCGCGGTACCGAGCGCCGCACAGAACATGGCCAACGCTTCCGCACAGTGCGAGTCCGTCCCGGCCACTCCCTGGGCCGAGATCTGCTCCGGGGTCAGTCCGCGCACAGGCGCCCGCTCCAGCTTGCACAGCGCTTCGTACAGGTTCGCCAGACCGGGGCCGCTGACCAGCCGTTCGGTCGACACGTGGCCGAAGCGCTCGCGCAGGACGCCGAGGACGGCGTCCTCCCGCTCCGTCATCGGGCTGAACGCGGCATGGCCGCCCTCGCCCTGGATCGGCGTCCAGCGCGGGCCGCAGGGCAGCAGGCCCGAGACGCCCAGTCCGGTGCCCGGTCCGATCAATGCGATCGCAGCGCCCGGCACCGGCGCACCGCGTCCGACCTGCCGGACGGCTTGCGCAGGCAGGCGCGGCAGTGCCAGCGCGAGCGCGGTGAAGTCGTTGAGCACCAGCAGCCGCTCCAGCCCCAGCTGCTGGCGGGTCTGTTCGATCGAGAACGCCCAGGGGCTGTTGGTCAGCCGGACGAGGTCGCCGGTGACGGCGGTCGCGACGTCGATGGCCGCTTCGCGCACCGGCGGGTTGCCCACGCTGGCGAGGTAGGCGCGTGCGGCCTGCTCCAGCCCGACGTAGTCCGCGCACGGGACGCTGCGTTCCTGTTCGGGAGCGCCGCCGCCGGGCGGCAGCAGCGCGAAGCGTGCGTTGGTGCCGCCGATGTCGGCGAGGAGACGCACCGCGCCGCCGCCTCCGTCCCGGCTATCCGCGCAGCACCCGCTGCACGGTCTCCACGACGTTGGGAACGGTGAAGCCGAAGAGCTTGAACAGCTCGCCCGCCGGGGCCGATTCGCCGAAGCGGTCGATGCCCACCACCGCACCTTCCAGGCCGACATACTTGCGCCAGAAATCGGTGACACCCGCCTCGATCGCGACCCGCGGCATGCCGCGCGGCAGGACCGATTCACGGTAGGCGTCGTCCTGGCGGTCGAATACGGTGGTCGAGGGCATCGACACCACGCGCGCGGAGACGCCGGCCTCGGCCAGCGCCTTCTGCGCCTGCAGCGAGAGAGCGACCTCCGATCCGGTCGCGATCAGCGCCACCTGCGGGCGGGCCCCGTCCGCGATGACATACCCGCCGCGCGCGATCGCCGCACGCTGCGCGCCGGTACGCTCGACGAAGGGCAGGTTCTGGCGCGAAAACAGCAGCGCAGAGGGACCGTCCGCGCGCTCGATCGCGTGGATCCAGGCCACCGCTGTCTCTACGGTGTCGCACGGACGCCAGACGTCCAGATGTGGTATCAGGCGCAGCGCGGCGGGATGCTCGATCGGCTGATGGGTCGGGCCATCCTCTCCGAGCCCGATGGAGTCGTGCGTGAACACGAAGATGCTGCGGATGCGCATCAGGGCGGCCATGCGCAGCGCGTTGCGCGCGTAGTCAGAGAAGGTCAAGAACGTGCCGCCGTACGGGATGAAGCCGCCGTGCAGCGTGAGCCCGTTCATGATGGCGCTCATGCCGAACTCGCGCACGCCGTAGAAGAGGTAGTTGCCGCCATCGCCGTGGCGGACCGGGCGCGAGCCCGACCACATGGTGAGGTTCGAGGAGGCGAGGTCGGCGGAGCCGCCGATCAGCTCGGGCAAGGCCGGCGCCAGGGCTTCGATCGAGTTCTGCGAAGCCTTGCGGGTGGCAATCGTCTCGGCCTTCTGCACGGTAAGCTCGACGAAGGCCGCAGCCGCTTCGCGCCAGTCGGCGGGCAAGGCGCCGCTCATGCGGCGCTTGAACTCGGCCGCAAGTTCCGGATGCTCTCGGCTGTACTCCTCGAAACGGTTGCTCCAGAGCCTCTCCAGCCCGGCGCCGCGTAGCCGCGCGTCCCAGCCGGCATACACGTCATCGGGAATCTCGAACGCGGGATACTTCCAGCCGATGTGCTCGCGCGTGGCGGCGACTTCCTTCTCGCCCAGCGGCGAGCCGTGCGAGTCGTGGCTGTCCGCCTTGTTCGGCGAACCCTTGCCGATGATGGTCTTGCAGCAGATCAGGCTGGGCCGGTCGGTCACGGCCCTGGCCTGCTCCACCGCGGCGTTCACCGCCTCGAAGCTGTGACCGTCGACGTGGCGCACCACGTGCCAGCCGTAGGCCTCGAACCGCTTGGGCGTGTCGTCGGTGAACCAGCCCTGCACATGGCCGTCGATCGAGATGCCGTTGTCGTCGTAGAGCGCGATCAGCTTGCCCAGCCCCAGCGTCCCGGCCAGGGCGCAGGACTCGTGCGAGATCCCCTCCATCATGCAGCCGTCGCCGAGGAACACGTAGGTGTGGTGGTTGACGATCTCGAACCCGGGCCGGTTGAAGCGGGCGGCCAGGACGCGTTCGGCGATCGCCATGCCCACGGCATTGCTGATGCCCTGCCCCAGCGGTCCGGTGGTCGTCTCGAC
This sequence comes from uncultured Burkholderiales bacterium, assembly GCA_964523885.1. Classification (GTDB taxonomy): domain Bacteria; phylum Pseudomonadota; class Gammaproteobacteria; order Burkholderiales; family SHXO01; genus SHXO01. Next base: position 38,117 of record CAZFYX010000047.1, on the reverse strand, counting down.
CCCGGGCGTCATGCCGAATTCCGGGTGGCCGGGCGTCTTCGAGTGCAGCTGGCGGAAGCGCTTGAGCTCGTCCATCGGCAGGTCGAAGCCGGTCAGGTGCAGCAGCGCGTACAGCAGCATCGAGCCATGCCCGTTGGACACGACGAAGCGGTCGCGGTCCGGCCACGCTGGGTTGGCCGGATTGAAGCGCAAGTGGTGGTTCCACACCACCTCGGCGATCTCGGCCATGCCCATCGGCATGCCGGGATGGCCGGAATTGGCCTTCTGTACCGCGTCCATCGCCAGCGCCCGCAGCGCGTTGGCGAGATCCTGTCTGGTTGCCATCAATCCATTCCGCCCAAGGTTAGAGCCCCGTGACACCACACTCCCGCATCGGATTATAAGGGGAGATGCCCTGCCGCAACCTTGGACGCAGCGCCGGACGTGCCCGGTGCTGCGAGCGCCTGGCGGGCTCAGGACTCCTTGCGGTTGATGCGGATGCCCAGCTGCTTGAGCTTGCGGTAGAGGTGGGTGCGCTCCAGCCCGACGCGCTCGGCGACGCGGCTCATGTTGGAGCCCTCGCGGGCGATGTGATACTCGAAGTAGAGCCGCTCGAACGCGTCACGGGCCTCGCGCAGCTGCTGGTCGAGCGGCAGCGGCGGTGCGGCGGAAGCGAGCGGCTGGTCGAGGCTGGTGACCGCATTGTTCACGTCCGTCAACCCGATCTCGTGCGCCGGGGCGAGCAGGGCGAGCGTGCGCACCACGTTTTCCAGCTGGGTGAGGTTGCCCGGCCAGTCCGACACCCGCAGCGCATTGAGCGCGGCGGTGCTGAGCACGCGCGCGGGCACCTGCTTGCTCTCCACCAGGCGGTTGAGGGTGAGCCTGGCGATCTCCGGGATGTCCTCGGAGTGCTCGCGCAGCGCGGGCACGCGCAACTGCACCTGGCTGATCGACGCGTACAGGCGGGAGTCGAAGCCACCCTCGGCGACCAGCCGCGGCAGGGAGCGCGCGGTGGAGCAGATCAGCCGGGTATGGTAGCGCTCGAGCTTGCCGACCTGGGCCAGCAGGTTGCGCTGCTGCAGGAGGGTGAGATCGCTCACCTCATGCAGGAACAGCGTGCCCTCGGCGGCCTGTCCCACGAGGTTGTTGGCCGGATCGTCGAGCACCTGGAAGCTCTCGGGCGCGATCCACGGCGTGTTCGCGTGGTGCAGGTAGCGTGCGCACAGCGACTTCCCGCAGCCCGGCTCCCCGTGCAGCAGGACCGGGATCTTCAGTCCCTTCAGCGTCTCCAGGCGCTGCTTGAGCTCGGTGACGATGGGCGCGCGGCCCAGGAACGCGAGCATGACCGAAGGCGACTGCGTCGCCGGCGGCGGCTGGCGCAGCGCCTGGCCCACGGTGGCCAGCAGCTTCTGCAGCGCGATCGGCTTCTCCAGGAAGGCATAGGCGCCGATTTGGGTCGCCTCCACCGCCGTGTCGATGGTGCCGTGCCCGGACATCATCACCACCGGCATGGTGAGCTGGCCATTGCCGGCCCACTCCTTGAGCAGGCTGATGCCGTCCATGTCGGGCATCCAGATGTCGAGCAGCACGAGATCGGGCCGCGTGCGGTTGCGCAGCAGGCGCGCCTCGCCTGCGTTCTCCGCCAGCCGCACCTGATGTCCCTCCTCGCGCAGGATCTCGGACAGCAGCTCGCGGATTCCAATCTCGTCGTCGACCACCAGGATCTGGCTCATGTTCCTATCCCGCCTGTGCGTTCATGCGCGGCCGGTCCTCCACGGCCGCCTGGCCCGCGATCGGCAGCGTGACCGCGACCTGCGCGCCGCCGCTTTCGGCGTTCGCGATCTCGATGCTGCCGCTGTGCTCCTCCATGATCTTCTTGACGATCGCCAAGCCCAGTCCGGTACCCTTGGCGCGCGTCGTCACGTAAGGCTCGAACACGCGCTGCAGGACGTCGGCCGGAAAGCCGGGACCATTGTCCGAGACGGTCAGCCGGGCGACTGCACCCTCCAGGCGGGTGCGCACCCGGATGCGCGGCGCACTGCTCTCCGCGACCGCCTGCTCTGCGTTCTGGAGCAGGTTGTGGATCACCTGGCGCAGCCGGGCCGGATCCCCGCGCACTGCAGGCAGGTCCTCCTGCAGGTCGGGCACGACGGCCGGCCGGTGCGCCTCGTACAGGGTGAGCACTTCGCGCACCAGCATGTTCAGGTCGAGCGGCTGCAGCTGCATCTCCGGGCTGCGTGCGTACTGGCTGAAGGCGTCCACCATCCCCTTGAGCTGCGCGACCTGCTTGACGATCGTGCGTGTGGAGCGCGACAGCATCGCCGCGTCGGGCTCGGCGAGCTTCGCGGCCAGGCGGTGCTCGAGCCGCTCGGCCGACAGCTGGATGGGCGTGAGCGGATTCTTGATCTCGTGTGCGAGCCGCCGCGCCACTTCGCCCCACGCCGCGTGCCGCTGCGCCTGCAGCAGGCGGGTGATGTCGTCGAACACCACCACGAAGCCGCTCTCGCTCTCGGGCAGCGCGCTGCCGCGCATGCGCAGCACCTTGTTGGCGCTGGCGCTGCCGGTCTCGAGCTGCTTTTCCCATTCGCCCGCGCCGCCGGCGATGATGGCCTCGAGGATCGCCTGCGCCACTTCGGCGATGCCCGCGCTGTGCCCGGCCCAGTCCTCGAGTGGCTTGCCGATCAGCGGCTGCAGCGGGACCGCGAGGATCTGCTCAGCGCTCGGATTGGCGGAGCGCAACCGGTGCTCGTGGTCGAAGGACAGCACGCCGGCCGACAGCTTGGCGAGCACGCTCTCCAGGTAGCCATTGGCCGCCTGCAGTTGCTCCTGGTTGCGCAACGCCACCGCGCGCGCTTCGGCGAGCTGGGTTGTCATGCGGTTGAAGGAGTCGGTCAGCACCCCCAGCTCATCCTGGCTGCGCACCGGATGGCGCTGGCTGAAGTCGCCCTGGGCGACGGCGCGGGTGCCGGCCGCAAGCAGCACGAGCGGCGCGGACAGGCGCTCGCTGAACAGGATCGCCAGCACCAGTGCCGACAGCAGCGCCAGCAGCAACGCCAGGGTCAGCGACAGTCCGTACAGCCGCTTCAGGCCGTTGCGTGCCATCGACAGCTCCTGGTAGTCCTCGTACATGCTCTGCACCAGGCTCATGTCGCGGGCAAGCGGGGTGGCAACCGGCTGCACGAGTTGCAGCGCGTGGGTGCCGCCCGCCGGGGAGTTGATGGGCACCACCACCCGCAGCACCAGGCCCTGCGGGGCATCGGTGTCGACTTCTCGGTAGGGCTGCTGCAGCCGCACCTGGCGCGCAGCGCCCGCGGGAAGCGGGTTGGGCATGAGGCCGGCTCCCTCGGTCCCGGAGAACGCGAGCACGGTGCCGTCGGGCAGGAAGACCGCGGCCTCCTGCACCGCCGCCTGTTCCCGCAACTGGTTCAGCCCGGTCACCAGGCGCGTGGGCGGCAGGTCGTCGAGGGCGAGCGACATCGCTTCGGCCTTGTGAGTCAGGTCGCGCAGCATGTTGTCCAGGGTGGTGCGGCCCAGGCTCAACCCGCCCTCCAGCGCCTTGTCCACGCGCACGTTGAACCACGACTCGATGCTCTTGTTGAGGAACTGGACCGACACCGAATAGACCAGCGCGCCGGGCAGCACGGCCACCAGGCTGAAGAGGAGCACCAGCCGTACCGTGAGCTTGGAGCCGAAGGTTCCCGCCCGCACCCGGCGGCGCAGGGCGAGCAGCTGGTAGCCCACCAGCACCAGCAGGCCGAGCACCAGCGCCACACCCAGCACCAGGAGCGAGCGCAGGTCGCGCGCGAACAGCGGGGAGTTCGCACTCGCCTTCGACAGCAGGTAGAGCATGAGCGCACCCACCAGCAGCACGAGCCCGATCACGTATTTCATGCCGCGCGGCAGCAGCGACTTGCGCACCGTGTGCAGGGTGTTCCTCATGGCGTGAAGGTCCAGCGGTACCAGTCCGAGGACAGGTTCCAGTCGCGCGAGGCGAGCGCGTCGACCTGCAGCGGCTTGGGCAGGCGGGAGGTGTCCAGCCGCATGCGCAGCGCCGCTTCGTACACCACGCCCGGATCGACGTCGCTGGCCGGGACCGCGTTCGGGCGCCGCACCCGACCCAGCACGGCCAGCGCCTCGGCCAGGGTCTCGAAGTTCTGGTGCAGGGTGCCGAAGGAGATCCGGTACTGGCGGGTGAGCGCGTTGTACGACAGCCGGTGCCTGGCCTTGAAGTCGCTCACCTCGCGGTTCCACAGATTGAGCGTCCACCAGCGCGGATAGACCAGCTCGAACTCGGTGACGAAAGTCAGCGCCAGTCCCCGCACCAGCGCGTCCTCGAGGGTAGGCGTGAGGCTGATCTCGTAGTTCGCCTCCAGCGCGAAGCCGCCCTCCACCGGCAGCAGCTCGGCCGAGCGGACGTGTATGCCCTCTGCATGCGCGCAGAGCGCGAACAGGACCGCCACGATGACAAGCAGCGTGCGCATCGCCCGCAGTCCGGGTCGGTCAGCGCGCGTGGTCACCTGCGCCTGCCGGCCGCGCCTGCAGCAAGGCATAGAAGAAGCCGTCGTGCCCCGCGTCGGGCAGCAGCTGTCCCGAGGGTTGCGGAAAGTCGCGCAGGGGCAGGCGCACGGCATCCCCATGGTCGGCCAGGAAGGCGTCGACCTGCAGATGGGTCTCGGCAGGAAAGAGCGAGCAGGTCACGAAGAGCAATTTACCACCCGGGGCAAGGGTCTGCCACACGGCCCGCAGCAGCCGGGCCTGGTCGCGCGCCAGCTGTTCCACGTCGCCCGGACGGCGCAGCCACTTGCTGTCGGGGTGCCGCCTTACCACCCCCGAAGCGGTGCAGGGCGCATCGAGCAGGATCCGGTCGAAGGGCACTCCGTCCCACCAGCGGTCGAGGGCACCGGCGTCGGCGGCGCGCAGTGTGCCGTGCAGCCCCAGGCGCGCGAGATTCTGCCCGACACGCTCCAGGCGCCCGGAATCCTGATCCAGGGCAAGGAGTTGCACGTCGCAGGATTCGAGCAGGTGCGCGGTCTTCCCCCCTGGCGCGCTGCACGCATCCAGCACCCGCTGGCCGGCGCGCAGGTCGAGCAGTGGCGCGGCGAATTGCGCGCCGAGGTCCTGCACCGAGGCCAGCCCCTCGGCGAAGCCGGGCAGGCGCTGCACCGGAACCGGCTGCTCCAGGCGCAGTGCCACCGGACCGGTGCGCTGCGCGGCGATCCCCTCGGCGTGCAGGAGCGCGGCATAGGCGTCCGGCTCGATGCGGCGGCGGTTGACTCGCAGCGTCATCGGCGGATGGCCATTGCCCGCATCCAGGACCGATTCGTAGCGTAGCGGCCAGGCCGCCCGTACGGCATCGATCCACCATTGCGGGTAGGAAAAGCGGCCCTGCTCGGTCGCGCGGGCCCGCTCCGCCAGGCTCTCGCGCAAGCGCAGGAAGTTGCGCAACAGCGCGTTGACCAGGCCCTTGGCACCCGGCTGACCGACTAGGGCACAGGCACGCACCGCCGAATCCACCACCGCGTACGGCGCGGCGCGGGTGTACTGGAGCTGGTAGAGCGCGACGAGCAGGAGTGCCTGCAGCGCAGCATCGGTCAGGGGCTTGTGGAGCAGGGCGGTGAGGATCGCCTGCAGGGTGCCGCGCCAGCGGCACGATCCGAACGCCAGGTCCTGGATCGCGCCGCGCTGCGCCGCGGTCAGCCCGGGTTGGCTGGCCCAGAGCGCAGCCAGCGTGGGGGTCAGGCTGCGGCCGCGCTCGACCGCGAGCAGGGCATCGCTCGCGTGGCGCTGGATCTCGATCATCCGCCCAGAACGGTACCTGCAGGGATGGACAGGCCGCGGAGGAACTCGCGCGCCGGCAGGCGACGGCCCCCGGGACGCTGCAGCTCCTCCAGCCGCAGGGCGCCGCTGCCGCAATGCACGACGATACCCGCATCACCGGCATGTGCCACCAGGCCGGGCGGGCCGGACGGTCCCGGCAGTGCGCAGGCACGCCACACCCGCAGGCTCTCGCCACCATGGCGGAAGTACGCGACCGGGACCGGATCGAACGCGCGCACCTTGCGTTCGAGCGTCTGCGCGCTCGCGTGCCAGTCCAGTACGGCCTCCTCCTTGGTGATCTTCACTGCGTAGGTGACGCCGTCCGCCGGCTGCGGCCGGGGCTCGAGCCCGCCGCGCTCGAGCTGGTCCAGAGCCCGCACGACCAGTTCCGCGCCCAGTCCGGCCAGGCGGTCGTGCAGCGTGCCGGCGGTATCCTGCGCCCCGATGGCGATGCGTTCCTCGAGGAAGACCGGGCCGGTGTCCAGCCCGGCTTCCATGCGCATGATGCTGATGCCGGTCTGCGCATCGCCGGCGAGGATGGCGCGCTGGATGGGGGCCGCGCCGCGCCAGCGCGGGAGCAGCGAGGCGTGGATGTTGATGCAGCCCAGCGGGAACAGGTCCAGTACGGCGGAGGGCAGAATCAGACCGTACGCGGCCACCACCATCGTGACGGCCGCCTGCGCGGCGAGCTCCCGCTGCACCGCCTCGTCCTTCAGGCTGGCCGGCTGCATGACGGGGAGTCCGCGCTGCAGCGCCAGCGCCTTGACCTCGGACGGCCGCAGCTGCATGCCGCGGCCGGACGGACGGTCCGGCTGGGTCAGCACCAGGCAGACCTCGTGGCCGGCGGCCAGCAAGCCCTCCAGCGCAACTCGGGCGAAGGCCGGCGTTCCGGCGAACACGATCCGCATCACATGGCCCGGCGCTGCTGCTTCTTGAGCTTGGAGACGATGCGCGACTGCTTGAGCCGGGACAGGTACTCGACGAAGACTTTGCCGCGGAGGTGGTCTATTTCGTGCTGGATGCACACCCCCAGCAGCCCGTCGGCCTCCAGTTCGAAGGGGTTGCCGTCGGCATCCATGGCGCGTACCCGGACCCATTCCGCCCGCGTGACGGTCTCGTAGACGCCGGGAACCGACAGGCAGCCCTCTTCGCACTCTGCGGTGCCACGGGATTCGACGATCTCGGGGTTGATGAAGACGCGCAGCTGGTCGTGCGCCTCGGACGTGTCGATGACGATGATCTGCAGGTGCACGTCGACCTGGGTCGCTGCCAGGCCGACGCCGGGCGCCGCATACATCGTTTCGGCCATATCCCTAACGAGTTGGCGAATCCGGTCGTTAATCTCCTGCACGGGTGCGGCGACCTTGTGCAGGCGTTCATCGGGGTAGTGCAGGATCGGCAGCAGGGCCATGGCGGCTTGCCAGTTTAAACCACTATGTGCAGAATGCGAGGGAAGTACTTGATGTTGCGAGCTAAGAACCTTTTCTCCCCGCCCGGATCCCGGGCCTGCCAGGAGAATCGCGTCCACCCGCGTCGGGAGCCTTCAATGCTCAGAATTATATCGGTTGCCTCCTTGACCCTCGGCCTTGCGCTCGGTTCGTCGCTCGCCCGCAGCGAGGACCAGCCGGCTCCTGCCGAAACCGCCCCGGCCGCTGCCGAGGCCCCGGTGCTGCAGGACAATGTGCCGGCCCGCTACGTCGTGGTCAAGGGCGACACGCTGTGGGGGATCTCGGCCCGCTATCTCAGGAATCCGTGGAAGTGGCCCGAGCTCTGGGGCATAAATAAGGACGAAATCCGCAATCCCCACTGGATCTATCCGGGCGACGTGCTCGTCCTGGACCTGTCCGGCAAGACCCCGCGCCTGCGTCTCGAAGGCGAGGCGGACGGTGGGGCATCGCGCTGGTACGGCTACGAGTTGCAGGTCTCCAGGCTCAGCCCGCAGATGCGCGCAAGCGCCCTCAACGCGCTGCCCATTCCCACCATCGCCGCGAAGGACATCGATCCGTTCCTGGTGCGTCCGCTGGTCGTGGACGCCGACCAGGTGAATCGCGCCCCCTCGATCATCGCCGCCAGCGACAAGCGGGTGGCGGTGTCGGCCGGTGACGTGGCCTATGTGTCCGGCCTGAACAAGGAGAAGGGGCCGCGCTGGCAGGTGTACCGCAAGGGGCGCATGTTCCAGGACCCCGATACCAAGGAGCTGCTCGGGTTCGAGGCGGTCTATCTCGGCGATGCCGACGTGACGGGCTTCGGCGAGGTGAGCACGGTGCAGATCGCGAAGGCCAACCAGGAGATCGGCCTGGGCGACCGGCTGACGATCGCCCCTCCGCTGCAGACCCGCAGCTACATCCCGCATGCACCCGACAAGCCGGTGCGCGGCACGGTGATCGCCGGCTCCGACAACAGTGTCTGGGAGATCGGCACCTACCAGGTCGTGATCCTCAACCGCGGGGCTCGCGAGGGCCTCGAAGTGGGCAACGTCCTCGCGCTGTACAAGTCGGAGGGCAAGGCTGCGCTGCCCGACGGCCGTGTGGTGCAGCTGCCCGAGCAGCGCTATGGCCTGCTGATGGTGTTCCGGGTGTTCGAGAAGCTGTCCTACGCGCTGGTGATGACCGCGACCAAGCCGGTCAACGTACGCGACAACTTCGGCAATCCCTGAACTGCAGGGGTCGCCACGACTACCGCGGAGCTCGCCGAAGCACGTGCCTGGCTGCGCCTGACGCTGGTGGCAGGCGCCGGCCCGCTGGCCGTGCGCACCCTCCTGGCCCGCTTCGGGTCGCCTGAGGCGGCCACGGAGGCCTCCCGTGCCTCACTCTCCGCGGAAGTGGGCACTGGCCTCGCTGATGCGATCGTCGTAGGACCGCCGGCCGCCACGCTCGCCGCCCATCTGGAGTGGTTGCAGCAGCCCAATCACCACCTGGTGACGCTGGCTGATGCCGCGTACCCTCCCGCCCTGCTGGAAACCGCCGACCCGCCGGCTGCGCTGTTCGTGCTCGGCAGACTCGACCTGCTGCGCCAGCAGAGCCTCGCCATTGTCGGGAGCCGCAGCGCATCGCGCCGCGGAGCAGAAGATGCGCAGGCCTTCGCGCGCGCACTGAGCGATGCGGGGCTGGCCATCGTCAGCGGCCTCGCGCTGGGAATTGACGCGGCGGCCCATCGCGGCGCTCTGGAGGGGACAGCATCCACCATCGCGGTCGTGGGCACCGGGCTGGACCGGGTCTATCCGGCACGCAACCGCGACCTTGCGTACCAGATCGGATCGCAGGGCGCGCTGGTGTCGGAGTTCCCGCTCGGCACGCCGCCCCTGCCCGGCAACTTTCCCCGCCGCAACCGCATCATCAGCGGACTGGCCCGTGGTTGTCTGGTGGTCGAGGCGGCGCTGGAAAGCGGTTCACTCATCACCGCGCGCTTCGCACTCGAGCAGGGACGCGACGTCTTCGCGGTACCCGGATCGATCCACTCGCCGCAGTCGAAGGGTTGCCACTGGCTGATCAAGCAAGGCGCGAAGCTGGTCGAATCGGCGCAGGACGTACTCGAGGAGTTGCGGCTGGCACCGGCCGCCAGCGAGGCGCCACCGGCGACATCACCTGCGCGGACAGGCACACCTGAGGCGCAGAAGCTGCTGGACGCACTCGACTTCGAACCGTTCGACCTCGACGCCGCGTGCGCAGCCGGCAACTTGACGCCCGATGCGGCTTCAGCCATCCTGTTGCTGCTGGAACTCGACGGGTTCGTCGATCGGTTGCCGGGCGGCGCATTTCAGCGCCGCCGATAAGACTGCCCGCGGTGTTGCGGGATGGAGCCTGGCACCCTAGGTGTTCGACATACTGGCCTATCTGGTGGAGCGATTCTTCGATTTCGGGGGCTACCCGGATCTGGACGCTCTTCCCCGGCAGTTGACATCGGCAGGATTCGAACCGGAAGACATCGAGGACGCCCTCAGGTGGCTCACCGCGCTGCATGAGCAGTCGGCAGCCGACTTGCCGATGCGCACGCAGGCTGCACCTTCCTCGGTCCGGCAGTTCGCCGGGCCGGAGCAGCAGAAGATTGGTGTCGACAGCCGTGGCTACCTGCACTTCCTCGAGGCGGCCGGCGTCCTGGACGCGACCCGGCGCGAGCTGGTGATCGATCGGATCATGGCACTGGCCGACCGCGAGGTCGGCATCGACCAGGTCAAGCTGGTGGTGCTGATGGTGCTGTGGAACGATGGCCGCCAGCTGGATGTACTGATCGTCGAGGAACTGCTCGCTTCCGAGCGCTCGGGCCCGCTGCACTAGTTGCCAGGCGGCAGGGCGCGCGAGGTCCCCTCGCCACGGAGTTCCTGAAAGCGCCGGCAGCGGCGCATTGATTGCTGTTTCGATCCGGCGGGCTGCAGGCCCGCCCTACACCACTTGAATCCTGGTGCCTCGGGCCGGATCTGCCGGCCCGCAGGCGAATCCACGTAATCCGCGCAATTCCGCGCCAAGGCCCCGCATGGCACACAGCCTCCTCATCGTCGAATCTCCCTCCAAAGCCAAGACCCTGAAGAAGTACCTGGGACGCAACTTCGAAGTGCTCGCGTCCTACGGACACGTCCGTGACCTGGAGGCCAAGGAGGGCGCGGTCGACCCCGAGCACGACTTCCGCATGCGCTACGCGCTGGTCGAGCGCAACAAGAAGCACGTGGACGCGATCGCGCGGGCGGCGGAGCAGGCCGACCAGATCCTGCTGGCGACCGACCCGGACCGCGAAGGCGAGGCGATCGCCTGGCACCTGTCGGAGATCATCCGCGGACGCAAGAACCTGCGCAACCGTCCGCTCAAGCGCGTGGTCTTCTACGAGATCACCGAGTCCGCGGTGAAGGAAGGGGTCGGCAATCCCCGCGACATCTCGATGCCGCTGGTCAATGCGCAGCAGGCGCGCAGGGCGCTCGACCACCTGGTCGGTTTCAACCTGTCCCCGCTGCTCTGGCGCAAGATCGGCCCCAGCCTGTCGGCAGGGCGCGTGCAGAGCCCGGCCCTGCGCCTGATCGTCGAGCGCGAGCTCGAGATCGAGGCCTTCAGGAGCCAGGAGTACTGGAGCATCCATCTCGACAGCCGCAAGGAGAAGGACGCGTTCACCGCCCGGCTCACCCAGCACCGCGGGCGCAAGGTCGAGCAGTTCGACGTGAAGGATGCAGCCCAGCAGGAGAAGCTGGTCGCGGAGCTGCTCAAGTCGGCCGGGGGCACCGCCACCGTCGACAAGGTCGAGAAGAAGCCCAAATCGCGCTTCGCGGCCGCGCCGTTCATCACCTCCACGCTGCAGCAGGAAGCCGTACGCAAGCTGGGGATGTCGGCCAGCAGCGCGATGCGCACCGCGCAGCAGCTGTATGAAGGCGTGGACATCGACGGCGGCACGGTCGGCCTGATCACCTACATGCGGACGGACTCGACCAACCTGGCCGACGAGGCGGTCCGCGAGATCCGCGACTACGTGTCGAAGAACTTCGCCGCGCCCTACCTTCCCAAGTCGGCCGTCGAATACAAGAGCAAGTCGAAGAACGCGCAGGAGGCGCACGAGGCGATCCGTCCCACCTCGATCTTCCGCACGCCGGAGCAGGTGCGCGAATACCTCACGCCGGACCAGGCCCGCCTCTACGAGATGATCTGGAAGCGTACGCTGGCCTCGCAGATGACCGCGGCACGCTACGACACGACCGGCATCGACATCCGCATCGGCAAGGAGGACACGTTCTTCCGTGCCACCGGACAGACCCTGGTGTTCCCGGGCTTCATGGCGGTCTACCTGGAGGGCGCCGACGACACCGACGAGGAAGGCGAGGCCAGGCTGCCTCCGCTCGAGGAGGGCGAGCAGATCGCCGTCGAGCGCATCTACGGCGAGCAGCATTTCACCCTGCCGCCGCCGCGCTATACCGAAGCGAGCCTGGTCAAGCGGCTCGAGGAATACGGCATCGGCCGTCCCTCGACCTACGCCAACATCATCTCCACGCTGCAGGACCGCGGCTACGCGGTGCTCGACAAGAAGCGCTTCATGCCCACCGACCTGGGCCGCATCGTCAACGGCTTCCTCACCGCCCACTTCGGCAAGTACGTGGACTACGCCTTTACTGCGGAGATGGAGGAGGAGCTCGACCAGATCTCCAACGGCGAACTGGACTGGGTGAAGGTGTTGCGCGAGTTCTGGGAGCCGTTCGTCGGCACGCTGTCCGAGAAGGGCGAGACCGGGCGCGGAGTGCCGCTGCCGGCCGCCGACCCCGCGGTTACCACCTGGAAGGACTTCGCCGCGCGCGTGCTGAGCAAGGCCTGGCAGGACGAAGGGCGCCCGGCGGAGGCGTGTCCCAAGTGCGGCAACACCATCCTGCTGCAGAACAGCCGCCGCGGGTTGTTCGTCGGCTGCAGCGGCTATCCCAAGTGCGACTACACCAGGCCGTGGGATTCGCTGCCGGTCGAAGGCCTCAACCTCGGGGTGGATCCCGACACCGGGCTCGACATCCTCTTGCTCAAGGGGCCCTTCGGTTACTACGTGCAGCTGGGTCCGACGACGGAAGGCACCAAGCCGCGCCGCGCCAAGTGGCCTCCGGAGTGGCCCACCCCGCGCGAAGCCGCGCCCGAAACGCTGGACAAGGCACTGCAGCTGTTGTCGCTGCCACGCATGCTGGGCCTGCACCCGCAGACCAACAAGCCCGTCGAGGCGAGCATCGGTCGCTTCGGTCCGTATGTGAAGCACGACGGCCAGTTCAAGTCGATTCCCAAGAGCGACAGCGTGTACGAGATCGGCCTGGAGCGCGCCATCGAGTTGCTGGCGCAGCCCAAGACGCAACGCGGCGGCGCCGCGGCGGGACGCAACCTGGGCCTGCACCCCATCGACCACCAGCCGGTCGCGGTTCTGGACGGTCGGTACGGACCGTACGTCAAGCACGGCAACGTGAACGTCACCGTTCCACCGGACATGGATGCGGCGACGCTGACGCTCGATGACGCGGTGGACCTGCTCGCCGAGAAGGCGGCGAAGGAACTGGCCAAGAGCGGAAGCACCGCCTCTCCGACCCCGCTGGCACAGCGCGGTGCTAATCCGCGCGCCGGCCAGGGGCGGCACGGCGGGCGCCCAGCAGGCGCAGGTGCACGCAACGGGCCGGGCCGCGGGGACGGAACGGGCGGCAAGCGCTCGTCGGCCCAGCCAGGGGCGGCGAGCCGCCGCGGTCGTCCGCAGGCCGCGGCGAAGAAGGCCGGCAACAATGGCGGCAATGTCGCGGGCGCCGGAGCGAAGGGCGGCAACAACGTGCGCACACAGGCGCCGGCGCCAAAGCCGGCGCCCAAGGTCAAGGTATCGATCCGGCGCCGGCCGGGCTGACCCCCGCGCTGCGCAACGGGGCGGCCCGCTGCCTGGAGCCAGGCAGCGGGCCGTTTGCTTCCTACACGTCCAGATTGCGCACGCCGAGTGCGTTCGCCTCGATGAATGCGCGGCGGGGCTCCACCACATCGCCCATCAGGGTGGTGAAGATCTCGTCGGCCGCAATGGCGTCCTCGATCTGTGCGCGCAGCAGCCGGCGCGAAGCGGGCTCCATCGTCGTTTCCCACAGCTGCTCGGGATTCATCTCCCCCAGCCCCTTGTAGCGCTGGATGGTCAGGCCGTGCTTGGCCTGTTCCAGCAGCCATTCGATGGCCTGGGAGAAGCTGTCCACGGCGCTCTTGTGATCACCGCGCTGCACCACGGCGCCCACGCGGATGAGGCCATCGAGCAGTCCGGCGGTCTTGCGGATCTGCGCGTAGTCGCCGCTGTCCAGGAAGTCGCTGTCCACGACCGTGGTGCGCAGGTTGCCGTGGTGCATGCGCCGCAGCACCAGGCGATGTGCTTCCGCGCCTTCGTCGAACTGCGGCACCACCGTCATGTTGCTCTTGGCGAGCACCGCATCGAGCGCCCGCGCGCTCGCCTCCGCAGCCTCAGCGCTGCTCAGGTCCACGCGTGCGCCGTTGAGCATGGCGTTGAGCACGGCCCGGTCGATGCGGCGCGAAAGGCGATCGATCACCGCCCCCGCCACCACGTACTCGCGCGCGACCTCAGCGAGGGCATCGCCGGCGAGCGGCGGCGCACCCTCCGCCGGAGTGAGCTGGGCGTCGCGCAGGGCGAGCTTAAGCAGGTAATCCTTCAGTTCGTGGTCGTCCTTGAGATAGCGCTCGTCGCGGCCGTGCTTGACCTTGTAGAGGGGCGGCTGTGCGATGTAGATATGCCCGCGCTCGACCAGGTCCGGCATCTGGCGGTAGAAGAACGTGAGCAGGAGCGTGCGGATGTGTGATCCGTCGACGTCCGCGTCGGTCATGATGATGATACGGTGATAGCGCAGCTTCTCGGGCTTGTACTCGTCCTTGCCGATGCCGGTGCCCAGCGCCGTGATCAGTGCGGTGATCTCCTGGGAGGAGAGCAGCTTGTCGAAGCGCGCGCGCTCCACGTTGAGGATCTTGCCCTTCAGTGGAAGGATGGCCTGGTTGCGTCGGTCGCGGCCCTGCTTGGCGGAGCCGCCGGCCGAGTCGCCCTCCACCAGGTACAGCTCGGACAGCGCCGGATCCTTCTCCTGGCAGTCGGCCAGCTTGCCCGGCAGGCCCAGGCCGTCCAGCACGCCCTTGCGCCGGGTCATCTCGCGCGCCTTGCGCGCGGCTTCCCTTGCGCGCGCGGCCTCGATGATCTTGCCGACGATGATCTTGGCGTCGCCCGGCTGCTCCATCAGGAACGCCATCAGCGTATCGGCAACCGTCTCCTCGATCGGTGAACGAACCTCGGACGAGACCAGCTTGTCCTTGGTCTGCGACGAGAACTTGGGATCGGGCAGCTTCACCGACAGCACGCAGGTCAGGCCTTCGCGCATGTCGTCGCCGCTGGTCTCCACCTTCGCCCGCTTGGCCATCTCGCCCTGTTCGATGAACTGGTTGAGCGTGCGGGTCATCGCAGCGCGCAGTGCGGTCAGGTGGGTGCCACCGTCGCGCTGCGGAATGTTGTTGGTGAAGCACAGCACCGACTCCTGGTAGGAATCGTTCCACTGCATCGCCACTTCGACTCCGATACCGTCGCGCTCGCGCGAGACATGGAAGATATGGGGGTGCAGGACCGACTTGGTGCGGTTGATGAATTCAACGAAGGCCTTGATCCCGCCGGCGAACTGGAACAGCTCCTCCTTGCCGTTGCGCTGGTCGACCAGCTCGATGCGGATGCCGTTGTTGAGGAAGGACAGCTCGCGCAGGCGCTTGGCCAGGATGTCGTAGTGGAACTCGATGTTGCCGAAGATGGTGGTGCTGGGCATGAAGTGCACCTCGGTACCGCGGCGCTCGGTCGTGCCGGTCTCCTTCAGCGGCGCCACCGTCTCCCCGCTGCGGAACTCCATCTGGTGCACCTGGCCGCTTCGTCGGATGGTCAGACGCAGCCACTCGGACAGCGCATTCACCACGGACACACCGACGCCGTGCAGTCCGCCGGAGATCTTGTAGGAGTTGCTGTCGAACTTGCCGCCGGCATGCAACACCGTCATCACGATCTCGGCGGTGGAACGGCCGAGCTCGTCGTCCGGGTGCACCTCGGTCGGGATGCCGCGCCCGTTGTCCACCACGCTGATCGAGTTGTCCGAGTGGATGATGACCTTGATCTCGTCGCAGTGGCCGGCCAGGGCTTCATCGACCGCATTGTCGACCACCTCGAACACCATGTGATGCAGGCCGGTGCCATCGGAAGTGTCGCCGATGTACATGCCGGGACGCTTGCGCACGGCCTCGAGGCCCTTCAATACCTTGATGCTCTCGGCGGTGTAGTCGTTCGCTGGTTGCTGCATGAGTGGCTTCTATCGGCTCCAGGGGATGGGGGACGCGGTGAGCGGCGGGTCGTGCTCAGATGCGCATCGGCATGACCACGTACTTGAAGTTGGGGTCGCCGGGCACGGTGATCAGCATGCTGGAGTTCGAATCCCCCAGCCAGCACTCGATCTGCCCGGCAGACACGTTGCCGAGCACGTCGAGCAGGTAGCTCACATTGAAGCCGATGTCGAGTGCATCGCCGGAATAGTCGATCTCGAGCTCTTCCTCGGCCTCCTCCTGCTCGGTGTTGCTGCTGACGATGCGCAGGCTGTTGGCGGTCAGGACCCAGCGCACGCCGCGGAACTTCTCGTTGGAGAGGATCGCGGCGCGCTGCAACGCCTGGCGCAGGACATCGCACGGGATCGTGAAGCCCTTCTTGTAGCCGACCGGGATGACCTTCTGGTAATCGGGAAATTTCCCATCCACGACCTTCGACACCAGCTCCACCACGCCGAAGCTGAACGCGACCTGGTTCTCGCGCACTTCCATGCGCAGAACGCCGTCGCCGTCTCCGAGCAGCTTGCTCAGTTCGAGCACCGCCTTGCGCGGGAGGATCACATCCATCTTCGCGACGTCCAGTTCGACCGGTGCCGTGGCGAGGGCCAGCCGGTGGCCGTCGGTCGCGACCACCGTGACACCCTGCGGCGAGAGTGACAACAGCAGTCCGTTCAGGTAGTAGCGGATGTCCTGCTGGGCCATGGCGTAGTGGACCAGCGCGAACAGCCGCTTGAGCTCCCGTTGCCCCAGTTCCACCTGTGCGCTCGCCGGACCGCCCATGGCCAGCTTGGGAAAGTCGTTGGCCGGCAGCGTCTGCAACGCGAACTTGCTCTTGCCCGCCTTGATCTGCAGCCTGCGGTCCTGGATGTCCATCGAGATCGCGGCGCCTTCGGGCAGCGAGCGCAGGATGTCCTGGAGCTTGCGTGCCGATACCGTGGTGGCCTGCTCGGTGCCCGCACCGTCGGCCTCGTTGCGCGAAGCGACCTGGATCTCGAGGTCGGTGGCCGTGAGCGTGAGCAGCCCCTCCTTGAGTTCGAGCAGCACGTTGGAGAGGATCGGCAGGGTGTGCCGGCGCTCCACGACTCCGCTTACGGCCTGCAGCGGAAGGAGTATCACGTCGCGTTGTACGCTTATGGACGTCATTTTTCTTCCTGATAGTAGGTAATAAGGCGCGCATGCGCCTGTGCATTAGCCCGCAAAGCCCCGCCGCTGCGGGCCGGCAGCGGATCCCGGTGGCCGGGATGACCGATGTATGGACCGTGGAGGAATTGTGGACAGTTCTGCGCCACGCTCCAGTTTGCCGTTTCGTCCACAGGCAGTCCCCGGTTCATCAACAGTCAGCTGCGCAGAACCTGCAGCAGCGCCTCGAAGTCCCGGCCGATCTCCGGGTTCTCCGACTTGAGCTCGGCGATCTTGCGGCACGCGTGCAGGACCGTGGTGTGGTCGCGGCCCCCGAACGCATCGCCGATGTCGGGCAGGCTCAACTGGGTGAGCTCCTTGGCCAGCGCCATCGCCATCTGGCGTGGCCGTGCGACGTTGCGCGAGCGCTTCTTGGAGTACATCTCCGAGACCTTGATCTTGTAGTAGTCGGCCACGGTGCGCTGGATGTTGTCCACCGAAACCTGGCGGAACTGGATCGCCAGCAGGTCCTTCAGGGCTTCGCGGGCGAGTTCTACGGTCAGTGGCTGGCCGGCGAAGTTCGAGTAGGCCAGCACGCGCTTGAGTGCACCCTCGAGCTCGCGGACATTGGACTGGATGTGCTTGGCGATGAAGAACGCCACATCCTGGGGCAGGCCGATTCCGTCCGCCTCGGCTTTCTTCAGCAGGATGGCAACCCGCATCTCCAGCTCGGGCGGTTCGATCGCCACGGTCAGCCCCCATCCGAAGCGGGAGATGAGGCGGTCTTCCATCCCGCTGATCTCCTTGGGATAGGAGTCACAGGTGATGATGACCTGCTTGTGCGCCTCGATCAGGGCATTGAACGCGTAGAAGAACTCCTCCTGGGTGCGGTTCTTCCCGCTGAAGAACTGGATGTCGTCGATCAGGAGGAGATCGAGGGAGTGATAGTACTTCTTGAACCCGTCGAAGGCCTTGTGCTGGTAGGCCCGCACCACGTCCGATACGTACTGCTCGGCGTGGATGTAGCGGATCTTTGCCTGCGGGTTGTGCTCCTGCACGAGGTTGCCGATCGCCTGGAGCAGGTGGGTCTTGCCCAGCCCCACGCCGCCATAGATGAAGAGCGGGTTATAGGCGGTGCCGGGGTGTTCGCCGACCTGGATCGCAGCAGCGCGGGCCAGTTGGTTGGCCTTGCCGGTGACGAAGGTGTCGAAGGTGAATGCGGGATTGAGACGGCTGTTCTCCCGCACCTTGGGCCTGGCACTCTCTGCTGCGGGGGCAACGGCCGGCGTGGTCACCGCGGGAGCGCCGGTCGGGATGGGCAGGGCGAGCGCCGGGCCGCCTGGGGCGAGCTCCAGCTGGACCGAGGCGCTCTCGTTGCGGTCACGGGCAAGCTGCTCGATCACCGGCAGGAACCGGTCTTTCACCCATTGCAGAACGAAGCGGTTGGGCGCCTCCAATACGAGGCTGCCCCCGTCGCGATGCGCCCGCAGCGGCTGGATCCAGGTCCGGAACTGCTGGGGCGGCAGCGACTGCTCGAAGTGCTGCAGACAAAGGGTCCAGAAGGTGTCCATCGGAGGAAGATTGCGGACAGCAGGGCCGGGCAGCGGGAGGCGTCGAAGCTGTCGATTGTAGCAGGGGGAAGGCAAGTTATCCACAGGACTGGCTGCGCGCCGAGGTTGACAAGCACGCGCTGCAGCGGCTGTAATAGCAGGCTTTTCGCCTCATAGCGCAAACGAGGGTTCAAGATGAAACGCACGTATCAGCCATCCAAGGTCCGCCGCGCGCGGACGCATGGATTTCGCGCTCGCATGAAGACGCTGGGTGGCCGCAAGGTGATCAACGCACGCCGGGCCAAGGGCCGCAAGCGCCTGGCGCTTTGACGCAGGAGGCCCCGGGCCCGCGCCGCTTCTCCCATGCGATGCGGCTGCACAACCCGGAGCAGTTCGAGAGCGTCCTGCGTTACCGGGGCGTTGAGGCGGATGGACGGGGCGATGCGCGCGCCCGGCGCCGCCAGGGCCGCGGTACCTGGTTTGCCGTATCGGCCCGCCCGAATGGCCTGAGCTACGGCCGCCTGGGCATCATCGCAGCCCGCAAGACCGTCCCGCTCGCGGTTGCCAGGAACCGTCACAAGAGGTTGATTCGCGAAACTTTCAGATCGCTCCAGGACGCTCTTGGAGGAGTCGATCTGGTGGTTCGGGTGATGGCGGATGCGGGTGGTCTGCATACGCGGCGTGCGGCGCGAGAGGAACTGGTCAGGCTGATGCTGGCAATGGCGCAGTGAAAACCCTCATACTTGCACTGATCCGCTGCTATCAGTACGCGATCAGCCCGCTTTTCCCGCCATCGTGCCGCTTTCATCCGACCTGCTCCGAGTACGCGCGCGAGGCCGTTTCCAAACATGGCCCGCTGCGGGGCTCCTGGCTCGCGCTGCGCAGGGTGGCTCGCTGCCATCCCTGGCACCCGGGCGGGATCGACGCGGTCCCGTGAGCGCTGCTTCGCCCAACCTGCCAAACCCAACCCACCGCTAGACACTTCCCAGGGTCGTTTCCGTGGACAGCTACCGCCTCTTTACCGGAACGGTGTTCGCCGTCTCCGTCTTCCTGCTGGCCGACGCCTGGGTTCGGGACCATAACGAGGCAGCAAAGCCGGGGGTAGCCACGCCGACTGCAGCGACGAGTGGTACCGCTGCGGTTCCTCCCCCGGTGCCCTCGGCGCAGCCGGGTGCAGTGGCGACGCCCGCTCCTGCCAATGCGGCGCCTGGATCCACCCCGGGTCCGCTTGCGAGCAGCCAGCGAATCGTGGTGCGCACCAATTTCCTGAAGGCGGAGATCGACACCCTGGGCGGGGACCTGCGACAGGTCGATCTGCGCCAGCACCGTGCACGGGATGACCGCGGCAAGGATTTCGTCCTGCTCGATGAGACCAAGGGACGCACCTATGTCGCGCAGAGTGGACTGATCGGGGAGGGGTTGCCCAACCACACGACCACCTTCACTGCCGACCAGAACGAGTACGCCCTGCCCGCCGGACAGAAGGAGTTGGTGGTGCGACTGCGGGCCTCAGCGCCTGGTGGCATCGAGGTCATCAAGAGCTATGTGTTCCACGACAGCAGTTACGTGGTCGATGTCCGCTTCGACGTTTCCAACAAGGGCAGCGCCGAAGTCCTGCCCTACGCCTACTTCCAGTTCCTCCGCGACCGGAACCCCCCGGAGGGGGACACCAAGCTGGTTCCCACCTTCGCCGGCGCCGAGGTGTACACGGAGAAGGACAAGCTCACCAAGGTGAGCTTCACGGATATTGCTGAGAATAAAGCGAAATTTCCCAAGGACTCGACCGATGGGTGGGTCGGTTTCGTGCAACACTACTTCCTGGCAGCGTGGCTGCCAAAGTCCGGTTCCCCCCGGGAGTTCTTCCTTCGCCCGGTCGGCAACGACCTGATCGCGGGGGGGGTCATCGTCCCTGTCGGGGCGGTGAGCGCGGGGGGAAGCTCATCCGTCAGCGTGCCCCTGTATGTCGGGCCGCAGGAGCGCGAGCAGTTGAAGTCGCTGGCGCCGGGACTGGACCTCGCCGTCGACTACGGCTGGCTGCGGGTGCTGGCAGTACCGCTGTTCTGGATTCTCAGCGAGATCCACGACCTGGTGAAGAACTGGGGCGTGGCGATCATCATCCTGACCATCCTGATCAAGCTGGCGTTCTATCCGCTTTCGGCCGCCAGTTACCGCTCGATGGCGCGCATGAAGGTCCTGGCGCCCAAGCTGCAGCGGCTGAAGGAGCGCTACGGCGACGACCGCCAGAAGATGCACGAGGCGATGATCGAGTTGTACAAGACGGAAAAGATCAATCCGCTCGGCGGTTGCCTGCCCATCGTGGTGCAGATCCCGGTGTTCATCGCGCTCTACTGGGTGCTGCTGCTCAGCGTCGAATTGCGCCATGCGCCGTTCTTCTTCGGGATCGACGACCTGTCCCGCGCTGCCATGCATGGGGGCTCGTTCTCGCTGGCCGACGTCCCCTACTTCGCGCTGCCGATCCTGATGGCGGGTACGATGTTCGTGCAGACATGGCTCAATCCTGCGCCGCCCGATCCCATGCAGGCTCGGCTGATGAAGATCATGCCGATCGCCTTCAGCGTGTTCTTCTTCTTCTTCCCCTCCGGCCTGGTGCTGTACTGGCTGGTCAACAACATCCTGTCCATTGCGCAGCAATGGCAGATCACCCGCAGCATGGAGCGGTCGAAGGCCGCTCATGAGGCCAGCTGACCCGATCGTTGCCATCGCCACGCCGCCCGGGCGTGGCGCGATCGGCATCGTACGGCTGTCCGGACCCGACCTCACGCCCATCTCCCGGGCGCTCACCGGCGGTGTGGTGCTCCCTCCCCGGCAGGCAGTCCTCAGCGGATTCCTGGACGAGGATGGAACAGCCATCGATCGGGGACTGGCGCTCTATTTCCCCGGGCCCCACTCCTACACGGGAGAGGACGTGCTCGAACTGCAAGGGCATGGGGGTCCCGTCGTACTCACGCTGCTGCTGGCGCGATGCGTTCGGCTCGGCGCCCGGCCTGCGCAGCCTGGAGAGTTCACGCGGCGGGCCTTCCTCAACGGACAACTCGATCTGGCCCAGGCCGAGGCTGTCGCCGACCTGATCGAGGCCGGTTCAGACGCGGCCGCGCGCTCGGCGATGCGCTCCCTGACGGGGGAGTTCTCCAGCGCAATCAATGCACTTCTGCGGCAACTCATCGAGCTTCGAACGCTGGTCGAAGCCTGCATCGACTTTCCCGAAGAAGATGTCGATCTCCTCTCGGCGCGAGGTGGGTTCGAGCGGCTGGCCCGGGTTCGTCAGCAACTCCATCGGGTTCAGTCGTCCGCCCGGTCCGGACGCCTCCTGAACGAGGGCGCCAGGGTGGTGCTCTGCGGCTTGCCGAATGTCGGCAAATCGACGCTCATGAATCAGCTTGCCGAGTCGGACGTGGCTATCGTGACGGATGTCCCGGGAACTACCCGCGATGTTCTCCGAGAGCATGTCCAGCTTGATGGCGTACCGATCCAACTGCTCGATACGGCGGGCCTGCGTCGCACCGACGATGTAGTCGAGCGCCTCGGTGTGGATAGGACCTGGCATTCGCTCAAGGAGGCGGACCTGGCGATTCTGCTCGTCGATGCCCGCAGCGGAATCACCACGGCAGATCAAGCGATCCTGGATGCTCTCCCGGGTGGGCTGTCACGGATCGTGGTGGCCAACAAGGCCGATCTGGCTCCCGGCGTTCCGGTCCCCGGTACCGAGTTGTCGATTGCGGCGAGGGAGAGAGTCGGATTGAGCGAGCTCAAGGGCAGAATTCTCGCTGCACTGGGATGGGTTCCACCGGAAGCAGGGGTCTTTGCGGCTCGGGCGCGGCACATGGATGCCCTGGGTCGGACTGCCCGTCATCTCGACGAGGCTGCCCGACAGTCCACACATCTGGAGTTGTTCGCAGAGGAGTTGCGCCTCGCCCAGGATGCGTTGGGCGAGGTCACCGGAACGTTCACCGCCGACGACCTGTTGGGTGAGATATTTGGCAGGTTCTGTATCGGTAAGTGATGTTCCACGTGGAACCTCGACAGCGTCGATGTTTCACGTGGAACACTGGCCGTCGATTGAAGCTGGCGGTATTATTGCCGCCCCCTCCTTTCAGTCCCCTCCCCTGCGCTCGGAAGCTCGCACACTGTGACCTTCGCGGAGACCTTTGACGTAATCGTCGTGGGCGGCGGCCATGCCGGCACGGAGGCGGCGCTGGCTGCCGTCCGGGCCGGGGCGCGGACACTGCTGCTGACACACAACGTCGAAACGCTCGGCCAGATGTCCTGCAATCCCTCCATTGGCGGGATCGGTAAAGGCCACCTGGTGCGGGAAGTCGATGCGCTCGGTGGGATCATGGGCTGGGCGGCCGACCGCGCGGGCATCCAGTTTCGAACCTTGAACGCCAGCAAGGGCCCGGCGGTCCGCGCTACCCGTGCGCAAGCCGACCGGGCACTCTACAGGCGGGTCATCCGCAGCACGATTGAAAATACCCCCCGGCTGTCAGTCTTCCAGCAAGCCGCGGAGGATCTGGTTCTCGCCGGGGATCGGGTCGCTGGCGTGCGCACCCAGATCGGCGTGCAGTTTGGCGCCAAGGCCGTCGTCCTGACTGCCGGTACCTTCCTGTCAGGCCTGATCCACGTTGGGTTGAGCAACTACCAGGCAGGTCGGGCTGGAGATCCGCCGGCGGTATCGCTGGCTGCCCGGCTGCGTGAGTTGCAGCTCCCGGCGGCGCGGCTGAAAACAGGCACGCCACCCAGACTCGATGGCCGGACCATCGACTTCTCGGGGATGGAGCGGCAACCCGGGGATGAACCCCTGCCCTGCTTCTCCTTCTGGGACCCGCCGGCCAACCGCCCGCCCCAGGTTCCCTGCTGGATCACGCATACCAATTCGCAGACCCACGACATCATACGCAGCGGACTGGATCGCTCGCCCATGTATAGTGGCGTGATTCAGGGCGTCGGGCCGCGTTACTGCCCGTCGGTGGAAGACAAGGTCGTCCGATTCGCGGAGAAGGAAAGCCATCAGGTCTTCCTCGAGCCGGAAGGTCTGACGACACACGAGATCTACCCGAACGGGATCTCCACGAGCCTTCCCTACGATGTCCAGGTCGCGCTCGTCAGATCGATTCGCGGCCTGGAACAGGCGCACATCACGCGTCCGGGGTATGCGATCGAGTACGACTACTACGATCCGCGCAGTCTCAGGATCTCGCTCGAATCCAAGGTCATCGCAGGTCTGTTCCTGGCCGGGCAGATCAATGGCACCACGGGCTATGAGGAGGCGGCAGCACAAGGGCTGCTCGCCGGCCTCAACGCCGCACTGCAGGTGCGGGGCGTCGATGCATGGGTGCCCGGGCGGGAGCAAGCTTACCTTGGCGTGCTGGTCGACGACCTCGTCACCCGCGGAGTAAGCGAGCCCTATCGCATGTTCACAAGTCGCGCGGAATACCGCCTGACACTGCGCGAGGACAACGCTGACTTGCGGTTGTCCGAGCAGGCGCACCGGCTTGGACTGCTGAGCGATGATCGCTTCGCACAGTTCGAGCGCAAGCGCGAAGCCATCGAGCGGGAGCGCCAGCGTCTTCGGGCCACTTGGCTGAATCCCCGGGTCGTACCGAGCGAGGTCCAGACGCGAATCTTCGGCCAGGTGCTCGAGCGCGAGTACCTCCTGGAGGAACTGCTGCGCCGGCCTGGAGTGACGTACGCTGCGTTGTCGGAACTGGCGCCGGCGCCGGGTCAACAACCTGCCGCCGTTTCCGATCAGGTGGAGATTCAGGTCAAATATCAAGGCTATATCGATCGCCAGCAGACCGAGATCGAACGCCAGGCAAGCAACGAGCACCTGTCCCTCCCGCCGGATCTCGACTACCGCACCGTCCGCGGGCTGTCCAAGGAGGTCCAGCAGAAGCTCGCCCAGCATCGCCCGGAGACCATCGGACAGGCCAGCCGCATCTCGGGTATCACTCCGGCTGCGATCTCGTTGCTGCTCGTGCACCTCAAGCGCATCAACGCCGGCGGCAAGGCGGCCTGAGACGATGGCGGTCGAACCAGATCTCAGCGACGGAATTGCCGCACTCGGCCTGCACCTTCCTGCGGGCGCACACGACCAGCTGCTGCGGTATGTCGCGTTGCTGCAGAAGTGGAATCGCACCTACAACCTCACTGCGATCCGGGAAGCGTCCCGGCTGGTGACGCACCACCTGCTCGACTGCCTGGCCGTGGTGCCGCACATCCCGGCCGGGCGCACGGTCGACATCGGCAGCGGCGGCGGCCTGCCGGGAATCCCGCTGGCCATCGCGCGTCCGGAGCAGCGCATCACGCTGCTGGACAGCAATCACAAGAAGGGCGCCTTCCTGCGCCAGGCTGTGATCGAGTGCGGTTTGCGAAACGTGGAGGTCCACGTCGGGCGGGCCGAAGAGTGGCAGCCGGCCGAGCGCTTCGACGTCGCGGTGTCGCGCGCCTTTTCGGACCTGGCTGGATTCGCCGACGCCGCCCGCAGCCTGCTGAAGCGCGGCGGCATGCTGGCGGCGATGAAGGGCGTGCATCCGGACGAGGAGCTGGCGCAGCTCCCGGCCGATGCGAGCCTGGTACAGAGCATTCCGCTTGCGGTACCCGGTCTGAATGCAGCACGGCATCTCGTGCTGCTGCGCTTGGGATGAGGGACGGCATGGCGCGGATACTGGCGATTGCGAATCAGAAGGGCGGCGTTGGCAAGACGACCACCAGCATCAACCTGGCGGCCAGCCTGGCCCTCGCCGGCCGGCGCGTGCTGCTGGTCGATCTCGATCCGCAAGGCAACGCAACGATGGGGAGCGGCGTGGACAAGCGAGCGCTCGCTCGCTCCGTTTACGAAGTGCTGCTTGGAGCTTCCGATATCCGCGCGGCGTGTACCAAGGCCAGCGCAAACTACGATCTGGTGCCGGCGAACCGCGAGCTTGCGGGCGCCGAGGTCGAACTGGTCGATCTGCCCGAGCGGGAGACACGGCTGAAGCGTGCCCTGGCGGAGGTCGAAGCCGACTATCACTTCATCTTCATCGACTGCCCCCCGGCGTTGAACCTTCTTACCGTCAACGGGTTGTGCGCGGCGCATGCCGTGATGATCCCGATGCAGTGCGAGTACTACGCGCTGGAAGGGCTGTCGGATCTAGTGCAGACCATCAAGAAGGTCCGCGTCAATCTGAATCCCAGGCTGGAGATCGAGGGCCTGCTGCGCACGATGTACGACCCGCGCAACACCCTGGCACAACAGGTTTCCGAACAACTGCAGCAGCACTTCGGGGACAAGGTCTACCGGACCGTGATCCCGCGTAACATCCGGCTCGCGGAAGCGCCCAGCCACGGTGTGCCGGCGCTGACGCTCGATCGCCAGTCGAAGGGCGCATTGGCCTACCTTGCGCTCGCCGGCGAGATGCTGTCCAAGGCCGCTGCGTAGACGAGGCGAACGACACGATGGCAAAGCCCAAGGGACTGGGTCGCGGCCTGGACGCACTGCTCGGTGGAAACGAGGAGGCGCCGGCGCGCGAGGACCGATTGACCGACTTGCCGGTTTCGCAGCTCCAACCCGGGCGTTACCAGCCGCGTACGCAGATCGATCCCGACTCCATCGCCGACCTCGCCGATTCCATCCGGGCACAGGGGGTGATGCAGCCGATCCTCGTCCGCCCGGTTGCGGAGAACCGCTACGAGATCATCGCCGGTGAGCGCCGCTGGCGTGCAGCCAGGGCGGCCGGCCTGGACACCGTCCCTGCACTGGTCCGCAGCGTACGCGACGACCATGCCCTGGCGATGGCCCTGATCGAGAACATCCAGCGCGAGGACCTCAACCCGCTCGAGGAAGCCCAGGGCATCCAGCGGCTGATCGCGGAGTTCGGCATGACCCACGAGGACGCTGCGGCCGCAGTCGGACGCTCGCGCAGCGGGGTGAGCAATCTCCTGCGGCTGCTGCAGCTCGCCAAGCCGGTCCAGGATCTGGTGATGCAGGGCAAAGTCGACATGGGGCACGCCCGGGCGCTGCTGCCGCTGGCGCCGGCAACGCAGATCGAAGTGGCCAACGTCATCGCGCTGCGCGGCCTGAGCGTGCGCGAAGCCGAGCATCTCGCCCGCACGGCACAACGCCCGGCGGCCAGCACCAGGCCGGCTGAGAAGGATCGCGATGTCGCGCGCCTCGAGGAAGAGATGTCGGATCGACTCGGTCTCGCGGTGTCCATCCAGGCGGGTCGCAAGGGAAATGGCAAGCTCGTGATTTCATTCGGAACTTTGGATCAGCTCGACGATCTCGTCGCGCGTCTCAACGGTTGACGGCCCTGCCCTGCCGGCCCCGGGTGCTGCACGGGATACCCCTACTTTTCGCGTTGCCTGCATTGACCGCCCACGGTGCAGCGCACTAGAATGCGAGGCTTTGCTGCGGGCCCGCCGGGATGTTGAACCGCCTGACGAGCCGGCCCATCCGCACGGTGTTGCGGTGGCAGATCATCGTCACTGCCGTGCTGACCCTCGCGTTCGGGTTCCTCTCCGGCCCGCACGGGGCAGCCTCCGCCGCGCTGGGGGGCACGGTGACCATCGTGGCCGGTGTGGTGTTCGCGCTGATGGGCAACCTCGCGCAGGCCCAGCCGGCACAGTTCGCACTGCTCGGCATGCTGCGCGCCGAGGCGATCAAGATCGGCCTCACCGTGCTGCTGCTCTGGCTGGTGCTCAAGTTATATGACGCTGTCGTTGTAGTAGACCTGATCCTTACGTTCGTGATCACGACGCTGATCTTCTCCATGGCGGCCTTCGTCCGCGACAACTGACCCCATTCGCCCGAGTTCACCGCAAATGGCCGCCGAGCACGAGCTGAACCCCACCGATTACATCAAGCATCACCTCTCGTTCAATACGCAGGGTGGCGAGGGCTTCTGGTCCCTCAACGTCGACACCCTGATCACCTCGGTCGTTCTCGGCGTCATCGCGTTCGGCTTCCTCTGGTGGGTGGTGCGTGGTGCAACCGCCGGCGTGCCCGGCAAGCGCCAGGCCTTCGTCGAGCTCCTGGTCGATTTCGTCGATGAGCAGGTCAAGGGCATCTTCACCCACGGCGATCGGCACCAGCTCGTGGCACCGCTCGCACTGACGGTGTTCGTCTGGGTGCTGCTGCTCAACGCCATGGACTTCCTGCCGGTGGACATCATGGCGCTGTTCTACGAGCACGTCCTGGGTGTCCACTACTGGCGCGGTGTGGCCACGGCCGACGTCAACACCACATTCGCACTCGCCTTGTCGGTCTGGGTGCTGATGATCTTCTTCTCGCTCAAGGTCAAGGGCGTGGGCGGCTTCGTGCACGAGCTGTTCTGCGCGCCGTTCGGGTCCAACCCGCTGCTGTGGCCCGCCAACCTCCTGTTCAACCTGGTCGAGTACATCTCCAAGCCGCTGTCGCACTCCCTGCGTCTGTTCGGCAACATGTACGCGGGCGAGATCATCTTCATTCTGCTCTGGATCTGGGCCGCCACCGGCCTGGTCGGCACCGTGTTCGGCTCCATCCTCGGGTTGGGATGGGCCATCTTCCACATCCTGATCGTCGCACTGCAGGCCTTCATCTTCATGATGCTGACCGTGGTGTACCTCAGCATGGCCCACGAGCACCACTGATCAACGCAGTACCCTTCTCGTCCTACTAGAAAGGAAAACAAGCGATGGAAAACGTCCAGTACTTGGCCCTGATCCAGGCCTACACCGGCATCGGCATCGGCCTCATCATCGGCCTGGGTGCTGCCGGCGCCTGCATTGGCGTGGGCATCATGTGCAGCCGCTTCCTGGAAGGTGCCGCGCGCCAGCCCGAACTGGTGCCGCAGCTGCAGGCCAAGGTGTTCCTGCTGCTGGGCCTGATCGACGCCTCCTTCATCATCGGCGTGGGTCTCGCGATGCTGTTCGCCTTCGGCAACCCGCTGCTCGCCGTCGTCGCCCGCTGACGTATCTTCCGTCGTCTGAGCTGAAGTCATGAACCTCAACTTCACCCTGTTCGCCCAGGCCCTGACGTTCGCGGCCTTCATCTGGTTCACGGCCCGGTTCGTCTGGCCGCCGATGATGCGCGCCATCGAAGCGCGCCAGAAAGTCATCGCCGAAGGCCTGGCGGCGGCGGAGAAAGGACGGCGCGAGCTCGAGCTGTCCTCGCAGCACGCGGAAGAGACGCTGCGCGAGGCCCGCTCGCGGGCGCAGGAGATCGTGGCGCAGGGTGATCAGCGCGCAGCGCAGATCATCGAAGAGGCCAAGCAGGCTGCCAAGGCGGAAGCTGATCGCATCCTGGTCGCCGCAAAGGCAGAGATCGACCAGGAGTTCTCCCGTGCGCGCGAGCAACTGCGCGAGCAGGTTGCGGAGATCGCGGTGGCCGGTGCCGAGCGCATCCTCAAGCGCGAGGTCGATGCCAAGGTCCACGCCGAACTGCTGACTCAGCTCAAGCAGGAGTTGTAACCGAGCCATGGCGGAGCCCACAACCATCGCACGGCCGTACGCCGAAGCGGTCTTCAAGCTGGCCGAGCAGAACGGGACACTGGACCAGTGGTCGCAGGCTCTGGCCAGCATGGCCGCCTTCGCTGGCCATCTCGAGGTGGTCACTCTCCTTGGTGACCCGAACCTGACCGACGCACAGCGTGTCAAGCTGCTGTTCGACGTCACCGGGGCGAGCGTCAGCAACGAGGTGCGCAACTTCGTCCGGGTGCTGGCCGAGAACGGTCGCTTGGTGCTGCTGCCCGAGATCCAGAAGCGCTTCGAGGAATACAAGAACGACGTGCAGGGCGTGGTGGACGCCTACATCGACTCCGCCTTCCCGGTCGAGGACACCCAGCTGCAGACTCTCGTAGGCGACCTCGAGCGCCGCTTCAAGCGCCGCATCAACCCCCACGTGAACGTCGATAGCAGCCTCATCGGCGGCGTCAAGGTGGTGGTCGGCGACACCGTCATCGACGGCTCCATCCGCGGCAGGCTCGCGGGGATGTCCGCCGCGCTGCTCAAAGCGTAACCCGGATAGCTACCAGGAGTAACCATGCAACAGCTGAGCCCCTCCGAAATCAGCGAGCTGCTCAAGGCAAAGATCCAGAACCTCACCCTGTCGGCCGACGTTCGCACGCAGGGGACGGTGGTGTCCCTGACCGACGGCATCTGCCGGGTGCACGGCCTGTCGGACGTGATGCAGGGCGAGATGCTGGAATTTCCCAAGAACACCTTCGGCCTGGCGCTCAACCTCGAGCGTGACTCGGTTGGCGCGGTGATTCTGGGCGAGTACGAGCACATCACCGAAGGCGACGTGGTGAAGTGCACGGGCCGCATTCTCGAGGTGCCGGTCGGCCCCGAGCTCCTCGGCCGCGTGGTGAACTCTCTGGGCCAGCCCATCGACGGCAAGGGTCCGATCAATGCCAAGGCGACCGATGTGATCGAGAAGGTCGCGCCGGGTGTGATTGCGCGCAAGCCGGTGTCGCAGCCGGTGCAGACTGGCCTCAAGGCGATCGACTCGATGGTGCCGATCGGCCGCGGACAGCGTGAACTGATCATCGGCGACCGCCAGACCGGCAAGACCGCGGTGGCGGTTGACACGATCATCAACCAGAAGGGCAAGGATCTGTTCTGCGTGTACGTCGCGATCGGCCAGAAGGCCTCGACCGTCGCGAACGTGGTGCGCAAGCTCGAAGAGCATGGTGCGATGGCTTATACCATCGTGGTCGCCGCGACCGCCTCGGAGTCGGCCGCGATGCAGTACATCGCGCCGTATTCCGGCGCCACCATGGGCGAGTATTTCCGCGATCGCGGGCAGGACGCTCTGATCATCTACGACGATCTGACCAAGCAGGCCTGGGCGTACCGCCAGATCTCGCTGCTGCTGCGCCGTCCTCCGGGCCGCGAGGCGTACCCGGGCGACGTGTTCTACCTGCACTCCCGTCTGCTCGAGCGTGCCGCGCGCGTGAACGAGGAGTACGTGGAGCGCATCACCAACGGAGCGGTGAAAGGCAGGGCCGGTTCGCTCACCGCCCTGCCCGTGATCGAGACCCAGGCCGGCGACGTGACCGCATTCGTCCCGACCAACGTCATCTCCATCACGGACGGCCAGATCTTCCTGGAAACCGACCTGTTCAACGCCGGCATCCGCCCGGCCATCAACGCCGGCATCTCGGTGTCGCGCGTGGGTGGCGCGGCGCAGACCAAGATCATGAAGCGCCGCGACACGGGCGGCGGCGTGCGTCTTGCGCTGGCCCAGTACCGCGAGCTGGCGGCCTTCGCGCAGTTCGCGTCCGACCTCGACGATGCGACACGCAAGCAGCTCGAGCGCGGCCGCATGGTGACCGAGCTCATGAAGCAGCCACAGTACTCGCCGCTGCAGGTGTGGGAGATGGCGCTGACCCTGTTCGCGGTGAACAACGGCTACTTCGACGACATCGACGTCAAGCGGGCACTCGCCGCGGAGCGCTCGATGCGCGACTACATCAAGGGTAAGTACGAGGCGCTGGTGACGTCGATGGAGAAGATCAAGGACCTGTCGAAGGACGACGAGGTCAAGCTGAACGAGGCCATCAAGGACTGGAAGGCCAACGGGTCGTACTGATGAGCGCTGACGCGCGGATCAACCGAGGCATCGCTGGCGCGATGCCTCGTACCTAGAGCAGAACATGCCCGGCACCAAAGAAATCAGGATGAAGATCCGGAGTGTGCAAAACACCCGGAAGATCACCAAGGCCATGGAGATGGTGGCCGCATCCAAGATGCGCAAGGCGCAGGAGCGCATGCGCGCGGCCCGGCCCTATGGCGAGAAGATCCGTACCGTCGCCGCACACATCTCGCACGCCAACTCCGAGTACCGCCACTCGTTCCTGGTCGAGCGGGACACCGTCAAGCGCGTCGGCATAATCGTAATCACCACGGACAAGGGCCTGTGCGGCGCGATGAACACCAACGTCCTGCGCCTGGTCCTGCAGCACTACAAGCAGTGGCAGGCCGAAGGCGAGGAGATTGAGGTTTGCGCCCTGGGCGGCAAGGGCGTGGCCTTCATGCAGCGCCTCGGCGCCAACCTGGTCTCGCAAGCCGTCCAGCTGGGCGACCGTCCGCAGCTCGAGAAGTTGATCGGCGCGATCAAGGTCATGCTGGAGGGCTACAACACCGACCGCTTCGACCGCCTGATGGTCTTCTACACCCGCTTCATAAACACCATGAAGCAGGAGCCCGTGATGGAGCAGCTGTTGCCGATCAAAGGCGAGCGGCTGGGCGCACCCGAGGGCGGCTGGGACTACATCTACGAGCCCGAGGCGCAAGTGGTGCTCGACCAGGTGCTCACCCGCTACATCGAGGCGTTGATCTACCAGGCCGTCGCGGAGAATATGTCCTCGGAGCAGTCGGCGCGCATGGTGGCCATGAAGGCGGCCTCCGACAATGCCCGCAGCGTGATCGACGAGCTGACCCTGATCTACAACAAGACGCGCCAGGCGGCGATCACGAAGGAGCTGTCCGAGATCGTCGGCGGCGCCGCCGCCGTCTGAACGGCAACCGAACTCAAGCACTGTAGGAATATCCATGGCACAGTCACAAGGCACCATCGTCCAGAGCGTCGGCGCGGTCATCGACATCGAGTTCCCGCGCGACGGCATGCCCAGGGTCTACGATGCGCTGGTCCTCGAGGACACGGGCGGCTCCTTCGCCGAGAAGGGCCTCACGTTCGAAGTCGAGCAGCAGCTGGGCGACGGCGTCGTACGCTGCATCGCGCTCGGGTCGTCCGACGGCCTGCGCCGCGGCATGAAGGTGCGTACCACCGGCGCGCCGATCTCGGTGCCGGTGGGCGAAGCCACCCTGGGACGCATCATGGACGTTCTGGGCCGGCCCATCGACGAAGCCGGTCCGATCAAGACCGATGAGCGCCGCGCCATCCACCAGGCGGCGCCGAAGTTCGACGAGCTATCCCCGTCGGTCGAGCTGCTACCGACCGGCATCAAGGTCATCGACCTCGTCTGCCCGTTCGCCAAGGGCGGCAAGATCGGCCTTTTCGGCGGCGCCGGCGTGGGCAAGACCGTGAACATGATGGAGCTGATCAACAACATCGCGAAGTCCTACGGCGGCTACTCGGTGTTCGCCGGCGTGGGCGAGCGCACCCGCGAGGGCAACGACTTCTATCACGAGATGGAAGAGTCGAAGGTGCTCGACAAGGTGGCGATGGTGTTCGGCCAGATGAACGAGCCGCCGGGCAACCGGCTGCGCGTCGCGCTGACCGGCCTGACCATGGCCGAGCGCTTCCGCGACGACGGCAAGGACATCCTGCTGTTCATCGACAACATCTACCGTTTCACCCTGGCCGGCACCGAAGTGTCGGCACTGCTCGGCCGGATGCCTTCCGCGGTGGGCTACCAGCCCACGCTGGCCGAGGAGATGGGCAAGCTGCAGGAACGAATCACCTCGACCAAGGTGGGCTCGATCACGTCGATCCAGGCGGTATACGTGCCTGCGGACGACCTGACCGATCCGTCGCCCGCGACCACCTTCGGCCACCTCGACGCCACCGTCGTGCTGTCGCGCGACATCGCCGCACTGGGCATCTATCCGGCGGTCGATCCGCTCGATTCGACCTCGCGACAGGTCGATCCGCACATCATCGGCGAGGAGCACTACAACACTACCCGGCAGGTGCAGCAGACGCTGCAGCGCTACAAGGAGCTGCGCGACATCATCGCGATCCTCGGGATGGACGAGCTGTCCCCGGAAGACAAGCTGTCCGTGTCCCGCGCGCGCAAGATCCAGCGCTTCCTGTCGCAGCCGTTCAACGTCGCCGAAGTGTTCACCGGCTCGCCCGGCAAGATCGTCCCGCTCGCGGACACGATCAAGGGCTTCAAGATGATCGTGAACGGCGAGTGCGACCACCTGCCCGAGCAGGCCTTCTACATGGTCGGCCCGATCGAGGAAGCGTTCGAGAAGGCCAAGACCCTGCAGTAACAGGTACGCAACCAGACACCGGGCACGCCATCCATGGCCAACACCATCCACATCGACGTGGTCAGCGCCGAGCAGTCGATCTACTCCGGCGACGCCGAGTTCGTCGTACTGCCGGGTGAAGCGGGCGAGCTGGGCATCTACCCGCGCCACACCCCGCTGATCACCCGCATCAAGCCCGGGGCGGTGCGCATCAAGCCCGCCGGCAAGGCAGAGGAAGAGCTGATCTTCGTCGCCGGCGGTGTTCTCGACGTGCAGCCAACCATCATCACGGTGCTGGCCGACACGGCGATCCGCGGCCATGACCTCGACGAGGCCAAGGCGGTA
This sequence comes from uncultured Burkholderiales bacterium, assembly GCA_964523885.1. Classification (GTDB taxonomy): domain Bacteria; phylum Pseudomonadota; class Gammaproteobacteria; order Burkholderiales; family SHXO01; genus SHXO01. Next base: position 4,585 of record CAZFYX010000047.1, on the reverse strand, counting down.
GAGGCCCAGCGCCGGGCCGAGGAAGCTCGCCGCAGCGCCACCGGCAAGCAGGAGATCGCCGTGGTCGAGGGCGAGCTCGCGATGCTCGCGGCCCAACTGGCTGCCATCCGCAAGCTGCGCAAGAGATAGCAACAACAACGACGAAGAAGAACAAACTCCGGTACCCGCCGGGGCTACGGGAAAAGCGGCGCATGCCGCTTTTTTTTTGCCCGTCCGCCAGCGCACGATGCACGGTTGACACCGTCGGCCGCTGACCCTAGCCTCTCGTCACGATCTGCCTTCCGCCACGGAGCATCCAGTGCCCCTTCTTCGCCTTCCTCCCCTCGTCCTTGCTTGTGTCCTGTGCTGCAGCATGCTGCCGGTCCAGGCCAAGGACAACGTCAAGCTCGCGTTCATCGGGCCCCTGACCGGGGGCAACTCCGCCAACGGCCTGGGCGGCCGCAACGCCGCCGACTTGGCGCTCAAGCTGCGCAACGCCGACCCGAAGTCGAAATACGTGTACGAGCTCGTCGCCCTCGACGATGAGTGCAAGCCCAACATCGGGGTGCAGGTTGCGACGAAGGCGGCATCGGACCGCAGCATCGTCGCCGGCATCACGCACTACTGCTCCACGGTGGCGATGGCGACCGTGGACGTCTATCACAAGTTCGGCCTGCCGGTCGTCGTGTGGGGCGCGGTCCTGCCCGACATCACCTACGCCAACGACTACAAGGAAGTGCACCGCGTCAACGGCACGATGATCAACCAGAACGAGACGGCCGCGAAATTCATGACCGGCCTCAAGTACAAGCGCTGGGCGATCATCCACGACACCACCGACTACGGCAAGGGCCACAACAAGTACTTCAGCGAGTACCTGGTCAAGAACGGTGGCCAGATTGTCGGCACGTTCGGCGTGACCGCAGACCAGCAGGACTTCTCGGCCGAGCTCACCAAGATCAAGGATCTCAAGCCCGAGGTGATCTACTTCGGCGGCACCACGCCGCTGGGCGTGCGCATCCGCACCCAGATGGACAAGCTCGGCGTGAAGGCGGTGTTCCAGGGCACGTCGGGCATCGTCTCGGACGCCTACATCGAAGGGCTCGGCCCCCTGGCCGAAGGCACGCTCGCGTTCCGCGAGGGCGCACCGGTGGAGAAGCTCCCGGGCGGCAAGAAGTTCCTCGAGCAGTACAACGCGCAGAAGTACAACGACCCACCCGAGGCCTACGGCGCCTTCGCCTTCGCAGCGGCCAACCTGGTGATCGATGCGATCGAGAAGGTCGGCCCCGACCGCAAGAAGGTGCGCGACGAGTTGAACGCGATCAGGGGTCACCAGTCCATCGTCGGCGAAGTCACCTTCGACGACCACCGCCAGAACGCGGTGCCGCTCATCACCCGGCTGATCGTCCAGGACGGCAAGTGGATCGTCTGGGAGGACAGCGAGTACGCCAGCGGCAAGCGCAAGCTGGTCAAGCAGTGACAAGCGCCGGGCAGCACTGCACCGACCGGGCGCGCGGCGCACCCGCCGGCACCCTCTGAAGCAAGCGAGCCATGGACCCGAGCCTGCTTGGCCAGTACGTTCTCAACGGACTGATGCTCGGGATCCTCTACGCGATGGTCGCGGTCGGCTTCACGCTGTTCTTCGGGGTGCTGGACGTCATCAAGTTCTCCCACGGCGATGTGCTCACCGTCGGCGCGTTCACCGGGCTGGTCGGGTACCTGGGCCTGTCTGCAGCGGGGATGGCCGAGGGCATCGGGCTGGCGGTGCTGATCATGCTGATCGCGATGCTCGCCACTGCCCTGCTCGGCGCAGCCATCGCGCGCTGGCTGGTACTCCCCCTGCGCAGCGCCCCGCCCGTCAACGTCCTGCTGATCACGCTGATGGCCGGTACTGTCCTGCGCGAGGCGATCCGGCTGTTCTATCCCGCCGGCGCCAACCCCAAGCCGTTCCCGCGCCTGCTGCCGGGCGGTGAAATCACCTTCGGTGCGCTGACGATCCGCCACGACAACCTGATCCTGCTCGCGGTCGGACTTGCGTCGATCATCGCAACCCACCTGCTGGTGCAGCGGACCCGCCTGGGCCTGGCGATCCGGGCCGTGGCGCAGGACAGCGAGACCGCGCGGGTGATGGGCATCGACTTCCAATGGGTCGTGCTGCTGACCTTCGGGCTGGGCTCCGCCCTCGCCGCGCTGGCCGGCGTCACGGCGGGGCTGTACTACAACGAGATCAACTTCGGCATGGGCCTCCTGCTCGGCGTCATCGGCTTCAGTGCCGCCGTGGTGGGGGGCCTGGGCAACCTCTACGGTGCCATTCTCGGCGGGTTTCTCTTCGCGGGCCTGCAGACGCTGGGTGCGGTCTGGTTCGCGGTGCCCGCCTACAAGGACGTGTTCGCCTTCACGGTCGTGATCCTGCTGATGGCGTGGCGTCCCACCGGGCTCATCGCGGAGCAATCCGCCGAACGCGTATGACCCGGGCCCCTGCCTGGCCGGCGCTCGTGACACTGGCTGCGACTGCGGTGTTCGCCGGCGTCTTCATCCGCGTGGAGGCGCAGTGGGAGGTCATTGCGCTGACCGCCGGGGGCGTCGCCGCGCTGTTCGTCATCGGCCGCACGAGCTGGGCGGAGCGGGTGCGACAGGGCTGGAGCAGCCAGCCCGGGGTGCTGGGCGCCATCTCCTTCGCCCTGGCGCTCGGCCTCATCGCGCTGTTTCGAGAGGACCACTTCGCGCTGCTCATGGTCAGCACGGTGCTGTTGTACAGCGTGGCCTGTCTCGGACTCACCATCCAGTTCGGCTACGCGGGGGTGGTCAACTTCGCGGGCGCGGCGTTCCTGGGGATCGGGGGGTACACCGTCGCCAAGCTTGGCGCGGTGGCCGGCATCCCGCACCTGCTCGGCATCGTCGTCGCCGGCGTCCTGTCAGGACTGGTGGGTTCGCTCCTGGTGCTGCCGCTGTTGCGCACGCGCGGCCACTATGCCGCGCTGATCACCATCGCCTTCGGATTGCTCTTCCGCACCTTCCTGGAGGTGAACGACCTGCTCGGCGGACCCCAGGGGCTGAAGGTGCCGGCCATCACCATCCTGGGCTGGAACTTCAACGACAACATCGAACTCGGCGGCCTCGAGCTGTCCTTCTACGTCAACTACGCGCTGCTCAGCCTGGTGCTGTTCTCGCTGGCGCTGGTGCTGGTGAGCCGCATCGACCGTTCCTGGCTGGGGCTCAGCCTGGACGCGGTGCGCCTCGACGAGACCGCGGCTGCGGCGTTCGGCTTCGAGGTCGCGCGCTGGAAGATCCTCGCGTTCACGCTCGGCAACGTACTCGCCGGCGTGGCCGGGGCGGCGTATGCGCAGATGACCGGCTTCGTGGCGCCGCAGAGCTTCACGCTCGCCGAATCGCTGATCCTGGTATCCATCGTGATCCTCGGCGGCCTGGGCAACATCGCGGGCGTGCTGCCCGCGGCGGCGCTGGTGCTCGTGCTGCCGGAGAAGCTGCAGGTGATCCAGGAATACCGCTTCCTGCTGTTCTCGCTGTCCGTCATCCTCGTGCTGCTGTTCCGACCGCAGGGGCTGTTCCCGCGCCGCCTGCGCGAATACGTGGCCGGATGGGGTCGATCTTGAGCGCTAACAGCGGACTTCGATGCGAAGGCGTCACGGTCCGCTTCGGCGGACTGACTGCGCTCGATGGCCTGGATCTGTCCGTGCAGCGCGGAGAGATCCTCGGCCTCATCGGCCCAAACGGGTCGGGCAAGACCACGTTCTTCAACGCCCTGACCGGCCTCTATCGAACCGCCGCAGGCCGGATCGTGTTCGATGGCCACGATCTCACGGGCCAGCGTCCGCAGGTGGTGTTCCGCGCCGGGATCGCCCGCACCTTCCAGCGCTCGCGCCTGTGCCTGCCGCTGTCGGTCTTCGACAATCTCATGCTCGGCAACCATGCGCGGCTGTCGCTGGGCCTGACGTTCAACCTCCTGCGCCGCGCGCGCTTCGCCCGCGAGCTGGAGGGTCACGTCGAGCGCGCCCGCGCCCTGCTCGGGGACTTCCATCCGGATCTGCCGCGGCGGTTGTTCGAGCCTGCCGCTGCGCTGCCCATGATCGACCGCCGCCGCGTGGAGGTGTGCCGCGCGCTCATCGGCGAGCCCCGGCTCCTGCTGCTGGACGAGCCCTCCGCCGGCATGACGCACGACGAGACCCACGAGCTGATGGACGACATCCTCGCCGCCCGCAACCGCCTGCAGGGACTGTCCATCATCCTCATCGAGCACGAGATGGGCGTGATCTCGCGGGTGTCCGACCGCTGCGTCGTGCTCAACTTCGGGCGCAAGATCTGCGAGGGCGGGTTCCAGGCCGTGGTGAGCGACCGCGGGGTCCAGGAAGCCTATCTCGGCACGGACGAAGCGGCATGAGCGCGCTCGTCGTCCGCGATCTGCATACCGCATACGACCGCGCGGACGTGCTGTCCGGGGTCTCTCTGACCGTCGAGGCCGGCCGGATCACCTGCATCCTGGGTGCCAACGGCGCGGGCAAGAGCACCGTGATCCGCTCCGTGCTCGGTCTCACCCGGCCGCGCGCCGGCAGCATCCGCTTTGAGGACCGCGAGCTCGTCGGCCTCC
>CAZFYX010000046.1:0-1599 GCA_964523885.1 uncultured Burkholderiales bacterium | reverse complement strand
GCGCGCGGCCGACGCCGTGCTGGCACGCGCGACGCCGGGTGATGCGCTCTGGCTCATCCTCGCCGATGGCGCTGCGCGCCGCGGCGACCCCGCCGGCCTGCGCGCGATCGTGCGCAATGTGCGGCCGTCGACCACGCGACTCGACCTTGGCCGCGCCGTGCAGGCCGCTGCCGCGGTGCTGGCCGCCGAGCCGCTGCCCGGCGAGATCGTCGTGATCACCGACCTGCAGGCCTCGGCGCTCGGGGCGGCCACCGTGCGAGTGCCAATAACGGTGGCACGCCCGGAAGGTGCGGTGCCGCGGAACGTCGGAGTGGCGGGGCTCGTCGCCGGGTCACAGCCATGGTCCACGGATGGCGGGCAGGTGACCATCACGGTGGTCGGCGACTCCGGTGCGCAGGCGCCGCTGCAGCTGTTCGTGGGTGATCGCCCGGCGCGCCAGGCGCTCGCGACGGTTGGCGGAGCGGTGCAGGTGGGTGTCCCCGGGGGTCCACCCGGGTGGTACGCGTTGCGCGCCACGATCCAGCCCGATGAGCTCCGTCTCGATGACCAGCGCGTGCTCGGGCTCCGCGTCGCACCCCTCGCGCGTGCCTCGTGCACGCCGGCGGGACGGTTCGCCGAAGCCGCGTGCGATGTGCTCCAGGCCAACGGACGCCTCCTTCCGGGCAGCGATGTCGTGCTCGGCGGCTTCGGTGCCACCGCATCCGTCGTGTTGCCACCCTCCGATCCGGCCTCGCTGGGCGCGGTGAACCGCGAGCTCGAGCGCCGCGGCACCGGATGGCGCTACGGCGATCCTGCGCCCGGCGGCACCACCGACAGCAACAGCGTGCTCGGCCCGACCCGTCTCTTCCGCCGCCTTCGCCTCATTCCATCGGGAAGCGGCCGCACCGGCGTGCTCGTGTCCGCCGGCGGCGAGCCATGGCTCGTGCGCAGCGGGTCGGTGCTGCTCATGGGCAGCCGGCTCGATACCGGATGGACCGCCTTGCCCTTCCAGGCGGAGTTCGTGCCCTTCGTCGACGTGCTGCTCAACCGCCTCGCTCGCGGCGAGATCGCGTTGGTACAGGTGGCTGCAGGGGAGGCTGGAACGGTGCCGGACCTGGTGTCGGCGGCGGTGAAGGGGTCGCAACGTTGGGTGCTTGAAGGCGGAGGGCTGTTCGCACCACCCGACACCGGGCTGTTCTACCTGCTTCGTGGCACCGATACCATCGGGGCACTCGCGTCCAATCCCGATCCGCGCGAGTCGATCCTCCGGCAGGCCGGGGATGCGCAGGTGCGGGCGCTCTGGCGCGACGCCACCATCGTTCCGCTCGAGGGAGCGGCACCGGCGGCATTCTCCGCTGGCGCGCGGGGCGACCTGCGTGGGTTGCTGCTCTGGCTTGCCCTGGCGCTGGGACTGGCCGAGGTGGCGCTGGCCAGTGCGTGGGGAAGGCGCACGTGAGTCTTCCACTGCTCCTCGACGCGTTCGACCGCTCTGCCCCTGGCCGCGACCTCGTGACCCGGCTGCCCGGTCGCGGAGCATCGCTGGACATCGGGGGGCTGCCCGGGTCGAGCGGGGCGGTGCTCGCAGCGGCACTGGTGCGGTCGTCGCCGCAGCGCCTCATG
>CAZFYX010000045.1:0-129721 GCA_964523885.1 uncultured Burkholderiales bacterium | reverse complement strand
GCTGTCCACGTCGGTGACGTTGTCCACCTGGCCCGCGGGCGAGGCGAAGTCCACCAGTGAGGAGACGAGCGTGCCCACCGCGCCACTGGGCGCGGCGGCATCCTCGTTCACCGCCGCGAGCACCGGGCTCTTGGTGTTGTCCAGCACCGGCGCCGAGTTCACCATCACGCTCGCCGTATCGGTCACGCTCGAGAACGCCGTGCTGCCGCCTCCCCCCCCGGGATTCACCAGCGAGCCGTTGGTGCCGCTGGTCTGGTCCCACGCCCGAAACGTGATCGCGCTCGCGATCGTCCCGCCATAGCCGGCATTGGGCTGGAAGTAGATGCGGGTGTTGGCATCGGCCGCCAGCAGCCGCGCGTTGGTGGCGCTCACAGCACCAAGTGCGGTCCAGGTCGTGCCGCCGTTGGTCGAGTAGAACCAGGTGCCATTGGTGGTGTCGGCCGCAGTGATCGCGATCCCCAGCAGGGCCCCGGTGTCGACGTCCGTGACATTGTCCACCTGCCCGGTGGGCGCGGCAAAATCGACCAGGCTGGAGACCAAGGTTCCGACCGCACCGGACGGGGCCCCCGAGTTGGTGAGCACCGCACTGAGCGCCGGGTTCTTCATGGCATCGAGCACCGGCGCGTCATTGACGGCGTTGACGGTGATGGCAGCGGTGTCGGTCGCAGTCGAGAACGCGGTAGTGCCGCCGCTGGTAGTGGTGTCGACCTTGTTGCCGGCGCTCCCGCTGCTCCGGTCCCAGGCGCGGAAGGTGATCGCGTTGGCCACCGTGCCGTTGTAGTTGGTGGCGGGCTGGAAGTACAGGCGCGTGTTGGCGTCCGCGGCCAGCAGCAGCGCGCTGGTGTTGCTCACCGCGCCCACCGCCGTCCACGTCGTCCCGCCGTTGGTGCTGTAGTACCAGGCGCCGTTGGTCGTGTCGGTCGCGGTCAGGGCGATGCCGAGCAACGCACCGCTGTCCGCGTCCGTGACATTGTCGACCTGCCCGGCAGGCGAAGCGAAGTCCACCAGCGCAGACACCAGGGTGCCGACTGCGCCGCTGGGCGCACCCGCATCCTCGTTGACCGCCGTCAGCACCGGGGTCCTGGCGTTGTCCAGCACCGGCGCATCGTTGACCGCAGTGACTGTAATGGCGGCGGTGTCGGTGGCGGACGAGAATGCCGTCGTGCCGCCGCCCGCGCCGGGGTTGACCAGCGAGCCGTTGGTTCCGGTGCTCCGGTCCCATGCGCGGAAGGTGATCGCGGTCGCGACCGTGCCGCTGTAGTTGGCATTGGGCTGGAAGTAGATCCGGGTGTTGGCATCGGCAGCCAGCAGCCGCGCATTGGTGGCGCTTACCGCACCGAGCGCGGTCCAGGTCGTGCCGCCGTTGGTCGAGTAGAACCAGGTGCCGTTGGTGGTGTCGGCCGCGGTGACCGCGATCCCCAGCAGGGCACCGGTGTCGACGTCCGTGACATTGTCCACCTGGCCGGTGGGCGAGGCGAAATCGACCAGGCTGGAGATCAACGTTCCGACCGCACCCACCGGCGCCCCGGCATCCTCGGTCACCGCCGTCAGCACCGGGGACTTCGCCGAATCCAGCACGGGCGCGTCGTTCATGGCCGTGACCGTGATCGCGGCGGTGTCGGTCGCCGTCGAGAAGGCGGTGGTACCACCGTTGGTGGACGCATCCACCTTGGTCCCGGCCGTTCCCGTGGTCCGGTCCCACGCGCGGAAGGTGATCGCGCTCGCGACCGTGCCGTTGTAGTTCGAGTTGGGCTGGAAGTACAGCCTCGTGTTGGCATCGGCGGCCAGCAGGAGCGCACTGTTGTTCGCCACCGAGCCCACCGCGGTCCAGGTGATGCCACCGTTCGTGCTGTAGTACCAGGTGCCGTTGGTCGTGTCGGTGGCCGTCAGTGCAATGCCCAGCAGCGCACCCGCGTCCGGATCGGTCACGTTATCGACCTGCCCGCTCGGGCTGGCAAAGTCGACCAGCGCCGAGACCAGCGTCCCGACCGCGCCCGATGGCGCACCGGCGTCCTCTGCCACCGTGGCGAGCACGGGTGTCCTTGCGCTGTTCAGCGTCGGCGCGGTGTTGAGCGGCGTGACCGTGATCGAGGCCGTGTCGGTCGCACTGGAGAACGCGGTCGTGCCGCCACCCGCGCCCGGATTGGCCAGCGCGCCGTTGGTACCGGTGGTGCGGTCCCAGGCGCGGAACGTGATCGCGCTCGCGACCGTCCCGCTGTAGCCGGTGGTGGGCTGGAAGTAGATGCGCGTATTGGCGTCGGCCGCGAGCAGGCGCGCGCTGGTGGCGCTCACCGCGCCGAGCGCCGTCCAGGTCGTGCCACCGTTGGTGCTGTAGTACCAGGTGCCGTTGGCGGTGCTCGCGGCAGTGATGGCGATGCCCAGCGATGCACCGGAGTCGGCGTCGGTGACGTTGTCCACCTGGCCCGCGGGGGACGCGTAGTCCACCAGGGCCGACACCAGCGTGCCGACAGCGCCGGACGGCGCCCCGGAGTTCTGCACCACTGCGTTGAGGACCGGACTCCTGGTGCTGTCGAGCACCGGCGCATCGTTGGTCGCAGTCAGGTTGACCGTGGCCGTGAGCGGAACCGAGCCGGCAATGCCGTCGTTCACGACGTAGCTCACGGTGCGCGCCAGCGTGCTGGGGGCATCGCTGGTGTTTGCATACGTCACCGCGCGCAGTGCGGCCTGCCACTGCGCGAGCGTCGCCGTGGCGCCGGACGAGGTCAGGGTCAGTATTCCGGTGGATGCGTTGTAGCTGCCCGCGATGTTCCCCATCGTCGAGCCGTTGTTGGTGAACCCGAGGACGTCCTGTCCGGCGGAGAAATTTCCGGTGATCGACACGGTCGCGCTCGCCAGCGTCGCATCGTTGGGGTCGCTCACCACGATCCCGCCGCTGATCGCGGTCGCAGCCTGGTTCTCGGTGTAGTTCAGCGTGCCGCCCGTGGTCAGCCGCGGCGAGGGGTCGAAGGTGATGTCGTGCAGGGTAACGCCCTGGGTGGTGGCGCCGCCGACGTTGCGATAGGTCAGCGTGATCTGGGTGATGCCGCTGCCGGTGAAGGTGAAGGTCGCGTTCCCGTCGCCGGAGCCGGCGCCGTTCTGCGTGGAGTTGGCTGTGCCCTGCACCGTGTCCGGCGCGACCAGCGTGTTCTTCGCGCTGGTCGCGATGTTCATCGTGACCGCGCCCGAGGAGGTGTAGCCCGCCTGGATCTGGTCGATGAACTGCGAGGAGTTGCTGCCCGTATCGATGTCGAAGATCGTGAAGCTGACGTTCGACACGCCGCCCGGGTGGGAGAAATTGATCGCGATGACCGCATTCTCGCCGCTCTGGAAGCCGGTGGTGTTGATGTTCAGGCCGTCCTCGGCCGTGCCCAGACCGCCCTGGTTGGTTGCGTTGAGTGCCGGCGTGCTGTTGTTGAACGCCGTGGGTGACGCGAAGTTGGAGGCGATGCTGACGGTGACGTTCCCGCCGCCGACCGCATAGGCGTTGGGACCGGTACTGCCGCTGGTCCAGGTCACCGCGTCCCAGTCCAGCGTCGCCGTGGCCAGCACACCGTCCCACGCCGCGCTCAGGACGCTGGTGGTGATCGCCCCGGTTTGGAACTCGAGCTCCCAGTCTCCGCCCAGCGCGCCGCTTCCGGTCGCGTCGTCGCTGGCGGCCACGTCGGCGCCAGTCAGGCGTCCAAGCCCCAGCATGAGCGCATGGCCATCGGCCTGCTGCGCGACGTCGCAGCCGTAGATGAGCAGGTCGGCACCGGCGCCCAGCGCGTTGCCCCAGCTCGCGATGGCCGCTGACCGGCTCGCGAGCGCGGCGGAATCCAGGTTTGCGGTGCCCAGCTGCACGCTGCCGTCGGCACCGTGCGAGATCAGGTGAACGGCATCCAGCCCGCTGCGCTGCGACAGGATCTGCGAGATCTGCTCGATGCCATCGCGGTTGGCATCCAGGACCACGATCTCGAGCTCGCGCTGGGCGTCGCCCTGGCCGGCGATCTGGTCGATCAGCCGCTGGTAGTCGGGGGTGTTGCTCTCCACGAGCACGAGCTCGCGGCGCACCGTCCCGGCCTGCGCGTCGGTCGCCTCGACCGAGAACTCACCCGCCGCATCGAGGACGCGCGTTTCGCCGTGCCCGACGTCGTCCGCAGCCGGCGTGAACGCGGCCGGGGCGAGCTCCGCCGAGTACATGATGCGCGGCTCGAGCGTCTCCAGCATGGGCCGGGACTTCGCGGGCTGCACCTGCGGTTTTCTGTTCGGTTTCACGTTCTCGCGTCCTTGCTCGAAGCAGCCCACCGACGGCTGGCGTCACTCCCGCCCGATGGACCGGGCGGGCAGCCGTGCGGATCGTCAAAGCCGAAGCCGCTGCAGAGGGGGAAACGTCAAACTCCGCCCGGGCATCACGGCCGGCAGCCGCTATGCATCGAGCATTGCAAGGACCCTGCCGGGACGCGGAATCGGACGGCTGGAGGGGGCCCGGGCACCGGGCCGAGTTGACGATGGATGACGATGCCTCATCCGGGCGAGGCGACGCCTAGGCTGCTACGCGCGGCGCGTGCTGTCCCTGGATGTCGACGTCGTAGCGGGAGACACGGTTGCGGCCGGCCGCCTTGGCGGCATAGAGCGCCTGGTCGGCCTGCTTGATCAGCTCGGCGAGGGTGCTCCCGCCGGAGCTCATGGCCGCCACCCCGAAGCTCGAGGTGATGCGCACGTTCTCGCCCGGGATCACGCCCGGCCCGCACTGGGTCTCGATGCGCGAGCGGATGCGGTCAGCCAGTTCCGCGGCCTGCTCGACCGACACGCCGGGCAGCAGCAGGCAGAACTCCTCGCCGCCGTAGCGGCACACGATGTCGGAGGGCCGCACGGCGTTCGCCATGACCTGCGCGACATGCTGGATCGCCTGGTCGCCGACCAGGTGGCCATAGCGATCGTTGATGGCCTTGAAGTGGTCGATGTCGCCCATGATGCAGCCCAGCTCGCCGCGCTGTGACGCGACCCGGAGGAATGCCTGCTGACCCTGCTCCAGGAACGCCCGGCGCGTGAGCACACTGGTGAGCTGGTCGTGGTCGGCGATCCGCTTGAGCTCCTCGTTCTGCTGCTCGATCCTGCGCTTGGCCACCTCGAGCTGCGCGACCGAGTCGAGCAGCGCCTGGTTCATGTGCTCCACCATCGACAGGTCGTCGAAGGTGATCAGGCAGCCGCGCACGGCGCCCTTGTCGTCCTGCACCGGCGCGCAGTTGATCACGCTCTTGAGCGGCTCGCTGCCGTCCTGCTCGATCTTGACGGTCTCGCCCGTCACCCCGGCCGCGTCGCGCATGGCGCGGTTCCAGGGATGCTGTTCGGGATCCTCGCCCACCGCCTTGATCAGCCAGGGAAGGTCCTTGATGCGCTTGCCGGTGAGCTCGATGTTGGCGGCCGGATGCATCTGGCGGAACACGCTGTTGGCCAGCAGCACGTGGCCCTGCTTGTCGATGATCAACACCCCCTCGGAGAGCGCGTCGAAGGCGGTGCGCACCCGGTCCGGGATCGCGGCGCTCGGGTCCAGGCGCTGTAGGATCCGGCGCAGGTAGAGGTAGAACAGCATGAAGCCCACGGTGAGCAGCAGCAGCGTCAGCGCCACGCCCGGATAGCGCAGCCACTCGAGCAGCGTCTTCGGGATGGCCGGCTGGTAGGCGACCTCGATCTGCCCCCAGACCTCGTTGCCGGAGCTGACCGGCACCAGGACGCTCGTGAGGGTGGACTTGTTGCCCGACGGAGGAACCCAGTGCTTGGCGTGGTTGCCGGTTTCGGCGATCACCTCGCCGTCGTTGCGGCGCACGCCGATCGACAGCACCTCGGGATCGCGCGAGATCACCGCGTGCAGCGTCCGCCGCATCACGTCGTAGTGCTCGCCCTGCACCAGCGCGGCGAGCTGCACGGCCAGGGCCTCGGCCGAGCGCTTGCGCACCTGCTTGGCGATGTCGCTCTGGTCCGGCACCAGCCCCAGCAGCAGATCCGCGGTCAGCAGCAGGAAGGCCGCGAGCGACACCAGCCCCAGGGCGATGCGCGAGACCGGTCCGAATCGCGGCAGCTTCATCGCGTGGCGGCTTGAGGGGCGAGCGGCGGGCGGGGCGTGCCGGAACCTACTTCACCGGTGCCACCGCCACCGACGGCTTCTGCGCCGGCGCAGGTTTGACCGGCGCGTTGCTCCCCACCGGCTTCACGGCATTGGGTTGCGGGTGAGCCGCCTCGCCGGCCGGCGCCGGGCGGGGGGCCGCGGCAGGCGGCGCCTTGGCGGATGCATCATGCGCGGGAGCCAGTCCGTCGAACTCGACCTTGCAGCGCAGTCCGGGGGGCAACTCGTTGTCCGGGTTGGGCAGCTCGAGGCGCACGCGGAAGCTGTTGCTGGCCGCGTCGATCACGCGGTCGACCACCACCACCTTGCCGGTGCGCAGCTCGACGTCGGCCATCTCCGGCTTCACGCTGGCCGACATGCCCTGCTTGATCTTGTTGAAGTAGAGCGCAGGCACGATGACCTCGACCCGCAGCGGATCGACGGTGGCCACCTTGACGATCGGCTTCTCCTCGACCCGCTCGCCCTCGTGCAGGTAGCGCTCCACCACCACGCCGCTGAGCGGGCTGCGGATGGTGCGCTGGTTGTACTGGGCCATCGCGAGCGCGTACTCCTGCTGCGCCTGGCGCATCTGCTCGCGCGCCTGCTTGAGCCTCATCTCGGCCACGTCGGCCTCGGTGTTGGCCTGGTCGCGCACCTGCTGGGACACGAAGTTCTGCCGGTACAGGTCGGCGGTGCGCACCTTCTTCTTCTGTGCGAAGTCGTGGTTGGACGCGGCAGCCTGCAGTTCCGACGTGGCTTCGGCCCGCAGCTTCGCGGCCGCCATCGCGGCCCGCTCCACGTCCGAGTTGAGCAGTGCCACCGGCTGGCCCCGCTTGACGAGGTCGCCGCGCTCGACCATGACCTTGTCGATGATGCCGACCACCTGCGCCCCGATGTCCGCCTCCTGGAACGGCTGGATCAGGCATCCCATCGGCTCCGCCTGCACGCCCAACGGGATCAGCGCGGCTGCCACGAGTGCGAATGTCGAGCGCTTGTTCATGATCCTTTGACCTTCTCGCCGGGAAACTCCGGGTTTGCGAGGTTCCTATGCAAGGACTGCACCAATCCGCACGGCGGCGGCCGGCAGACGATGCCAGGGGAATGAGGGCGTGACGAGGCCCGGCGGGGCTGCGGGCCCGCGCCGGTCAGGCTGCGTTCTTGTGAGGAGCAGCCGCGGCGGGCGCGGCAGGTGCGGCAGCGCGCTTGAGCAGGTTCAGCAGCGGCTCCGGCGGGACCGGGCGGCTGCACAGGTAGCCCTGGAACTCGGTGCACTTGCGGCTGTGCAGGAAGGCCAGCTGCTCGTGCGTCTCGACGCCTTCGGCCACCACCTTCAACCCGAGTGCCCGTGCGAGCGCGATGATGGCGCTGACGATGGCGATGCTCTCGCGCTCCTCGGGCAGTCCCTTGAGGAAGGACCGGTCGATCTTGAGCTCGTCGAGCGGGAAGCGGCTCAGGTAGGTCAGCGACGAGTAGCCGGTGCCGAAATCGTCCACCGACAGCTTCACACCCATGTCCTTGAGCTCGTAGAGCATCTCGATGGTCTCGGACTGGTTGTCGATGAGCATGCTCTCGGTGAGCTCCAGGGTGAGCGACTGTGGCGGCAGATTGCTGTGCGCGAGCGCGCCGCGCACCGCGTGCCACACCCGCCCCTGGCGGAACTGTGCGCTGGACACGTTCACCGAGACGCTGATCGGCGGCACGCCGGCGTTCATCCACTCGCGGACCTGGTTGCACGCTTTGCGCAGCACCCACTGGCCGATCTCCACGATCAGGCCGTTCTCCTCGGCGATCGGGATGAACTTGTTGGGCGCGATGATGCCCTGCTCCGGGTGCTTCCAGCGCACCAGCGCCTCCACGCCGGAGATGCGCCGCGCCAGCACATCCACCTTGGGCTGGTAGTACAGCACGAACTCCTCGCGCTCGACCGCGCGGCGCAGCTGGTTCTCCAGCGTCAGCCGCTCCATTGCATGTGCGTTCATCTCGCCGGAGAAGAAGGCGTGCTGCTTGCGCCCGCGCTGCTTGGCCTGGTACATCGCCATCTCGGCGTGCTTGAGCAGGGTCTCGGCGTCGTTGCCGTCGCCGGGTGACACCGCGATGCCGATGCTGCAGGTGACGAACAGCTCCTGGCCGTCGATGTGGAACGGCTCGGAGAAGGCGTTGAGCACCCGGCGTGCGACGCTCGTGGCGACATCGACCTTCTCCAGGTTGTGAAGGTTGGGCAGCAGCGCGACGAAGCTGTTGCCGGCGATGCGCGAGAGCGGAATGCGCGACTTCGGGTCGCGGCTCTTGCGCCAGTCCGCGCTGATGTCGCTGAAGATCTGCTGCAGCATCACGCTGACCGAGCACAGCAGCTTGTCGCCCGCACGGTGCCCCAGCGTGTCGTTGATCTGCTTGAAGCGGTCGAGGTCGATCTGCATCAACGCGCAGGCGCGTGAGACTTCCTGGTTGGCAGCCAGCGCCTCGTCCAGCTCGAAGCGGAACTTGTTGCGGTTCGGCAGTCCGGTGAGCGCGTCGAAGTCGGCCAGCCGGTCCTGGTAGGCCTTGAACGCCAGCACGTTGCGCAGGCGCAGCTTGAGCTCGCTGGGATCGACCGGCTTCAACAGGAAGTCGGTGGCGCCCAGCTCCAGGGCCCTGAGCTTGGCCGGCGCGTCGCTCTCGGCCGTGAGGATGATCACCGGCGTGTAGCGCAGCGCTTCGTGCCGGCGCACCTCTTCGAGGATGTCGAACCCGGTGACCTTCGGCATCATCAGGTCGAGCAGCATCACGTCCGGACGGTGCTCGCGCGCGAGCTGCGCCGCCGTGGTCGGGTCGCTGGTGGTGACGAAGTTGCTGTAGCCGGCCTCCTCGAGAAAGGTCTGGACGATCTCGAGCATGATCGGATCGTCGTCGACCATCATCACGGTGAAGCCGCGCAGCCGGCCGGCTTCCTCCCGCGCGGCGTCCGCGGGCTGCTGCCCGGCGGCGTCCGCCGCTTCCAGCAGCCGTTGTGCCGACCCGTCGGCGACTTCCAGATTGTCAACTATATTCATGTCACAGGACCGGTGTGGCCCGCCCGGGCACTAACCCACCTCGGCGAGCGGCTGCTGTTGATCTGCAGGAAGCACGATGCGGTCCACCAGACCGCGCAACTCTGCCACGACCGCGGCCGGGCGTTCCCCGTCTTGCGCTTTTGCCAGCTGTTCCAGCGCCTTGGCCGGCGTGGTGAAGACATCGAAACCGGCCGTGCCGCCCGAGCCCTTGAGCCAGTGCGCAAGCGAGGCCAGGGTGGCAAAGTCACGCTCCGCCCACGCCTGCTCGATCGCGGCCATCTTCTCCGGCATCTGCAGCCCGAAGCGGCGCGCCACGCTCCTGAGCTTGGGATGGCTGGCCAGGCGCGAGGCCACCGGCTCCCCGGCCGCGCGCGCCGGCACGTCCTGCGCAGCCGCTGCCAGTGCCGCTGGGGCCGGCCGCGGGGCCTTGCGCGCCTCGCGCCGGCCGCCGAGCAGCCTGGCCAGTTCCTGCAGCAGGCGGTCGATGTCGACCGGCTTGGTCAGGTGCGCGGTGAAGCCGGCGTCGTTGAGCTCCCCCTCGAAGCCCTTCATCGCGTTCGCAGTCAGGGCGAAGATCGGCAGCGTCATGCCGTGCTTGCGCAGGGTGCGCGTGGCGGTGCTGCCGTCCATGACCGGCATCTGCACGTCCATCAGGATGACGTCGAAGGAGTCGGCCAGGGCCTTGTCCACGCCGATCTTGCCGTTCTCCGCCTCGACCACCTGCAGGCCCACCTCCTCCAGCACCAGCCGCACCAGCTCGCGGTTCTCGTCGCCGTCGTCCACCACCAGCACGCGGCCGCGCGGGAACACCCACGTGTCGCCCTCGGCGGCGGCGACGTGCATGGTCGCGGCCATCGCCTCCTCGGGCGTGAGCATGCGCACGCCCGCGAGCGACCCCGGATCCACGCGCACCATGAACACGCTGCCCTTGCCCATCTCGCTCGACACCGTGATGTCACCGCCGAGCGCGCGTGCGAAGCGCCGGCTGATGGTCAGGCCCAGGCCGGTGCCGCCGTACTTGCGGGTGGTCGAGCTCTCCGCCTGCGTGAAGGGATCGAAGACCGATTCCAGCTTGTTCGCCGGGATGCCGATGCCCGAGTCGACCACGTCGATGGCCAGCCGCGGCCCGGCGCCTTCGTCGCGCACCGCCAGCAGCACCGTCACGCCGCCCTTCTCGGTGAACTTGATCGCGTTGCCGACCAGGTTGGTGATGATCTGGCGCAGCCGCACCGGGTCGGACTGCACCGTCTCCGGTATCCCGGTGGCGCACTCCAGGCGCAGGCCGATGCCCTTCTCCTGGGCCCGCACGTTGAGCACCTCCACCACTTCGCGCACCACCGTGTGCGGCGCACACGGAATGCGCTCCACCTCCATCCGGCCAGCCTCGACCTTGGCGAGGTCGAGGATGTCGTTGATCAGCTCGAGCAGGTGCTTGCCGCTCGAGTGGATGGTGTTGAGATGCTTGCGCACATCCTCGTCGCTGCGGGCGTAGCCGCGCCGGAGCAGCTCGGTGAAGCCGAGGATGGCGTTCATCGGCGTGCGGATCTCGTGGCTCATGTTGGCTAGGAAGTCGCTCTTGGCGCGGTTGGCGGCCTCGGCCTCCTCCTTGGCTGCGCGCAGCTCGAGCTCCTTCTCCTGCAGCTCGGTGACGTCCTCCAGGCTGATCAGCGCACCGCCCGGTTTGCCGCCCGCGCCCATGACCGGCGAGCAGTTCACCTGGAACGAGCGGCGCCTGCCCTCGTAGTCGTCCAGGCATACGCGCACGTTGCGCAGGGGCCTGGCTTCGCGCAGCGTGACCGTCCACGGATGGCTGTCCTCCGGCATCGGTGCCCCGTCCGGGTTCTGCCATGCGAAGCTCGCGACCTTGCGTGCCGCGAGCTCCTCCGAGGTCCTGCCGATCAGTTGCGCGAACGCCTGGTTCGCGAGCATGACGTCGCCGGCCATGTCGACCACGAGCAGACCCTCGGCCATCGTGTCCAGCGCCTGCCGGACCCGCCCGGGCACGGCACGCGACGGATCGAGCTGGCGCAGCACCCGGCCGAGGTACAGGTAGAAGACGAAGAACGCGACCGCCACCACGAATCCGATCAGCTGCACCCTCGGGTCGGTGAAGAAGCCGCGCCAGCCTGGCAGCCCGAGCGCCTTGAAGCGCAGCTCGAGCCGGCCCCACTTTTCCTTGCCGGCATAGATCGCCAGCTGCACCTGCGACTCGTTGGAGCCGTCGAGCTCCTGCCATGCAGCGTGATCGCCGGCTTGCGCCACGAGGTTGCCGTCGGCGCGCCGCAGGGCGATGGAGACCAGGTCGGGGTTGCGCTGGGCGATGAAGTCCATCAGCGCCTGCATGCGCAGATCCGCATCGCGGTCGCCGACGATCGACGTGGTGCTCGCGGCGACCGACTCCGCCAGCGCGGCGCGGCCGGTGCGGATGGTGTGGTGCTCGTCGGGCAGCACCCCGGTGTACATTGCCAGCAGCATCACGCTGGCGAGCAGCGAGGAGAGGCCCAGCGCGACGAAGAACCGGGTGCTGGGGCGTTTGCGGGGCCAGAATTTCATGTCGGAGTCACTTCCTCGTCAATCGGCTTCGCCTTGCGCCCGAACAGGCCGCGCTTGAGGCCGAGCGCGGCACGCGCGCGGCCGAACAGCTTCTCCAGCGGATCGTCACCTTCGTCCTCGTCGTCGTAACCGCTGCGCGAGAGCACCGGCATCGGGTCGAACGCGGTCCACGCCGGCAGCGACGACAGCAGGCTGGACAGCAGCAGGCCGCCACGCAACAGCCAGAGCACGTAGCCGACCGAGAGGGAGCCGGTCACCGCCACGCTCGACACCACCAGCGCGTTCTGGGTGGGGATCCGCGCATCCACGTCCTTGCGCATGCGATCGAGCTCTTCGGTCCACTGATCGTCCCCGAGGGTCGCCTTGAAGCTGGTCAGGGCGAGCGATTGGCTGGTCGCGTCGAAGTGCGGCTTCAGACCCACGATGGACATGGCGTCCTGCGGCTGCGCCGTCGTCTCTGCAGCGCCGGCCATGCCCCCGCCGCCGCTGAATGACGCCACCGAGCCCAGGGCGTTGAGGGTGGCCGTCGCACGCATGATCGCCGAGTCCGCGAGGGCGATACGCACGGTGCTGGCCCGCTGCGCCGCGCTCTCCTGCCCGCTGCCGCCCAGGGCGGCCTCCGAGAGCGTCTCGGCGCCCGGCGGGACCAGCGGCACTCCGGCGCCTGGGTCGGCGGTGGTCCCGGACGAGTTTCCCGGATCGGGCGTGGTCGTGCCCGGATCCGTGGTGGTGGCGGTCGTGGTGGTGGTGGTGGTGGTCGTGGTCGTCGTGGTGGTAGTCGTGGTGGTGGTCGGCGGCGGGGGAATGACCGGCGCACTGGCCACGTTGATGCCCACGGAGACCGGGCCGAGGCTGGTCACGCCGTCCGAAACCGAGAGCGTCAGTCCGTCCGGACCGGCGGTCGAGTTGTTGTGCGTGTAGGCGACGCGTCCCGCGTCCAGGTCGGCCTGCGTGAACGTAGCGTTCGTCCCCAGCGGCGTTCCGGACAGAAGCAGCGTGCCCGCGCTCGGAACCGCGGTTACCGTGTACACGAGCTGCGCCGCGGTGCTGTCCACGTCGGTCACCTTGAGCCCACTCCCGGACACCACGGTGGTCGCACCCCACGCCACGCTCACCCCGGTGTTGGCAGTCAGCACCGGGGCCTCGTTGAGGTTGGTCACCGCCACGGTGAACCCGGCATCGAGCGACAGCCCGCCGATGTCGGTTGCGCGCACCACGACCGCGTAGGCATGCTTGACCTCGTAGTCCAGGACCCCGGCGGTCAGCACCAGCGCATCGCCGCTGATCGAGAACTTCGCTGCATCCGCCCCGCCCACGATGCTGTACGTGTGCTGGTCCCAGGTGTCGGCGTCGCTCGCGGACAGGTAGCCCACGACCCATCCGGACGAGGTATCGGTATTCTCCGCCAGGGTCTGGTTGCTGAGCGCAACGGCGGAAGGCGTGTCGTTCACGCCATTGACGTTGACCACGGTGACGTCCTGCGGATCGAGCTGGTCGTAAGCCGCGTCGGCGCTGCTCGCGGGACCCAGCACGATGGTGTAGGTCACGTCGCCATCCGCGAGACCGTCCGGCAGGCCCACGACGTCCACGGCCTGCGCCACATTCCAGTTGCTCGCGTCGAAGGTGAGCGAGCTGCTGAGCGGATAGCCCTCGGTGCTGTCCCCGCTCGACAGCAGGATGGTCACGCTCGCCACCGGCACCGCGTCGAGCACGACCGTGAAGCTCGCCGTGAGGGTGCCGTCCTCGTTGGTCGAGAGCCCGGCGACCGGTGTCACGGTGATGCCGGGCGCAGTCGCGGCGGCAGCGACGTTGGCGGAGAACTCGGAGGTGTTGCCCGCGGTGTCGGTGGCGGTGGCCGTGAGGAAGTCGCCGACAGCAAAGGTCCCGGCGGCGAAGGTGGCGGTGAACTGGCGCGTCGTGCTGTCCACTGCACCGGCCGTTGCCCCCCCCACCACGACGGAGCCGAGGATGCGCTCGCCTTCCCCGTAGCCGCTGGCGTCGGCATCCGATTGGTAGAAGCGCACCGTGGCTCCGGCCTGGGCCTCGCCGCGGATGGTCACGCTGCCGCCGTTGACCACCACGCCGTAGATCACCGGGAAGTTCATCCCCAGGTTGACCCCGGCATCGGTGTCGCCCGCGTCGTTCGGGCTGACACCGTCGTCGAGCAGGTCGATGCCCAGGCCGGCATTGGCGTGGATCGCGTTCTCCAGGATCGCGTGTCCGGTGCCCGCGGTGATGGTGATGCCGTCAGCACCGTTGTAGGCAATCTCGTTCTGCGCGGCACCTGCGCCGCCGATCGTCGTATCGTCGCCGCCGGCGATGCTGATGCCGGATCGCTGGTTGCCCAGCGCCCCGGTGCCCGTCGCATCGAGGCCGATCCGGTTCCCGGTGATCAGCGTGCCGGAGTTGACGCCGGTCGCGCCGATGCCTGACCAGGCGTTGCCCGAGATGACGTTGCCGGTGATCTGGGTGCTCACCGCGTCCTCGAGCCAGATCCCGTCCTCGCCGTTGGCGACCGCCGCCGTGCCGGCAGCGTCGGTGCCGATGTAGTTGCCCCGGATCAGGTTGCCGCTGCCGCCCTCGACCCAGATGCCGTCGATGGTGTTGCCCGAGACCACGTTGCGATCCTGCGCGGTGGTGCCGCCGATCACGTTGCCGTCGCCCAGCACGATGATGCCGTAGCCGTTGCTGTCCGCCGTGGTGCCATCGGCTGCGAGGCCGAGGTAGTTGCCGACGATGGTGTTGCCGCTGCCGTGGATGACGAGGCCACCGCCGTCGAACCCGATGATCGAAATCCCCCGCACCGTGCTGTCGTCTGCGATGAGCACCAGTCCGTCGATTCCGCTGGCGGCCCCATGCAGTTCGATGATCGGGGTGCCGGCGAAGTCGGGATCGGAGGTGCCGTCGATCACCACGGTGTCGGTGATCGCCGGGAGGGCGGCCTGCAGGTCGATGAAGTGCGGCCCGCCGCCCGTGATGTCGAACAGGATGCGATCGGGCGACCCCGCGTTCGCGCTGTTATTCGCCGCCGCGATGGCTTCGCGCAGCGAGATGTAGCCGTCGGCGCCACGGTCCATCAGCAGCGCGTCGATGGACGAGGTGTCGCCGTCGGCGAGATCGCTGATCGTGTCCACCACTACGTCGTGATTGGCGAGCCCGATCACGGTCACGTCGAACGAGGTGAGCGTCGTATTGACCCCGTCCGAGACGCTGAGCGTCAGCGTGACCGGGCCGCCATAGGCGTAGGGCGCCGGACTGAACACGAGGGTGCGGCTGGCACCGCTGCCGCCCAGGATCAGGTTCCCGGCCGGCAGGATGCTCGTGTCGCTGGACAGCACGGACAGGGTCAGGCTGCCGGCGGCGGTCTCCGCATCGCCGACGGTAAAGCTGACCAGGGTCGGTCCGCTTCCCTCCGCAACCGTCTGGTCCACGACCGCGGTGATGGTCGGCGCGTCGTCGAGGTCGGCGACCGCGATCACGAAGGTCTGGTCGACGCTCAATCCCCCGGCGTCGGTGGCGCGCACGATCACCTGGTAGTCCGGCTTGGTCTCGTAGTCGAGCACGCCCGCAGCGAGGATCAGCTGGTTGCCGGCGACGATGGTGAAGCTGGCCTGGTCCGCCCCGCCCACGATGCTGTAGGTGTGGGCGTCGACCACGTCCGGATCGACGGTGGACAGCGTGCCGACCCCCAGCCCGGCGGACGTGTCGGTGCCCTCCGCGGGCGCCGTGCCGGTGAGCACCACCCCGGTCGGCGCGTCGTTCACACCGTTCACGGTGATCGTGACCAGCACCGGGTCGGACTGCACGGTGCCGTCGAAGGCCGCGTAGCGGAAGCTGTCCACCCCCGTGAAGCCGGCATCGGGGGTGTAGGTGAATCCGCCGTCGGCGTTGATCACCAGGACACCGTGGCTCGTCCCGTCGACCTGCACGGCGGTCAGGATGTCGCCGTCCACGTCGGTATCGTTGGCAAGGAGGCCGGGTCCCGCCACCGCGAGGGCGGCACCGTCGACTGTCGTGTAGCTCTCATCCGCACCGACCGGCTTGTCGTTGACGCCGAGCACGGTGATGGTGGCGGTGGCGATGCCGCCGCCCACGCCACCATCGTTGCCCGCCTTCGACGCCTGCACGTGGAAGCTGCCGCTGGCGGTACTGTTCGCCGATGGAGTGAACCTGAGCCCGGCATTGCCCTGGCTGAAGGTGATGAACGTGTCGTTCGCGATCGCCGTGACGCCATCGTTGAGATACAGCGTGCCGCCGGTGATGCCGCTGATCTTGAAGTGGGTCACGTCGGCACCGTCCGCGGCATTGCGCGTGATCACGAGGCCGGATGTCGTCTGCGTGTCCTCGCTGGTCGCCGCATTCGTGACGGAGGGCGTGTCGGCGACCGACGTGACGGTCACCGTGAACAGGAGCTGCTGCGGGATGTTCACCCCGTCCGACACCTGCAGCGTGACCGTCGTCAGTCCGCCGGAGACATTCGCGGCCGGCGTCACCGTCACGGTGCGGTTGTTCCCGCTGCCGCCAAGCACGATGTTGGCATTGGGGACCAGCACGGTATTGCTGGACACCACCTGCACGGTCATCGGATCGCCTTCGGGATCGAGGATCGTGAAGGCGATGGCCCCGGTGGTGCCGTCCTCGTCGACGAGCTTCGCGCCGATCGTGCTGGTGAAGGTGGCTGCTTCGTTGACGTTGGTGACGGTGATGGTGAACAGCCCATCCACCGTATGCCCGCCCGCATCCGTGCTGCGCAGCTGCACCGAATACGCAGACCTGGTTTCGTAGTCGAGCACGCCGTCGGCGAGCAGGAGCTGGTTGCCCGAGATGCTGAACTTCGCCTGGTCGGCTCCGCCCACCACCGTGTAGGTGAAGGTGTCGCCGGCGTCGGGGTCGGTCGTCGAGAGCGTGCCGACCGATACGCCGCCGGCCGTGTTCGTGTTCTCCACGATCGAGCCGCCGGTGAGGCTCAGCCCTGTCGATGCCTCGTTGACGTCGCTCAGATTGACGGTGATGGTCTGCGTGGAGGCTGCGCCGAGCGCATCCTGGACTCTCACGGTCAGGTTGTAGGTCGACTGGGTTTCGTAGTTCAGCGCCGTTGCGCTGGCAACGGTGATGCGGCCCTGGGTGTCGATGCCGAAGGCGCCGCCGGTATTGCCGCCGGTGATCGACCAGGACAGCGCCTGCACATTCGGACCGAGCGTCACCCCGGCCGGACTGGATAACAGGGCCAGGCCGGTGTTGTAGACGGTGGTCGTGCCCGACCCGTCCACGTTGGCCCGGCGAATGCGGGCATTCAGGAGGTCGTCCTCGGTCCAGTACACCTGCTGCCGGGCGGTGTCCACGGTCAGGCCCTGCACCGAGCTGCCGGGCGAGAGCAGGTTGGACTGCAGGCCGCTGCCGTCCAGATTCGCGCGCCCGATCCGCCCGGTGCCGGGATCGGACCAGTACATCTTGCCTGCGCCGACATCGAGCACGAGGCCGTTGGGCGCGGACAGTCCAGTCGTCACCAGCGACTGCACCGAGCTGCCATCCACGTTGGCGCGCTTGATGGTGTTGTTGCCGTCGTCGATCCAGTAGAGCTTGCCCGCGCTGGCGTCGAGGGCCAGCGAACGCGGATCGGAGAGTCCGTTGGCAGTGCCCAGCAGGGTCTGGGCTCCGCTGCCGTCGAGGTTCGCGCTGCGGATGGTCGCGCTCGACGCCTCGATCCAGTACAGGCGGCCGTTCACGACATCGACTTTCAGCGAGATCGGGTTGCCCAGCCCAGTCAGCACGTTCTGCACATTGCTGCCGTCGAGATTGGCGCTCTGGATGCGGTCGGTGCCCGAGTCCGTCCAGTAGATCCTTCCGCGCACGTAGTCGACCGCCACTTCGCCCGGCGTGGCGAGTCCGCTTACCAGCGTCTGCGCACCGCTCCCGTTCAGGTTGATGCGCGCGATCGTGCCGGTGGTGGTGTCGGAGTAGTAGATGCGGGTGAAGCTCTCAGCAACGTCCGGATCGACGGCGGTCACGTTGCCGACCCCCGTCCCGTTGGCACTGTTCTCCGCGACAGTCAAGGTAGCCGGCGTGATCACCGGCACCAGGTTGTCAGGGTCCACCACCAGGGTGAACTCCTCGGTCGTGCTCAGCGAACCGTCCGTCACCTTCACCGTCACCGTGGTCGAGCCGGTCTGCCCGGCAGCAGGCGTGAAGGTCAGGGATCGGGACGCGCCGGAGCCGGTCAGCGTCAGCCTGGTGTCCGGCAGGAGGGTCTGGTTGCTCGACGTCGCGCTGACCGCCAGGTTGGTGAGCGGTGTGTCGGGATCGCCGAACGTGAACGTCACCGATCCGGCAGTGTCGTGCAGGATCTCCTGATCCGAGATCGCCGTGATGGTTGGCGCTTCGTTGACGTTGATCACCCCCACCACGAACGTCGCATCGGTGGACAAGCCGCCGGGATCCGTGGTGCGCACGGTGACCGTGTAGCTGCCCTTGGTCTCGGCATCCAGCACGCCGGCGGTCAACACCAAGTCGCCACCGGAGACCGAGAATGCCGACGCGTCGGCGCCCCCGACCACACTGTACGTAAAGGTGTCGACGACGTCCGGATCCGTTGTCGTCAGAGTGCCGACGACGTAGCCGGACGAGGTGTCGGTGTTCTCCACAACGCTGGCGTTGCTCAGCGCGATGCCGGTCGGCGCATCGTTGGTGGGAATCACCGTGATCGTGCAAGGAACCAGCGCACTCGAACCGGAACCGTCACTGACCGAGAAAGTCACGGTGCGCGGGGCCGTGGAGGGGCTGTCGCTGGTGTTGCCGAACATCACCGTGCGTAGTGCCGCCTGGTAGTTCGCGACCGATGACGAGCCGGTGAGGGTCATGGTCGCTGTGGCGGCGTTCCAGGTGCCGGTGATGCCCCACGCGTTGGCGTTGTTGAAGACCAGCTGCTCCTGGCCGCTGGCGTAGTTCGCGCTGATCACGATGGTCGCGCCGGTCAGGTTGGCGCTGTCGGCATCGGTGACGGTGAGCCCCGGATCGATCGCCACCGCGCCACTGCCCTCCAGGTACGTGAGCGTCGACCCGGAGGTGGTCACCGCTGGCGGCGCGTTCACGGTGAAGGCCGCGATGAAGCCGTCGGAACTGCCTGAGCGCGTGGTGCTGTACGCGCCCGTGGTGGCAATCCCGGAGGGGGAAAACGTCTGCCCTGCGAAGTAGAAGCGCCCCTGGGAGAGGATTGCAGTGGACACCGCCTCGACGCCACTGCCGCCGAGGTAGGTGCCGTAGACCAAGCCCGCGCTGCCCGACAGCGCGGGGTTCAGCACCACCATGAAGGCATCGTCGTTGCCCGCTCGGGTCGGCTGGTACGCATCCGGGGTCAGGGGCAGGACGCTGTCGGCATCGGTAATGCCGGCGAGGTACACGAGTCCGTCGGCATCGATTCCGATCCCCCACACCTCATCATAGTTCTTGTTGCCCCCGATGTAGGTGGAGTAGACCAGCGAGGCGGCGCCAGACAGCGCAGGGTCGATGATCGACAGGAAACCGTCGTTGCCCGAGCGGGCCGTGCGCAGGCCATTCGCGGTCACGTCGAAGTCGCTTGACTTGGTGAAGCCGCCAAGGTGGATGCGTCCGGCGCTGTCCAGGGCGAGCGCATACGCCTGGTCGTCATTGCTCCCGCCCAGGTAGCTGTTGTAGATATACGCGCTACCGCTCGCATTGAGCTTGGTGACGAAGACATCGCTGCTGCCCTCCCGCGCGGACTGGAACGCGTTGGCGGTGACGGCCAGGTCGGCAGAGTCGGTGTAGCCCACCACCACGGCGTTGCCCGCGGCATCGACCGCGATCGAATAGGGCTGGTCGTACCCGCTGCCACCGATGAAGGTGGAATAGGCCAGGGTCGAGCCGGACGCGTTGAACTTGGTGACGAAGGTCTCGCCGCCGGCGTAGGTGCTGTCGGCCACACCGGCCGTGAGCGGGAAGTCGGCGCTGGAAGCGTAGCCGGTTACGTACGCGCTGCCGGCCGCATCGACCGCGACCCAGTAGCCAATGTCACTCGCGCCGCTGCCACCCAGGTAGGTGGAGTAGGCCAGCGCGCTGCCGGCGGCGTTGAGCTTGAAGAGGAACGCGTCCTGGCCGCCCTTGAGCGAGCCCTGATACGCGCCGGCCAACGGGAACGTCGAGGAGGTCGTGAAGCCGGTCACGTAGGCGTTGCCCGCCGCATCGACCGCGATGCCATAGCCCTCCTCGTCCCCGTCGCCGCCCACATAGGTGGAGTAGAGCAGCGTCTTGAGGTCCGGCGAGAACTTCGCGACGAACACGTCGTCCCCGGGACGGTCGGTGAACGCACCCGACACCAGGGGCAGGTCGGTGGAATCGGTGAAGCCGGTGACGTAGATGTTGCCGGCGGCGTCCGCCGCCATGCCGAACACGGTGTCGGTGCCGGTGCCGCCGAAGTAAGTCCCGTAGGACAGCACTGGGTCGATCACCAGCGACCGGCTCGCATCGTAGTCGCCGAGCGCGAACCCGATGCTGCCGTCGTCGAACAGCAGGTAGCGGCTCTCGACTGCCTGCCGGCCATCGGGCCCGTCCTGGTAGCTCACCGGCGCCTTGAACGCCACGGCGTGCCCGGCTGCGTCGAGCGTGAGGATGAGATCGCCGTTGTCCGCGATGGCGACCGAACTCGCGCCGTCGAACCGCAGGCGGATCTGGGTGGCGTCCGCGCCCGCGTCCAGAAGGAAGTCGTACTCCAGTGCGCGACCATTGCCGTAGTAGCGCAGGTCGATGCCCTGATAGACGTCGTCGTAACGCACCGCGCCATAGCTGTCCACGCCGGTGCGCCAGTCCTCCTGCCCGCCGACCAGGTAGTTGGTGGTCGCGCCCAGGCCCTGTTCCCCGGTGGCCGTCGCGTCGCCGCCGGCTCCGACCATATCAAGCCGCACCACGTTGCCGCCGTCGCCGTCGCGCAGGGCCAGGACCGCATCGCCGTCGGTGAGCCACACCGTGTACCCGCTGCCGCGCGCGAGGAAGTCCACCTGGCCGTCGGATTGCCCGACGTTGCGCTCGAACGCCAGCGCAGCGGAGGCGAGGTCGGCCTTTGCGCCCGGCGGCGGCGGGGCGGCAATTGCGGTTGCATCGACTGGAGCGGTCTCGGCCGGCACGCCGGCATCGGGACTCGCCGCAACCTCGACGCCGCTCGACTGGAACTCGCCCCCGGCATCCAGCGTGCGCACCTCGGCCGCGCTGTCCAGCTGCGTATCGGCAAGCGGTGCCAGGTCCGCCGAGTACAGGATCCTCGGCTCGAGCTCTTCGACGACGGGGCGACGGCGACCGCTGATCATCCCAGGCTCCCTACTCCCCGCGCCCGGCGAACGACAGGCGGCGCTCGGCGCGCTCGTCGTGCTCGAGCAGCAGCCGGCGCTCGCCGCGCTGGCGGCGCTCCTCCAGCCACTGCGGCAGCCAGGCGACCACTGCGCCCAGTGCGCCGGGCAGGTGGCCAGAGTGCCCGCCCAGCACGCGCAGCAGACGCATCAGCCACGCCGGACAGGACTTCGACAACAGCGCGTCCTCGAGGCTGAGCACGGTCTCGACGCTGCCCGGATCGCCCTGCCGAGCAGCGCGTCCGTGCAGCTGCCGGTCGATGCGCGGCGAGGCGTTGTGCTGGCAGGAAATCACGTGCAGGCCGCCCCGCTCCGCCACCCCCGGGCCCAGCGGAATGTCGGTCCCGCGTCCGGCCATGTTGGTGGTGACGGTGATGCGGCCGCGCTCGCCGGCGTGCTCGACGATCGCCGCCTCCTCCGAGTCGTTGCGCGCATTGAGCACGGTATGCGGCAGGCGTTCGGCTGCCAGCAGCACGCTCAGGTGATCGGAGTCGGCCACCGAATCCGTCCCCACCAGCACCGGCTGGCCCGTCGCATTCAGCTCGCGCAGGCGGTCGATGACCGCGTCCCACTTCGCCTGGCGAGACGCATAGATGCGCGTGCCCAGCCGCAGGCGGCGCGAGGGCTTGCGCAGCGGCACGCGGGCGATGTCCAGCCCGTACACCGCGTGCAGCTCGGCGCGCGCCTCGGCCAGCGTGCCGCTCATGCCGCACAGGTGGTGATAGCGCGGGAAGAAGCGCTGGTAGGTGATCTGCGCGATGGTCTCCATCTCGCCGGTCGGCGGACAGCATTCCTTGGTCTCGAGCAGCTGCTGCAGCCCGCGCGACCACACCCGGCCCGGCGCGATCCGCCCCGTGGTCTGGTCGATCATCACGATCTTGCGGTCGCGCACCAGGTAGTCGCGGTCGCGCGCGTAGACGTGCTGCGCGGCCAGCGCGAGCGTCACGATCTCGTCGCGATGGCGGCGGTCCTCCCACAGCCCGCCCAGCGGCGCGGCGAGCTGGGCGACCTGCATCTTGCCCTCGGCCGACAGAAGGGCCGCCTGCGCGTCGCGGTCGACCACGAAGTGCCGGCCGGCGGTGAGCTGCATGGCGATGCGCAGGGCCTGCTCGACGTAGGCCTGCTTCTGCGGATTGACCCGCGGCTGCGAGATGATCAGCGGGGTGCGCGCCTCGTCGATCAGGATGCTGTCGGCTTCGTCCACCAGCGCCATGCACAGACCGCGCAACAGCAGCGGCGCGGCCTTCTCGCCGTGCATGCGGCGCACGCGCTCGTGCAGCTCGCTGTGCGTTCCGCGCCGCACGAGGCGGTCGCGCAGGTAATCGAAGGTGAGCTCCTTCGCGGTGAGGTAGGTGATGTCGCACGCGTACGCGGCGCGCCGCTTCGCCTGGTCATCCGGGCGCGTCACCGTGCCCACGGTCAGGCCGAGCATGCGGTAGACCGGCTCGAGCACCCCGGCGTCCCGGGTGACCAGATAGTCGTTCGAGGTGATCACGTGCACGGGGACGCCGGCCAGAGCACCGGTGGCCGCAGTCAGGCCGGCGGCCAGGGTCTTGCCTTCGCCGGTCGCCATTTCGGCGAGCTTGCCGCCGAGCATGATGTGCGCGGCGATGATCTGGGTGTGGAAGTGCGGCTTGGCCAGCGCGCGGCGGGTCGCCTCGCGCACCACCGCGAACGCCTCGGCCGCGGCGGGATCGGCGAAGCCCTCGGCCGCCAGCCGGGCCCGCACGGCCCGCACCCGGGTTTCGAACGCCGCCGTTCCCAGCGGGGCGAGGTCCCTGCCGCAGGCCTCCACGCGCGCGACGAAGCGCTGATGGCGGCGACGCTGGAGGGCATCCCGTCCGGGCAGGCGCGGCAGCGCGAGCGGGCGCTCGGCGTCGCTGCGCTCGGGATAGGAGCCGGCGAGCATCCCGGGGATGGCGAGCTCAACGGTTCTCATGATCGATGGGGTGCGGGAGCAGGGTGCGGCGTCGCATGCGCGGGGTCTGGTGCCGGGGCACGGGCGGGCGCGGCGTCACCCCACCGGGTTGAACTGCTTGAGCAGCAGCTGGTGCAGCCGGCGGTGGAACTGCACGCCGAGCGGTCTCGCCCCGTGGTCGAAGCGCACCAGCGCCCGGCTGCCGACCCGCTGCAACTGGGTGGAGGCGACCTGCACATCGAACAGGAATACCGGCTCGAGCGTGCGCACCCCGTCCTTGTCGCTGGGGTCGGTCTCCACCGGCCCGCCCGCGCGGTCGCCCAGCGCGGCAGTGGGCAGGAGTGCGGTGGCCGCGGGCGTGCCGCCGGTGAGCCGGGCCGCAACGATCTCGTTGCGGCGGTCGGTGAGGCTGACCTCGACCGCCTCGGTCCCGGAGGTGATGATCCCCGCATCTGCCTGCGGCACCGCCACCTTCACCGAGATGTCCTCGGGCCGCAGGATGTGCGCGAGCACCTCGCCCCGGCCCACGTACTTGCCGGGCAGGTCCTGCGGCCGCGGCATCGACAGCCGGCCGTCGACCTTGGCGGTGACCTGCAGACTGGCGATGCGCCGCTGCAGCTCGGCGACCTCGGCGCGCTTGGCTGCCAGCTCTTCTTTGATCGACTGCGACATCGGCGTGTCCACCCCCATCGCACGGGTGAACTCGATCTCCAGCGCGGTCGCGTGCGCCCGCGCTGCGGCCTCCTGCGCCACCAGCTCCGGGTCGCTCAGGACCAGCAGCGCGTCGCCCTTCTTCACCGCCTGGCCGTCCGCGGCCAGCACCTCGACCACGAAGCCGCCGCTCTCGGCCCGCACCCGGGCCTGCTCCGGCAGCCACACGACCCCCTCCGCGGTGGTCGAGAACGGCACCGGGACGACGAACAGCAGCACGACCACGGCCGCGGCCACGCCGCCGGCCACCGCGTAGCTGCGGCTGCGCGAGCGCGACAGCAGCGGCGAGGTGCGCAGGAACTCGACCAGCTTCGCGACCGGCTTGACCACCATGGTGAAGCCGACCATCACGCCGGCGAGCACGCCGAGCCAGAACGAGTAGCTGCCGCACCAGAACACGATCAGGCCCGCGATGAACCAGCGGTACCCGAAGGCGAGGACGCCGTAGGCGAGCAGCAGCGAGGGCTCGCCGCGGGCGGTGACCGGCGAGACTGCGCTCTCGATCTTGAGCAGGTAGCGCTGCGCCAGGTAGGCCACGTAGGCATTGGAGCGCGGCCCCAGGTTGGGGACATCGAGCAGGTCCGACAGGACGTAATAGCCGTCGAAGCGCAGCAGCGGGTTGCCGTTGAACAGGACGGTGGACAATCCACCGATCACCATCGCGACGAAGGCCAGGTCGCGCACGAATCCGTTCTCGACATTGAGCCAGAGGAAGGTGGCGAGTGCCGCGATGAACAGCTCCACCATCATGCCCGCCGCCCCGACTGCTGCGCGGCGATGCTTCTCCGGGAATGCCGAGGCCGCCGACGCATCGACGAACGGGACCGGCACGAGCATCATGATGCTCACCCCGGTCTCGCGCACCTCTCCGCCCCAGGCCTTCACGGCCAGGCCATGCCCCAGCTCGTGGAAGGTCTTGATGACCGGGTAGAACAGCCACAGCATCAGCAGGTACTTCGGCGTGAGCATGTGCACCGAGGCGAACGCCGTGATCTCGCTCCAGTGCGAAGCGGCGGCCACCAGACCCAGCGTGACCACCGCCAGCCACAGCACCAGCATGGCCGGGTGGAACATCGCATGCGCGAGCGGCATGAGCCGGCTCAGCAGCCGGTCCGGATCGAACAGCGGCACGCGGAAGGACAGCGGGTTGAGCATCGCGATGCGGCGCTTGCGGTCCTTCTCGAACCGGCGCCGGAACAGCTCCGCGACATTGGGGGTGATCTCGCACTGGAGCAGGTCGTTGTCCGACAGCTGGCACAGGATCTCGATGGTGTCGTCCTGGGTGGGCGTGTTCTCGCGCAGCTGGTTGAGCAGCGAGTGCCAGATCTCGTCGGTGGAGCGCTTGCCGTCCATCCGCCCGATGAAGTGGAACGCGGTCTCGTCCACGCGGTGGTGGCGCCCCGAGCTCTGGTCCTGCAGGAGGTACCAGACCTGGTCGCGGTAGACGTGGCGCGAGACGCGCACGTGGCTGCGCAGGCGCGGGTGGATGCCGGCGACACGATACCAGCGGGGGCTGAAGAGAGATTCCATGGTTTTCCTGTACGCCAGGCTCTAGGCCCTAGGCCCTAGACGCCAGACCTGAGTAGAGGCGCCTCGAGCCACTGCAGCTTCCTGGCGTCTGGCGCCTAGAGCCTAGGGCCTGGTTCTATCCGATCCAAGACCACAGCATCAGGCGCATCCATCCATACACGCGGTGGGTCCAGATCCACAGCATCGAGCGTGAGCCGGCCTCCACCTTGGCCACCCCCTGCAACCCGGGACGCAGGTCCTCGCGCTTGCCATTGAGCCTGGCTTCGACCTCGAAGTAGTTGCGGCCCTCGCCCGGCGTGGCCACCGGGGTGATCCGGTTCACCTCGAACGGCATCGCATCGCCCGGCAGCGCGGTCAACGCCAGGTGACCGGGCTGCCCGATCCCCAGCTCGCCGATGTCGCGCTCGTCGACTTCGAGCATGACGCGGTAGTCGTGCTCCGGCGCCAGCGTGAGCAGGGCCTCGCCCTTCTTCACCGGCGCGCCGAGCGACTGGGTGAGATCGCCCGTGATCACCACCCCGTCGAACGGCGCGGTCAGGCGCACCCGGTCGAGCTGGGTCTCGACCAGCTGCAGCTTCGCGCGCGCCTCCTCCAGGCGGGCCTGCAGCATGCCGATCTCGGCCCGGTCGTTCTTCACCAGCGCGACTCCGTAGCTGTTCTCCAGCTGTGCCACCTCGCTCTGCGCCTTGCGCAGCTCGAGCTTGAGGTCCTCGTCCGCCATCTCGGCCAGCAGCTGGCCTTCCTTCACGCGGTCGCCAGGACGCACATGGGCCTGCTTGAGATAGCCGTCGCCGGGCGCCACCAGCACGCGCTGCATCGATCCTTCCAGGCGCGCGGGCGCGCTCACGCGGTAGTCCCCGGGGATCAGTGCGGCGGCGATCACCACCGACACCGCGGTGGCAGCGACGATCTTGGCGAAGCGATGCCCCGGCCCGAAGAGCGGGCCGAACGCCTCGCGCAAGGCCTGCACGATCTTCATCGGCCACGCCCGGCTGACGGCATGCTTGTCGGAGAGCAGCGGCCCGAGCAGTGCACCGATGTTCTCCACCAGCGAGATCTCGGCACGCGGCAGCGGGTCGGTACGGCTGCGCTCGAGCGCCATGGCGCCGATCGGCTTGCCCGACTTCACCAGCAGCACGGTGTAGATGATCGCCGCGCCGTGGCGCTGCTGCAGCGTGGTGTGCGCACGGTCCACCCTCGGCTGCGCGCCGTCGGGCTGGGGGAAGATCAGGGTCGCGCCCTGCCAGATCGCCTCTTCCATCGCCGCGCCGATGTCGCGCAGCAGTCCCTGGTTGCTCTTGAAGTCCGAGCTGTGCGAGAGCGCCTCGACCTTGACGTGGCGGCGGCCGGACAGGCCCACGCTCACCCGGTCGCAGTCGAACATCTCGGCCATCTCGGTCGCGAACGCGGTGGCCGCTGCGCGGAAGTCGTCGTGCGCCTCGATGGTGGCGAGGAGGTGCAGCATGCGCACGGGGTTCGACGCGGGCAGCTCGGCGGTCTTGTCGAGATCGACCGGCTTGGAGGGTGTGGGCGCGAGCGCCGGTTGCGGAGCGAGAGCGGCCATGGTCGGATGGGATGCCGGGCTGGGCGGGAAATTGATGGTCGGGGTCTGCGGCACGTAGCCGTGCGCAGGGGCGGCCGCTGCGCCGGGCGGCTGGCCGCGCAGGAAGGCCTCGAAGGTCGCGACGCCGCGCTGCACGTCGGCCACCGCGTTGTGCGGCGGCAGCGTCACCTCGTCGCTCAGGCGCACCGCGAATGCACCCACCGTGCGCCCCTTCACCTGCAGCGGGTGCGAGATGACGGGACCGACCTGCGGCCGGGACGGCGCGCGCATCTCGCCCGTCTGCGCGATCGCAGCCTGCTTCTCGTAGGCGCTCCGGGCCGCTTCCTCGAGCTCGGCGGCGCCGCGCTGGCCAGCCGGCCAGGCAGCAGCCTGCGCCAGGCGGGCGTCACCGCCGCGCGGCACCAGCATCACCACCCCGCCGGTGACGCCACCGATTTCGCCGCACTGCTTGTCGAGCCAGGCCTGGATCGCCGAGTTCATGGTCCGCTTCGCTGGGTTCCCGCCGCGTCTCGCCCACGCCAGACGCACTGTTCGCGTCGCGTTCTGCAAGCTTTATGCCGAACGGTTTTGCGGATCCTTAAACATGGTCAACTGAATGCGAACCGGGCGGTCCCGTCGATGCCAACGGCGCGCCGGCGCAGCGCGCCGGGCGGCGCGCGCGATTGACAATCGGTTGACGTCGGGAGGGGGCCGCTGCGGCGCGGACTCAGCCGTCAGCGGGCAGCAATGTGCGCAGGCGGGACAGCGATGGGCGATGCTGCCGGGGGCGGCAGGCGGCTGCCGGCGGCACCTGCCGCGTCGGCAGCCGTACGGTCATGTCGCGCTACTGGGCGAGCCAGCCGCCGTCCATCACCACATCATTGCCGGTCATGAACGCCGCCTGGTCGGAGCAGAGATAGAGCGCGAGGCTGGCGATCTCGTCCGCCTGGCCCCAGCGCCGCATCGGCGTCTGCGCCATCAACGCCTCGTTCTTCGCCGGGTCGGCGCGCAGCGGCGCGGTGAGGTCGGTGGCGATGAAGCCGGGGCTGATCGCGACGCAGGTGATCTTGTCATCCACCAGCTCGAGCGCAAGCGCCTTGGTGAGGCCGGCCACCGCGTGCTTGGTGGCCGAGTAGACGCCACGTCCCGTGCTCGTGACGTGCGCCATGATCGAGGTCAGGTTGATGATGCGGCCGTAGCCATGGCCGCGCATGTGCGGCACGAAGTACTTGCTGCACAGGAACACGCCGGTGATGTTGGTGTCGGTCAGCGATCGCCACTCCTCCAGCGAGAAGTCGACGACATTCTTGCGGATCGCCGTGCCGGCGTTGTTCACCAGGATGTGCACCGCCCCGAAGCGCTGCGCCACGTCGGCCGCCGCCTGCTTCACCTGCGCCTCGTCGCGGACGTCGCACAGGAACGTGGCCGCCTCCGCGCCGGTGTCGCGCACCAGCTTGAGCGATTCCTCCAGCTTCGCACGGTCGCGCCCCAGCAGCGCCACCTTCGCGCCCGCCCCTGCGAGCGCCACCGCGGTCGCGCGCCCGATGCCCCGGCTCGCCCCCGTCACCACCGCCACCCTGCCCTTCAGATCGATTTTCATCCTGTTCCTCGTACCTGTTGCCTGTCGCCTCTAGCCTTCAGCCTCTGGCCTCCAGCCTGCCTCATTCGTGCCCGATCACCTCGCCGAAGACCACCCAGCGCTTGCCGTCGAAGCGCGCGAGCTGCAGCTGCTCCACCAGGAAGTAGTCGTCGGGGCCGGTGTTGTACTTGATACCCGGCAGCAGGATGTCGAGCGTGGTGTCCTTCAGGGTGGTGGCCTGCTTGAGCAGGTTCTCGCGCGTGAGGTCGTCGCCGCAGGCCTTGAGTACCACCGTCATGAGCTGCGCGGCGCCGTAGCCGTACACGTAGTTGAAGTCGTTGACGTCGGCGCCGGGCATGTACTTCGCCATGAAGTCACGCCAGCGCTGCATGCCCGGGTCCTTGGCCCACTGCGGGTCGGTCGGATCCTTTCCCCACAAGGCCGTGACCAGTCCCACCGACTTGTCCAGTCCGGCCGGCGTGAGTGCGGCGCCGACCGAAGAGGAGACGTTGTTGAGCAGATGCAGCGGCTTCCACCCGATATCGTAGGCCTTGCGGATCGCCTGGGCGGCGAACTTCGGGGTGGTCACGTTGAAGAACACGTCGGCACCGGAGGCCTTGAGCGTGACGATCTGGGAGTCGATCGTGGGATCGGTGACCTCGTAGCTCACCTCGCTCACGATCATGGTCTTGGCCTTGTCACCCAGCCCGGCCTTGAAGCCCGTTACGTAGTCCTTGCCGTAGTCATCGTTCTGGAACAGGATGCCGATCCTGGCGTCGGGCTTGTTCTTCAGAATGTACCGGGCATAGATCTTCCCCTCGATCTGGTAGTTCGGCTGGAAGCCTATCGTCCACGGGAAGTTCTTCGGGTCACCCCACTTGGTCGCGCCGGTCGCCACGAACAGGTGCGGCACCTTCTTGGCGTTGACGTACTTGTGGATGGCCGTGTTGGTCGGCGTCCCGAGCGGGTTGAACAGCGCCAGCACCTGCTCCTCCTCGACCAGTTTGCGGGTCTGCTCGACCGTCCTGGGCGGCGAGTAGGCGTCGTCCAGGCTGATCAGGTTGACCTTGCGCCCGTTGATGCCGCCCTGGTCGTTGACCATCTTGAAGTACGCGACCTCGGCCTTGCCGATCGCACCGTAGGCCGAGGCGGGCCCGCTGTAGGGCATGGTCTGGCCGAGCTTGATCTCCGTGTCGCTGGCGCCTGGGCCGTACTTCTTCTGCGCGTGCGCCGGCGCGACCAGCGCGAGGGCGAGCACGCATGCGCCGAGCAGCCTGCGGGATTGTTGGGCCATCTCCTCCTCCTGTCAGATGAACTGCGGGACTGCGGCCCGATTATAGCCGGGGGCCGGACGGCTAACGCCGCATGATGCGCTCGCGAAGCATGCGCAGGAATCCGGCCACGCCGGTGGGCATGAGGTAGGCGAAGGCGATCATGAAGATGCCGTAGATCGCCCAGGGTGCGGCCTTGGAGATCTGGTCTGCCACGTTGGGGATGAACTGGATGAACAGCGCCCCCCACAGCGCGCCCGAGATCGATGCCAGCCCGCCGATCACCACGCCGACGAGGAAGTTGATCGACAGGCCCGCGGCGAAGCTGTCCGGCGCCACGAACTGCACCACGATCGCGCCCAGCGCGCCGGCCACGCCGGTGTAGAGCGCGCTGAGCCCGAACGCGGTGGCCTTGTAGCGCGCGGCGTTGATCCCCATCGCCTCGGCCGCCAGCGGATGGTCGCGCAGCGCCATGAACGCGCGACCCACGCGGCTGTGGATCAGGTTCCAGGCCAGCACGAACATCACCACGGCGATGACCAGCGTCAGGAGGTAGAGCCACTGGTCCTGGCTGACCGACAGCCACGCCGGCGGATCCGGTTTCATGATCACGATGCCCTGCACCCCGCCGGTCCAGGACTCGATGCCCTTGTACTTCAGCAGCTGGGGCATCGCCACCGCAAGCGCGAACGTCGCCAGTGCCAGGTAGTGCCCGTGCAGGCGCAGCGCCGGCAGGCCGAACAGGAAGCCCGAGACCAGGCACACCGCGCCGGCCGCCGGGATGGTGGCCCAGTACGGGACGCCGAAGCGGTCCATCAGCACGGCAGCCGTGTAGGCGCCGACGGCGTAGAAGGCGCCATGCCCGAGCGAGATCTGGCCGTTGTAGCCGGTCAGGATGTTGAGCCCGAGCAGGACGATCGCGTACACCAGCGCCATGGTGAACTGGAACGTGCGGTAGCTGCTCACCAGGAACGGCAGCGCGCACAGCACCACCAGCACCAGCGCCCACCCGGCAATCTCCCAGCGGCGTGCGGACCAGCCCGCCTTCCCGGTCGCCGGTGCGTCCATCGTCGCGCTCGCGGTCTTCTCAGCCACGCCTCATCCCCCGGTCCTCGCGCCTCACACGCGCGTCACGAACACCCGGCCGAACAGCCCGGTGGGCCGCACCAGCAGCACCGCGATGATCACGATCAGCGCGACCGTCAGCTTGAGCTCGGTTCCGATCACGAACGCACCCATCACGTTCTCCAGCACACCCACGATGAAACCTCCGATCACCGCGCCCACCGGATTGTCGATCCCGCCCATCAGCGCGGCCGCGAAGGCATACAACAGCACGCCGGACATCATGTTCGGATCCAGGTAGACGATGGGCGCGATCATGGTGCCCGCCACGGCGCCGATCGCCGCGGCCAGCCCCCAGCCGAGCGCGAGCATCCAGCCCACGCGGATCCCGACCAGGCGGCTGGAATTGGGGTTCTGCGCGACCGCGCGCATCGCGAGCCCGAGCGGCGTCCAGCGGAAGAACGCGAACAGAAGCAGCAGCACGACCAGGGTCACACCGATCGCGCCCAGCTCGTGCGCGGACATGAGCCCGCCGAATACCGGCCGGTCGGGGAACGGGCTGGGGAAGCTCTTGATCGTGTAGCTGTAGATCCAGCCCGCCACGCTGTTGAGGATCACCAGCAGGCCGATGAACACGATCACCACCGTGAGCACCGGTGCGTGCTCCACCGGCCGGATGACGATGCGCTCGATCAGCATGCCCAGCACGAACGAGGCCGCGACGGTGATGGTGAACGCGATCCACCAGCTCAGCCCCGCGTCGATGAGCGTCCAGGCGAGATAGGTGGAGAACATCGCCATCTCGCCCTGGGCGAAATTGATGTGATTGGTGGACTGGTAGATCATGACCAGCGACAGCGCGAGGCTGGCGTAGATGCCGCCGGTGGCCAGTCCCGAGAATACCTGGTGCAGGAAGGCTTCCATCGCTGTGGTGCTCCTAAACCAACCTCATCCACCGCAGAGGACGCAGAGGTATGCAGAGAAACTGCGACTCTCGATCGGTGCCCGGCATGAGAACGTCGGTCCGCCCAATGCCCGGTTTCTCCTCTGCGGTCCTCTGCGTCCTCTGCGGTTCATGCGGCGCATGTCGTCGATGCAGTCCAATGCGATCAATGTGGTCCACGCCTCCACCGCGGTTCATGCAGCACACTCCGCCCGTCACAGCGAAGGCCGCCGGTTGAACCACGGGCGCTCCTGCTCCAGCTGCGCCGACACGCGCAGCAGCGTGGCTTCGTCGCCATAACGGCCGAGCAGCTGGACACCCACCGGCAGGCCATCCGCGGTCCAGTGCAGCGGCAGCGAGACCGCGGGAGTGCCCGCGATGTTGGCGATGGCGGTGAAGCTGGTGAAGTAGCCGACGTCGCGGCCGTAGGCATCGAGATCGTCGGCCATCATGCTGAACACGCCGAGGGGTTGCGGCGGGCGCGGCAGCGTGGGAGCGAGCAGCAGGTCATGGGACTGGAACATCCCCGCCAGCTGGCGCCCGGTGCGGTGCACGGCGACGATCGCCCGGGCGTAGTCGGCAGCGCTGGCCCGTGCACCCGCTTCGAACATCGCCCAGGTGACTTTCTCGAGGTCGTCCGGCCCGGGCTGGCGACCCGTGCGCGCCGCATGAAGCTCGATCGCGGCCCGCACGTTTGCGGCGATGATCACCCGGAATGCCGGTCCGAAGCCCTGCTCGACGCTGGCGAGACTCGCTTCTTCGACCCGGTGGCCCAGCCCTTCGAGCATCCGCGCGGTGTCGCGCACGGCCTGCTCGCACTCGGCGTCGATGGCCTCGCCAGCCGAGGTCCGCGTCACCAGGCCGACGCGCAGCGACGGCTGTTGCGCCTGCATCGCAGCGAGGAAGGGCACGTCCGGGGGCGTGGCGAAGTACGGCGCGCCGAGGTCGGGCCCGTGCGTGAGGTCGAGGAACGCCGCGCTGTCGCGCACGCTGCGCGAGACCACGTGCTCCGTGGACATGCCCGACCAGCCTTCGCCGCGGTCCGGACCGTGCGGGTTGCGCCCTCGCGTGGGCTTGAGGCCGAACAATCCGCAGCAGGATGCCGGAATGCGGATCGACCCGCCGCCGTCGGTGGCGTGTGCGGCCGGCAGGATGCCGGCCGCCACCGCCGCGGCCGCGCCGCCGCTCGACCCGCCCGCCATGTGCGTGGTCCGCCACGGGTTGCGCGTCGGGCCGAACAGCCGCGGCTCGGTGCTGACGGTGAGGCCGAACTCGGGGGTGTTGGTCTTGCCGAAGATCACCAGCCCGCCGCGCTTGTAGCGTGCGACCAGTTCGGTGTCGTGGTCCGCCCGGTTGCCGGTGAAGAACCGGCAGCCGTTGGTGGTCACCGTGCCGTCGAGCAATGCGTGCAGGTCCTTCAGCAGGAATGGCACGCCGCGCAGCGGGCCTTCTGGCAGGCCGGCGCGGACGGCGGCACGCGCCTCATCGTAGTGCCTGCCGACCACGGCGTTGATCGCCGGATCGACGGCTTCCGTGCGCGCGATGGCTGCATCGAGCAGCTCCTGCGGCGAGACCTCCTTGCGCGCCACCAGCGCGGCAAGCCCGATGGCATCGAAACGGTCGTAGTCTTTCATCGTTGAACCAGTGAAGGGTGAAGGCGTGAATGCGTGAAGGGCAAAGCATCCACCGCCGCAGTGCAGTGGCCGTTACCCTTCGCGCCTTCACCCTTCACGTTCATCAATATCCCAGATAGGACCTGCGCACGGCCTCGTCGGCTCTCACCACCTCGGCCGCCCCGCCCAGCACGACGCGCCCGGTCTCGAGCAGGTAGGCATGGTCGGCGACTTCCAGCGCGAGGCTCGCGTTCTGTTCCACCAGCAGGATGCTCACGCGCTGCTCGGTGCGAATGCGCTGCATGATGCGGAAGATCTCCTGCACGACCAGCGGTGCGAGCCCGAAGCTGGGCTCGTCCAGCAGCAGCAGCCGGGGCCGCAGCATCAGCGCACGCGAGATCGCCAGCATCTGCTGCTCGCCGCCCGACAGGGTGCCGGCCTGCTGCGCGCGGCGCTCCTTCAGCCGGGGAAAGTAGTCGTAGCAGCGCTGCATGTCCTCGGCCACCGCGGCGCGATCGCGCCGGGTGTACGCGCCCAGGCGCAGGTTCTCCTCGGTGGTGAGATCGAGGAAGGTGCCGCGCCCGTCCGGCACGTGCGCGACACCGCGGCGGACGATGTCCTCGGTCGCCTTGCCCAGCAGCGGCTCGCCGGCCAGGCGCAGGTTGCCGCGCGCCCTGACCATCCCGCACACCGCGCGCAGCGTGGTGGTCTTGCCGGCGCCGTTGGCGCCGAGCAGCGCCGTGATCCCGCCGTCCTGCACCTCGAAGGAGATGCCGTGCAGCACCGCGAGCGGCCCGTACCCGGCATGCAGATCGCTTGCTTCCAGCAGGGCGGTCATGTGGGTGACCTCAGGCGGCCTGGCCGAGATAGGCCCGGATCAGCTCCGGGTCCTGGCGCACCTGCTCCGGCGTGCCATCCACGATCTTCTTGCCGAAGTCCAGCGCCACCACCTTGTCGGATGTGCGCATCACCAGGTTCATGTGGTGTTCCACCAGCAGCACCGTGACGCCCAGGGCGTCGCGCACCTGCCGGATGAGCAGGCGCAGCCCTTCGACCTCCTCGTGGTTCAGGCCGGCAGCCGGCTCGTCCAGCAGGAGCAGCTGCGGCCGGCTCGCCAGTGCGCGCGCGAGCTCGACGCGCTTCTGGATGCCGAAGGGCAGGTCGGCCACGCGCCGCTGTACGAACTCGCGCAGGCCGACCAGCTCCATCAGCTCGCCGGCCCGCTCCGCCATCTCGCGCTCCTCGCGCCGGGCGCCGGGCAGGCGCAGCGCACAGGCGACCACCCCGCGCCCGGTGCGCGAATGCGCGCCGAGCAGGACGTTGTCCTGCACGCTCAGGCTGCGAAACAGGGCCAGGTTCTGGAAGGTGCGGCCGATGCCCAGGCCGGCGATGCCATGACGCGGGACTTCCACCAGGGGCCGGCCGTCGAACAGGATGCTGCCTTCCTGGAACGGATACAGGCGCGACAGGCAGTTGAACAGCGTGGTCTTGCCCGCACCGTTCGGGCCGATCAGCCCGCAGATGGTGCCGCGCTCCACGTCGAAGGAGACGTGATCCAGGGCGACGATGCCGCCGAAGCGCACGGTGAGGTCGCGCACGCGCAACAGCGGCGCCGCGCCCGCCTGCGCGGACTCCTGCCTGGCTTGCAACGCTGGTCTCCTGCTCCCGGTGGTACACGCCACTGTGCCGGTGCCGGCGGGCGCTCGCGGCCGATACTGACACAACTGAGCCGGCAGCGTAAAGGCAACGCCGGCCGCCGCATGCAACCCGCCGGCCACGTTGCCATGACCCCGTCCAGCACCGAGAATAGAGCCCGGTTCGAAGCCTGCACGCGTCGTGCAGCGCAACATCACCGCGCAGCGCCGCCTGCGCGAGGAGACGAGGGATGGAGAACGCGCGTTCGCCGGCTGCGCCGGCGCACTTCCGGCACTGGCCGCCCGGGCTGCCGCGCACCCTGGAGTTCCCGCATACCAGCGTCTACTACAACCTCGAGGTCACGGCCCGGCGACACCCCGACAAGCCGGCGGTGATCTTCTACGACTCGGCGCTGCCGTACGCGCGCCTGCGCGAGGAGGCCGACGCGCTGGCCGGGTATCTGACGCGGCGCTGCGGGGTGCGGCGGGGCGACCGGGTGCTGCTGTTCATGCAGAACAGCCCGCAGTTCATCGTCGGCTTCTACGCGATCCTGCGGGCCGACGCGATGGTCGTGCCGGTCAACCCGATGAACCTGACCGAGGAACTGCAGCACTACGTGCGCGACAGCGATGCCACCGTCGCGCTGTGCGGGCAGGAGCTCTACGCGCAGTTGCGGCCGCTGCTCGGTGGCGGGCTCAAGCACGTCGTGGTCGCCGCCTACTCCGACTACGTCACCGCACCCACCCCGCTCAACCTCCCGGATGCGGTGCGGGCGCCACGCCAGGCCATCGCCGACGAGGGCGCTGTGCTCTGGGCCGACGCGCTGGCCGTTGCCTTGCAGCCGGACCCGCATGCTGCCGGGCCCGACGATCTGTGCGTCATGCCCTACACCTCCGGCACCACCGGCCGGCCCAAGGGCTGCATCCATACCCACGCGACGGTCATGAGCACCATCGTGATCATGGCGCAGTGGGGCGGCGGGCACGCCGACAGCGTGGTCCTGGGCACCCTCCCCCTGTTCCACGTCACCGGAATGCAGGGCAGCATGAACGTGCCGATCCATCTCGGCGCGACCAGCGTGCTGATGACGCGCTGGGACCGCGACACCGCCGCGCAGCTGATCGAGCGCTACCACGTCGACGGCTGGACCAACATCTCGACCATGGCGATCGATTTCCTCGCCAATCCCAACCTGGGACGCTACGACCTGACCAGCCTGAAGCGCATCGGTGGCGGCGGCGCGGCGATGCCGGAGGCGGTCGCACGCAGGTTGAAGGACCTCACGGGGCTCGACTACATCGAGGGCTACGGCCTGTCCGAGACCATCGCCCCCACCCACATCAACCCTGACAACAACCCCAAGAAGCAGTGCCTGGGCATCCCGGTGTGCAACACCGAGGCACTGGTGATCGATCCGGACACCCTCGACGTGCTGCCGCTTGGCGAGGTGGGCGAGATCGTCTCCAGCGGACCGCAGATCTTCAAGGGCTACTGGAACAGCCCGCAGGCCACCGCGGAGTGCTTCATCGAGATCGGCGGCAAGCGCTTCTTCCGCACCGGCGACCTCGGCCGCATCGACGAGGACGGCTACTTCTTCATCGTCGACCGCTTGAAGCGCATGATCAACGCGTCGGGCTACAAGGTCTGGCCGGCCGAGGTCGAGGCGATCATGTATGGCCACCCCGACGTGCAGGAGGCCTGCGTGATCGGCTCGGTGGACGCACACCGCGGCGAGACGGTGAAGGCACTGGTGGTGCTGAAGGCCGGCAGCCGCGGCAAGGTCTCTCCGGAAGAGATCATCGGCTGGTGCCGTACGCACATGGCCGCATACAAGATCCCGCGCGTGGTCGAGTTCGTCGACAGCCTGCCGAAGTCGGCAACCGGCAAGGTGCAGTGGCGCATGCTGCAGGAGCGCGAGGCCACCGCCCGGGGCTGAACCTGCACGGGGCGGTAGAATGAACGGCAACCGCCTCGACCGCAGAGGACGCAGAGGGACGCAGAGAAACGCCGGAGCGATGAACATCGCTGCCGCCTGCCGCCGATGATCCGGTCTGGCCTCTGTGCCCTCTGCGTCCTCTGCGGTTCAAGTGTTTCGCATTGATCCGCTCACAACCGATTCCTATTGCAGGCGAGCAGTGAAGCCCGACGACTACAAGATCTGGCCGC
The DNA here is from genome assembly GCA_964523885.1 of uncultured Burkholderiales bacterium. GTDB lineage: Bacteria > Pseudomonadota > Gammaproteobacteria > Burkholderiales > SHXO01 > SHXO01. The sequence continues at coordinate 92,730 of CAZFYX010000045.1, read as the reverse complement.
GCGACATGCCGAAGTCGCTGAGCGTGCCGCGGACCACCCTCTGCTACAACCTGGAGGTGTCCGCCACCCGCTACCCGGACCGCACGCTCACCGTCTTCTACGACTCGCGCCTGAGCTATGCGCAGTTCCGCCGCGAGACCGAGGCGCTCGCCGGCTTCCTGCAGCAGCGCTGCGCCGTGCGCAAGGGCGACCGCGTGCTGCTGGACATGCAGAACAGCCCGCAGGTCATGATCGCCTTCTATGCCATCCTGCGAGCCGATGCGGTGGTGGTGCCGGTGAGCCCGATGAACGTCACCGACGAGCTCGAGCACTACGTGGCGGACAGCGGGGCGCGGGTGGCGCTGGTGGCACAGGAGGTGTATCCCCAGTTCCGCCCCCTGCTCGGGCATGGCCTCGACCACGCGGTCGTCGCCGCCTATTCGGACTACCTGACCGAGCCGACCTCGCTGTCGATCCCCGAGGCCATCCGCGCACCACGGGAAGGCATCACGGATCCCGGCGTGAGTGCCTGGCGCGATGCGCTGGCCGCCGGCTGCACGCCTGCGCCGGCCCAGGCGGCCAGCGACGACCTGTGCGCGATCCTGTACACCTCGGGCACCACGGGCAAGCCGAAGGGCTGCATGCACACGCACTCCACCATGATGTGCACGGCCGTGGGCGGCGCGCTGTGGGAAGGCATGCGCCCCGGCTCGGTGGTGCTGGGCACCGCACCGATGTTCCACGTCACCGGCATGCAGCACACGCTCAACGCGGGCATCTACAGCGCCGGCACCGTGGTGCTGCTGCCGCGCTGGAACCCGGCCGCGGCGGCCTACATGATCGAGCGCTACCGCGTCACCCACTGGGCCAACGTGCCGACCATGGTGGTGGACCTGCTCGCGCATCCCGACACCGCGCAGCGCGACCTGTCCTCGCTGCAGAACATCTTCGGCGGCGGCGCGTCGATGCCCGAGCCGGTGGCGCAGAAGCTCTACGAGCTGACCGGCGTGCGCTACATGGAGGCCTACGGCATGACCGAGAGCATGTCGCAGACCCACATGAATCCGCATGGCGACCTGCGCAAGCAGTGCCTGGGCATTCCCACCTTCGACACCGAGTCGATGGTGGTCGATCCCGACACCCTGCAGCCGCTGCCGCCGGGCGAGACCGGAGAGATCCTCTCCACCGGCCCGCAGCTGTTCAAGGGCTACTGGAACAACGCGTCCGCCACGGCCGCGACCCTGGTCAAGATCGACGGCAAGACCTGGCTGCGCACCGGCGACCTGGGTCGGATGGACGAGGACGGGTTCTTCTACATCGCCGACCGCCTCAAGCGCATGATCAACGCCGCCGGCTTCAAGGTCTGGCCCGCCGAGCTCGAGGCGACCCTGTACCGGCACCCGCAGATCCGCGAGGTCGCCATCGTTTCGGCCCCCGACGCCCGGCGCGGCGAGACCGTGAAGGCCTACGTGGTGCTCAAGGAGGACGCCGGGGCACTGACCGAGGAGGCACTCATCGCCTGGTGCCGCGAGCACATGGCGGCCTACAAGGTTCCGCGCAGCGTCGCCTTCATCGACGCCCTGCCCCGTTCGGGCACCGGCAAGATCCAGTGGCGCACCCTGCAGGAGCGCGAGTGGGCGGGACGCTGATTCCGGCGTGAGCCTTGCTTGCGGAGCCATCCGCATGGGACTTCCGGGATCGAGTATGAGCGTGCGCACCTTGTCGATGCTGTGCCTCACCGTTGCGCTGGCGGGCTGTGCGAGCGCGCCGTCGGATACCGCACCGGTTCCGCGTGTCTCCAACGCGCAGGCGGAAGAAGTGGCGCAGACCGCCCGCGGGATGCTCGGCAAGCCCTACCGCTACGGCGGCAACACGCCCGCAGGCTTCGACTGCAGCGGCCTGGTCAACTACAGCTATGCGCGCGTCGGCGTGGCGCTTCCGCGCGACACCAGCGGGCTGCGCCAGCAGAGCAGGATGGTGCCGGTGCGCAGCCTGCGCCCGGGCGACCTGGTGTTCTTCGACCAGGAAGGCAGGAAGGCCTCGCACGTCGGCATCTATCTCGGCGACGGACGCTTCGTGCACGCGCCCTCCTCCGGCGGCAGAGTGCGCACGGACGCGCTGGATGCCAACTACTGGAACCGGCACTTCGTGGAAGCGCGCCGGATCTAGGCGCGGTCACAGGAACTGCCTGTTTCCTGTCACTGCTCTAGAATGCGGACATGAACGCACCCAACGCCGCACAGCCGCTCGACGCTGCGCTCGAGTCGGACCTGCTCGCCGCCGTCGAAGCTGCGCGCGACGAGCTCACCGCGCTGCTCGCCACGCTGGTGCGCTTCCCCAGCCTGCTGGGACAGGAAGCCTCGGCGCAGGACTTCATGGAAGGCCTGTTCCAGGGCATGGGACTGAAGACCCTGCGCTTCGAGGTGAAGGACGAGGAGATCGCGCACCTGCCCGGCTACTCGCCGGCGATCGGACGCTGGGACCGGCACGACAACGTGGTGGCGGCACACCGCCCGCGCGAAGCGCACGGACGCTCGCTGATCTTCAACGGGCACATCGACGTCGTGCCGGTCGGCGCGGAAGAGCTGTGGTCCTCGCCGCCGTTCGAGCCGACCATCCGCGACGGCCGCATGTTCGGGCGCGGCGCGGGCGACATGAAGGCCGGCATCGCCGCGTACGTGGTGGCGTTCCGCGCGCTGGCCCAGCTCGGCCTGCAGCCCGCGGCGCCGCTCTTCATGCAGTCGGTCGTCGAGGAGGAGTGCACCGGCAACGGCGCGCTCGCCTGCCTGCACCGCGGCTTCCGCGCCGATGCGGCGATCATCCCGGAGCCGTTCGACCACACCATCCTGCAGGCCCAGGTCGGCGTGCTCTGGCTGCAGGTGGAGGTGCTCGGCCGTCCCGCGCACGTGATGGAGGCGCGCAGCGGCGTGAATGCGATCGAGGCGGCGTTCGGGCTGTTCCAGGGCCTCAAGACGCTGGAGGAGGAGTGGAACGCCAGGCGCCACCCGGCCTTCGTCGAGCACCCCCGCCCGATCAACATCAACCTGGGCCGCATCCAGGGCGGCGAGTGGACCTCCTCGGTGCCCACGCGCTGCGTCATGAACATCCGCGTCGGCTTCTATCCCGGCATGAGTGTGGCCGACGCGAAGGCTGCGGTCGAGGAGCGCCTGGCCCAGACCGCGCGCTGCACGGCCACGCTGAAGAACGTGCACTACACGGTGAGCTATGGCGGCCTGCAGGCCGAGCCGCTGGTGGTGGATGCGACCCACCCGATGATCGGCGTCCTGCGCGCCTCGCACGAACGCGCGCTCGGCTCGCCCGCGCGGCTGCTGTCCAGTTCCGCGACCACCGACGCCCGCTTCTTCACGCTCTACGGATCGACGCCCGCGACCTGCTACGGTCCCGAGGCCCAGACCATCCACGGCACCGACGAGTCGGTATCGCTGGACAGCGCAGTGGCCGTGGCGAAGGTGCTGGCCGTCTTCACCGCACGCTGGTGCGGGGTCGAGAAGCGGTAGCCGGTTCCGCGCGGTTGCGTTCCGGGGAGGGCTGGCGCATCGCCGTGCCGCAGGACGCGGACGACGCTGTGGACTGCGGTGGGACGGCCGGATGGCGCCCGGGGGCGTAAGGCCGGCGTGGTCCTGCTCAGCGGCAAACCCCCGATGCACGATCCACGCGCAGGTGAGCGACAATCCCGGGTACTGCCGCCGGGCACATGACAATTTCAAGGAGAACCGCGCAATGAGCTTTGCCTCCGAGTTCCGGGAGTTCGCAGTCAAGGGCAACGTGGTGGATCTGGCCGTTGGCGTCATCATCGGTGCCGCGTTCGGCAAGATCGTCGATTCGGTGGTCAACGACCTGGTCATGCCGCTGGTGGGCCGGGTGCTCGGCAAGGTGGACTTCAGCAACATGTTCGTCGCCCTCACCGAGCCGCCCGCGGGCGTGCCGATGACGCTGGACGCGCTGCGCAAGGCCGGCGTGCCGGTGTTCGCCTATGGCAGCTTCATCACCATCGTGATCAACTTCCTGATCCTCGCCTTCATCATCTTCCTGATGGTGAAGCAGATCAACCGCCTCAAGCGCGAGGCCCCGGCACCGGCGCCCGCACCCGCTGCGCCGCCCGAGGACGTCATCCTGCTGCGCGAGATCCGCGACGCGCTCAAGCGCTGATCGCCGACGCCGGCGGCGCTTCGCGAGCGCCGCGCCGGCGTCTGCGCGTTCCACTCGTCCGTCACGTTACCGGGGCAGCGCCGGCGCACAGCGTCTGCTGGTGCGCCCGATACCGGTGCTCGCACCCCCCATTGGCGCGCCGCCCCCGCCGGACGGCACCCCAACGGTCAAAGGATCCTGAACGGTTTCTTTAGATTGTGCGATTTCGCACGCCGGACATGCGATCGGCCTTCCGGCGCGCAATCGCGCTGATCTATACTCCGCAGTCCGAAGCGCGCGACCCCGGCCGGGCGCACGGCCATTCGAGGGCGTCCACCACGATATGCAGTCGCTGCACAACCTCAGCCGTGATGAACTGATCGCCCTGGTCGAAGCACTCGAGCTGCGCGGCGCCCACCCGCAGCCGGCTGCCGAAGCACCCGCTCAGCACGACTTCCTGATTCGCCAGATGCTCGCCGCGTTCGACGACAACCGCGTGCCGGCGCTGGTCTATGACATGGGCAAGGACCTCTCGATCCTGGCCGCGAACGAGTGCATGGCGCAGCTGTCCGGCTATTCGATCGAGGACCTGGAGGGCACGGCGCTGGTCGAGCTGGTGATGCCCGACCAGGTCGATCGCGTGACGCGCGCACTGCGCCTCTCGCGCACCAGCGGCTTCACCCGTGCCGGGCGCTGGCACCACCGCACGCGCAGCGGCGAGACCCGCGAGGTGTCGGCGGGCGGCTTCGAGGTGTCCTTTGCCGGCCGTCCCGCGCGCCTGCTGATGGTGCAGGATGCCGTGCGGCAGCGGCGCGAGCTGCTCATGCAGCAGCGCCTCGCGTCGATCGTCGAGATGTCGCACGACGCCATCTTCAGCCGCACGCTCGACGGCACCATCCTGTCCTGGAACCGCGGCGCGGAGCAGCTCCTGGGTCATCGCGCGGTCGACATCATCGGCCACAGCGCCGAACTGCTCATGCCCGCCGAGCTGCGCGAGCACGACATGGAGGCGATCCACGCGCAGCTGCTGCAGGGACACACCGTCGAGCGCATGGAAACCGTCGCGGTGGCGCGTGGCGGCGAGCGCATCGAGGTATGGGTCAGCGCCGCGCCGCTGCTCGATCCGGAGGGCGCGCTCGCCGGCGCGATCGTGACGATGCGCGACCTGCGCGAGGTACGGCAGGCGCAGCACGATCTCGCGCTCGCCCGCGCCCGCCTGCAGCACATGACCGCAACGTCGGGCGACTGGTGCTGGGAGCTCGACGCGGGCCTGCGCTACACCTGGCACTCGCCCCATCCGAGCCTGCCCGCGCGCGTGATCGGCCTCACGCCGTTCGACCGGCCGCTGCGCTGGCCCTCCGATGAGTGCAGGGCCGAGCTCGCGCGTACGCTGCAGCGGCGCGAGCCGTTCAGCGGGCTCGAGCTGGTGATGACGGACGCAGCCGGCGACGAGCATCACGTCGTCGAGAGCGGCACGCCGCTGTTCGACGCCCGCGGGAACTTCCTCGGTTATCGCGGCAGCGGCCGCGTCGTCACGGAACGCAACCGCGAGCGGGCCGCGGCCCGGCTGCTCGCCGCGGTGTCGGGCAGCACGGAGGACGCGCTCATCACCTGCTCGGCCGAGGGCGAGGTCCGGTCGTGGAACGAAGGCGCCCAGGCGCTGCTCGGCTTCACCCCGGCCGAGATCGTCGGCCGCAGCATCGCGACGCTCGCCACCGGGCTGTCGGCACAGCAGGCGACCGCCCTGTGGCAACCGCTGCTGAGCGGTCAGCCGATGCTGCGCCAGGAAGCGGCGCTGCGCCACCGCAACGGCACGGTCATCCCGGTGGCGCTCACCTGTGCCGCCGTGCGCGAGGGCGAAGGCGCGCTGGTCTCGGTCGCGCTGGTCGCACGCGACATCCGCCGCCAGAAGCTGCAGGAGCACCTCGTCGGCGAGAACCATCAGCGTTTGCGCATCGCACTGGAGTCGGCCGGGCTCGCGCTGTGGGACTGGGACATCGCAGCCGACCGGGTCACCTACTCGGACGAGTTCGCCCGCATGCTCGGTGCCTCTCCGCTCGATCTGCCGCGCGACGCCTGGCCCTGCGAACACTGGGTGCACGCCGACGATGCAGCCGCGCTGCAGGAGCACCTGCGTGCCCATCCCGGCGCCGAAGCAGCGTGGTTCGAGCACGAGTTCCGCGCGCGCGCCGACGACGGCTCGTGGCGCTGGCTGGCCGCGCGCGGCCAGGTGGTCGCACGCGACCGCGGGGGCATGGCGCTGCGCCTCATGGGCACCGTGCAGGACATCACCGGCGGGCGCCGCGGCCGCGAGCTCGAGCACATGCTCGGCACCTTCCTGGACGCCGCCGACACCGTGATCATCGCCCGCTCGCTCGAGGGCGAGGTGCTGTACTGGAACCGCGGCGCGGAACGTGCGCTGGGCTACGCCAGCGAGGAGGTGGCAGGCCGCAGCTGCCTCGCGCTGGTGCCCGAGACCCGGATGGCGGAGACGGCCCGGCTGACGCGGATTGCACGCGCCGGGCACCGCGTGCCGCACCTGCAGCTGACGCGCCGGCACAAGGACGGCCGCGAGGTGCACCTCGCCCTGAGCGTATCGCCGCTGCGCGCCCCGGACGGCACCATCACCGGCCTGGCCGCCTCCGGTCGCGACGTGTCCGACCGGGTGCGCGCGGAGCGCGGCCTGCGCGAGAGCGAGGAGCGGCTGCGCGCGCTGGTGGAGAACACCACCGAGGCGGTGTGGACCACCGATGCCGGCGGCGAGGTGGTCGCGCCGCTGCCGGCCTGGCAGCGCTACACCGGACAGACCTTCGAGCAGGCGCGCGGACTCGGCTGGCTCGAGGTCGTGCACGAGGACGAGCGCGGGGACGTCGCCATGCGCTGGGGCGCCTGCGTGCGCGACGGGGTTCCGTTCGAGTCCGAGCAGCGCGTGCGCCGTGCCGACGGACAGTGGCGGTACGTGGCCGCACGCGGCACGCCGGTGCGCAACGGCGACGGCAGCATCCGGGAGTGGTTCGGCGTGCTCACCGACGTGACCGAGCGGCGCACGGCGGAGGCTGCGCGCAGTCTGCTCGCGGCCGTGGTCGAGTCCTCCCAGGACGCGATCATGAGCTACGACTTCGACGGCCGCATCCTGTCCTGGAACAAGGGTGCACGCGAGGTGCTGGGCTACACCCAGGTCGAGATCATCGGCTGCGACTTCCGGGTGCTGCTGGCCGACGCGGAGACCTCTCGCCACGAGGCACTGCGCGAGCGCATCCTGCGCGGCGAGCGCGTGCCGCCGTTCGAGGTCACCGCGCGCCACCGTGACGGGCACGAGATCCCGCTCTCGGTGAGCCTCGCAGGCCTGCGCACGCAGCAGGGGGAGATCGTGGGAGTCACCGCGGTGGGCCGCGACATCAGCGAGCAGCGCCAGGCGCAGCGCGCGCTGCGCGAGAGCGAGCGCCAGCTCGAATCGGTGCTCAACAACGCGGCCGAGGGCATCATCGTGCTGTCCGCACGCGGGAGCATCGAGCGGATGAACCTCTTCGCACAGCGCATGTTCGCCTGCGAGGCCGAGGACGTGCCGCACGTGAACCTGCGCCAGCTGCTGGTCGAGCTGCGCCACGACGAGTCCGTGCCCGCGGACGAGCCCGCCATGCACTGGGTGCGCCGGCTGGTGGGCGGGCGCCGGGAGCTGACCGGCCGCCGCCTCGACGGCAGCCTGTTCCCGCTCGAGCTCTCGCTGTCCGAGATCGCGCTGTCGCCCGGCCCGCCGAAGTTCACCGCCGTGGTGCGCGACATCACCGAGCGCAAGAACTGGGAGAACCGGATCTACTCGCTGGCCTACTCCGACCCGCTCACCGGACTGCCCAACCGGCTGCTGCTGCGCGACCGGCTCGAGCACGCCATCGCGGCCGCTCAGCGCAACCGCACCCTGGTCGGGGTGCTGTTCTTCGACCTCGACTACTTCAAGCAGGTCAACGACGCGTACGGACATCACACCGGCGACCACCTCCTGCGCGAGATCGCCGAGCGCGCCAAGGGCTGCGTGCGCGAGATCGACACGGTGTCGCGCCTGGGCGGGGACGAGTTCGTGCTGGTGCTGCCAGAGCTGCGCGAAGCCGCGGACGCCGGGGCGGTCGCACGCAAGATCCTCTTCGCGCTGGCACAGCCGTATGCGATCGACGGGCGCGAGCTGCGCATCACGCCCACCGTGGGCATCAGCATCTATCCGCAGCACGGCGCCGATGCCGACAGCCTGCTGCGCAACGCCGACAGCGCCATGTACCACGCCAAGGAAGGCGGGAAGAACAGCTTCCGGTTCTTCGGCGCCTGACCGGTGCAGCGGCGCCGGCGCCGCCGTCCTACCCGGCCGTGCCCAGCATCGTCCACGCCTTCACGCTGAGGGCCACGCCGACGGCCACGATCAGCGCGGAGGTGGCCAGCTGGATGCGCGCAGCCCAGGGCCCTGCCAGCCAGGTGAGGATGCGCTGGCCGACCTTGGCGGCGATGACACCGACGAGCACCAGGGTCGCGGCAAAGCCGAGGCTGAAGACCAGCACGGTCGCCAGCCCGAGCATCACCTTGCCCTGGGCCAGCGCCGAGAGCAGGATCGCGAGCGCAGCGGGGTCGGGCAGCAGGCCGCCCGCGACCCCCAGGCCGATCAGCACCCACAGGCTGGGACGGTTGTTCGCCACCAGGTCGACGTTGTGCGTGTGCTTGAAGCCCCAGCCGTGGCTGTGATAGCCGGGCGCCTCATCGGCGTGGTGGTGATCGTCCGCGTGCGCCTGGTCGTGGTCGTGCCCATGGGCATGGTCGTGCCCGTGCACGTGCGCGTGCCCGTGGGCGTGCGCGTGCCCGTGGGCAATCCCGCCGTGTGTGTGCGCCACGGCCCGGTACTGCACGCCCTGGGTGTCGGCAGCAGCAGGCACCCATCCGGCAGTCGCGAAGAGCTCACGCTGGGTCCATAGCGTCCACACGCCGATCCCGATGACCAGCGCGCCGGTGATCAGCGCAAGCCAGGCTTCGATGCGCTGGGGAATCATCCCGGGCAGCCCGAGCGAGGCCAGCACCCCCACCAGCACGATCCCGCTGGTGTGCGAAAGCGTGACGAAGATGCCGAGGATCCACGCGTCCACCGGCCGCCCGCGCGCGCCCACGATGTAGGCTGCAGCGATGGTCTTCCCATGCCCCGGCGTCGCGGCATGCACCGCCCCCAGCCAGAAGCTGGAAGCGAGATAGATGAGTGCTTCGGTCATGATCGATTGGCCTCGGTGGGCTGCGGATCGCTGTGCGGCGCGGTCAGGGCGTCAGCCGGCCGACATAGCCGCTGATGTCGGTGTACCAGACATCGCCGCGCGCATCCACCGCCACGCTGTAGGGACGCGCCCGCTCGCGCGGCAGCTTGTAGCGCGTGATGCGACCGTCGCGGAAGCGGCCGATGGACCCTTCACGCAGCATGCCGAACCACACCGAGCCGTCAGGACCGATCGCCAGGCCGGTCGGCCCGACGTTCTCCTCGCCCAGCGCAAACTCCTCGAACTTGCCGTCGGCCAGCCGGCCCAGCTTGTTGCCACGGAACTGCAGGAACCACACGGCGCCGGTGGCATCCACGGCGATGTCGGAGGGCGAGCTGCGGCGGGTGGGGATGTCGAAGAGATCGGTCTTGCCGTCGGGCGCGATGCGCATGAGCTGGTTGGCCGCGAGCAGCGTCGCCCACACCGTGCCGTCGGCCGCCGCGGCAACCCCGACCGGGCCACCGAGCACGAACGGGATCGGCGTGCGCTCGAACTTGCCGTCCTTGAGCCGCGTGATGCTGTGTGCGCTGCCCTCCGCGAACCAGAGCGCCCCGTCCTTCGTCATCGCGATCTGGCCCAGCTTGGCCACCTTGGTCTCGAGCGGAAACGAGGTCAGCTCGCCCGCCGGCGTCATGCGCGAGACCACGCCCGCCGGCGCATCCGTGAACCACGCGGCACCATCCGGTCCCACGGCAAGTCCGACCGGCTCGAGGTTGGCGGTGGGCTTGGCAAGGCGTTCGAGCTTGCCGTCCTGCACCCGCCCCATCGCATTGTTGAAGTCGATGGTGAACCACACGCTGCCGTCGGGCGCCACCGCGACCATGGTGGGAATGTCCTTGGGGTCGAGCATCGCGTACTCGACGAAACGGCCGTGGGCGCGACTCACCCACCAGGCCGCCGCGGCGGCGGCCACGATGAGGATCAGCAGCAGGACGAGCCAGACCTGCTGGCGCGGGCGGGAGATCACGGTGGCATTCATGGTTTGGCAGGTCGGGGAGGGTTGCCGGCGGTGCGCCGCATCAGCCAGCGCGCACCGAACACGCCCAGCAGGATGAGGAGTAGCAGGAACGCGAGGCCACCAGCGAGGCTGACCGGGTCGACCCGCGACAGCAGGTTGCCGCCTTCCAGCGCCGTGCGCCACAGCTCCGCGTAGGGAATCAGCGCGAAGCCGGCGTAGACGGTGCCCGGCGCGGCCGGATCGTTCACCAGCGGGCGCACCTCGAGGTGCACGGGCAGGTTGTTTTCCAGCAGCGCCCAGCTGGCGCCGGCATCGCTGCTGCGGAACAGTCCCAGCCGGGTCCCGGCGATGAGCGTGCGTGCAGCAGGGTCGGCGGTCACACCGCGTACGCCGATGTCCGCCTGCGGCAGCGGCCCGCCCGTCGCGGCCCAGGTCGCACCGCCATCGTCACTGCGGTAGATGCGTGCACCGGCCCCAGCCCAGAGCCGCGTGTCCGCCGAGGCGTCGAGCGACAGGCCGGAAACCGCCGCGCCGTCGCTTCCCACCGTGCGGCGGACCCAGTGGCGCCCCGCGTCGCTGCTGGACACGAGTTGCCCGTCGACGAGCGCGTGCAGCACCTCGCCGCCCGCCCGCGTCACGCGGAGCTCGGTGAACTCGGCATCCGCGGGCAGATCGTGCTCGATGCGCACCCAGGTCGTGCCGCCATCGCTGCTGGCGAACAGCGCGCGGCGCCCGATGAGGTAGAGCCGGGCCGGGTCGGTGCCGTTCACGATGGCGCGTGCGGGCGCTGCATCGCGCGGCGCGTCGACGGCAACCCAGCGCATGCCGTCATGGCGGTAGACGCCGGCCGAGGTCGCACACAGCCTGTGCTTGCCTTCGGGCAGGAAAGCCACCGCGAAGACCGGGCCGAACAGTTGCTCGGGCGACTCGCGGACCCACTGCCGGCCGCCGTTGCGCGAAGCCAGCAGGCCGCTGTCGGTGCCCAGCAGGAGGTGATCGGCGTCGGCGGGGTCGATCGCCAGTGCGACCGCTGCGCCGAGAAACAGTCCGACGTCGGCATTGAGCCAGTTCTCGCCCCAGTTGCGGCTCCGGAACAGCCCCCCGTAGGCGCTGGGATCGTGCGCGAACACCGGCTCGCACGCGATGAGCGCCAGCACGAGGAGCGGTGCGATCGAGGGTCGGAACACGGCGATGCGGATGGCAGAAACGCAGCGAGGAGCCGGCATGCCGGCTCCTCGCCGCGACACTGCGTGGGACGGTGACGCCTACTTCTTCTTCGAGCTCTCGCCCGGGGCCAGGACGACTTCGGCCAGGCGCGCGCCGTTGATGCCGACCCACGAGTTGGAGGTGATCGGATAGTCCTTGGTGTAGGAGGTCGGCTCGTGGCCGGCGATGCAGTTGTCCGGCGTGCTCTTACCGGTCAGCTTGTAGCACTTCTCGTAGGCCAGGAACTGCTGGGCGGTGTCCGCGGAGGACTGCGGATTGGCCATCATCCAGTCACGAATGCCTTGCCAGGAGGAGTACACGTCGCTGCCGAACACCAGCGTGCCCACCGAGCCGCCGGTGCGCACTTCAAGCAGTTGCGAGCCCGCGGTGTGCGCATGATGCGCCGGGTGGATCTTGACGCCGGGCAACACTTCCATCTCGCCATCGACGATCACGGCCTTGCCGGCCAGGACCTTGCCGTAGATCTCGTCCACGGTCTTGGGCGGGTAGCCGCAAGCGGGCGTGCGGTTGCAGCCGCCGGGTGAGACGTTGCTCGCACGGATGCGCTCATTGGGATAGTTGAGCGCCCACTCGATGCCTTCCAGCTCCTTCTTCTGGATGTACAGCACCGCATTGGGGAAGTCCGACAGGCTGCCGGCGTGATCCCAGTGGCCGTGACCGACGACGATCTTGGTCACCTGGTCGGCCGAGATGCCGAGCAGCTTGAGGGTGTCCTTCAGCGGCGCGTAGTGATCGCTGCCGGTCATCTTCAGGTAGTCCTCCTGCTTCCACCCGTTGTCGGCCAGCACGACCTCGGCCTTGCCGTTGACGGTACCCTTGATGACACCCACGTTCACCGGCAGATCGACCGTGTTGATGTTGTTGAACTTGCTGGTGCTGCCCGGCACGAACGCACGGTCGGGCATGAACGCGCCGTAGGGCACGTTCATGAAGCGGCTGACCTCCACCACCCAGACCGAGTACTGCTGCGCCTGGGCCGCCACCGGCGCGATGCAACCGATTGCGGCAGCGGCGATCGCCGCGCCTTTTACCGCCTCCCACATTCTCATTATTGGACTCTCCTGTAACGGTGATAAAGCTGGTGCCCGGACCTCTGCACCAGTGCTGCGCGTGAACTCGTCAGTTCGGCTTGTACTCCCCCGGCCACAGCGGGTCGGACAGCTTCAGCAGCTCGAGCGAGGCGCGCTCGCTCTGCTTCTGCGCCTCGATCAGATGGGCATCGTTGCCGTCGCTGGTGACCTTGAGCATCTCGCGGGCGGCCGCCTGGTACAGGCCGAGCGCGCCGAGGTAGCTGCGGTGCGCCGGCGCGAGCGATGCGGGCGGCTCGAGCTTGCCTGCGCGCACGGCGGCATCCGCGAACGTATGAATCACCGGCTGGACGGTCGCCTTGAGCGCGGCCCCGTCGTGCTGCCCGGTCTTGTACTTGATGCCGGCGAAGATCATGCGCACGGCGGCCATCTTCACTTCGCTGTGGATCGGCCAGAGCGCCGCGGCGAACGCTTCTTCCTCGGGAGTCAGTGCGGTCTGGGGCTGCTGCATCGCCAGCCCGCCGGTGAACGCGGCAGCAGCGGACGGCGGCGGCGCCTCGGGAGTCTTGGCGAGCTCGCGCAGCAGCGCGAACCCGGCGATGCCGGCCAGCACCAGCACCACGACGCCCAGCGCCATGGCCTTCCAGCCTGGCAGCCTGCCGACAATCGCTTGCATTCCTCCCCCGTTGCACCGCTGGCTGGCGCCGCGGAGCTCGTCTGCTACATCGAGACTGCAATTTAGGGCTTCGAGGAGCGCTGGTCAACCGCTATAAGCGCCTATGAGTCAACATCTTACGTTTAGACTGAAACGTCCTAAGCGGTCATGGCGCCGTGCTGGCGAACAGCCCGCCTACCACGCCGATCTCGTACATGAGCAGCAGGCCGAACCCCAGGCTCAAGGCACCGGCGAAGGCCCGCACACCCGCACTGATCGCAGGCAGCCGGTTCGCGCTCATCGAGAGCGGAGCCGCGATGACCATCGTGATCACGATCATGCCCACGATGTTGCCTACGCCGAAGACGATCAGGTAGACGAAGCCCCAGGCCGGATCGCGCACCGCAGCCAAGGCGAGCAGGCCCACCGCGGCCGATCCCGCCAACCCGTGCACGATGCCCACGACCACCGGGCGCAGCTTCTGGTAGAGGCTCATGCCCCCGAGATGGCGGTCGAGCCAGGCCTGCGGGGTCGCCTGCTCGTCATGACCATGGCCTGCGTGCTCGTGCCCATGAGCGTGGGTATGGACATAGTCGCCGTGGACGTGCACGTGCGTGTGTCCCTCGGACGGGTCGTGCTTCGCAGCGGCGAGCAATGGGGGAGATCCTTCGTGCCCATGCATCAGATGCACCGCGAGCGCCTCACGCGCCTGCTTCGCGACCGCCGCCAGGGTGAACACGCCGAGCAGGGTCAGCATGATGCCGACGGCGAACTCCATCGCCAGGCCGACGCGGGGCGGAATGACCACACCGAACACGATGATGACGCACCCGACCAGCAGGATGGTCAGGCCGTGCCCCACGCCCCACAGCACGCCGATTGCCGCAGCGGCGCTGATGCGGCGCTCGCGCGTGACGATTGTGGCGATGGCGACCACGTGGTCAGCGTCCGTCGCGTGACGCACGCCGAGGAAGAAGCCGACCGCGAGCAGGGACAGCAGGGACAGCAACTCAGGCCTCCCGGATGCGGTGCGGATGGAATGGAGGGAGCACGGTCCGGGGCAGTATAGGGGAAAGCGATGCACACGGCGGCAGAGGTGAAGGGGCTTCGCCCCGTGAAGAGGTGAAGGAGATACGCTCCGGGGAGGTCCGCCGCCGCACCGACTTCACCTCGTTCACCTTTTCACCTCTTCACTGCCGCGCAGCCCGCGGCCTACCGATCGAACAATCGCCTCAACCAGGGTGCCCGACGCACCAGGATGTCGAGCAGGAACAGCACGAGCGCGGCGGCTGCCAGCCACGGCCACAGCGGCTTGCGGCTCACCCCGCGGTCGTCCCGCGGGTCGAAGATCTCGGCCACGCTCGCGCCGACCTTGCCGCCGGTCTGTTCGGCCACGGCGCGCAGCAGTTCCAGATCCGGCGGCGCGCTGCGCAGTTCGTCGGGGTACGGATAGAACAGCTGCCGGGTGCCGGCCCGGCGGACGATGTCGCCGGGCAAGCCGGCGCCGGGCAACAGCGCGAAGGTGTAGGGGCGGTTTCCGGCGGTGGCCACGGGAAGGCTGGCCTCGTAATGTCCGGGGCCGACCTGGCGCAACGCCAGTGCCCGGGCATCGCCGCCCGGGCCGATGGCCTGCACCCGCGGCGCCAGGCCATTGCGCCAGGTGCCCTGGTCGGTCATCACGCGCAGGCTGATGCGCGCGTCGTCTCCCGAACGCGCGACGGTGAACGCGACCTGCTCGCCGGCTTCGCGCCGCAGGCTGTCGCGCACCAGCTGCGACCAGAACTTGCCGTAGCCGTCCCACTGCAGCCACTCGGCGGCCCAGCGGTTCTTCACGTCCGAGGCGAACACCACCGCGCTGCCCAGCCCGTACTGCCAGCGCGCGAGCAACGGCGAGCCGGTGCCGGTGGCCAGCAGCACCTCGGCGCCGTCCTTCGCCTTCGTGCTCACGAAGCCGAGCAGCGGCGGCGCCTTCTTGAAGTCCAGGCCCTGCACCGCCTCGATCTTGCGCTTCACCGTGGGCCGGAACGGCTCTTCCATGACCGAGGTCTGGGCCACGTTGCGGGCGTCCTCGACGAACAGCTGCGGCACCTGCTCGATCTGCTCGGCCACGTAGGCCTTGCCGCCGCCCAGCTCGGCGATGTGCTTCATCAGCGCGGGATCGCCGCTGCGCCCGATGGTCACCGTGGACACGGTGATCTTGGCGTCTTCCATGCGCTTGAGCAGGCGGTCGAAGTCCGCGGGTGCGGTGTCGCCGTCGGAGAGCAGGATCACGTGCTTGCGGGTGACCTTCTGGTTCTGCAGCATGCGCCAGGCCGTGGCGAGTGCCGGATAGATGTTGGTCTGTCCGCTGGCCTGGATGCGCTCGATCAGTTCCTCCGCGCGGCGCTTGCTGCGCACGTACTGCAGCGGCACGGCCTCGTGGGGCTGCGAGTCGAACGCCACCACGCCGAAGTAGTGCTGCTCGTCGAGCATGTCGAGCGCCGCCCGCGCACCCGCCTTCGCCAGCGCGATCGGCTTGCCCTTCATGCTGTAGGAGCGGTCGATCGCGATCACCAGCGCGAGGTCCTTGCGCTTCTCCTGCGCCTTGAACTCGGCCGGCAGCACCTGCTCGAGCACGCTCCTGGCGTAGCCGCCCTCGCCGAAGGTGTTCTCGCCGGAGGCGAACAGCAGCCCGCCGCCACGGTCGCGCACGTAGGTCTGCAGCGCCTGCATGCGCGCGGGCGTCACCTGCTCGGCCGGCACGTCGCTGAGGATGACCGCATCGTACGGTTCCAGCCCGCCGGCCGACTCGGGCAGCTGCGCCGGCGCATCCACGGTCACGTCCATGCCTTCGGCCAGCAGCGCGGAGCGCAGGTAGCGGCTGGCCTCCGGCTGGCTCTCGACGTAGAGCACGCGTGGGCGCGGCCCCACCCACACCGACTGTTCGAGCCGGTCGTTCAGCGTCAGCGTGTCGCCTTCGGCGCGCACCTCGGCGGTCAGGGTCAGCGCGCCGGCATTGCGCAGGCGCACGGGCATGGCGATGCGGTTGACGCCCTGCTCGAGCTGGACTTCCCGCATCGCGAGGGTGCGGCCTGCGCCGGCGACCGCCACCCGGGCACGCGCTCGCTGCTGGCTGACCACCTGCAGGGTCACGGTGGTGGGCTCGTCCCGACGCACGCCCTCCGGTACCAGCATGCCCTCGATCCAGGCATCCGACTGCACCTGCGGGCGCGCAGGAAACGGGAACACGCGCACACCCTGAGCGGCGAGCTGCGGGAGCGCGCGCCAGACGTCGCCGCGATTCTGGTTGCCGTCGGTGAACAGCACCACGCGCTTGACCCGGTCGGGGTCGAGCGCGAGCAGGCTCTCGTCGAGCGCCAGTTCGAGGTTGGTCGCGCCCTGGTAGAGCACGCGCGGGTCGGCCTCGCGGGTGGCGCTGACGCCGACGCCATTGACCGCCTGGGCATCGGTGACGATGCGCGCCCCGTCGGCGAACACCACGTAGCGCGCGACCGCAGGCGCGGCCTCGCGATTGGCCCGGCCGATGAACTCCAGCGCGGACTGCACGAAGCCGCTGGCCACGCTGCGCGAGACGTCCAGCGCATACACGACCGAGACCTGGGTGAGCGGCGCGGTCCACACCGGCTGGAGCAGCGCGAGGACGATGGCCACCAGCGCCAGGCAGCGCAGGGCCGTGACGGTGACGATGTGAGCCGGGGCAAGGTTGGTGCGCGAGCGCCACGCGAACCACCACAGCAGCGGCAGCAGCGCGAGCAGCCACAGGGGCCAGCTCTGGGTGAGGGTCAGATCGGTCACTTGGCGGTCACACCGTCAGCCTGCGG
The DNA here is from genome assembly GCA_964523885.1 of uncultured Burkholderiales bacterium. Classification (GTDB taxonomy): domain Bacteria; phylum Pseudomonadota; class Gammaproteobacteria; order Burkholderiales; family SHXO01; genus SHXO01. The sequence continues at coordinate 75,634 of CAZFYX010000045.1, read as the reverse complement.
TGGTAAGCCCACCACTCGGCCACCATCAGGGCCAGGGCCACGAGCAGCAGCAGTATCCACGGATCGATGCTCCAGCCTGCCTGGGCAGCGGCCATGTCCGGTGCCGCAGCCTCGACGAAGCGGCTGCTGTTGATCGCCGTGACGCGCGGATCGAGCACGTTCACCGCGATGCGCATGCGCTGGTCGCGCGCGACCGCCGTGAAGAGGCCGGGCCTGGACGCGTCGAACACGGTCGCACCCGGCACCGCTCGCGTCGCAACCTCCTTGCCATCGAGGTCCAGCACGCGTGCGCCGGACAGCGGCAGGTCGACCTGGCCGATCCGGTACGCGGTCGCACGCGGCTCGCGGGTAAGCCAGTCCACCGCGTTGGAAAGGAACGCGGGGAAGCTGGGCTGCAGGGCGAAGTTGGAGGCATCCAGCGCAAACGTGAGCAGCGCGACACGGCGCCCTTCGCGCGTGGCGAGGATCAGCCCCTCGCCGCCCGGGCCGCTGGCGACGGTGGCCAGCGCCAGCGCCGGCCGCGACGGGCCGGCCGCGGGGACTTCGGCCCGGTCGACCAGCACGTCGTGCAGGGCGACGCCGGTCAGCAGCGGGTGGGCACTGTCCCAGCGGGCGATGCGGGTGTCGCTGACGTCGCGCGCGGCACTCTCCAGCCACCCGACCCGCCCCGGGCCGATCAGCAGCGCGGGCACCAGCGGCGGTTGTGCGGGCGCCACGCGGTCGAGGATGGCGGCATCGAAGCGACCCAGCTCGCGCACGCGGGCCGGGCTCACCACCTCCACGTCGAGCCGCGGCAGCAGGCGCAGCAGGCGCGACAGGTCGGCGTTGCCTTCGGTGACCAGCGCCAGGCGTACCTTGCTCTTGCCCGGCAGATAGGCATAGGCGCTGTTGTCGAGGTCGAACGCGTCAGCGTCATAGCGCAGCGTCGCCCGCAGCGGCCCCTCGCCGAAGGCCGAAACGTCCAGCACCAGGTTGATCGAGGCGTTCGCCGGCACCTGCACCGCCCGGCCTACCGGCTCCGCACCGACACCGGCGATCTGCACCTGCACCTGCGCCTGCCCGGCGCCAGCGTTGGTCACTTCCACGTAGGCCTCGTGGCGGCGCGGATCGGACGGCAGCGCGCGCACCTCGAAGGCAGTGATCCCGACATTGGGGGCGGACTGGAACACCGACACCTGCCGGGTGCCGGCCGCAGCCTGCACACCGGCGATGCCATCGGTGACCAGCCACACGCGGCGCGGGTTCGCGCTCTGCGAAGCACTGTCTCGCGCAGACGCAGCAGCGGCCCCGGCCGGTGCTGCGTCCCGAGGTGAACCCGGCAGGGCCACGTCGGGAAACCAGGGCTTGACGCCAGCGCGCGGCTCCACCTTCTGCAACTGCGCGAGCGCCTCCTCGCGCGAGACGAAGCCGGTCACCGGCAGCTGGTGCGTCGTGTCGGCGATCAGGAACCGGCTGCCCGCCCCCGCGCCCCGCACGATCTCTTCGGCCCGCTCGGTCGCCCGCTGCAGGCGCGTGCGGCCGTCGGCGTTGCGCGCCGCCATGCTCGCGGAGTTGTCGATCACGACCACGCGGTCCTCGGCGGTGCCGCCCACTGCGGCAATCTCGGGGCGCGTGAGGGCGAGCGCGAGCGCCAGCGCGATGCACAGGGCGAGCAGCAGCGAGATCCACCAGCGCAGCCGCTCGGGCTCGCGCTTGCGCTCCTTGAGCACGCGCTGCCAGATCAGGCCCGAGGCGACCGTGAGCCGGCGCGGCGACGGCTTGAGCAGGTAGAGCAGCACCACCAGCCCCGCCGCGCCCGCGAGCAGCAGCCAGGCCCAGGTGCCCGGAAGGGCGAGGAACCTCATGTTGCCGACGCGACGATCGCGCTCCTCATCGCAGCAGCCCTTCCTCGCGCAGCACGCGCAGCACGAGGGTCTCGAACGGCACGTCGGTCAGCGCCCGCGCGTAGCCCCAGCCGTACTTGCGGCAGTAGCTCTCGATCTCCTGCGCGTGCTTCTCGAACGTCTCGCGGTAGGCCGCCAGCAGGGCCGGCGTGATCTCCACCTCGGTGGCAGTGCCCTCCTCCGAATCGACCAGCACCACTTCCTCGGGCAGCTGCGGGTCGCGCTCATCGGGGCTGATGACCTGCAGCACCACGACGTCGTGGCGGAACCGGCGCAGCACCGCGAAGGCTTCCTCGAACCCGCCCGGGTCGAGGAAATCGGAGATGAGCACCACCAGCCCGCGCGTGCGCGGCACCGAGAAGTAGCGGCGCAGCGCCGCGTTGATGCTGGTGCGCCCGCTCCCCTCGAGCCCGTCGAGGAAGCGGAACACCTGGCCCGCCTGGTTCTTGCCGCGGCGCGTGGGCAGCATGCCGCGCAGTCCGTCGGCGAAGGCGTTGAGATTGACGCGGTCGTGGTTCATCAGCGCGACGTACGCGAGCGCGCCGGCGAGCTGGCGGGCGTACTCGAGCTTCGTGCTGCCCCCGAAGTCCATCGACTTGCTCGCGTCGACAAAGATGTAGACCGGCAGGTCGGCCTCCTCCTCGAACAGCCGCAGGATCAGCCGGTCCAGGCGCAGGTAGATGCCCCAGTCGACGTGGCGGACGTCGTCGCCCTCGGCATACGGCCGGTAGTCGGAGAACACCATCCCCGAGCCCACCCGGCGCGACCGGTGGGCGCCGCGCAGCTGCCCGTGCGCGCGGTCGCGCGTCAGCAGCGTGAGCAGCTCGAGTTGGCGGAGGAAGGAGTCGGAGAACATTTCATGTTCCAGGCTCTAGGCCCTAGGCGCCAGACGCCAGGGTGCTTGATGCGGCGCGCCGCGCCGCGCTTGACCTCTGGCGTCTGGAGCCTGGCGCCTAGGGCCTCGGCTCGGTCACCCGATCCAGCACATCCCGCAGGATCGCGTCCGCATCCACGCGCTCGGCTTCGGCATCGAAGTTGAGCAGGATCCGGTGCCGCAGCGCGTTCAGTGCGGTGGCGCGGATGTCGTCGCACGCCACGTGCACGCGCCCGGCCAGCAGCGCGTTGACCTTGGCGCCCAGGATGAGCGCCTGGGTGCCGCGCGGGCTCGACCCGAAGCGCACGAAGCGCCTGGTCATCTGCGTCGCACGATCGCTCTCGGGGTGCGTCGCCAGCGTGATGTCGATCGCGTACTGCTGGATCGGCCGCGCCACCGGCACCGAGCGCGCGGTCTCGCGCATCTCGAGCACCTCGCCCTGGCCCAGCACACGGTCCACCGCGGGCTGCTGCTGCCGGGTGGTGCGGTCGAGGATTTCGTGCAGGCCCTCGGCCGACGGGAAGTCCAGCTTGAGCTTGAAGAAGAAGCGGTCGAGCTGCGCCTCGGGCAGCGGATAGGTGCCCTCCATCTCCAGCGGGTTCATGGTGGCGAGCACGAAGAACGGCTGCGCCAGCGGGTGGGTGTGGCCGCCCGCGGACACGCTGTTCTCCTGCATCGCCTCGAGCAACGCCGACTGCGTCTTGGGCGTGGCGCGGTTGACCTCGTCGGCCAGCACCAGGTTGGCGAAGATCGGACCGCGCTGGAACTCCAGCGTCTTCTTGCCGCTCTCGCTCTCGCGCACCATGGTGCCGCCGATGATGTCGCCGGGCATGAGGTCGGGGGTGAACTGGATGCGCGAGAACTTCAAGTGCAGCACATCGGCGAGGGTCTGCACCAGCTTGGTCTTGCCGATGCCCGGAATGCCTTCGAGCAGCACGTGACCGCGCGCCAGCAGGCAGGTCATGATGCCAACGATGTTGTCCTCGTTGCCCACGATGATGCGCGAGACCTCCTCGCGCACCACGCCGAAGCTCTTGCGGAACTGCTCGATCCGGCGCTCGACGTCGGTCTCGGTTGGGCTCACGGTGCTCATTTCTCCGCCTCGGGCCTGTTCATGAAGTAGTCCTTTACGATCTGACGATGCCTGACTGATATGCCGCCGGCCGTACCGGCCTCGGCTTCGGTAAACCGCGCCCGCGCCTGCACGCTGCGCCACTCGCTGCGCGCGTCGCGCTTCTGGCTCTCGGCGTAGAACCAGGATTGCTCCTGGTCCGGCTGCTGCTCCTCCTGCCCGGTGAGGGCCTGCTGCTTGAGCTGGGCGTCGAGGCGCTCGCCGCCATCGCCGAGCACCGGGTCGGACTGTGCCGTGCCGATCGCATCGCCCATGCGCGTGCCGCCCTCCTGTTCCTCGGTGCCGTTGCCCTGCGCCACGGCCGCAGAGCGGAACATGGTGCCGCCGCCCATGGGCTTGTCGCCGGTGTTGGGCGACGAGTTGTTGGCCGCACCGTCCATCTGCTGCTGGTCGAACTTGCCTGCCGTCATCTGCCCCGCGCGCGAAGCCTGCAGCTGCGGTCCCTTCACCTGCTTCCAGGCCTCGTTCACGTAGTTCGCCGCAGCCAGCTGCTTGGCGATCTCGTTGAGCCGCTCGACCGATGCCTTCAGCGCGTCGTCGGTGGGGCGGGCCCCCTGCGGCTCGGCCATGGCGTCGGTGAGCTGCTGCACGGCCTGCTCGATCGGTCGGTCGCCCAGCGCCTCGGAAGGCTGCGGGCTGTTGCCGCTGGGGGCAGCGGGGTTGTCCGCCTGGACCTTGGCCAGCAGGTCGGCCGCGCGCTTGGCGTCGCCCTTGGCGAGCGCGTCGGCGACCTCCTCCAGGCCTTTCTGTCCGGCCAGCATCTGGCTGAGCCGCTGCAGGCCTTCACGGCTGCCGGCAGCATCCATGCGGATCTGGTCTACCGCGTCCTGCGCCTGGGCCAGCGCACGCTGGCGCTCCTGCGGCGTGGCGCTGCCACTCTCGAGCGTCTGCAGTGCGGACTCCAGCCGCCGCCGGGCCTCGGTCTTGGGCAGCCCCTCGACCAGCTCGCGCATGGCGCGCACCTGGCCGTCCTCGACCGGCGCGGGGCCGGACGCTTCCTCGTGCACCGTGGGCTCGAGCGGCTTCGCGCTCCAGGTCAGCACGAGCAGGATCACCCCGCCGGCCAGCGCGGCTGCGGCGATGCGAGACAGCCGCAGAGGCACCAGGCGCTCGGGTTGCAGCGTGCCGGCGGTGCGTGCCGCGCGCCGCAGTTGGAGATCGATCCAGTCCGTGGCCGCGCGGCCCGGACGCTCGCCGTCGCGCATGAACCACCAAGCGCTGGTCAGCTCGTCATGCAGCCGGGCACGGCGGTCGGCTTCGCCGGCCGCGTCGGTCGGTTTGATGGGCCTGCCGAGCAGGGCCGCAACCAGCCACAGCACCAACCCGATGCCGGCGAGGAGCCCGAGCAGCACGACGAGGGCCGAGGCTGCCGGCGCGGCGTCGCCGAGCCAATCGAGCAACCGCCACGTGATCAGCCCGACCAGGAGCAGGCCCGCGAGCAGCGCCGTGAGGTGCAGAGTGCGATTGAGACGCAGGCGACGCTCGACCCGCAGCAGAGCGTGCTGGATGGCCTGGCGCTCTGGCGTTGGGGACTGGAGCGACTGCATAGAACGTTCAATTGTAGCCGATGCCGGCGGCAAAGTCGGCGGGCGCGCGTACCGCATCGGGGCGGCGCCGAGATGTCCAACCGCACGCAAGGCACGGTAACATCGGCGCTCCCTTTCACCCGGCCGACCGACCTGCTTCATGCGCCGTCCTGAGCTTTCCTACGTGCACCGCAGCATCGTTGTCCTGCTCGCGCTGCTGGTGCTGCTGCCCGCCGACGCTGCGACGCCGCGGGACACGCGTATCCCGCGCAACGAGACGCCTGCGCCCGGCGTCAGCGGCGACGAGGTGCAGCCGCAGAAGAGCCGGCCGCACATCCTGTACGTGACCGCCGACTCGCTGGGGTGGCAGGACGTGGGCTATCACGGCAGCACCATCCGCACTCCCACCATCGACCGGCTCGCACGCGAGGGCGTGCGGCTGGAGCACTTCTACGTGCAGCCGTTCTCGACCCAGACGCGAGCGGCGGCGATGACCGGGCGCTACCCGATGCGCTACGGGCTGCAGACGCTGCAGATCCAGTGGTTCAGCGAGTTCGCGCTGCCCGAGGACGAGATGGTCCTGCCCAAGGCACTGCAGGAGGGCGGCTATCGCACGGTGCTGATCGGCAAGTGGCACCTGGGCCAGACCCGCAAGGAGGACCGCCCCAATGCGCGCGGCTACGACCTGTTCTACGGCCACCTGGGTGGACAGATCGACCAGGAGAAGAAGACCGACGCCGGCGGCCGGCCGGACTGGTGGCGCAACGACAAGCGCCTGAAGGAGGACGGCTACGTCACCACGCTGCTGGGCCGCGAGGCCGCCACGGTGATCGCGGGGCACGACCCCGCCACGCCGCTGTTCATGCACCTGTCCATCGCCGCACCCGAGGCGCCGCTCCTGGGCACCAAGCCCTACATCAACTTCTACACCGGGGGCGAGCCGCCGCTGCGGTTCTACCGCGCCATGGTCACCGCCGCGGACAGTGCGCTGGAACAGGCCATCAAGGCGCTGGAGAAGCGCGGCATGCTCAAGGACACCCTGGTGATCTTCCACGCCGGCACCGGCGGTGCGATCAAGCGCAAGTACCCCACGGGCGATGGCGATCCCAGCGCGAACGTCGCCAGCAACGGCGCGTTCAAGGGCGGACGGGGCGGGCTGCACGAAGGCGGCGTGCGCGCAGCAGCGTTCGTGTGGTGGCCCGGACAGGTGCAGACCGGCATCTGTACCGAACTGCTGCACGTCGTCGACCTCTATCCCACCCTGCTCAAGCTCGCGGGCGTCGTGCCGCAGCAGACCAAGCCGGTGGACGGCATGGATGCCTGGGACACCATCGCGCGCGGCAAGCCCTCCCCCCGGCAGGAGGTGCTGATCAACGTGGAGGAATTCCGCGGCGCGCTGCGGATGGGGGACTGGAAGCTGATCTGGCAGGCGACCCTGCCCTCCAAGCTGGAGCTCTACAACCTGCGCGCCGATCCCTCGGAGGAGGACAACCTGGCCGAGCGCGACCCCGAGCGGGTGCGGGCGATGCAGAAGCGGCTGACCGAGTACGCCTGGGACATGACACCGTCGCGCTACCTGGAGGAGCTGGCCCGCCCGAAGAAGGTGGACGTGCCGATCTACTGGGGCGAAAATCCGGCTCGTCCCTAGGGGGCACCACTAAAGGCGATCTGGATGCCGCCGATATAGCGCAAGTATCGGGTGCATTCGTTCAACTCGCCGGTCCACGTGACCTGCACCAACCAAGAAAACCGCTAACGGAGGCAGTTCATGTCCATGCTGGATATCGCGATGGCCGTCGGGGTCGTCGTCCTCGTGGTCCTGATCATCATGCGCAAGAAGAGCAAGGGCTGACCCACCTCCCCTGCGCGGCGACCGGCCCTCAGGCCGTGCGATCGCGCCCGCGCAGGAAATCGAAGTCGCACCCCGCGCCCGCCTGGGTGATGTGCTCGGCGTAGAGCCGCGCATACCCGCGCTCCGGGCGCACGGCCGGGACCCGTCCCGCCCGCCGCCGTTCCAGCTCCTCCGCCGCAACCAGCAGCTCCAGCTGCCTGGCACCCACGCTCAGCCTGATCCGGTCCCCTGACCGCACCAGGGCGAGCGGGCCGCCGCTGGCCGCGTCCGGGCTCACGTGCAGCACCACGGTGCCGTAAGCCGTGCCGCTCATCCGTGCATCCGAGATCCGCACCATGTCCTTGACCCCGGCCTGGGCCAGCTTCTTCGGGATGGGGAGGTAGCCGGCTTCGGGCATGCCCGCCGCACTGCACGGACCAGCGTTCTTCAACACCAGGAAATCCTCGGGTGTCACGTCCAGCGCCGGATCGTCGATCCGCGCCGCCAGGTCCTCCAGCGACTCGAACACCACCGCACGCGCCTCCCGCTCGAACAGGCGCGCATCGGCCGCGGAGCGCTTCAGGATCGCGCCGTCCGGGGCCAGGTTGCCGAACAGCGCGACCAGTCCGCCATGGGGGTCGATCGGCTCGCCGCGCGGGCGGATCACGACGTGGTCGACCCATGCGGGCTTCGACGCCAGCCGATCCCCCAGGGTACCGCCCTCGACGGTCGGGCAGTCGAGATGGAGCAGGTCGCGCAGCTCCCACAGCACCGCGCTCAGGCCCCCGGCCGCATGCAGGTCCTGCAGGTAATGCTGGCCGGTCGGCTTGAGGTCCACCAGGACCGGGGTCTCGTCCGAGAGCTGGTTGAGCCGGCGCAGGTCGATCGGGATACCGGCGCGCCCTGCAATGGCGGTGAGATGGATGATCGCGTTGGTCGAGCCGCCGATCGCCAGCAGCACGCGCAGGGCGTTCTCGACCGACTTCGGCGTGACGATGGCGCTGGGCCGCACGCCGCCGTGCAGGGCCATCTGCGCGGCGCGCGCGCCGGACGCCTCGGCCATGCGCAGCCGGTCCGCGTGCACGGCCGGGATTGCGGCGCTGCCCTCGAGCGCCATGCCCAGGGCCTCGGCGATGCAGGCCATCGTGCTCGCGGTACCCATCACGGCACAGGTGCCGGCCGTCGTCGCCAGCTTGCCCTCGATCTCGTGGATGCCCTCGTCGCTCACCTCGCCCGCGCGATAACGCGCCCAGAACCGCCGGCAATCCGTGCACGCACCCAGCCGCTCACCGCGGTAGGGCATCGCCATCATCGGGCCGGTCACCAGCTGGACCGCAGGCAGGTCCGCGGACACCGCGCCCATCAGCTGGGCCGGCACGGTCTTGTCGCAACCGCCGATCAGCACCACCGCGTCCATCGGCTGTGCGCGGATCATCTCCTCGACGTCCATGGACATGAGGTTGCGGAACATCAGGCTGGTGGGGCTGAGGAAGATCTCGCCCAGCGAGATGGTGGGGAACTCGAGCGGCAGCGCACCGCCCGCCAGCACGCCGCGCTTGACCGCCGCCACCAGCTCCGGCATCGAGCGGTGGCAGTTGTTGAAGTCGCTCCCGCTCTGCGCGATGCCGACGATCGGCCGGTCGAGCATGTCGAGCGAATAGCCCATCGAGCGCGCGAACGAGCGGCGCAGGTAGATCGCGAATCCGCGGTCACCGTAGTTGGTGAGGTTGCGGCGGAAGCCCCTGGGGTCTTGGTCGGTTGCCATGGTGCGGACTGTACCGCAACTGCCACGGCCCGCGCGATCAGCGCAGCCAGCGGATCTCCAGCGCCGTGCCCGGACCGATGAGGGTCTGCGCCAGCGCGGGGGGGATCTCGGCCTGCCGGGACGACAGCGGAATGCGTCCCGCCATGATCTCCGCGTGATCCTGCGGCCACAGCGGATCGCGCTGCGGATCGGCGTAACCCAGTGGGTGGAGCGGCAGGTTGGTGACGGGGTCGTACTTGTCGGTAGCGCCGAGCGTGTGCAGCAGCTCGTGAGCGATCACCACGCTGTTCGGGCCGGCCTGCTCCTCGGAGGCGAAGGCGTAGACCACGCCCAGCAAGCCCTTCTGCAGTCCGAGCGAATGCGGCACCCGCTGCACCCGGGCCGGGTCATGGTAGAGCACGAAGATCCGGATGTCCGGCGCGGGGCCGTCGTAGCGGGCGTGGCGCCAGGCCCAGAAGCGCAGCTGCAGGCTCCACAGCATCACCTGCGCCAGGTTGCCCCCGCGCGGGGCCGGCGGCGGCAGCGCGCGGATCTCCGGCGCCAGGAACACGTCCACCGGGTCGGACAGCGGCACGCCGTAGCGGCGGCCCTCCTCGACGAAGAACTCGTCGATCGCCTGGAAGCTGGCACGGTCGAGCCCGGCAACATAGGCCCGGGTGGCAGGCGAGCCGTCGGCGTCGATGGGGAACACCACCACCCGCAGCGTGTGCTCCCAGGAGGTCGTCCGGGCGCGCGCCAGCCAGGTGCCGGCGGCGGCCAGCAGCAGGATCAGCAGGAGGACCAGGATGCGGACCATGCGGAACATGGCCCCTCCCGACGCAAGAGCTGCGCCACGGCGTCGCCGCCGGCCCCGCCTGCGCCCGGCCCGGTGTGTGAATACCGCACACCCCGCGTGCGTCGCAGTTCAGCGAGCGGAACCGACCCCCGGCCGTACATTGGTCTCAACAAGAACGCAGCACGGAGCACCCAGACCATGACGACCACCAAGATCCTGCAAGCCCTCCTGATCGGCACCCTGCTGACCGCCACGTCTGCCTTCGCAGACCGCACGATCCAGGTGACCAGCAGCGACGGGCGTCAGGAAGCGAAGTTCAGCCTGGGTGATTCCAAATGCGTCCTCAGCGGCGAGGTGATCGTCTGCACCCCGGTGCTGGTCGCCTCGAACTGATCCGAGTTCCCAACCACTCCCTGCAAGGAGAACACCATGAACGCCAAACTCGTCGCCATCGCCCTCGCCCTGTTCGCCACCAGCGCCGTCGCCGGCCAGTCCACCGGACGCGACAGCGTGTATGCGGCACCGGGCGCGACCTTCCCGAGCGCGCAGAGCGCCAAGGCTGCCCCCGGCAACGGCCGCGGCACCGTGACCGCGTACGACCTGCCGGCGCCCACCCCCCGGGACAAGGCCAATTTCGCGGAAACGACGCGCCCCGGCCGGACCTGAGCGGAGACGCAAGAGACGACGGGCCGGCGGGAGTGATCCCGCCGGCCCGTCTCGCATGGTCCGGTGGAAGGGAGCGCCCGGTTCAGGCTTCCGGGCTGCCCTGCGCGACCTTGCCGAACCAGTCCTCGATGCTCAACAGCCCGCCCTCCTTCTGCGCCCGCCCCTGGTCCTTGGCCGGCAGGTCGGCCTGCAGCAGGTCGATGCGCTTCCAGCCGGCGAGCGGCGTGGCGCACTCGGTGCGCGGCACGTAGCGCGAGGCCTGCACCTTCTGGAACCGGTGCACGTAGCGCGGGCAGTTGGGCCACACCTCGGTGACCGTCACGCGCACCAGCAGCAGCGCCTCGTGGAAGCTCGCCAGCAGCGGATCGCGGTCGCTCACCACGGCGTCGCCCTGCACGCGCATGCGGTTGGGCCGCTCCAGGTCCATGAACAGCATTCCGACCTTGCCGTGGGTCGAGACGTTGCCCGCGGAGTAGAACATGCCGTTGCCGTCGTAGAGCGGAAACACGATGGTCTTGGGGTCGAGCACGCGCACGAAGCCGGGATCCCCGCCCTTGTACGAGACCGTCGGGCGGCCTTCGTGGTCGACGCTCGCCAGCCAGAACATGTCACGCGACTCGATGAACGCCTTGTCCATGTCGCCCAGCTCGGCGTGGATGGCGAGCTCGTCGATCTTGTCGGCGATGCGCCGGGTGTCGAACTGGTCCTGCAATGCGCGATGACTCGCGCCAAAGAGTGTGCTCACAGGGTCCCTCCGGTATGGTTATGTTGGAGCGAGCTTCAGCCGGCGTAAGGCTGCATCACCACGCCGACCACGTCGCCTTTCTTCACGCGGCCCGATCCCGGGGCCATCCAGATGAAGCCGTCGCTGCGGAACTCCAGCGGGACGGGCGGCCGGGCCCACTCCTCGATGAAGTGCAGCCAGCCCGCGAGCTGGCCTGCGCGCACCTGCGCGCCGGGCAGGTGCAGCGGCTCGAACAGGCCCTCGCTGGGCGCGAACACGTAGCCCTTCTGGTCGCGCACCTGCATGTGGCGGGTGCCGGGCGCACCATCCGCCTGCGCGGTGTCGGGCTTGCCCTCGACCATGCCCATCCACTTGAGCACGTTGTCCAGGCCGCGCTCGGCCAGCCGCACGCCTTCCACGCTCACGCGCCCGTAACCACCGAGCTCGGTCGAGATCGCCAGCACGCGCCGGCGCTCCGCGGCCGAGCACATGGTGCCGCCCTCGTCCACACCCCAGAACACCACGTTCCAGGGTGCCGCGAAGTTCTCGGCCAGCGCCCTGGTACGCGCCACGATGCCGGGGTCTTCCACCCAGTGCATGGTGGAGCTGGGCGCGGCCTCCATCGCGTTGCCCGCCGCGTGGATGTCCACCGACACCTCGACCTGCGCCAGCAGCACGCTGTCGACGAAGTGCGCCAGCATCTGGCAGAAGCTGCCGCCCGGGTCGCCGGGCAGGCAGCGGTTGAAGTCGCGGCCGTCGATCGGACACATGCGCCGGCCCGCCAGCGCGGCAGGCAGGTCGATCGCCGGCATGAGGATCACCTTCCCGCGCAGGCTCTGCGGGTCGAGCCGGCGCGCCAGGCGCGAGACCGCGATCTGGCCCTCGTACTCGTCGCCGTGCACGCCGCCGGTGAAGAGGACTGCCGGGCCCTTGCTGCCGTTGACCACGGCGATCGGCACCTCGATCGTGGACCACGCCCCGCCATCGCGCGACTGCGGCACGCGCAGGTAGCCGATCTGCTTGCCCGGCTGGTCGAAGTCGAGCTCGTGGAAGATGCGGGTCTTGGTGGTGGCGGCCTGCGACATGCTCCTTATCTCCCTCCAAACCAGGAAAACCAACCGCATGGACCGCAGAGGACGCCGAGGATCGCAGAGGAAGGCACTGGGCGTCGGTCACATGGCTCGTGACCCTGGGTCAGGAAACAACGCCCCTGCGATCTCTGACGTTCCTCTGTGTTCCTCTGCGTCCTCTGCGTCAAATGCGGTTGCAGTAGATCACCCCCGCGCCAGCTCGCGCGCGATGATGTTGCGCTGGATCTCGCTCGTGCCTTCGTAGATCTGCAGCACCTTGGCATCGCGGAACAGCTTCTCCACCGGATACTCGGTGCTGTAGCCCATGCCGCCGAAGATCTGCACCGCCTCCGTGGCGGCCGCCATCGCGCGGTCTGCGGCGAACACCTTCGCATACGCGGCCTGCAGCGTGTTGCGCCGGCCGCTGTCGAGCAGCCACGCGGCCTGGTGCACGAGCAGCCGCCCGGCCTCGGCGTTCACCGCCATGTCGGCCAGCTTGTGCCCGATCGCCTGGTGCTCGATGATCGGCTTGCCCATGGTCTGGCGCGTCTGTGCGTACTGCCTGGCCTCGTCGAGGCAGCGCTGCATCAGGCCCACCCCCAGCGCGGCCACGCCCGGACGCGAGCGGTCGAACACCTTCATCGCGATCAGGAAGCCGGCGCCCTCGCCGTCGATCAGGGCACTCTCCGGCACCTCGACGTCGTTGAGGAACACCTCCGCGGCCGGATCGGCGCGCTGGCCGAGCTTTCCGAGCGGCGCGCCCACCGTCAACCCCGGCGTGTCGCGATCGATGAAGAAGGCGCTGATGCCCTTGTGGCGCCCATCGGCGTCGGTCTTCGCGACCACCACGAACATGCTTGCCAGCGGCGCATTCGAGATCCACACCTTGCTGCCATTGAGCACATAGCGATCGCCCTTGCGCACGGCGCGCGTGCGGATGCCCGCGACGTCGGAGCCGGCGGCCGGTTCGGTCACCGCGTACGCGCCGAATTCCCCGGACAGCAGGCGGCCGAAGGCTTCCTTCTTCTGCGCCGGCGAGCCGGCGACCTGGAAGACGTCGCCGAAGATCGAGTTCAGACCCAGCCCGCCGGCGATCCCGGCGCAGGCCCAGGCCAGTTCCTCGGCGACGATCACCTGCTCGAGCACACCCCAGCCGCTGCCGCCGTACTCGCGCGGGATGGTCAGGTTGACCACGCCCACCTCGCGCCCCTTCGCCGCGACCTGCATCGGGAAGGAGGCCTCGCGATCGCATCTCGCCGCGACCGGCAGGATCTCCTTGCGGGCGAACTCGCGTGCCGTGTGGCGGATGAGGCGCTGCTCGTCGTTCAGCTCGAAGTTCATGTGGGGTTCCGTTCGAACTTACCCCTCACCCCGGCCCTCTCCCGCGAGGGGAGAGGCGGAGCGGCAGGGGAAGGATTGCTAGGCGTCGGCCCACTTCCAGTCGCGGTACTTGTCGCGCAGGGCCGTCTTGAGGAACTTGCCGGTGGAGGTGCGGGGGATCGAATCGGCAAAGACGTACGCGTCGGGGATCGCCCACTTCGCGAACTTCGGCGCGAGGAACTGGCGGATCTGCGCCTCGTCCACGCTCGCGCCCTCCTTGCGCACGATCACGGCCAGGGGGCGCTCCGCCCACTTGGGGTGCGGTACGGCCACCACGGCAGCCTCCGCCACGCCCGGGCACCCCATGATCGCGTTCTCCAGATCGACCGAGCTGATCCACTCGCCGCCGGACTTGATCAGGTCCTTGGTGCGGTCGGTGATCTTCACCAGCCCGAGCGGCGTCATGCAGGCGACGTCCCCGGTGCGCAGCCAGCCGTCGTCGGTGAAGCTGGTCTCGGACTGCGGCAGGTCGTGGTAGCTGCCGGTGATCCACGGACCATGGGCCTGGATCTCGCCCACCGCCTGGCCGTCCCACGGCTGCTCGCCGCCATCGCCCATGAGGCGCAGGTCCACCAGCGGGATCGGATAGCCCTGCGCGGCGATGGTCCTGTAGCGTTCATCCGCGGTCACCTCGCCCTGCAGCTGGTGTACCTTCGAGACCGTGCCCAGCGGCGAGGTCTCGGTCATGCCCCAGCCCTGGATGATCTCGATGCCCTGCTGCGCGTAGGCGCGGATCAGGCTTTCCGGCACGGCGGACCCGCCGACCGTCAGGCGCAGCTTCGGGTGCAGCTTCCACTTGCCCGCGCTGCGCTCGAGGATCTGGATCATTCCCAGCCAGATCGTGGGCACGCCGCAGGAGAGCGTGACCTTCTCGTCCTGGAGCAGCGGCAGGAGGTCGTCGGGATGCAGGTGCGGGCCGGGGAAGACCATCTTGGTGCCCAGCATGGCCGCGGCGTACGGCACGCCCCATGCGTTGGCGTGGAACATCGGCACCACCGGCAGCAGCACGTCGTGACCCGACATGCCCACCACGTCCGGCTGGCACTGCACCAGCGTATGCAGCACCTGCGAGCGGTGCGAGTACACCACGCCCTTGGGCTGCCCGGTCGTGCCCGACGTGTAGCACATGGCGATCGGGTCGTTCTCGTCGGCCTCCGGGTAGTCCCAGTCGCCGCTCGCGGTCTTCAGGAAGTCCTCGTAGTCGGTGTAGCCGGCCGGCACGGGCTTGCCGGTCAGCGACACCACGATCACCTTCTCGATCTTGGTCTGCGCCCGGAACTGCTCGAACAGCGGCAGCAGGATGTCGTCGACGATGAGGAAGCGGTCTGCGGCGTGGTTGGCGATGAAACCGATCTCCAGCGGGGCCAGGCGCAGGTTGAGCGTATGCAGCACGCCGCCCGAGGCGATCACCCCGAAGTAGGCCTCGAAGTGCGCGTAGTGGTTCCACATGAGCGTCGCGACCCGGTCGTGGCGGCGCAGCCCGGCCTTCTGCAGGGCCTCCGCCAGCAGGCGCGCGCGGCGATACATGTCGGCGTAGGTGCAGCGATGGAGAGACTTGTCGGGCATGCGCGAGACGATCTCGACGCCGCGGAACAGCTTGCCCGCCCGCTCGAGGAAGTGGTTCAGGTTGAGCGGGACCTGCATCATGGTGGACTTCATCGTTCTCCTCCAGGCCAGCGTCTGTCGCGCCGGCTCAGTGCACTACTTCCAAACGCATTGACCGCAGAGGACGCAAAGGATCGCAGAGGACTGCCAAACCCTGCCTCGATGTCCCGGACGTTCAATGCCCTTCTTGCTGTTCCTCTGCGTTCCTCTGTGTCCTCTGCGGTCCATGCGGTAGGGGGCAAGCAGTTCGCTCAAGTCGTCAGCACCACCTTCCCGCTCACCCGCTTGTTCAGCACCTCGTTCAGCGCCTCGGCCGCGCGCTCGAGCGGATAGGTCGCGTGGATGTGCGGCTTGACCTTGCCTGCCACGTACAGCTGCATCAGCTCTTCGTTGTTGCGGCGGTTGCGCTCCGCCTCGTTGCGCGTGAACGCGCCCCAGAACACGCCCACGATCGAGCAGCCCTTCAGCAGCGCGAGGTTGAGCGGCACCTTCGGAATATCGCCGGCCGCGAAGCCGACGACCAGGAAGCGGCCGTTCCACGCCATGTCGCGCAGCGCGGGCTCGGAATAGGGCCCCCCCACCGGGTCGTACACGACGTCCACCCCGCGCCCCGCCGTGATCGCCTTCACGCGCGCGCGCAGGTCCTCGCTGGCATAGTTGATCACCTCGTCTGCCCCGTTGTCGCGGCACACCGCGAGCTTGGCGTCGCTGGAGGCTGCAGCGATCACGCGGGCGCCCATCGCCTTGCCGAGCTGGACCGCCGCGATGCCCACGCCGCCGGAGGCCCCGAGCACGAGCAGGGTTTCGCCGGCCTTGAGCTGCGCGCGGTCCTTGAGCGCGTGATACGAGGTGCCGTACGTGAGAATGAAGGCCGAGGCCGGCACGAAGTCCATCGCGTCCGGCATCGGCACGAGGCGGTCGGCATCGACCAGCATCTCCTCGGCGAAGCCGCCGAAGGTGGAGGTCGCGATGACCCGGTCCCCCGGCTTCGCGCTGGTCACGCCCTCGCCCACCGCCTTGACGATGCCGGCGACCTCGCCGCCCGGAGAGAACGGCGGCTCCGGCTTGAACTGGTACTTGCCCTGGATGATCAGCGTGTCGGGGAAGTTCACGCCCGCGGCGCGCACGCCGACCACCACCTGCCCCTTGCCCGGCTTCAGCGAAGGGACCTCCTCCACCACCAGCTTCTCCGGTGGGCCCAGCTCCTTGCACAGCACTGCTTTCATGATTCGCCTTTACAACAAAACGCTTCAACCGCGGAGGACGCAGAGGACGCAGAGGAGAACCAAGGACAAGTTCAAGTGCCCGGGACCGGTTGGTTTCCTCTGCGGCCCTCTGCGTCCTCTGCGGTGATCGTGGTTCCGACTCAACCCTTGGACAGGATCTTCTCCACCTGCCGCCACCCTGCCTCGGCCAGCGGGCGCGCGCGCTTGCCCTGGTCCACCGCGTGCTGGCTCGCGGCGGTGCCGTCGATCACGCGCTTCATGATGCCCTGCAGGATGCCCGCGAGGCGGAACATGTTGTACGCGCTGTAGTAGTCCCAGTTGTCGATATGCGTGCGGCCGGTGCGGCGGCAGTACATGGCCACGTACTCCTCCTCGCTGGGGATGCCCAGCGCCTTCAGGTCGAGCCCGGCGATGCCGCGGAACTCGCCGGGCGCCAGCCGCCAGGACATGCAGTGGTAGGAGAAGTCGGCCAGCGGATGGCCCAGCGTGGACAGTTCCCAGTCGAGCACCGCGAGAATGCGCGGCTCGGTCGGATGGAAGATGACGTTGTCCATCCGGTAGTCACCGTGCACCACGCGGGTCTCGTCGTCGGCCGGGATGTGCTCCGGCAGCCACTCCATCAGCCGCTCCATCGCGTCGATCTTCTCGGTCTCCGAGGCGCGGTACTGCTTGGTCCAGCGCGCGATCTGGCGGGCCAGGTAGGTGCCGGGCTTGCCGTAGTCGGCCAGGCCGACTGCCGTGTAGTCCACCTGGTGCAGCGCGGCGATCACGCGGTTGAGCTCGGCGTAGATGGCGGCGCGCTCGGTCGGCTCCATGCCCGGCAGGCCCTGGTCCCACAACACGCGGCCGTGCACGTACTCCATGATGTAAAAGGCCGTGCCGAGCACGCTCTCGTCCTCGCACAGGGCGTAGCTGCGCGCCACGGGGATGCCGGCACCGTGCAGCGCGGTGATCACGCGGTACTCGCGGTCCACGGCGTGGGCGGAGGGCAGCAGCTTGCCCGGGGGCTTGCGCCGCAGCACGTAGCGCTGGCCCGGGGTCACGAGCATGAAGGTGGGGTTGGACTGGCCGCCGCGGAACTGCTGGACTTCGAGCGGACCGCGGTAACCCTCCACCCTGGCGGCCATGAAGCGCTCGAGGCTGGCGGTGTCGAAGCGGTGCTTGTCCTGCACGGGCATCGTGCCGATGAACTGGTCGTGCATGTCGTTCTATGGGAAGTTACGCAGCAGGCTGCACATTGTGCCGCTGTTCCGGGGCACGCGCATCCGCCGCCAAGACAGTGGGCCAGCGAGCATACCGCGCGGCTGTCACGCGGCGCAAACCAGGCCGGGTGCCGGCGGGCCGCGTGCTAGAATTGCCTGCTCTCCTCCTCGTCGCACCGCACGCCTCCACGCATGAAAGATTTCCGGGACAGGGTCGCAGTCATCACCGGCGGCGCGAGCGGGCTGGGTCTCGCCATGGCGCGGCGCTTCGCCGCCGAAGGCATGAAACTCGTCCTCGCCGACGTCGAGGAGGAGTCGCTGCGCAAGGTGGAGACCGACTTCCGCAAGTCCGGCGTGCCGGTGATCGGCATCTGGACCGACGTCTCCCGCGCGCAGGACATCGAGCGCCTGGCCGAGAAGACGCTCGCCACGTTCGGCGCCGTGCACGTGCTCTGCAACAACGCCGGGGTCGCGCCCGGCGGGCGGGTGTGGGAGCACACCGTCGCCGACTGGGAGTGGGTGATGGGCGTCAACGTCTGGGGCGTGATCCACGGCGTGCGCACCTTCCTGCCGATCATGCTGCGCCAGGACGTCGAATGCCACGTGGTGAACACCGCCTCGGTGGCGGGCCTGCTCTCGGTTCCCAACATGGGGCTCTATTGCGTGTCGAAGCACGCGGTGGTGACGCTGAGCGAGTGCCTGTACCACGACCTGGCCGAACGCAACGCGAAAGTGTCGGTGTCCCTGCTGTGCCCGGCCTACGTCCCGACCGGCATTTCCGATTCCGAGCGCAACCGCCCCGCCGCGCTGCGCAATCCGCCACGCACGAAGACGGCGGACGAGCAGGCCCAGGAAGAGCAGATGCGCCACGCCGTGCAGTCGGGCCGCATCACGGCCGAGCAGGTTGCGGAGACGGTGTTCGAAGGGATGCGGGACAACCGCTTCTACATCCTGACGCACCCCAAGATAAAGTCCTCGATCCAGATGCGGATGGAGGACATCCTGCTCGACCGCCAGCCCACCGACGCTTCCAAGCCCCCGGCGCGCTGAGCGCCAACCGAAGCGGCGCGCTGAGCGCCGGCAGCGAGGGGCGCGCCGAGCCCCCGTCAGGGCCGCTGCGGCTGGGTGACGAAGCTCAGCCTCGAGATCCCCGCGTTCTGCGCATCGGCCATCACTTCCGCCAGGCTCTGATACTGGGTCGTGTACTCCGCGCGCAGGTTGATCTGCGGCTGCGGGTCGAGGCGTGCCGCCTCGGCCAGCTTCACACGCAGTTCGTCCCGTGTGACCGGCGCCTGGTCCCAGTACAGCGTGCCCGCGGCGTCGATGCTCAGCGTGACGACCTGGGGCTTTTCCAGGTTGTTGGCGGCGTTCGCGGTGGGCAGGTTGACGCGGATCGCGTGCGTGAGCAGCGGCGCGGTCACGATGAAGATCACCAGCAGCACCAGCATCACGTCGATGAGCGGGATCATGTTGATCTCCGCCATCGGCCGGCCGCTCTCGTTGTCGCCGAATCCGCCGAAGGCCATCACGCCGCTCCCGGCCGCGGGGCGGGTTGTGCCGCACCGCTGCGCGCGGCCTGCGCAGGCTGCCCCCCGCTGTTGAGCTTCGCGCCGGTGAGCAGGAACGCGTGGAGGTCGTGCGCGAATCCATCCAGTTCTGCCAGCAGCAGCCGGTTGCGCCGCACGAACGCGTTGTAGGCGAGCACCGCGGGGATCGCGACCGCAAGGCCGAGCGCGGTCATGATCAGCGCCTCACCGACGGGACCCGCGACGGTGTCCAGAGTTGCGTTGCCGGCGGAGCCGATCCCCAGCAGCGCGTGGTAGATGCCCCAGACCGTGCCGAACAGGCCAACGAAGGGCGCCGTGCTGCCGACCGAGGCCAGCACGGTGAGGCCGGACTCGAGCGCTGCGGTCTCGCGTGTGATTGCGCGACGGATGGCACGGGTGAGGAACTCGTCCCGGCCACCGCCCTGCGCGAGGTTGGCGGCCGACGCGCGCGACCAGTGGCGCGAAGCCTCGATGCCCTGCGCGGCGAGGCGGCCGAACGGCTCGTTCCCGGAGCTCGCAGCTTCTGCCGCGATCGCATCCAGCGACGGCGCGTTCCAGAAGCGCTCGAGGAAGGCGTCGGCGCGTAGGCGCATCTGCCGGTTGCGCACGCTCTTCAGCACGATCAGGTACCAGCTCGCGATCGACATCAGGAGCAGGATCGCCAGCACGGCGATCCCGACGGGGTCGGTCTGCGCGAGGAAGTGCGCAAACCCGAAGCGGCTCGTTTCGGTCATTCGGTCAACCCTTCAGGGAGAATCGGATCGGCACCACCACCCACGCGTCAACCGGCTGGTTGCCGCGCTTGGCGGGGATGAACTTCCACTTCTGGACTATCTCCTGCGCGGCCCGGTCGAGGCGCGGATGGCCGGAGCCTTCCTTCAACTGCACCTCGCGCGGGTCGCCGTCGGCGGTGACGAACACGCGCAGCAGCACCACGCCCTCCTCGCCCCTCCTGCGCGACATCAGCGGGTAGTCAGGCTTGGGATTGTGCAGGTAGTCGGCCCCGTACAGCGGCTCCGAGACTGGCGCTTCCGCCGCTGGAGCAGAACGCACCGGCGCGGCCGGCACTGCCGGCGCGACCGCAGTCACCGGCGCGGGCGGAGTGGGCGGAGTGGGCGTGGCGGGCCTGACCGGCTCCGGGTTCCGGACCGCAGGCGCTTCGGGCTCGGCCCGCGCCACCGGCGGGGGCGGCGCGACGGGCTCCGGCCGCGGCTCGACCTGGCGCACCGGGGGCGGTGGCGGCGGCTCCGGTGTCGGCTGGACCTGGCGCACGGGCGGAGGCGGCGGCTCCGGGGGCGGCTGAACCTGGCGAACGGGTGGCGGCGGCTCCGGCTGCACCACCGGTTGCGGTGGAGGCTCCGGGACAGGTGCGGGTGCCGGCGGCGTTGCAGCCACCTTGGGCGCCGGCTTGACGGGCGGCGGGACGTCGGCCTGGGGCAAGGGTTCCGGCGGCGTCTCCGCGGGCGGCGGCTCGGAGATCAGCGTGACCGTGATCGGCTCGGGCGGCCGCAGATGGGCGCGGTCGAGCACCTGGAACAGGGCGACGCCTGCCAGCAGATGGCACAGGATCACTGCTGCGAGCACCGGACGCGAATGGAACGCGCCGACCGGTGCGGCCATGGCTGCCAATCCCTGCACTCCCCCGCGCAAGGGCAAGATCAGATGAGAATGGTTCGTATTCTACCCGAGTCGAGACCACGCCTCGGGGCGCAGGAGGATAGCGGAAAGCGACCCGCGGTCACAGGGAAGGATTCCCGGTGCGCAAGAACGTTCCGAAACAGCGCAATCGCGTGCAATCGCCGGCAGCCGTTTGCGCTTAACGTGTGAAGCGTGCGGTGCCGCCTCTCCCCTTGTGACGGCGTCGCGCGTTGCCGCGGCGCCGCTGGCGCCGCAGCTCCTTCCTCCTCAGACCCTCCCCGGGTCCTTGCAGCGGCAGGTCTGCGACCTGCCGCTCTTTCTTTGTGCCATCTGCACGGCGGCGAACAAGCCCTACGCCGATGCAACCAGCTTCATCCCATCCAGCTCGGGTACGACCAGCGCCGTGAGCGCGGCCTGCGCGAGGATTCTCGTGCGCACGCGCGGTGGGATGCATCTCGTCCCAGAACAGATGATGCTTGGGATCCGCACAGGATGGGCCGGAGGGATTGCCGGTCAGTGCGACCGGATAGCACGGCTGGACGAGTTCGGTGAGTCAATACAGGCTGTCGCCGCAGACATGGAGCGCGCTGAAGGATGGCAGGTAGGCGGCCCCCGCCACTGGCGCCGCAGCCACTGCCAACACGATCGCGGCGGTGAACTGCACGAAGCGGGAGATTCCCATCGCTGCCTTCTAACGCCAAGTTGCGGCGGATGAGCTAGTGAGGTGCCCGCGGTAGATGATTCACCAAGGGGGCGACGTGACTCGCCGGCGCGAAGACGGAGCTGGATACCTAGACCTCCTGCGGGCTATATCAGGAGGAGTGCATCGACGTGGTGCAAACGCCGCGCTATGTGGCGTTCGGTTGATCAGTATCCGAGAACGAAGCGACCTTGCACGCCTCTTCCAACGAGAGGACGACGCTGGGTCTTCCAGTGAAGTATATTGCCCGCGCCAGCAGCTTCGTAAGCACTGTCTGCACACGTGGCGCCATATAGGACTCGGCCGCTACAAGGTAGGACGGTTTGGCGCCGCCAACGCGCTGGCATGACACACTCCCGCCCGGCTCACGGACACCCGCCCTGCGCAATAGCTCCAGCAGCCCGTTGTAGACCTCGAGCGTCGACGGCGATCGGGGGTCCGCCGCATTATCGCGTCCGGAGCTCTGTCGAGTCATGCTCTCAGGATACAGTCACGCTAGGCGGAAGCACTCTCTGCAAAATAAGTGTTAGCGGTCGTCGGGTGCAGAGTCGAAGCCACGATAGCTAAGGCATGGACTCGACGGTCCGCAGCTGGCGGTGCTGGAGGAGGCGTCACGCCGCTCGTTCAGTCCCGTCGCAGTTCAGTCGTTAGTTTGAACGCGCCATCCGCTTGCACGAAAAATCGCGCACGCGAGGCATCCCAAATCGGCATACAGCAGGAATGCTTACCAGCTAATCCTGAAGCGCACCGCTTGAGTGGGTTGCCGCGGCAGTAACGACCGCTCGGGTGGCGTCCAACCTGCCTAGCCTCACGTCCAAGAGCGGCTGCCGGATGTAGACCTCACCACAGCAGGCGCAAATGTATCCCATGGAGTCGTAAAAAATCGCTGCTCGCACGGAATACGGCAACTTGCTCCAATCATCCTCAGCCAACGGGCGCTGCGTATCCGGTGATCCCTCGGGGCAAAGTGCGGGACATCCCCTAACCTCTCGCAGCCTCATGCTCGATGTCCCCATACCCCAATAAGCCGTGTTGGTTGTGCTTGAGTCTACGAGATGGGGCTCGCATAGGCCCAGTAATGTCAAATGATCGGCAACGGGACGCGAAGACGGTGCCGAGGAAAAGGTCGAGTTTGTAGCAGTGGGGGTGAATCTCGTCCGCGATTCAGACTGGCCACTTCTTGGTCGGTCCCACGGACGCAGCCGACGGTCGCTCGCCCGGCTATCAGCGGTCTACTCCGGCCGCCTCAAACAGTTCGCTCCCCGCAGTTCGAACGCCAAGGCCTTCAGCGGCGCTGCAGCAGTTGGCTTGTTCAGGTCTGCACCGACCTGAACCCCGTAGCCGTCGAGGCTCCACAGCAGCGGACCGTGCTGGCGTCACCGTGCCCATACCCACCTTCTTTACCCAGGGAGGGACGGGAGCGACGTGCGCGAAGACGTCTGGTAGTGGAATGGCGTAGGAGAACGCGAAGCGGAACTGACCGAATGCCCCACCCACCAAGGCGCCGGATTAGGCGCGCCGTAGGGAAGCAGTGCTTACTCGGATATGCGGGAGTGGAGTGGCAATGCCGTGCCCGCCCGCCTGACGCACTGCCTGCTGCAGTGCGTCAGACGAAGAGGATCAATCAGAGCGCCTGCGCGGCGGTGTTCGGGAAGTCCTGGCCTCGGCGAAGCGTCTTGCGCGACGCCCAGACTGCTGCAAGCAGGCCGAGCACCAGAAGACCCACGGTGCCCGGCTCCGGCACGGACTGCCGCTGATCCCCCCTCACGACGAGGGTCGACCCGCCGAGGAAGAAATCGCCGGAGATCGAGGAAACCGTTACGTCGTAGAGGCCGGTAAGCGCGAGCTGAGTATAGCCCGCGAGAGACCAGCCGCCAAATTCATTCCCTGACAACTCGAAGAAGACACGGTCTCCCACCAAGCCCGCCACATCGACCAGTGCGACCTCGAGGCTCCTGTCGACGTCATCGAAGAGGTCGACGGAGAGCGAATAGTCGAAGATCGAATCAACCAGAGGCGTGAAGCCATTGTCGGTGATGTCGTGCGTGTAACTGACCGAGCTACCGCTCGTGATAAAGCGATCCGGGTTGAAATCGATGCTGTCTACCCAGGTGACCGGGGTGGCATTGGCCGCCGCGCCGGTGCAAGTGATGGCGGCGAGGCAGACGAGGGCTCGGATGAAGCGCATGTTATGAATTCTCCTAGTTGTACGCCGTGCTATCGCTCGGCTGGTCCCCTGCACTTACACTGCGGCAGACGATTGAAAGTGTATAGGTCAATGCCGCCAATCGCCTAGTAGCAGCCGTAAAACTTTGTCAAATCCCGAGCAGAAATCTGTCAATTGTGTCGATGTCCGCGTCCCCCCCTGAGGCAGCCGGCTGGAGATGCCATCGGGCAGCCAGACGGCAACCAAACTCGCCTCATAGCTCGTCGAGAAGTCGCTTGGCATCTGCCCTCTCCTCGAACGGCTTGCCCTCGGTCATCAGTGCCGTCAATGTTGCGCGCGCTCGGTCCCGAGCACCAGCCTTGGCCAAGGCAACGGCCAGGTGATACCGGATCTCCGGCTTGTCCGGCTGCTGCCTCGCCGCCTGCTCGAGCAACTGCCGAGCGCGCTCCAGATCACCTTTCTGAACCAACAACCACCCAAGCGTGTCAGCGATGTGACCGTTCTCGGGGTCCAGGTTATAAGCCCGCTCGGCGACCTGAAGTGCCCGCGGATCCTCCAGCCGAGCGTAAAACCATGCCAGGTTGTTCAGTACGTTGGCGTCGTTTGGCCGGCGTCCCAGGATAATCTCGTACTCGCCTGCTGCGCCGCGGAAATCGCCGACGCGCTGGCGCTCGAGCGCGAGCGTCAGCCGGACACCCAAGTCTGCAGGGTTATCCTTCAGCCACTGCTCCAGCGGTTCGGCTGGATTGGGCAGTCCCGCGCGCCTGACCGCTTCATGGGCCTTTAACGCCAAGCCTCGACTGGGTGCCTGTTGCATCGCAGTCCGGTAGACCGGCGCAGCCCGTTTGAAGTCTCTCCGGACCATCCAGAGGTCACCTTCCAGCATCAAACCCGCTTCTCTGGTGTCTTCAGTGCCTTGTAGCGATCGAGCGCGAGCGAGCGCCTGCGCGATCTCCCCATCCTGGGCTTCCAGCAGCGCGAGCGTGGTGACTGCGCCGCGGTGGCTCGGCTGCAGGTCCAGCGCGCGCCTGAGCAGCCGCTTTGCCTCGCCTCGCCGTTGCAGAGCAAGCTCTGCCCGTGACAAGTTGTACGTGTAGTTCGCCGACCCCGGCGAGGCCTCGACTGCTTTGCGGAAGCTGCGAACCGCTTCCTCGAATTCGCCATCCGCGCTTTGTACAATGCCCTGGACATTCTGCACCGCCGGCTCCCCCGGGCGCGCCGCGACCAGCCGACGGACGATGCCTCTCGCATGATCGCGATCGCCAGCACGCAGCGCGTACTGGATCAGCAAGACCTGAGGTTCAACGGCTGCAGGATCGGCGTTCGCTGCCCGGTCGAGCCACTGCTTGGCAGCGGTCTGGTCATCGCGAACAGCAGACAGGCGCGCCAGTGCCAGCGCAGCTTCCACATTGCTTGGCCTCAGCACGGCAACGCGCTCGAAACGGGCTCGAGCCTCCTCCGGATCTCCCTCGAGCAGGGCGAGTCGACCGAGGCTCATGAGGACCACCGGGTCATCAGGGCGCAGTTGCAGCGCCTTCGCCAGCGCTGCGCGCGCTTCCTCGGCCTCCCCGAGCGCAAGGTACGCGGTGCCGAGCAGATTGATCGCAGCAACGTCATCGGGCCTGCGCGAAACGAGACCCTTGGCGAGGGTGAGGGCCCCCTGGTGATCACCCTTGCGAAGATGGGCCAGCGTCAACATCACGTCGCGCTCACCCGATCCAGGACCCGAGTCCGGAATCGCCTGAAGCAGCCCGATTGCATGGTCGATATCACCCGTCGCCATGTATGCGCCTGCCATCTGGGCTCGCAGCGACGCGTCACTCGGGTTGGCTGCCACTGCGCGTTCGAAGTACAGCAATCCGGCTCGTTTGTCGCCCGCCTGGATAGTCGCCTCGCCCTGCAAAGTCAGAACGTCCTTGTCCATCGCTTCCGCACTGATAGCAGCCAGTGCGGCGAGAGCTTCCTGCGGCTTCTGCTGCCGCAGCCGCGTCGCAGCCAGGAGCTTGCGAGCAGGCAGGCTGGCCGGTGCCGCCGACAGCGCCTCATCCAGATATCGGTGCGCCTGCTCGAGATCGCCCTGCGCGTAATGCGTCGCCCCCAGCAGGAACATGGCCGGCTGATGCCCGGGTGCTCGCTCGAGAGCCTTCCGCAAGTAGTCCTTTGCCGTGGCATAGTCGCCCATGCCATAAGCGATGACTCCACGCAGATACATCGGTTGAGGATGGTTGGGCAGGAGCTTCAGGAGGCGCTCCGCGGATACCAACGCTTGGCTGAACTTGCCCTGCCTCCACTGGCTCTCCACCAAGCCCTGCAGCGCCAACTGTGTCTCCGCAGGGGCCACAGAGCTGCTCGAAATCGATCTCTGGAACGCCGCCTCGGCGGCCGAGTAACGCCGCAACTGGAGATCGAACAAACCACGCGCGAGCCACCCCGCCGGATAATCAGGGTCATCGGCCAGCACTTGCGCCAGCAGGTTCTCCGCCTCTGCCGGGTTGCCTCGCTTCTGCTCGACCTGCGCCAGTCCGATCCGCGCATCCAACGATTCGGGTTGCTGTCCGAGGACCTCCGTGTACGCCTGCTTGGCGTCGTCGAGTCGCGCGAGGGCCAGGTAAGCATCCCCACGCAGCTTGAGGACGTCGACCTGGCCACGGAACGGCTCGAGTTCCTCCAACGCACGCTCGAACTCCCCTTGCCCCAGCACGGCAAGTCCGAGCGGCACGATGACTTCCTTCTGCGGGATACCCAATTCGAGAGCCCTCCGCAGTTGGCCCTCGGCCGCGGCCGGCTGCCCGGTGTCGAGTGAGACTTGCCCCAGGAGGAGCCAAGCGCGTGCATTGCTCCCGTTGCGGTCCACGACCTTTCGCAGTTCGATCGCAGCTCCGCTCAGGTCACCCCTTGACTTGAGCTCGTCAGCACGAGCCAGCTTCGATTCCTCGGAGGAAAACAGGCCGCAGCCCGCGAGGTTCGAGAGCGCAACCATGAGCACACCGCCAAGCGCCGCTCGCACGGCAAGTGAAGGTCTCATGCTCACCGGCTACGCCTCTTTACAACGTTGCCCATCGTTCTCCCTCAATTTGCGGGTCTTCGCGGCAGAACACCATCAAGGCTCTTCTGTATGACCACGCGCGAATCCGTCATGAACCGTTCCAGGTCCGCTTCGGCCTTTGTCATATCAACGCCGCTGCCGACATCGGTGGCGATGATCAGGGCGGCAGCGCCAGGGTCTCCGTTCAATATGCCCCACGCGTTCAAAAGCTTAGCCGAGTAGACATTGCTTGCGACCATCCCATGTACGTAGTACCACTGCCAGACGAGTTTTTGCGTGCCGTCTATCGATCGGAGTCGAGTTTCCTGCACCTTCATTCCGCCGTCGAGGGCTCTCGTCCTCGTGCCAACGGCATCCCAAGCCTCAATGGCAGCGATCCCTCCGCCATGCGTAATGGCTTCCTTGCCCTTGCTTTGCCGCAGATATTGGGCCACGTGGACGTATACGCGCCGACTGTAAGCATTGCTGTAAGTCTGTTTCTCTTGCATATCTGCGCCAACGAACACGGGCTCAAAGTCTCTCCGCCCAGCAGACACCTGTTCCCAGGTCCCTATCTGCGCGGGCAGTTCGAAGACCAGATGACCGTCCTCCGAGCGCTGCGGTTCCGCGGCTGCCATCAGCAAAGGGCCGACGCTCATGGCCAAGCCTGAAAGAAGCGCTGCGGTCGCCAACCGAGTCGACCAACCTCTGACACGCATCGGCTCTTGGGACAGTGCGGCAGCAACCGCGGGAGGCGAAAGGCGCTCGGAACGAACAACCCGACCGGCAACAAGAAAGAATCCAAGCATTCCTGCGCCGAAGAACATCCATCCCTGGCCCAGGTGCTGAGTCACGAAGAAGTGATCCATGCCGCGAACTTGGCCGACCACCACAGTGCTGTAGATTCGGAAGAGATTCGCGAGGATGGCCGTTGCGACAGCGCCTGCAACGATCAGGCTGAATGCCATAGGCCGCAGCCGATTCAGGTGACTGTATAGCACACCTACCGACGCCGAGATGATGATCTGCCCCAAGCCGCTGCATGCCGCCTGTACCGTGAATGTGCCCGCCGGCACTGATATACGCGTTCCCTCCGCGAGTGCAGGTATACCGGTCAGGCTCAGCAGCAGGCTGGTCAGAGCAGCATACGAATGCTGCAGATTGGGCACCAACGCGTTCCAAACCGGCACGGTAAAAAGCAGCAGTCCCAGCGGCACGGCAAACACTCGGGCACCCTCACGGCCAAAGATTGCGGCTACCAGCAGGACCAGGAGTGCAATAAGGCTCAGTTGCTCGAGCACCTCCGTGTAAGTCAGGCCTCCCACCGACCAGATCAGGGAGACCGCCAGGATGGGCACCGAGACCGCGGGGGAGGCGCAGAAGCCACGTTTATGGCGCGACTCAGTCCATCTGCGGTAGCAAAGGAAGAGAACGATCGCGACAAGTGGCAAAGCGTGTTCGTACTGCTCGCTCGTCGTCCATAGCTCCCAGGTACTTGCGAGCGTGGGGTGATACCAGCCAGCGGCGATCGCAACGAGCAGCCAGAAGGCAACGGCAGGTGCCGACAGAATGGATGTTCGGTGTGTCACTGCATGACTAGCTGCATTCATAGTGAGCAAAGAGCCCGCACCGAGTATCAGACTTGACGGACTCTCATGGGTCGGAATCGCCCAGAATTTCATACCGATCGGCGATCGATCAAATGTGAGCCCTCGATCTGCTGAGCGCGAGTTCCGCATGCCTATGCGTAAGTCGACAACAGATCACCTCGATTCTAGAGTCCGTTGACACGTAACAGGGGCGTGTAACAGATCTTTTGCGAAGTTCACCCGATGCGATATGGCTGGGCACGGCGCGAACTGCCGTTGACCCTTGGCAGAGGCTGTGCGATTTTACGGCCTTGTATCCTTCCGAGAGTCCTAGCGCCGCATAATCTCCTGCACCACATCTACCAGATCTCGAAGCGGCAACATCGATGATTCACCCGCGAAAGGCACTAAAGATTGCGGTATGCACGCTGGTCGTGCTTGTGCTAGTCAGTGTTGGCGGACTCAGACCAGCCGAATCCCGGGGCTCCCAACCCACTACCGGATGGCCTTCGATCAGCCATGCCTGGCATATGCTCACATGGCGAGCCAAACTCGTCGCACTCAAGGCGGGGGGAGACATTCCGAGCCTCTCTTGGATCGAGCTTTGGCGCATGGCATCGACACGAGGTGGCTTCGGCCTGGCTGCGATGGCGCTTGGGGAGCGAGGCTTGGACGGAGCTGTTGTCAATCCTCACACTTCAGAAGCCGAAATGAGCGAAGGCGCCCGAATCTTCAAGGAGCGCTGCGCCATGTGTCATGGCAGCGGGGGTTCCAGTCTGCATGCACCGCCGTTGGACAAGCCCGGCCTGCGGCACGGTGATAGTGATCTTGCCCTGTACACCATCACAAGAGATGGGATCAAGGGTACCGCCATGGCACCTGTCGATCTGGCATGGCAGCAACGGTGGCAGGTCGTGGCCTACGTCCGGAGCCTGCAGGCGGGCTCAAAAGAGCCAGCTGTTCGCGCCAGCGGTGGACGACTGAACATCAATATAGCGGACGAGCAGCTCCGCGATGCCGGCTTGAACACTGACGGGTGGTTAACGTACTCCGGCACCTTGCTTGGGCACCGCTACACCACGCTGCACGAGATTACCCCCCAAAACGTCTCCCGGCTACGGTTGAGGTGGGCGCACCAGATGGAACCAGCGGAGTCGCGACTCGCCGCCACTCCACTGGTAGCTGACAATGTCATCTTCGTCACTACGCCTCCTGCCGGAGTGGTCGCAATCGACGCACTCTCCGGGACCGTAATCTGGCAGTACCAACGCAACGTCCCTGCCGACCTGCCCCTATGCTGTGGAAGGGTCAACCGGGGCCTGGCCCTGCGCGGCAGCACTCTTTACTTTGGCAGCCTGGACGGCCATCTTGTCGCACTCGATGCAAACTCCGGTCGGGTGACATGGGAGGTGCGCGTCGCCGACCCAGACGCAGGGGCCACCCTGACTGGCGCTCCTCTCATTGTGAACGATCTCGTGCTGGTCGGCGTAGCAGGATCCGAATACGGCATCCGTGGCTATCTCGCCGCGTACGATGCCTCGGACGGCCGGGAAAGGTGGAGGTTCCATACCATTCCAGAGCCCGGCCAGACTGGCCACGAAACGTGGGAGACAAGTGCGTGGAGAACCGGCGGTGGTGCAACCTGGAACACCGGAAGCTTCGACCCCGACTTGGGTATCTTGTATTGGGGGGTGGGCAACCCGGCTCCCGCCTACTCGCGCAGTGCGAGACCCGGCGACAACCTGTTCACGAACAGCGTGATCGCGCTGGAGGCCGCATCGGGTAAGCTGCTGTGGCACTTCCAGTTCACGCCCAGCGATGATCATGACTGGGACTCTGCGCAGACGCCAATCCTTGCAGACCTGAAGGTCGCGGGGAGGCTGCGCAAACTCATCTGCTGGCCTAACCGCAATGGCTTCTACTATGTGCTGGACAGGGTATCGGGCCAGTTTCTGAGCGGTACCCCATTCGTGGCGCTCGATTGGACGAGCGGCTTGGACGCCAAGGGACGACCGCTTCCACCGGACCCGTCAACAACGAACGATCCTGAACGTGTCGTCAGCCCGAGCCTAGCGGGGGCCACGAACTGGCAGAACCCCGCTTTCGACCAAGCCCGCGCGCTCGTTTTTGTACATGCGATAGAGGGAAAGTCCGTGTACACCGCGTCCTGGACGGACCGACAGCGCGAGAATGGGCTCTACTACGGGAGTTCCGGTCGAATAGCGGGGGCTCTGATCCCTGTTGTACGTGCACTGGATGCTGTCAGCGGGGCTCAGCGGTGGGAGTACTATTCACTGCCCGCGCCAACCCCCGTCCTCAGCTACAGCGGCCTGCTGGCAACGAACAGTGGTCTGCTCTTCGGAGCCGCAGGCGGGCACCTGTTCGCCTTGAACTCCGTGACGGGGCAGGAAGTATGGCGGGTACCGCTCGGCGGCGACACGATTGCACCGCCTATCTCCTTCACCCTAGGCGGAAAACAGGCCGTGGCGATCGTGGCGGGTCGCACACTGTTCGTCTTTTCCCTCTAGCCTGACGCCAGACTCGTCCCACCGGCTGCTCTCTATGAATCTGGATGCTTACAAGAGGACGGCTAGAACGTTCGCTCGTTTACCAAGCGGATTCCACACTTCGCCAGGAGCTTCGCGACATGGTCGGTGCACTTGACCAAGTATCTTGCGAATCGGTGGTAGCCGGTCAATGCCAGGATCGGCAAAGCAAGTGCATACAGGATGGAAGCGACGACGGATTTAAACGTCCGCACGCCGCACTTCGCCTCCTTGTCAGCCTCCGTGACACCCCGAATACAGGCGCGCTTGAGATGGTATTGCAGCGTTTGGCGTTCCGCGGGCACTTCCTCATGTACGCCCGCCTCGTCGCACCAGGCGAAGGAGCGTCCGGCACTGATCATCCGTGAAAAGAAGTCCGCGTCCTCGCCGCCTGAGCGGCCCAACTGTGGGTCGAAGGGCTCGCGCATGTCAACCACCAGCTGTCGACTGAACAACACGTTGCCGGTTCTCAGGTATCGCGGATTCGTCAACATCGTCCCCGTCTGGAATGATCTGCGTGCGCACAGCCCGCTTTTGACCAACCACTCCGCAGGGGTGTTTTCGAAGAACGGCACAACGGGCCCCAGCACTCCGTCGACTTGCAGGCGTCGACAAGTTCGAAGCAGATGGAACAACCAGTCAGAGTCGGGAAACTCATCGTCATCGATGAACGCGATGTAGTCCCCTGTCGCGTGCGCAAGCGCGCGATTGCGCGCGCGTGAAATGTTTGGCTCCGGTTCAACTACATAGGCAATCTCCAGACCACCCTTTCTCGAAAGTGCCTCCACCACGCCCCGAGCCGACTCTTGCGCATCGTTGTCCACGACAACCACCGAGTGGCTGAAACCACTCTGCGTCTGGCCCTGGACCGCACGGAGACAGCGCTCGAGCATGCGCGGACGCCGGAACGTCGGTATGCATACTGTTATGTGGAGAGGACGCGACTCAGTCATCGATGGTGTCCCTTCGCTGAACAGGTCCGCTCCAGTCAGTCCAATGCGCCACAGCCGAGCGCGAGTGGATGGTCGATATCAGGCTCATCGAACACACGCCCGGTATCTCCCCATCCCTCCACTACAGTGCTGTGTACGAACACTGCGAGACTCCAGCGCATCTGCTCGCATACCCGTCAGTCATGAGGTAGGAATACTCCTTGACGTTTGCCGGGTGCGTCATGACCTCCACCACCGAGGTCCTTGCCAGATCGACGATTCGCTCCATGCGACCCGCCCCCATGGACTGCGACAGCGCGAAGAAGTAGTCCGTCAGCGTATATCGCCGGCGCAACCACGCGTCTACCACCCTTCTATACGTGCGGTTCAGCAGACTCTTCTCTCCCGGCCAAAAGTAGAAGCTTCGCCGTACTCGCGCTCCCGCTGGAATCACCCGATCGACCAGCATGTTCATGCAAAGATGCTGGTGCTGATGTCCATCGAAGTGGGAGGGTGCCTGCCCGAAGAGCCTCTCGAACTCCTCGAGCTGCGCCTTGAAGACGTAGTCAAGATCCCGAGTCAGTGTCGGGTTGTACACCTGGTTGGCCCACTTGTGACGGCTGAGAAACCGCGCCAGCCGCTCATGCCGCTCTCGCAGGTTCACTGGCGCTCCTGGCCCGGAGAAAGCCTCCGTTAGGTTCAGGTGCAGTCCTGCAGGAATCCCCTCGTCCATTGCAATGTCCGCAGCGCGGTGAGAATCCACCATGAACACCATGGCAGTCGCCGAGCTGACGCGTCCAGCTCGGAAGCAGGCGGCAGCGGCATCAGTCTCCGTCCGACTACGCCCGAGATCATCCGCGTTCACGATTAGCATAAGCTCAGGCTCGCTCGCTTGCCGGCGGCTGGTCAATCAGCGTCCGATGGAAAAGCTCGGCGGTGAGAAGTCGATGAATCTCGGAGGTGTAGTTTCCAGTTCCGCGCAGATGGTGCTTCAACATCCTCTCCACCGCGCGACCGTCAACGTACGACCTTGTCCGTGCTCTATTGTCTAGCAGTATCTCCTTCAGATACTCGCCCAGTCGGTCGCGGTACCACACACGGAAGTGATAGAACTTATGCCGTCCGAGAAACAACCGCTCCAGGTGCAACGGCATGAGCGCGCCATCTATTCGTGCCAGCCATTGCGGCATCCCGTAGTCGTACGCATACTCGGCTTTGGCGGTGAACTCTCGGTAGAACCGCAAGGGCCTCGTCAAGCCAGGGATCGGACGATAGCTCAGACCACGGTCCGTCGGCATGCGAGCAAGCTGCTGGCTTCCCTCCGAGATCAACCGCAGCGACGGCTCCCGATCGACCACTGACGCATGCGGAGCCTGATGCATCAGCGCTACGAGCTCAGTATCCAGATAGGGGGAGCGAAGGGTAAGCTGGGACTGCTCCACCGAAAGTCTTGAGTAGTGGTGCCACGGCACCTGCTTGAAGGCGACGAAAGAGACCTGACTTCCTTCGCGGGCGTTCTCGTACGTGGCCGCGCCGTTCCGCACGTGTTCGGCGAATCCCGGCGCAAGCAATTCCTCCCGGAACGCTCCTGGTCGGAAGGCAACGTTCCCCCTGACGATCTCCGAGCCGTAATTCCCAGTCAGGCGAATCGGGGCGAAATCCCGGGCAATCCGGTTCACGTACAGTTCGACCGC
This sequence comes from uncultured Burkholderiales bacterium, assembly GCA_964523885.1. Classification (GTDB taxonomy): domain Bacteria; phylum Pseudomonadota; class Gammaproteobacteria; order Burkholderiales; family SHXO01; genus SHXO01. The sequence continues at coordinate 42,137 of CAZFYX010000045.1, read as the reverse complement.
TCCGCCGACATCCATGCAGCCGTCCGACACATGTACGGTCTTCTCGGCAAGCGCTGGAAACTGAGCGAGGAACTCGCGTCCCACCTCTATCGTCGCGTGGTGTTGACCGCAAAGCCGGGCTACCTGCCTCGCGATCTTCACATCGTAGCAGTCACGATAGGTTCCAGCGAACGTATAGCAGGGGACGCTGTCGGCAGCAAGATTGGCCCACGCCATCATCATTCGCCCATCGAGCCCCCCCGTCAAAGACATTCCAACTTGTTGGCTTCCCCGGAAGTACTTGGGTAATATCCGCGGGAACACTTCCCGCAGCCGCGAGTAGTATTCCGCCTCGTTCAGCCGGGGCATCGACTCCCACTGCTCGGGGCGAAAGTACACGTCCCTCTTCACGACACCAGTTCCGCTCACCGTCCACATGGAGCCACCCGGCATCAAGGCGATGCCCTCGAACAGGGAACGATTCTCCAGTACGCACCCAAGGGCGAACGTCTCGGCGAGCCCCACTGGATCCACACGACGCAACTCCGGTAGCGCCGCAAGGAGCGCCTTCGCCTCCGATGCAAAGTAGAGTCCGGTGGCTGTCTGGGAGCAGTAGATCCGGTGGAGGCCATACCGATCGTTGAACAATGCGGCCGTCCTGCGGCGAAGGTCGATGACCATGCCGCTGAACCACCCTTCCAGATGCTCGACGAAGCCTAGCCCAAACTCCTCGTACAGAGGCAGGAGGTACCCCGCATCCTGACGTGGGTTCCATCTGTGGCCTCGCGCCTTGAGGCTTTGGAGCTCGCCTTCATCAACCAACCCCTCTCCGGCAAAGACCATGCAGACGTCGTTCGATGCATTCCAGATGGGCATTGCATCGCCGAACGAGCCAGGATGCGCCACCCAACCGAGCGCCAGACCAAGCGACTCGTTGATGTATGTCCCGGACGAGTAGAACGCCTCGTGGCGCATGGCGCCGGTCATGCTCGCCAGATCGCGCACTCCCTCTTGCGCAACCTTGCCCCCGATGATCCCCGCGATGCCTGGCATACCCCGTAGGCGCGTGGCGTCAGCCCGCGATCATCTTCCGCAGCCGCATCAACTGCTCGGTCCTATGGAAGGCAGCCAACTCTGGCGGGATGGGTCTTGGCAAGCGTCGCACCATGGCCCAGAAATAGCCGAGCATGAGGAACAGCCCCCCCAGGAAGTACGGCCTCGCTTTCATCTGGAAGACGCCCCTCAGGACCTGCCACAGCGGGTGGCCGCCGAGATAGTAGTCTTCCTGCCCATGCTTGAAGCGGGCCATCAGCGGATTTCGAGTCGCCGTTCCCATCTTCCGGTGGTGATGGCAGGTTCTTTCGAGGAACGTGCGGGTCTGCCACCCTCGCATCCGCGCCGTGGTCACTGCAACCCAATCGATCCCGCCACCCTTGATGGGCGTGTACCCTCCCACTTCCTCAAAGCAATCCCTGCGGAAGATCTGGCAGGCTCCGGAGACATGCTGCACATCGGCAAAGCGATGGGAGTAGGTGTGGCTCCCTGGCTGATCAGAATCCTCGACGAACGGCGTGCCTGCAACCCCAAGGCGAGGCATGCTCGAAAACTTACCGAGCAGAAAATCGTAGTAGTCCGCCGGCAAGGTGATGTCGGCGTCCAGATTCCCGACGAGGTCGAAAGTTCGCGATCTCAGCCGCTCGTAGGCGGCGTTGAAGCAGCCCGCCTTCGCCGCGAAGCTGCGGTCCCGACTCTCGGGCATTCGGATTAGTTCGATCCAAGGATAGTCGGCCGCGTACCGCCTGACGATCTCGTCGGTGGCATCGGTCGAACCATCGCTTACAACGATCCAGACGCTCGGCAGCACCGTCTGTGCGATTACCGACCGTATAGTGGCCTCGATGTAACGCTCCTCATTGCGCGCGGGCGTAATGAGCACGTACACGAGTTGGTTCGCGGCGACGGTCATGCTTTATTGCCCGTGAGGACGACCAGGAGTGTGGCGAGCGCCTTGAACATCGTCGCCTGGCCCCAGTGAATGTATGGGGTCCTGGCGGTCATCAAGGGATACCGACGGAAGTAGAAGTGTCCGTCGCGGTCCTGCATGTGGTCCACCGTCCACTCCGCCACTCGCATTGCAAGAGGCAAGCATGCGGGATCGCTCTCTGCGCAGAACGCGAGCGTTTCGATGGCTTGCGCCGCGCACTGGATGTCAATTGGCTGAGTCTTGTCGTGATAGTAGCGAGGCGTGCCGTCCGACTCGAAGAAGATGTCCCGGAAATAACGCAGTCCGCTTGCAAACGATGCGCTGAACTCCGTGCCTCCGGTGCTGTCGATGTATCGCTTCAGGCTGTCGAGGTTGTAGCCGGTATGGAAGCTGTCGATCCAATGGTACTTCGGGTCCTCTCCGTACCACCAGGATCCATCCTCACGCTGCCGGCTGCAGCTGTAACGCATTGCGCTGCGCGCCACCTCCAGAAGCTCAGGCTCGCCGGTATGCTTCCACGTCGCCGCCAGCATGCCTGCCCCCAGCATATTGGAGTTATGTATCGAAGACTGCTTGAATGGCACATAGCTCAAGCAACTTCCATTCGCTGTCTGCTCACGCGGCAGCTTCAAAATCCACGTGCAGATGCCACGCGCGACATCCAAAAACCTGGCTTCCTTCGTCTGCTCGTATGCTTCCAGAAAGGCGTGCCCGATGAGACTCGTCCAGACAATGATCGGAGAGCCGGCGGGATTGGTTCCGCTCCTGGTTACAAAGTCGAAGTGGTTGCCCCATGCGTACCCCTCATGGCCTGGGGCCTTGTTTGCGACCAGCCAGTCCAGACAGCTGATGGCCTTGACTTTTTGTACCGGATCACCGGTACATTTGTAACGCAACAAGTAGCCCGCTGCCATGTAACCCCGGCCCTTGGTCGATTCCATGGGCCGGATTCCGATCAGCGGGCGGACGTTGACCGGACTCTTCCATACCAGCTGCAACAGAATGCGCTGCCCGAGGGTGCTGCCGAAGGTCAGCGGGCGGAGGAACGAGTTCAGCCCATCGCCGGGGTCGTATCCTTTGTAATCGCGATCCTCGACCCAATGACCGACCCTAACGACGCTGTTCTCGAATTTCCTGCGGAGGTCCGAGGCGGTGCCTGCGCCAGCGACTGCCGGGCCGGATAGCAAACCACCGAGTGCCTCACTTGAATTCGGCATAGCCCTTCACTCCGCGACTGAGCTCAGGCGGCAACGGCTGCTCCTCCGAGAGATCAAGACAACGAAGCTGCTTTCCTTCGATTTCCTGGTACCGGTAGCCGGACTCGGGACACCGCATGATGCCGTCTTTGCCGGGCTTCAGAATGTGGCCGTGTCTGCTCATCCAACCCTTCTGGCGTGCAGGATTGCCCGCAATCAGGGCATAGTCGGGCACATCTCGCGTAACCACGGCCCCGGCCGCCACGAAAGCATATTTCCCTATCGTCACACCACAGACGATCGTGGAGTTTGCACCAATCGTCGCTCCCCGTTTGACGACGGTCTTCTCGTAGAGGTTTCGACGACTGACCTGAGATCTGGGATTCCGGACATTCGTGAAGACACACGACGGTCCCAGAAAAACGTCGTCCTCGATCCGCACCCCGGTGTAAATGGAGATGTTGTTCTGGACCTTAACGTTGTTGCCGATTTCCGTACCACTATCGACGTTCACGTTTTGCCCTAACGAGCACCCTTCCCCGATCGACGCGCCCTTCATGACATGGCAGAAGTGCCAGATCTTCGTGCCCTTGCCGACTACCGCGCCATCGTCCACGAATGCGGTCGGATGAACGAAGTAGTCGTTCGCAGCTACGGGCGGCACGGCGACCTGCTCCCCTCGACCACGGTGCGTCGCTGGCAACGGGGTAACGCTGGCTGGCTTCCTGCCCCCGGCGGGGGCGGCGAGATCGACAGGCTCGCCGTCCTCATCGAGACTGCGCTGGGCCGCCTGAAGCAGGGTCAGCACACGCAGGCCTTCGGCACCATCGGTTCGTGGGCGGCGCCTGTCCCGGCAGCAGTCGATGAAGTGCTGGCACTCGTTGGCAAGAGGTTCGGACTGCGGCACGGCCAGCGGCTCGCCTTTCACCTTGTTCGGCATGGGAACCTGCCCGTTGGTCCACGTGATGTGCTGCCGATACACCACGAGCTTCTCCTCCCAGGCCTTCGTGTCATCGAAGACCGCCAGCCCGGAGGACCCCACTACGGTGAGCTTCTGCTCCTTGAACGGATTGAGCCAGCTAACGAAGACGTGAGCGCGAACCCCGTTCATGAACTTCAGGGCCGTCAGCGTTGTATCAGCAACGGAGTGGTTCAGATAGTCCCCACCGGTGCATTGAACGCGCTCCGGCAACTGACTGCCGGCGAGAGACAGAATCACAGATATGTCGTGGGGCGCGAAGCTCCACAGCGCATTCTCCTCGCTTCGGATCTTCCCGAGGTTCAGCCGGTTGGAAGTGATGTACTGCAGCTTGCCCAGGTCCCCGGCCGCGACAAGCGTATACAACGCCTGCACGCATGGGTGGTATTGCAACAGATGCCCCACCATCAGCACCTTGCCAACGCGCTCGGCCAGCGCAACCAGCTCTTCACCTTCCGCCACGTTGAGACAAAGGGGCTTCTCGACGAACACATCCTTCCCGGCTTCCAGGGCCGCCTTCGCCAGCCCATAGTGAATTGCCGCCGGGGCAGCGATGACCACGGCCGTAACGCTCGAGTCCTTCAGCGCCTGATCGAAGTTGGCCGCCACGCGCACGCCCTGCGCCACCTGCTGCGCCGCTGTGCGCGCCGACTCGGATGGGTCGCAGACCAACTCGAGGTGCCCCAACGCGTGGAAGTTTCGAACAAGGTTCTTGCCCCAGTGACCGCATCCGAGTACAGCAACTCTTGGTTCCATGGCTCGACTTCCTTCTCTCAAGGGCTCTTGATTGGCTCAACGATGGCGGATGCTCTTTAATGCATCAACGATCACATCCTGATTCACCTCTGTGAGGAACGGGTGCATAGGCAAGCTCAGCACCTCACGCGAAGCTTTCTCGGACTCGGGAAAGTCGCCGGCACGGTATCCCGATGACGCGAAGACCGGCTGCTCATGCAAGCACTTCGGGTAGTAGACCGCAGTGGGAATGCCTTGTGCCTTCAACTTCTCAGCGACCATATCGCGATTTTCAAGCCGTATGGTGTACTGCGCATACACATGCGAGTTACCAGGCCCGACATCCGGCACCTTGCAGGCGTCCCGTAGTAGCCTCGAGTAGCGGGCCCCGATGGCCCCTCGCTGCTCCACCTCCCAGGCGAAGTGCGGCCATTTTGCGAGGACAACCGCTGCTTGCAGCGTATCGAAACGCCCATTCATCCCAAGGAACGGATGATGATGTCGCTTCTGGCCGCCGTGCGTGCGTATGGCGCGCATGCGATCCGCCAGCGCATCGTCGTTTGTGAACAACGCACCGCCGTCCCCGTAGCATCCCAGTGGTTTTGCGGGGAAGAAGCTGGTGCTGCCGATCGTCGTGACACCGCAACTGCGCCGCCCCTTCTGCGTAGCCCCGAAACTCTGAGCACCGTCCTCGATCACCGCTAATCCATGACGCGCCGCAATCGCGTTGATCCGCTCGTAGTCGGGCATCTGCCCGAACAAACTCACCGGAAGCAAGGCCTTGGTCCGCGGCGTGATGGCGGCCTCCAACTGATCAATGTCGATGTTGTATGTGGCGGGCTCGATGTCGACGAACACGGGCTTGGCGCCAACCAATCCGATGGCTTCTGCCGTGCTGATCCAGGTGAATGGAACCGTGATTACTTCGTCTCCCGGGCCAATCTCCAGGGCACGCAGGGCAATCTCGAGACTATCCGTTCCGCTGGCGACAGTCAGGCAGTGCTTTACGCTCACGTAGCTCGCCAGCGTCTGCTCCAGTTCCGCGATCTCCGGGCCCATGATGAAGTGGCCGTGATCCAGTACTCGCTGCATGCGCTCCGCGATTTCACTCTGGTAGCGGCGGTACTGTTGCTTAAGGTCGATGAATTCCATGAGGCGTCGGCTGGTCAAGTATGGGTTAATGGGTGGACAAGGAGTTCAGCAGATCTGCGTACTTGCGCTTCTCTCTGCTCCACAGGAACTTCTCCCTGAGCGTAAGCGCCCGTGCACGATGCGCAAGCACCAGCGCCGGATCCGACGCGACCTTCTCCAGCACGGCCTTCAGCGACTCCACGCTGTTGGGTTCGTAGAAGAAGCAATCGTCTTCGCCGAAGTAGTACCCGATGGCCGCGTTACGTACCGTGATCGACGGAATCCCCATCGACAAGTACTCGAGCAGTTTCAGCGGAAGTGCGTACTGTGTGATCGAGGAGATCTCCAGCGGTACAAGGCCGAGATGACAGTCTGCCAGCCGGGCGGGGATCTGGTCCAAAGGGTACATACGATTGTCAAACTCCACTACATCGGAGAGATCCAGCTTCTGAATCAGCTCCTTGAGTGGCTCGCTGAAGTCTCCCTCTCCAATGATCCTGACACGGATTCTTTCCCGGTATCGCATCCCAGCCAAGGCCGTCATTGCGTCTCTGAGGCCGTAGCGCTCGAGAATCGAACCGTGAAACACCAATCGGAGTACGTCACCGCTCGGAACGGCCTCAATCGGAGAGAACAGCTGGTCATCCGGAAAGTTGGCAATTACTTCTACGGACTCCGCCCGCAGTCCGTGCTGCGCCACAAGAATGTAGTCTTTGAGAGGCTCATGAACCGTGAGAACCCGGTCGGAGAACCACGCGCTGAGTCGCTCCTGCCAGAGCAGGACTTTGAAAAAGAACCCACGGTCTCCGCTCTTGAACTTCGATGCGAACGTATTGGGCATCGGGTCATGGATGTCCAACAGGACCTTGGCTCCCATCAGCTTCGGCAGGAGCGCCGCGAATACGAAGAAATCCGGGATGTTGTTCACATGCACGACGGTGTAGCGCCGCGCCAGCTGTAGAAGACTTGCCTTCACAAAGCAGCGCAGGAAGAACTCCAGATACGCCCGCACGTAGCTTGCCACCCCGCCGCCTCGATAGCGGAGTTGATTCAAATGCACCAATCGAACTCCCCGAATGCGCTCCTCTGGTGGGTCGCTCTCCCGGCGCAGGGCAAGGAAGTCGACGTCGTAACCGGCAGCAACCGCAGCCTCGGCGGCGCGGATAACGCGTGGATCGGTCCGGTAGTTCGTATAGGCGATCATCAGCACCGCTTGTCGCCCATCCGGTCGCCTATGCATCACGCCATCATCCCTGTCGGCAGACGGACGAGGATGCGACGGAGATCATCAACGAGCTCTCGATCCGCCAAGACATTCTCCGGGTGCATCAACAGTACTATGTCGCGCTCGGCAGCTTCCTCGATAAGCCAGGAAACCGTGAAGGCCTCGGTGTCCCGCCAAGCCGGCTCCAGCCAGAACGCCCCCGGGTAGATCTGCAGGCCAGAGGGCGTGACCGATGGGGCGAGACGCGGGTCTTCGAGGTTGCCCAGGAACAGTCGCATCCCGCACCGGTCTCCCCAGTCGACATATCGATCTGGTTCATAGGGGGCGAAGTGGTGCAGACCATATTTCGCCCCTCCGGAGCCGTGCTTCGAGAAGGCGGTTACTGGGCGTCTCACGTGGTGCTCCAGGAGGCACTTCTCCTCCTGGAACGTGTCGAACGTGCGGGAGTTCTCCAGATGGAGACCAACCTCGTGCCCAGCCTGGTCGATCAACTCGAGAATACGACTGGTCGGCCGCGTGCACTGCCGAAAGAACACGTAGGCCTTCGCCTCATGCTCCGAAAGCAGGTTCAGCATCGTCTCGAGTTCGCGCAGGTATCCGAAGGGCGCAACCGTGGGAATCCAAAGGTCGGACGCCATGCGACTCAGTGCGTGCCTCCAAAGAGGAAGCCGCCCGTAAGGCCGGTCTACGTCTATCCTCAGGATTACTGCCATGCTCCTGTCTCGCAGGGGACGCGCGTAGTTGGGGACCCACGCTGGCGTGAGCGGGCCGAGGAAAGAAACCCCATCCTTCCGTCGATCTCAAGGTCATCCGGACGAGCGCAGGCGGCTCCATGCGCGGGCCGCTTCTGATCAGTCCAGTTCGAAGGCCGATTCGTAATTCAACTTCAGCGTTGGATCTTGACCTTCCTTCCGGAGGTAGCAGTTGCCGACCGCCAGAGCGTCCAACTCGGTACCCATGAAACACCGGAAGGCGTCCTCGGGAGTGCAGACGATCGGCTCACCTCGCACGTTGAAACTCGTGTTGACCAGTACCGGGCAGCCCGTCAGCCCCTCGAACGCGGAGAGCAGCGCGTGATAGCGTGGATTGGTATCGCTGTGGACGGTCTGAATTCGCGCCGAGTAATCTACGTGCGTGACTGCCGGGATCTCGGATCTGGGCACGTTGAGCTTGTCGATCCCGAACAGCCGCTCCTCGTCCGAGGTCATCTTTCGGCGCCGCCCCTTCACCACATCAGCGACGAGCAGCATGTAGGGGCTGTCCGAATCAATCTCGAACCAATCCTGGACACGCTCGCGCAGCACCGACGGCGCGAACGGGCGGAACGACTCGCGATATTTGATCTTGAGATTGAGGGTCTTCTGCATGCTCGGCGAGCGAGGGTCACCGAGGATCGAGCGATTACCAAGGGCACGCGGCCCGAATTCCATCCGTCCTTGAAACCATCCTAACGCTTTGCCATCCGCAAGGCTCTGCGCACATGTCCGGACCAATGCGTCGTCAGTCATCACCTCGAACTTCGCGCCACATGCCCGCAGACGCTCCTCGATCGTCCGTTGCTCAAAGATCGGGCCCAAGTACGAACCTTGCATCCCGTCGCCACGAGCGCTGCGCTCCTGACCCAGTTGCATGTGATAACCGACGAGTGCCGCACCCAGGGCGCCACCGGCGTCCCCAGCGGCCGGCTGTATGTAAAGCTGGTCGAACCGTCGATCCCGCAGCACCTTCCCGTTGGCGACACAATTCAATGCGACTCCGCCGGCCAAACAGAGATTGCGAACGCCGGACTCTTCACGGAGCGACCGGGTGAGGCGCAGCACGATCTCATCCGTAACCGCCTGGATGGAAGCCGCCAGGTCCATGTGCTTCTGAGTAAGAGTCTGCTCGGCCTTCCGTGGCCCTCCCTCGAACAGCGCATCAAACTTGCCGTTCGTCATGGTCAAGCCGGTGCAATAGTCGAAGTACGACAGATCGAGGCGGAATGAGCCATCCTCCTTGACGTCGATCAGGTTGTCGAGTATCCGGCTGGCGTACTTTGGCTCCCCATAGGGAGCCAACCCCATCACCTTGTACTCGCCAGAGTTGACCTTGAAGCCGGTGTAGTACGTGAATGCCGAGTAGAGCAACCCAAGCGAGTGCGGGAAGTGGATCTCCTTGTGCACAGCAAGCGAGTTGCCTCGCCCGATGGCGGCAGAGGTGGTGGCCCATTCTCCCACACCATCCATCGTCAGCACCACGGCTTCCTGGAAAGGCGATGGAAAGAAGGCGCTGGCCGCGTGGCTGAGGTGATGCTCACTGAATAGCAGCTCCCCCTTCCAACCCTGATCGAGCTTCCTTATCTCCTTCAGCAGGAGGTCCTTGAGGAACAGCTTCTCGCGCAGCCATAGGGGAATAGACATCCGGAACGAGCTGAACCCCCGTGGTGCGAATGCGAGGTAGGTCTCTACCAGGCGCTCGAATTTGAGGAACGGCTTGTCGTAGAAGACCACGTAGTCCACACCACTCAAGCCCGTCCGCGCTTCGCCCAGGCAATAGCCTATGGCTCGGCTCGGAAAGCCGGGGTCGTGCTTCTTGCGGGTGAACCGCTCTTCCTGGGCTGCGGCCACGATGCGGCCGTCCTCGACAAGCGCTGCAGCGCTATCGTGGTAGAAAGCGGAGATGCCGAGTACTTTCAAGCGGCGAGCTCTCTGGTTCGTCTAGAACAACGTGTAGATGAAGGGGGCGATCGCCGAGCCCTTGGCGAGGACGATCAGGACACCGAGCAGACCCATCATCACGAAAATCGGCCACAACCAGTACTTCTTGCGCACGCGGAGAAACTTCCACAGCTCCAAGACCATTCCCACAGCAGCCTCCTAGAATTGGTTCGTCATGGAATCCGGCGGCGGACCCGGTGGGTTGCGCGCCATCCAGTAAGACTTCGCATGCGGCGAACGCTTCAGACTCAACAGATCCTTTCCAGTCAGTCGCAGCACCACGCCTACGGGTGCAAGGATGAGGTAGAAGAGAACGCCTAACGCGATAGGGCTGACCACCTTTCCCAGGAGCAAGCCCAACCTCATCCATAACCTGTTCGGTGTAGTCAGGAGCTTGGGGGCTGCCAGTGCAACCAAAGCGAAGCCGAGGCTGACCCCGGCGGCCCACCATCGTGGTGCTCCAGCGTGCAACAAAGGCAAGAGGCAGACCACTCCAAACACCACGGCGAACACCAGCCCGAATGAACGGTTGGAGGACCCCTCGACCACTTCCTCTCGCCTCAGATCCTCATGCGCCATCTGTGTCGTCTCGCAAGCAAGTGCCTGCTTCACCATTGATTTAGCGGAACCGGATTCTGAGGCGATAGAGAATGCGCACGCCAAAAACGTTATAAGAATGTTGAGGCCTTGCGCCCTCCCCTAAGATGCTGTTAAACAAGCAAGTCTACGCAACGAACGCATCCAAGCGGCCGGGCCTCCGGACGCCACAACCGCATCGATCCTCATGAAGCGAAGATCCGTACTCACCAACGTCGCAACACTCGCGATCTCAGCCCTGGTCGGACTGATCCTGTGCGAGGTCGGTGCACGAGTGGCGTTGAATCCGGCGGACTACTTGTCTGTAGAGATGGTAAATGACCCGGTTCTGGGAGGGGTTCCTACTGGCGCCGGCTTCGATGCATGGGGCTTCCGAAACCCCCAAGTGCCGAACAACGTCGACATCGTGGCCATCGGCGACTCACATACATATGGCAACACGGCCCGGATGGAAGACTCTTGGCCTTACGTACTGGCGGCCATCTCAGGCCGAAGCGTCTACAACATGGGGCTCGGAGGATATGGCCCCAACCAGTACTTCCATCTGTTCAAGACCAAGGCACTGGCTCTGAGACCGAAGACAATCTTAGTCGGGCTGTACATCGGCGACGACTTCGAGAATGCCTTCCTCATCACATACGGCCTCGAACACTGGGCCTATCTGCGCTCGATGGAGGGTCGGAATGCAAACTTCGATATCTGGGAGGAACCGCAAGCACCGACGTGGCACAAGCGTCTACGGATCTGGCTTTCTCGCCACAGCGTCGTATACCAGTTGATCTTCCATGGCCCGTTGCTCGGTCGCTTCCAGGGGGAGATGCAGATCCAGCATGCCTCGACGCTACAGCCCGACTACGTCACTACGCTAACGATTCCCGAGAAGAACATCCAGGAGGCATTCCGTCCGAAGAACATGTTGCGGGTCCTGGATCAGGACAGCGACAGCATTCGCGATGGCATGCGTATCACCTTCGAACTTCTCAGTGAGATGAACGCCGCCTGCCAGCAGAACAACGTCGAGTTCCTGGTCGTAATCATACCCACCAAGGAAATGGTGTTCGCGGAGTACCTGGAGCACAGACCGGGACTGCCTCTCAACGACGTTATTGACAAGCTGCTCGCCAATGAACGAGTTGCTCGGGAGCGCACGCTCAAGTTCCTTTCGGCTGCAGGCATCCCGTTCGTCGACACCCTTCCATCACTTAGGCAATCCATTGGAGATGAACTCTATGCCAGGACCGCCGCGGATATGCATCCGAACGCGAATGGCTACAGGGTGATCGGCAAGGCGGTCGCAGATGCTCTCCCAAGGCCGCGCTAACAGTTAACCCCATGAGTGCGCTACTTGCAACGCTCGGCTGTTTCGTGCTGATGGGCGCCTTTTTCTGGGTGGACCGTAAGCGATCCGCCGACGTTTCTGCGGCGGTATGGATCCCATTCTTCTGGATGTTCTTCGCCGGATCCCGCTTCGCCTCCCAATGGCTGAGCCTCGGCGCGCCGGAATCAGTGGGCGCAGAGGTATACAGCGATGGGAGCCCTATTGACAGAAACGTCTTCTTGACGCTAGTCGTGCTCGCGCTATGGGTACTGGTCCGCCGCAACATCGACTGGAAAGCATTCCTCTCCAAGAACGCCTGGGTAGTCATCTTCTTCCTGTTTTGCGCCCTGAGTGCCGCCTGGTCGGACGACCCATTCGTGTCACTAAAGCGGTTTGTAAAAGGCGTAGGTAACTTGGCGATCGCGCTGGTGTTGCTGACGGAGCGCCACCCGCAGCAAGCCCTTGGCGTCGTGCTGCGACGACTCGCCTTCGTGCTTGTGCCACTGTCGATTCTGTTCATCAAGTACTTCCCGGACCTCGGCCGTGCATATCACATGGGGGTACCGATGTTCACCGGCGTCGCGTTCCAGAAAAACTCGCTAGGCCAACTCTGCATGGTGCTCGCCGTCTATTTTTCTTGGGCGTTACTCCTTCGCCGGAGCTCCCTTCGGACTGGTTCGCAAGCCCCCCCTTCTGATCGCATAGTGGCACCGATTATGCTGACGATGCTTGCATGGCTCTTGCACATGGCGCAGAGCGCTACTGCGCTCGCGCTGACAGTGGGTGCCGTCGGCTTCTTCATCGTCGCCCGCATGCCGCGACTCGAGCAGCATCCGCGTCGACTGGTCACCCTGGGACTTACGCTAATCGTCGCAATCCCCACTTTGGAGTACTTCTTCAATGTCAAGGATCGCGCCATAAGGATGTTGGGACGAGAGCCGGACCTCACGGATCGCGCTCCTGTATGGAGAATGGTATTGGACATGGTGCCGAACACATGGGTGGGTGCCGGCTACGAGACGTTCTGGTCTGGCCAACGCATGTATCACATATGGGAGAAGGTGGGCGGCATCCTTCAAGCGCATAACGGCTATATCGACATGTATGCCAACCTTGGTCTAGTTGGCGTTGGGATGCTCCTGATCGCTGTCCTAGTGGGTCTGGTGTACGCTGTGCGCGAACTACGCACTAACTATGCAAATGCCGTACTTCGCATAGCTTTCATACTTGTTGCACTGATCTACAACTACACGGAGGCAGCCTTCAAACCGTTGAACAATGTCTTCATTCTGCTTCTGTACTGCATCGTCGAGTTGAGACCTCGCCAACCGGCTGCACGCTCGCTGCCTCAGTCCACCCACTGGATCCCGTCGCGGCCGTAAGACATGAGTAACATGACCAGTCTCAAAGATCGAGACCAAGCAATCGACGTCCTCAAAGGGCTGCTCGTGCTGCTGATGGTCGTGTACCACGCATTGAACTACCTTGACACCGGCTCCATTCCACACCGGTATCTCGGATTCCTTCCAGCCTCCTTCATCATGATCACCGGCGTCCTGGTGATCTGGGCCTACCAGTCGAAGTGGGGCCTGACTCCAGCAACTACGGCGCTGCGTCTTTCATTCCGTGGCACTAAGCTACTTTTGCTGTTCACCTTTCTGAACATAGCTGCGCATCTCGTTTTCACTCGCAACCGGTACGGCACGGAGATGAGCGTGCACGGGTTCTTCGCGCAGTGGGAGCAAGCGTACGTTCTTGGATCAGCTTCTGGGGTCGCATTTGATGTACTACCGCCGATCGCCTATACGCTGCTTTCCTCAATATTGCTGCTGTGGCTTGCGTCGTACCGCACATGGTACGTGTCGGTACTCGCGGTTGGACTGTTTGGATACTGCGTGATGCTGGACCTTTCTGGACACGGCGTAGCAACGCTGCATCTGATGACTGCGGGATGCATCGGCATCGCCTTAGGATGCATCGGGCCCGACACTATAAATCGCGCAGTTCACAGTCCCGCACTTCTGGCCGCCGCTCTGGCGGCGTATCTGGTCCCGTTGCTCGCTGGATTGGACTCTTACGCCACACAAGCTTCCGCGACGATTGCATCGCTCGCGCTCTTGTACGCGCTCGCACGCCGCCTACCTCACGACTACTGGCCGATCCAGCAGATCAATCTCCTCGGCCGATACTCCCTGCTTAGCTACATCGTCCAGATTCTCTACCTCCAGGCCAGTCGGGCCATTCCGACACCTGCTGCTGGTTGGCTCGTATGGACTGCAGTGGTTCTCGTCGCCTTAGCAGGACTCCTGACCTGGCTTACAGTCCTTGGGGTGGATGCCGCCCGGAAGAGACTTGCACTGATGGATCGTGCCTACCGGATTGTCTTTGCGTAGTGAATTCGTTGAACCCGGTTGATATGCCAGATCTCCACGTTGCCTACGAATCCCATTCATCAAACGACTCCCGTCGCAGCAACCCATGTCCACCACTATTCAGTTAAGCCAACGCGGGAAGACGGCAGCGCTTCCCGCAATCGAGTTACTCGGAGTCAACATCATCTCCCAAGGCCGCCTCCTGAAAATCGGAGAGATCTTCGACGAGTACTGGCTCGAACGCTCTGTGTTGCCGCCTTATGTGAACCTGATCTCGGAGCTTCTGGCCTCCGAGCAGCGTCCCGACCTATTCACGTTCGCCCAGCGGGTACCCGATGCCGTCCCCGTCTACCCCTACCACTGGGAAACCGAGAATTACGCGGTCCTGCCTTTGACCACATATGATCGATGGTTGAAGGAGCAGGTTCCATCGACAACCAAGCGCAACGTCAAGGCTAGTGAGAAGCGAGGTATCACCGTCCGCGCATGCACCTACGATGACGATTACGTCCGGGGTGTTAGTTCGATCTACAACGAGTCCCCCATACGGGCGGGGAGAAGGTTTTGGCACTACGGAAAGGAGCTCGATGCGGTGAGACGCGAGAACGGCACCTACGCCGAGCGAAGCTTGTTCTTGGCCGCATACCACCAGGACGAGATGGTCGGCTATCTGAAGGTGGTATTCGACCGACGCACGGCTGCTGTTATGCAGATCCTGTCAAAGCTAGCCTATCGTGACCATCGGACTAATAACGCGCTCATGGCTGAAGCTGTTCGCCAGTGCTGCATGCGGGGAATCGAGTTTCTTTTGTATGAGAAGTTTGATTATGGCAATAAGACCGGAGACTCCTTGACACGCTTCAAGCAGAGCAACGGATTCGGCCGCTTGAATGTGCCGAGATACTACGTGCCGCTGACCGCCAAGGGCCGGCTCGCTCTACGACTGGGATTGCATCGGAACGCCAAGGATCGCATCCCCGAATGGATCGGCGCGCCGTTACGCAACCTCCGTCAGCGTTGGCACGAGCGCGGCATCGCTCCCTCTTGATGACTCCAGCACGGCCTGCGCGCCCTAACTCAACATGCCATTTCGGAGGTCACGAGTCGATGTCGGACACCCCCGGTATGAAGAGCATCGAAATGCACGATTACAGCGTACAAGTGGATCGGACCTCAGAGAGCGAGTGGTCCGCGCTCCTTGACCAGTTCGACGATGCAAGCCTTTACCAAACATGGGCCTACGGCGCCGTGCGTTGGGGGGACAGCCGCGTGAGCCGCCTGGTGCTGCGACGGCGAGGCGAGCCAGTGGCGATGGCCCAAGTTCTCGTGCTTCGCCCCCTTCCGCTGCGGCTCGGCATGGCGCAACTCCGATGGGGGCCAGTTTGCGAGCGCAAAGGATCGAAGCTGGACCTCGAGGTGGTCGAGGCGACCATGGCGGCGCTTCATCGGGAGTACGTGCAAGAGCAAGGATTACTCCTGCGAGTGATGCCTCATGCACGGCTCGACTCCGCGCAGGCGGCCGCTTTCAGACATGCGCACGGCAAGTTCACGGAAGAGGAGTTCCGTGCCGGAGAGTCCTATCGGACTATGTTGGTTGACCTGACCCCTCCTCTTGAGATCATACGAAAGCGCCTGGATCAGAAATGGCGGAACCAGCTAAACCGCGCCGAAAAGAACGGCCTGACCGTCACGGAAGATGATGGCGTGGCTGGCTTCGCGGTGTTCTTTACGTTGTACGAGCAGATGCTCGCGCGCAAGCGCTTTGGCTCCTCCGATGTTTCTCATTTCCGTCATCTGCAGGAGCGCCTTTCGGCAAATCATAGAATGCGGGTGTTCATTTGCTTGAATCAGGACGAACCTGTGGCAGCCACGATTGCAAGCGCCATTGGCTGCACCGGTGTTTATCTGCTCGGAGCCACGAACGAGAAGGGCATGCAGTGCAAGGCTGCGTATCTTCTCCAGTGGAGAATGATCCAATGGCTGCAGGAGCGAGGTGCGTCGAGCTACGATCTGGGGGGAGTGAACCCTGAGTCCAACCCGGGCGTATACCACTTCAAGAAGGGCATTTCGGGTGAGGACATACTCTATGCCAAGCCGATGGTCGCTTGCGATCGCCCGGGCAGCAGAACGCTGGCGGCCTCAGTGGCGATCGCCCGTGACAGAGGGCGCACCGCGAGGTCACTGATTTCGGGTTGGATGACGAGACGATGACCCAACGACGGCACGCCAGGCGCCCGGCCCCCCACCTCCTACGTTATTGCATTCAGAACAATGCCCTTTGACGGTGTGCACATGACCCAGAGCATTCCAAAACGCATCATCCAGACGGCCAAGAGTGCCAACCTTCCCCTGAAGGATCGAGCAGCCGCATGCAATCTTAAGCTTCTGCATCCAGACTTCGACTACCTCTTCTTCGATGACAAGGCGGTTGAAGTGTTCATCGACAAAGAATTCCCTGAGTACCGCTCTGTATTCGATTCCTTCAGATTCAAGATTCAGAAGTACGACTTCTTTCGCTATCTGGCCGTCTACCACTACGGCGGGTTCTATTTCGATCTGGATGTCTTTCTTGCAACCGATCTATCCCCACTTCTCGGATTATGCAGCGTCTTTCCGTGCGAAGGCCTCACGTTCAGTCGCTATCTTCGTGATCAACATTCGATGGACTGGCAGATCGGGAACTACGCGTTTGGGGCGCGACAAGGGGATCCATTCCTCAGATTGGCCATCGATAACTGCGTGAGATCGCAGCGTGACCCGTCTTGGGTTACGCCGATGATGAAGGGCGTTCCGCCGCTTTCGTGGTCGGAGTTCTATGTTCTCAACACCACTGGGCCAGGCCTACTTTCTCGAACACTCGCCGAGAATCAAGACCTCGGCACAGACATGAGGATCCTCTTTCCAGAGGATGTATGTGACGTACGAGAATGGAACCGGTTCGGTGAGTACGGCATACATCTCATGAACGGCTCCTGGCGCTCGGATACCGGTTACCTCCGACGGCGCTTGGCCCAACGCTGGGAGGTGTGGCAGATGAATCGACTGCTCCACCAAAGCCGCAAGTCAGGGCCGCGGCGGGCGCTGGCTTACTCAAATGTCGCAGTCACCTCCGCAACATCCGCATCTTGATCGCGACAGCCATCGCGTTGGACAGGGCGGCGAGTCGCATGTGGCTACCATTGCGTAGTACGTCTTTACCTGCGGAGCGCCCGGCTAGCCCACCTGTTGGATGAGACCCGCCCCTCTAGACCAGCACGCCCGCCTTCGAGGTTCCGTGACAGCCCGCAAAAGCTTCTCCAAATTCTCCGATACCGCGAACCTGCGCGCCGATCTGAAGTCCAGGTCGATACGCGGCGCCGCCACCGTCGCGAGCTGCGGCGCACTAGAGATGGTGCTCCGCTTCCTTTCGATCGTGGTTCTCTCGCGGCTACTCCTGCCGGAGGACTTTGGATTAGTAGCAATGGTCGCCGCAGTGACGGGCCTCCTCGATAGCTTCCGAGACTTGGGCCTTTCGACTGCGACAATTCAGCGACCCGAGATTACTCACCGTCAGGTATCTAGCCTGTTCTGGGTAAACGTGCTGCTGGGCACCACTATGATGCTCACGGTTTCTGCACTCTCCCCCGTCATAGCGAATTTCTACGGCGATAGCCGTTTGATACCCATCACGTTGACGCTGTCACTTGCATTCCTGCTTGGTGGTTTGGGGGTGCAGCACGAAGCCCTGATGACGCGTCAGCTACGCCAAGGAGAACTTGCAGTCATTCGGCTGTTGGCGAATGCCGTCAGCACCGCCATAGCGATCGGCCTTGCCCTTACCGCGATTGGCTACTGGGCGCTCGTGCTTAGGGAGGTTTCTCGAAGCATGCTGATCCTATCTGGCGTCTGGCTTAGGTGCAGATGGCTACCTGGGGCGCCCCGATTCGATGCTGAAGTACGTGGCATGGTACGGTTTGGGGCGGAGCTGAGTGCAACCGGCGTGTTCATCGGCATGATTGCGAATGTGGACAAGATACTGATCGGTCGAGTATTCGGCGTGTCCTCGGCAGGTATATACCGGCAAGCGCAACAACTCCTGGTTGCTCCGATCGACCAGCTTAACGGGCCAATCATGAGCGTGGCTGAACCAGCTCTGAGCGCTCTGCATGATGACCCGATCCGGTACCGGAGGTACTACGAGAAGATCGTATTCCTGGTCGCGACAGCGACGTTCCCTCTTGGGCTTTACGTGGCTTTGTACTCGGAAGAAGTGACGCTTCTTCTTCTTGGGCGTAGCTGGCTCGGTGCCGCGCCCTTCGTGTGCATCTTCGGCATTCTGGCCATGATGCGACCGGCAATCGCGACCAGTGCGGTCGTTCTGATAACTCGGGGATTCTCGAAGCGCTTTCTCATACTGGCAGTGTTACACGGCGCAGTCCTGATGATATTGCTTGTTGCTGGAGCTAGCGTTAGCGCAACAGGGATCGCCTGGGCTCACGTCGGCGCGACTGCGCTAATGATGCTACCCAAGCTGTACTACAGCTTTCTGCATACACCGGCAACACTAGGCGGCTTCTTTCGGGCTGTGAGGGCTCCCATCATCGCAGGCGCAGTCATGTGCCTGGTACTTCTCGCGGTACGCAGCGTCGTTCACCCAAACGGTGTTCTGCCAACCATCATCATCGGCGCGATCGGCGGCTATGCAGCGTACGGATTGTCTTTATGGGCGCAGAGAACCACTCGGTCGGAAATTCGCTCCCTTTTAGTGGACGTGCGAAGCGCCCTTGATAGGAGATGATATGCAATCGCGATCGTCACCCGTTGCCTTTCTACCCGTTGCTGTGCATGTCCTTTGATCTGCGGTTCCTCGACCGGATCAATGACATTAACATCGGCCAGCCTACCTGAGTCTCGGCGCCTTACGGAATCCTACCCATTGTCCTCATGTCCCTGCAGAGCCCTAACCCTTATCGCCGACGCCTGATGCTAGGGATGTTCGCTCCATGGGCGCTCTCGGCATTTGGGTGCGGGCAGTCCTCCTCAGGTTCGCCGGGTTCGGACTGGACCGCCTGGCCGCTGTTCAGGGAGGCGCAACCCACAGTCCGGTTTCCGCTATCGATTTCCCCAGAGGGCAGGTATTTTGTCGATGCACAGGGCTCGCCATTCCTTATCCACGGTGACACCGCGTGGTCGATAGCCGGTCAGTTGAATGATGAAGATATCGCCCATTACCTCGTCGATCGATACGCCAAAGGGGTGAACGCGATCCTCTTCAGCGCTCCGGAGGCCTACTACACCAACCAACGCCCCGCCTATCGCAACGCCGATGGCGCTCCACCGTTTGATCCCATGACTGATTTTTCTCGCCCCGTCGAGAAGTATTGGAGACGTGTCGATCGCATCGTCGATATGGCCCATGCTTTAGGTATGGCGTGCGTAGTAAATCCGGCCTACCTCGGCGCCGTTGGTGACGGCTGGCTGGATGCCGTAAAGACTGCCGCCGCCGCCGACCTCTACTCATACGGGGCGTTCCTCGCCAGGCGGTATTCTCGTGGCAACGTCATCTGGTGCCTAGGGGGAGACCGAGACAGCGATGCAGGAATCTTGGATCATCAGTGGAACATCGTTAGGGGCATTCGCTCCGTGCGGACGAGCGACATTATCACCTGTCATCCACTGTCGGACGTGATGAACTCAGACGATGCGTACACCTACTGGCAGGGAATGCCTGGATTCAACTGCAATGCGATCTATGGCAACGAAACGACCGGCGCCTACGTGTACCGGCTCGCGACGCAAGCCTATGGGCGCCCAGGACCGATGCCATTCCTCGGATTCGAGTTTGCCTACGAGAATGAGCATGATATCGCACCAGCCACCCTTCGCAGACAAAGCTATGGCGCGATCCTCTCCGGCGCCTGCGGCCAGTTCTTCGGAAACAACCCGCTTTGGCACTTCAACAGCAAGAGATGGACCGAGTGGCACGTTGACGGCACCTGGAAGTCACACCTAAACAGCGTCGGCGCGATCCAGCAGCAGCATGTGAGGACATTGTTTCTCGCATACGAATGGTGGCAACTACTGCCACAGGAAGTCTCACCGTTCGTCGTCTCCGAACTCGGCACTGCCGCCAGCCGGATCTATCCCGCAATCGCGAGGGATGGAGCGTTTGCAATGATCTACGTCCCTGGCGCTGGGGTGCTCTCGATCGACATGTCGCGCTTCTCAGTGCGGCAATTGCGGTTACGCCTCTACAACCCCGCGAACGGGACCTATAGCACCTCCGGAGTTGCGCCTTTTCCAAACAATGGAATCTCCAGCTTCCGTACTACATCGGAGTGCGTGGTCGTGTTGGACTCCGCCGCAAAATCCCAGCTCACATCAACCGCTACTGGCGAGTCGACAGTAAAGGAGTAGAACGGCTTGACGAGCGTTCAGTGTCGTTCTGGTCTCTCGCGCCGCCCTCCCACGATAACGCCGGCAAAGGCCGCCACACTACCCGCATCGGATAGCCATGAACGCAACTGGAAATCTAGCCTACGATCGAGATACGTCAAAGATGAAGCCTCTTCGACTGTCGATCGTCGTTCCCTGTTATAACGAGGAAGCTGTCCTGCCGGAGACGGTCTCTAGGCTGGCGGTCTTACTCAAAGAGCTCATTGATCGTGATGTCCTTGATTCACTCAGCAAGATGGTGCTGGTCGATGATGGCAGCAGGGACCAAACTTGGAACCTGATCCGTGATTTCGCTGCCAACGGGATGCCAGTAGTTGGAGTCAAACTATCCAGGAATTGCGGCCACCAGAGCGCATTGCTAGCAGGCATATTCTCGGCTGCCGGAGACGCTGTCGTGACCGTAGACGCCGACCTCCAAGATGACCTAGACGCCATCGAGCAGATGGTCGCTGCGCATAACGCTGGGGCAGAAGTCGTGTACGGTGTGCGCCGCCGCCGGGATACTGATACCTGGTTCAAGCGCACCAGTGCTGAGGGATTCTATCGACTCATGGCGTTCGTCGGAGTTGAGACAGTATTCAACCATGCCGATTACCGACTTCTGGGACGGCGCGCGGTAAACGCCCTGAAGGAATTTGAAGAGTCCAACCTCTTCCTGAGAGGAATCATTCCGCAGCTCGGGTTTCAAAGCTGCGTCGTATACTACGACCGTGCTGAACGGTTCGCGGGTGAGTCTAAGTACCCGTTTCGCAAGATGATGGCGTTCGCATGGGAGGGCGTAACATCTTTTTCTGCGGCACCGTTGCGGGCGATTACTGGAGTAGGCCTTCTGATAGCGCTCGGCAGCTTCGCGGTAACTGGGTGGGCACTCTGGACTTGGGCATCTGGTTCGGGTGTCGTGCCCGGTTGGGCATCCACGGTAGTGCCTATGTACTTTCTTGGCGGAATACAGTTGCTGTGTATCGGGATACTGGGAGAGTACCTCGCCAAGGTGTATCTCGAAACAAAGCGACGACCGAGGTACTTCGTCGAGCAGATCATCTCTGAGGAATCCACTCCGTCTCGGGCCGGACAGGGTACCGCTGAGTGTCGCACGGACACTCCATAACCATCACTGCCGGGGAGGCGCGACCATCTCATCCCGCCTTCCTCGCAGAATCAGTCGGCAATTTGCACAACAGCGGCATGAAGCCAGGACTCCGGCAGCTCCTTTCCTGCAAATGCCGGCGAGGCAACCGTGATGCCCCGCATTAGTCTCTCCGCCCAATCCGGCATCCTCGGCAGAGGCTTACGCGCATATAGTATTGTTCCCATTCTCTCGTAAGCGTGAATCTGATCCATTGTGGCGACATCGTCAGGCAAAACTATCACAAGGTCGCCTGGCGCAGGTCTGTCCGCATAACCACAGCGGGCCTTCTTCCAATACGCCTCGCACACCCCTCCTGCCGCCAGGAAGGGGCCAGTCATCGCGAGCTCGCTGGCTTCATAGTTTCCCGCCGCCATGGGACCGACCCGCTCCACTTCATACGCGATGTACGCGGCCAGCTGTCCCGCACCATACTCATGCGTGAAGGGAAAAAACAGTTTCCTCGGGCGAAAGTCCCCGGAAGCGTAACTCTTGGCCAGTACTTCGGTAACTTTCCCTCTAGCGACGTTGATGTTCTATGTCTCATAAGCTCGCAGCGCCGAGATGGCGAGAGCCTGGACCAGTACAAGCGCGCCGAGAATCGCGACAATGGATCGCCGGCTAGCCCCAAGCCTCGTCCAAGCTGACGCGCAGAGGGTCCCGAGGTAAAGAATCGCGACGAAGTCGACAACAGCAGTGAAATAAGTCGCGTAGATGCGCAGCGCAATCAGCACACCAAAATACGCGACCGCTCCCATGGCAAGCGCGTCCCAATAGCTATCCAACGAAAGTCCCTTGCGGATCGCCAACTGCACGCGCCAAACGGTCGTTCCGATCAAGAGCCAGGGCAGCAGGCTTGCAGATGCATAGAGACCAACAATGCTGGAAAACGGTTGCGCCATGCTCTGCGCATAGCGTACGTTCCAGAAGGGCAGCATTCCCACCATGTAAAGGAGTAAGAACAACATCCCGACCGCCATCAACCATAGATCGAGGTAGTTGTGACGCTGGAGCACAGATTTCCAATGTATCGCGCCCCCTGCGGATCGCTGGCGTATGGCGATCCTCCCCAATCCGAAGGCTATGAGCAGAATAGAAGCTGGTTCCTTGTAGTACGCCATCACATGAGCGCACAGAACAGCGGCGATGCCGAACTGCCGAGAGCCATGTCGATCGAACAGCTTTACCAGGACCAGCAGGCACGCCAACCAAAAGAGCAGATTGCGCTCCGGGTAAATGAGGCCCGTGAAGCTGATGAAAGCGCTGGGAAGAGCCAGCAGAAGCCCGACGATCGCCACGCGGGTGAGCGGGGCCAACTGATCGAGCAGGATGAGTGCACAGCACGCAAACGCGAGCAGTTGAAAAATTGGATAGATGTGATAGCCGAGGCCGCTGCTGGTGAGCCTGCCAATCAGATTGAACTCCTGCTGTCCCAGCGGGAAGAAGCGTCCGTCCTGAGTGCGGATCTGGATTGGAAAGTAGTTGCCCTTCAACGTGTAGTTCGTGAAAATATCACTGTCATACCAAAAGAAAGGATAATCCGCCCAGGCCACAATAAGGCCGATGTAACAAGCTAGCAGCCCGCCAAGTATCAATGCAGGGAGGAGCCATGAATTCTGTGTGCCATGATGCCAATGCGCCACTCCTTGCCGCGTTGTCCAGCCGTATCCGGCTCTCACTGCCCTGACGTCTCTTAGCGTGTATCCGGCTCCCGCGACCAGAACACCTGCAGCCAGAAGCCATACCGTCCAGAAGAGGGTCGCCATGGAGGTTACTTCGGCCAGAAGCTTTAGTAGCTGCTCGATGAATCCACCCATAGCTCGTCTATCCCTGGCATGCCGTTTAAAAGCGGAACTGGCTGGCGTCAACGCCTACTCGCCCCGGCCTCAGTTCATCCCGTCTTGGCACTGCGCTTTCACCGCACATCCGTGAAACCGACTCTGCACAGACTATTTGGCGCCATGAACCTGGAGCTCCTGCGCTACCTGGCCGTCGGCACTGTCAACACTACAGTCGGGCTATCAGTCATATTCTTGAGCATGTATGGTTTTGATCTCGATGTAACCCAAGCCAACGCATGTGGCTATGCCGTTGGCGTAGTAGTTAGCTTCAGCCTCAACAGAAGATGGACCTTCAGGCACAAAGGCGATGTGCCAAGTTCGTTCGCCAAGTTCGTGCTCGTCCTGGCGGCAGCATACCTATGCAATCTGGGTTGCGTTATCTGGCTCGTCGATGGTCTGTCGGTCAACCCGTACGTCGCACAAGCGCTCGGCGTAGCGCCCTATGTAACGGTCGGCTTTCTAGGAAGCAAGCTCCTCGCCTTTCGGTAGACGCGTCTTGATCCCGATGCAGTGCAGTCTCGCACCGGGGGGCATTGCATTGCCATGACTCAGAGAGTGGCGGGAAACGCGGCGTCATACACCGCATCCAGACACGCGCGGTACTGCATGACCTTCTCGGAGACGGTCTGGACTGCGTCGGCATGCTTGTCCGCCAAATCTCGGAACTGCGCCTTCAGGCGTTCAACATCCAAGCTCTCGATGTATTGGCGATATTCCCACAGGCTCATCTCCTGCATGAGTGCATCGAACTTGGCGGCGTACCCAATAGAGATCACGGGCCTACCCAGCGCCAGCGCGAAAACCAAGTTGTGAAAGCGGCTAGCGACCACCACATCCGTCGCCATGATCTCAGACAACAGGTCTCCTACGGAGTTGATATCCACGGCCGCTAGTCGCTGTCCAGCGCGAGTCCTAGCGTCGTCACCCAGTACCTGGAGCAGATCGCGCACTGCGCCTTCGTCCGTGCCCCGCTCTCCAACAAGCAGCCTGACCTGATATCCGGACGTGAGCAACCAGCTGACGAACTGGGCAAGCTTATCGATGTACTCATTGTAGACACGGCGTCCCTGTGCCGGACCTAGGTTCCATCCGAAGTACGCCATCACCCCGACGCCGACCACCCTTGGCGGGCAATTCGCACGTCGCGGCGCTGGGAGGCACTCCTGGGGAACGGCAAAGCAGAGATCCGGAACGACCCGATCACTGCTTCCCGCCACACCGAGGCTCGCAATGTAGTTCAATGAGAAGGTATCCCGGTACGAGCGAATGTGCGTCTTTGTAATCGCACGCAACATCAAAAAGCGGTTGATCACGCCCTTGATAGGACCCGCACCCACCGCGAGCAGCTGTGACGTCGCGCCGCTAATGCGCGCGGCCTGTGTCCAACGAAGGAGCCACGCCGGCATCCCCCATGGCATCTCCCCCAGATCATCAAGGGCGCCAGTCCCGACGACAATGAACCGATCTGCACCATTGAGCATTCGGGCAGCACGGCGACGCCGTATGGGCTCAGTAATTAACGTGGCTGATGCCAGATACAAATACCTGAGCAACCTAGATGGTAATCTCCAGACGCCACGAATGGGCAAAGGGTCCAGCGGCAGACCCTTGACACGATACTCCTTGGCACACGCAGGAATCGCATCCGATATGCAGAGTATCTCGGCGTGCGGGAGGCGACGGCGGAGGTGGTACAACGTGACCCATAGTGTCGCCTCGTTGCCCAGATTTCCGATTCCGAATAAACCGAATAAGGCGATGCGCGGGCACTGGACGTTAGAACGCGCGTCATTCCGAGTCATCGTTACTCTCGACCCCAGAAACAGCGGCACGCTACCACAGTAGTGCGCTAAGCGTCACTATGGCTGTCTTCAGCCGGGCTCTCGCCGCATCATGGGACGCACCCTCAACTTTCTTTCGGATGAGATGGAGTGTTAGGTATAAGCGGGGAAACGCATACCGAAAGTATTCGCGGAGCACTTCGCCCACGAAGACCAGATCCTGTCTCTCACTCAACAACGCCCGGACAAGGCGCCAGTCGCACGTCAGCTTCTGACCATGAATATGTCGGATAACTTCCTTGGTCGTGCTCTTCGCGACTTCACGCCTGATCGCGCCCGCTTCAGAGATGGATAAGCGCCGGAGTGCGGCGACCGTTTGTTGGTCCCCTCGTAGCTGCCGAATAAACTCGCGGCCCGACGCAGCGATGAGTTGTGCGGGCTCCGAATCTCCCAGGTTTTGCGGGTGGATTCGCCAGCTGAACACCGCCTCGGAGCAAAATGCGACCCTTCCAGTCATGCCTACCTGGAGAAACAGCAGGTTATCGTTGTTGCGAGTACCCACGAGGTTTCTGTACGCCCCGAAGTGGCGCAATGACGCAGTTCTATACATCACAGTGGTGAGATTGGCGATGTACTGGGGCTCGTCACCTCGCAACCAGTGCAGGAGGAATGGGACGCCCTCATGGACTTCTGCAACAGGCACTTCAAAGCGTCTGAAGACGACCCCGCCGCTGTCCATCAGCGCATTCGCGGGTACCACGACGTTCGCATCTGGATATCGAGATGCAGTTTCGACTAGCTTCGTAATGAATGTGCTATTAATGCAATCATCATCGTGGAGCAGAACGAAATAGTCTCCACGAGCCGCGTCCACGCACTGAGAGCAATGCTCTGAGAACGGGACTGTGACAGCATTTCGTCTGAAGCGAACCCTGGAATCCGCTCCCATCAGCTCACGCACCCGGCTTGGAGTCTCATCACTCGATCCGTTGTCCGAAATGAGGATTTCGAGGTTCGGATAGTCCTGCGCTCGCACGCACGCGAGGGTCTCAGCCAGGTACGTGACCCTGTTAAGAGTGGTTATCGCCAACGTCACCAGCGGTTTCATGCCCCCCCCAGAGGATATCCACAACGCGCCGCAGCGCTCCAATATCCAGGCAGTCCTTCAACGCGCCGCGAATCAGCGCACCAGTTGCTCGTACACCGCCAAGACCCCCGCCGCCATCGACTCGGAGGAGAACAGCTCCCGCACGCACTGCTTCGCCTTCAGCGACATTTCTTCGGCAGTTGCCCTGTCGGCAACGACTCGTGCTATCGCTTCGGCCAGCCGGTCAGGTTGTCCAGGAGGAACGAGCACTCCCGTCACCCCGTCCTGCACTGCCTCATCGGTACCACCCACCGATGTCGCCACTACCGGCGTACCCACCGCCATAGCCTCCAGCACGGAGACCGGCAGGCCTTCGTACAGCGAGGGCAACACGAACACATCACTACTGGCCAGTAAGCTGGGGACGTCCGCGCGCTCACCAAGGAAACTCACTCGCGAAGATACTCCCAAGACCTTTGCGAGCGTTTCGAGTGACTGTCTCTCCGGGCCATCGCCAGCGAGCAGGAACCGCACATGTGGCACCTTGGTCGCAGCCTTCAGCAGGTCAGCATGCCCCTTTTGCTTGTGCAACCGCGCCGGGATCAATACGATAGGCCGGTCCGAAGCCTCGAAATCAACTGCCCCCTGCAACGGCAGGCGCGAGCGCTCTACAAGTGCCTCCACCTCGATTCCGTTGCGGACGACTGAGACCTTGTGCTCCGGAACCGCCAGTTCCTGCATGAGTTTCCTCTTCACCTCATTGGATACGCCAACATAACGATCCACGAGTAAGGGGTGTAACCATCGCCGCGGCCATCTCAGTGATTCAGCTGCGTCTGGCCCGAACACATGGGCAGTCGCTACGACAGCTCGGATTCCCGCCAGCTTCGAAGCCAAGATTCCATGAAAGCACCCTAAAGGCCAGCTAAGGTGCGCATGAAATACCGATGGGCGCACAGAACGTAGTTCTCGCATGAATGCACGTACGCCCTGCCGGCGGGCTCCCCGCTCGACCACTGGGACGATGCGCCGGGCAATTCCGAGGCGATCCACCTGGCGGGTAAGGCGATCGAGGCCGGACGCTGGGTGGTGGAAGAGGACGGGCGTCCAGTTGCTCCCTTGCAAGCGTCGCAACAGCATCAAGACGATTTCTTCACATCCGCCGTGCGTATCGGAGTCGATGAAATGCACGACCGTTCTGTCTAACATCTGGCTCCAATTCAAATTTTAGCGCGCGACATCTAACTCTCCTGCAGTTCGTACAGCATCTGGAGCGCCGACCGATCAAACTGAAGCTAAGTCTTCAACAATATCGCCGGAAAACCGGTCGAACTGGTCGACCCGTCAGATATCGCTGGACACCGTTCTCCAAAGCCTGCTTGTAGACTCCAAGCGCTTCATGGATCCCGTGGAGTGCTTTATCGATATCCTCGTCGCTGTGGGAGTAACTCACGACAAGCGATGGCATGAGTAGGCCCCGCTTGATGGTCTCCTGCAGAAACAAGGTTCGATACTCCTGCGAGGGCTGCTTCGCCGCATCTCGGGTGAAATATACGAGGTTGCAGGGACGCCCATAGATGCCGAAGTGCCCCTCGAGTCCATGCTCACGAATAGAACTCTGAATGCCGGCCTCCAAACGCGCTCCCTGCCTCCAGAGATGGTCGATGACCGGCTCGCGCGCATATGTCCGCATCGTCTCCAGCGCAGCCGCGAGGCAGTGGCGCTCAGCACCGTGTGTGGTGGACAGGACGAACACCCGTTCACGGTCGTGACGAATGCCCCCTAATCTCATCAAGTCCCGCTTCCCGACGAGGGCAGATACGGAGAAGCCATTGCCGAGCGCCTTGCCGAAGCAAGCCAAGTCTGGCACTACCTTGTGGTAGGTCTGGGCGCCGCCGTTGTCCCAGCGAAACCCAGTGATCATCTCATCGAGAATGAACACGGCACCATGCTTTGCGCAGAGCGCCTTTACGCGACCGAGAAAGTCGTCTCGTGGTGGCGCATCCTTTTCGGCCTCCAGTATCAGGCAGGCAATCTGCCCAGGATGGGTCGCGAAGAGAGCTTCGACGCTTGAGACATCGTTGTATCGGAACGCCAAGGTCAGATCTCGGGTCGCCTTGGGAATCCCCGCGGACATTGGAGTCGTTCCAATGAACCAGTCGTCCACCGAGAAAAATGGGTGATCCGCGCAGATCGCGATGTACTCGCGCCCGGTGTAGGCTCGCGACAGACGGATTGCGGCACTCGTCGCGTCCGATCCGTTCTTCGCGAATTTCGCCATCTCCGCGCCTGGTATGAGTTCCAGGAGTTGCTCCGCACACTCCAGTTCTATCGGAGACGGCCGGACGAAGTTTTCCCCGTTCTCCATCTCCGCCTTCGCGGCATCGACAACGGGCCGGTATGCGTGGCCCAGTGTGACGGACCGGAGACCCATCCCAAACTCGATGAACTCGTTGCCGTCAACATCCCAGACATGACAGCCCTTCCCCCGCACAAGGTAAGGCGCTTCCATTTCGGGGTACTGATCGTCCCCTTTCGCGTATGTGTGCCCGCCTCCGGGAATGACGGCGTGGAAGCGCTCCCTCAGCGCCAACGAGCGCTCGAATGATGTTCTAACAGTTGCTTCCGGGTCGGCGATCTTCACGCGATCCTCGCTGGTAACGACTTGCATCGTTTTGCCTTTCACTTGCTAGGTACGGACGGAACCAAGGGACATACAACCGGAGCTGGCCACCGCCAGGGATCGGGTTGAAAATGGCAAGCGCGGCCCCTCTGATATCCCTTGTGCCGTGACGCTTGCTCGCGGCTACAAGCCTAAAACGTACCATGGGACACCCAGCCCACGCACTAAGCGAGACAGTATTTGACGATCTGCGCTTAACAGCGCTCAGTCACGGCTGCAGCGCAGCGCGATTCGACGCCAGGTCGGGGCTAAAAAAGGAGGGGAGCGCGCCGAGCCAGATGAGATATTGCCCTGGCGTTGCTGTCGGCGCGGCGGGAGCAGGTCGGCTCCCGCCGGCGATGATGGGGCGTAGTTGCTGCCTATTGCGTAACGCGTAGATTGCTCGGCGGAGGCAACGCGCTGCTGCCGTCTCCCTGAGTGAGGGGATGTGGATACGCATATGGCTGATAGTGCGCAACCCAGGTGTTCGCAGAAGCGCACCGATACAATGTGTTCGTATCCGTGGCCCAGTAACCCACTCCGCCGCCAGACTCGGCCGTGTTCGTGGTGCAGGTGGTCGGCCTGTTGGCGAGCGTACCAAACCCCATGCCGGTCGTACCATTGAACGGGCTTGATGTTGAGGTTTGGGCCGTTGACGAGACCGCATCGTAGTAGTCGCGATCCGCCTTGACATGGTCCGTTACGGAGGGGCTTGTTTCCGCCCACGGGTTCTCGATCGCGATTGATACCTTTTTCCCGGTACCTTGCTCCACGTTCATCCACGCGTAGATAGGAGACAGCGTCCCGTATACTGGGGCCCCTCCACTGGGGGCACGGCCGGGCTGCATCCAGCAGGGATACCCGTAAAATGTGCTACTGGGACTGCGATTGCCGTCAATCGACTGCGTGCCGGCGCATCTACCCATGCTCGTGCTGTATCCAGCCGTCGCAGGTGACGCAGACCGATAGTGCGTGATTCCGAGAGCGCCGCCGCTTAACGCCCCGGCCGCGACAAACGTGTTGTTCCAGGCCAGAATCTCCCCGGACCCTTGGTGATGAAACAGTCGCGTTCCATCTGTCCAGCTTCCTGACCCGCTGGTGCGGCGAAGGGTGTTGCCGTACAACTCGAAGTTCACGGTAGTTGAATGAGTCACGCCATGCGCCGTCACCAAACAGTTGGTCACGTTGTTATGGCGAAATACCAAAGCGCCAGCGGACCAGACGTCCACGCAACCCGATCCGAGATCGCTTGCGTTTGTGAAGTTGTAGGTGTTGTTCTCCATGAACACGTTCTGTCCGGTACCTCTGAGGGCAGATGGCCACTCAGCGGGATCACCAGGCCCCAAGTACTTAAGACCCATGAAATTGTTCGTACCCGAGAAAGTGTTGTGGTCGATGACACCATAGAAACGACCCACACTGTCAGTCGAGCCAAAGAAAATGGCGATCGCGCCTGTTGCAAAATTGGAGAATATGTTGTTGTCGATCCTGAATTTGTTCATGGTTCCGCTGCCGTAGAACCAGATGATCAAGTTCGATGGCGCGTTCTGGAAGGTGAAGCCAGTGATTCGATATAGCCTGGTATTGTTCCCGCTGAGATTGCTCATCGTGATCACTGGCGCTCCTGTGACGGTCACGATGGTGGACCCGGCTCCTGCTCCCTTGAGGGTCACTCCTTTGGTATTGCTCAAGGTGATGCCACTGCCCCAGGAGTAGGCCCCCGCCGCGAAGGATATGGTTGCACCGTCCGTCGCGCTGTTCACAGCGGTCTGCACCTGCGCCACGGTACTTCCCGCGGTACAACTCCAGGCCGTCCCTGCCCCGCTGCACGCAGCGTGTACCTGTCCAGCGAACAACAGCAGCAGAAGAACGGCGAACCTATTCATTGAGCACCCAGTATGGATCTTTAGCTTCGTGGTAGAGCGACGCCAAGTGCCGCCCAGTGACCACTATAGAGTTCTACCGGCGGGGTGGATTGTGCCGGCGGAATGGCGGATAGACGGTCGGGCGGCCACCTGCATCTCCAAGGTGGGCCAATAGCTATTCTCGTACCACCCTGCAAAAACAAAGGCTTGGAGACGACGCCGCAGTCGCGATGTACCTCAGCAGCGACAGCACAAATGTGGACGCTCCGTTATTCCCTTTCAATACAAGACGTCATGAAGCGAACCGATGGCGACAGTTGACGCCCAACGCGCCTCGGAGAGGCGGGACGGTACCCAAACTCAATCATGGACTTTGAGCTGAGGGATAGGCGTTACGAACTTGCCGCCCCACTCGCGGATGAAACCCATGGATGCCTTGACTTCGTTCTGCAGGTTCCAAGGGAGGATGAAAACGAAGTCCGGCTTTGCCTCCCGGATGACATCCGGAACCAGGATCGGAATTCTTGTACCGGGCGTGTACTTGCCCTGCTTCAGCGGATTACGGTCGACGGTGAAGTCGAGAAAATCCGTACGGATTCCACAATAGTTCAGCAGCGTGTTCCCCTTCCCCGGCGCGCCATATCCCACGACGCGCTTCCCCTCGCGCTTGGCCGAGATGAGGAATTCCAGGATGCCGCGCTTGGTCTCCTTGACCTTCTCTTCGAACTTACCATAGGTCTCAAGGTCCCCCAGCCCTGCTGCAAGTTCCCTCGATCTCAGGGTCCCAACCGTTGCCAACGTGGGATGACTCGCGTCGTTGGCATGGCAACCATAGATGCGCAGGGAGCCGCCGTGCGTGGGGAGTTCTTCGACGTCGAACAGCCTCAGTCCATGGTGAGCAAAGATGCGCTCGACGACGAAGAATGCCAGATAGCTGAAGTGCTCATGGTAGATGGTGTCAAACTGGTTCTGCGCCATCAATTGCAGCAAATGCGGGAACTCCATCGTGATGACGCCGCCGGGCTTGAGCAGGATCTTCATCCCGGCGACGAAGTCGTTGATGTCCGGCACATGAGCCAGCACGTTGTTTCCGAGCAGCAGGTCAGGCTGGCCATGCTCCGCCTTCAGACGCTCTGCCGTCTTTGCACCGAAGAACGCCACAACGCTGCGAACGCCCTTCTGCTCGGCTATCGCCGCGACGTTGGCCGCCGGTTCGACGCCCAGGACCGGCACCTTGGCGGAAACGAAGTGCTGCAGCAAGTAGCCGTCGTTGCTGGCGATCTCAACCACCAGGCTGCCGGCCCCTAGCTTCAAGCGCTGCCGCATGGCCTCCGTGTATCGCCTTGCATGCTCGACCCAGCTATCCGAGTAGGACGAGAGATAAGCGTAGTCGCTGAAAATCTCCCCCGGCGCGACGAACTCCTCCAACTGCACCAGGAAGCACTCGCTGCAAACGTAGGCATGCAGCGGGTAGAACGGCTCCATCAGGTGAAGTTCGTCGGGTGCGATGTGTGTCTGGCATAGCGGCGACATGCCAAGATCCACGAACGTCGTGGTAAGTGGCGTGTGGCAGAACCGGCAAGGCGGCTGGTGCGAGGTGTTCCTGCCAGCGCCAACGGGAGTTGAATAAGTCACCGGGGATACCGTAGCTGTCGACATATCTCTCTGCACCTCAGAAGAGGCTGCGTGAAGGGAGGGTGTTTCAGGGACGCAATATCGACCTTGATCTTGCCATGTCATGGTCTCGCCGGGGAAGAATGTTAAATGAAATGCAGCGAGAGTTAAGGCGTTGACGTAGCTCGGGAATGTGCCCAATCTGTTAACAATCTACGCTTGAGTCCCGCCGGCGACCCATCGGACAATGGCGCATCAACGATTCAGCCCTTTCGGCAGGTGCGAGCGCCCAAGATGAAAGTATTTGTCACCGGAGTAAATGGCTATATTGGCGCAGTCCTCGCGCCCTATCTCATGCAGCGCGGGCTGTCAGTGCGCGGGCTCGACACCGGCTACTACCGCGACGGCTGGCTCTATAGCGATGACCGCCGCCTTCCATTCAGCCCGGAAACGATCAACAAGGACTTGCGCCGCATCACGGAGGAGGATCTGGCCGGCTGCGACGCGATCGCGCATCTCGCAGAGCTGTCCAACGATCCGCTCGGGCAGAACCGGCCGGAGGTGACGCATCAGATCAATCACCGTGGATCCGTGGCGCTGGCCGAGAAGGCTCGAGCGCGCGGCATCAAGCGGTTCGTGTATATGTCCTCGTGCAGCGTCTATGGCGCCGGCAACGGTGATTTCCTGGACGAGCGCTCGCCGACCAACCCGCAGACTGCGTACGCGGAATGCAAGACTCTGGTGGAGCGGGACCTTGCTGCGATGGCCGGCCACGCTTTCTGCCCCATCTTTCTGCGGAACGCTACCGCCTTTGGGCCGTCGCCGCGGATGCGGTTCGACATCGTCCTCAACGACCTGGCGGCGCTGGCATGGACCACGAAGCGCATCGCCATGCTCAGCGACGGAAGCCCCTGGCGTCCCCTGGTGCACGTGGACGATATCTGCGAGGCGATCTACCGGTCGCTTGTCGCGCCCGAGGATGCCGTCCACGGCAAGGTCTTCAACGTGGGTCAGAACTCGGAGAACTACCGAGTCCGGGAGATCGCGAACATCGTGGCGGAAGAGTTCCCCGGCTGCCAGGTGAGCGTAGGACCGAGCGGCGGGGATAACCGCAGCTACCGGGTCAACTTTGATCGTATTCATCGCGAGCTGCCCGGCTTTGCGTGCCGCTACACAGCGCGAGATGGTGCACGACAACTCCGGGAGATCTTCGAACGGATTCAGATGTCCGAGGAGACGCACAAGGCGCGACCGTTCACGCGCCTGAAGCAGCTGCAGTACCTGCAGAACACCAAGCAGGTCGACGATAGCCTCTTCTGGCGCTGAGATGCGCATTGACGCCTTGCCCCTGCCGGGTGCCTTTCTGGTTCGCCTGGAACGCCACGCGGACTCCCGTGGCTTCTTTGCACGTACGTTCTGTACACGCGAGTTCAGTTCGGCCGGCATTCCATCAGCGGTAGTGCAAGCGAACGTGTCGTACAACACGAAGCAGGGAACCGTTCGCGGCATGCATTTCCAGTGGCCCCCCTCCCGTGAGGGCAAGCTGGTCCGGTGCGTGCGCGGCAGCCTGTTCGATGTCCTTCTGGATCTCCGCCCAGACTCGTCCAGCTACCTGAAGCATGTCTCCGTGCAGTTGGATGAGAACACGCAGGATGCCGTGTTCATCCCTCACGGGGTGGCCCACGGCTTTCAGACCCTCTCGGACGAAACCGAGGTCTTCTATCAGATGACCGATTTCCATGCCCCAGAGTCGGCCGCCGGGTTCCGGTGGGACGATCCTCTGTTCGGCATCGACTGGCCCATCCGGGAAGGAATCGTGATCTCGGAGCGCGATGCCCAGTACCCTGACTTCGACCAACTTTGCTTCGAAGCCGAGTTGCGCAAGCGGGCCGAGTCCGGCCACTGACGGGTGTGCAGACAACGCCGACCCATGGGATGACAGTGGCCGCACAGACCTCAGGCAACGCGTTGCACGCCCTCGCGGCGGAGCTCTACCCGATCTGTCGGAGCATCACGGGAGACGGCGTGCGTCGATCCCTCGCGATCCTCTCCCGGCACGTCCCGATCGCCATCACCGAAATCCCTTCTGGCACCCAGGTGTTCGATTGGGAAGTGCCACTTGAGTGGAACATCGAGGATGCCGCGGTCTTCGGTCCGAACGGTGAGCGCGTAATCGACTTCCAGGCACACAACCTCCATCTTGTCAGCTATTCGGAACCCGTCGCCCAGACCCTACCGCTGCGCGACCTCGACGCGCGGCTCCACTCGTTGCCGGATCAGCCCGCGTGGATACCCTACCGGACCAGCTACTACCGGCGGACGTGGGGCTTCTGTCTGTCCCACTCCGCGCGCCAGGCCCTGGCTCCTGGCGATTACCGGGTCGAGATCAGATCCAGCCTGGCGCCAGGCTCATTGACCTACGGCGAGATCGTCATACCGGGTCGCAGCCAGGAAGAAGTCCTGTTTTTCACTCATGTCTGCCACCCCTCACTTGCAAACGATAACGCGGCAGGCATGGCGGTGGCATCATCACTCGCCAGCTGGGTGGCCAGCGAACCCAGGCGGTACACCTATCGCTTCGTGTTCGCGCCAGGAACCATCGGCTCGCTATGCTGGCTCAAACGCAATGAACGTCGGCTGGGCCGGGTACGGGCAGGACTTGTGCTTGGACTCCTTGGTGATCCCGGGAGCCTCACCTACAAGTTGAGCCGCAGCGGCGAGACCGAAACGGACGCTGTCGCGTCCTACATGTTGGGAAAGGCAGACCGTAGCGGTCGGGTCATTCCATTCTCGCCCTATGGCTATGACGAGCGACAACTATGTTCGCCTGGCTTCAACCTGCCCGTCGGCAGGCTGACGCGTTCGGTCAACGGCGGGTACTCCCAGTACCACACGTCTGCAGACGATCTCACGTTGATCAAGCCGGAATGCCTGGAGCACAGTCTCGAGGCATGCCGACTGTTCGTGCAAGTGCTCGACGATAACCGACGTTATGTCAACTTGCATCCAAAAGGCGAGCCACGCCTGGGCAAGCGTGGTCTGTACGGCGCGACGGGGGGCATGAGCCCGGCAGAGCGCGAGCATGCCATGCTCTGGGTGCTGAACCAGTCCGACGGAAGCAAGTCGACACTCGATATCTCGCTCCGTTCGGGGCTAGATTTCAGCCTGTTGCGCGATGCATCGAGCCAATTGAGCGAGGCCGGTTTACTTCGGGAACTGTCCGAATCAGGCCGATTCAGGAGGACCGCATCGGCACGCACCACACTACGAACCCGGAAAGCGCGATCGCGCGTAGCCAGCGCCGGGAGCAGCGGGCGTGTGAAGCGCACGCGTTAAAAGGGGAAAAGAACATGAAAGTCGTACTCTTCTGTGGGGGTCTGGGTACCCGCTTGCGGGAACACTCGGATACGATGCCCAAACCATTGGTCAATATCGGGTATCGACCGATCCTGTGGCATCTCATGCGCTACTACGCGCATTACGGGCATACCGAGTTCATTCTATGCCTGGGTTACCGTGGCGATCTGATTCGGGACTACTTCCTCCATTACCAGGAAGCGATGACCAATGACTTCACCCTCCACTGTCAGAAGGGCGAAGTGGAGTTGCACAGGCGCGACCTGGACAACTGGAAGATCACGTTCGTCGATACGGGCCTGCATAGCAACATCGGTCAACGCCTCCTGCGCGTCCGCAAGTACGTTGAGAAGGAGGAAATATTCCTCGCCAACTACGCCGATGGGCTTTCCGACCTGCCGCTGGACCGCCAGATCGCTGATTTCTCCAGCCGAAAGTGCATTGCAAGCTTCGCGGCCGTCCGCAGCAGCCAGAGTTTCCATGCGGTGCACGCGGACGCGGACGGAACGGTAAGAGGTATGGGGGCCATGCCGGACCAGCAGTTGTGGATCAATGGAGGGTACTTCGTGCTGCGGCCGAGCATCTTCGACTATGTCCAGGAAGGCGACGAGCTGGTGGAGAAGCCCTTCCAGCGTCTCATCGCCGAGCGCCGGCTGGTCACGTTCCGCTGGGACGGGTTCTGGCAGTGCATGGATACGTTCAAGGACAAGATCAGCTTCGACCGCATGGAGGCTCGAGGCCAGTGTCCCTGGATGACCTGGCAGCGTCATCCGGCTAACGCGCCGGCATAGCGTTAAGCGGCCATGCTGGAGCTCCTACTGGAACGCGTACCGCGACGTCCTCTACGCATACTTTGCGTTGGCGCACACGCCGACGACATCGAGATCGGTTGCGGTGCCACCCTCAGCGCACTGCAGCGTCAGGACTCGGCTCTGGTGATCGACTGGGCGGTGCTCAGCGGCGACAGTGAGCGACGCGGAGAAGCGCAGCGGGGAATGGCAAAGTTGATCAGCGAAAACCACCGCGGTGTACTAATCTTCGGGGACCTTCCAGACGGGCGTTTCCCAAGCGTATACGGGGAGGTGAAGACGTTCTTCGAATCGCTGAAGCAATCTACTCAGCCAGATCTAATCTTTTGCCACGAACGTGAGGATCGTCACCAGGACCATCGGATCGTCAACGAGATGGTCTGGAGTACTTTCAGGGATCAGGTGGTGCTCGAGTACGAAGTCCCGAAGTGGGACGGCGGCTTGGGCCAACCGAACGTCTATGTCGCAGTGTCGGCCGAGGATGTCACCTCGAAGGTTGATGCCTTGATGCAGGTATATGATTCTCAATCCAGCCGCGACTGGTTTACACCAGACACATTCATGGCCATCTTGAGGTTGCGCGGGGTGGAATGTCGCTCTGCCAGCGGCTACGCTGAAGCCTTCTACGGACGGAAGCTTCGCATCTCGGCCTCCGGCCGAGATGCGGTCTGAACTCGGACGCGTTCTCTGGGTGGTGCTGGCTTTACTACCCTACTTCGCCCCTTCGTCCCACAGCACCACCTTCACCGTCTTTATCAGGATCTTGAGATCCAGGCGCAACGAGCAGTTCGAGATGTAGCGCAGATCCAGTCGCACCATCTCGTCGAATGACGTCTTGCTCCGTCCCTCGACTTGCCAGAGCCCGGTGATTCCAGGACGTGCTTCGAACAACCGGCGAAGGTGCCACGACTGGTACTTCTCGACTTCGTAGGGCACCGGCGGGCGCGGCCCCACCAGGCTCATGTCACCCTTCAGTACGTTGAACAACTGCGGCAACTCGTCGATGCTGGTCTTGCGAATGAACCGCCCGACCCGGGTAATCCTGGGATCGGCCTTCAGCTTGTAGAGCGGCTTGTCAGAATCCCCCTGATTTGCTGCTGAGAGATCGCCCTTGATCAGACTTGCGACGTAATCCCGATGGATGCGGTCGTCCGAATTGCAGTACATCGAGCGGAACTTGTAGAAGGCGAAGGGCATTCCATGGCGGCCCACTCGCGTCTGCTTGAAGATTACCGGTCCCGGTGAGCTCGCGCGAACCGCAATCGCGGTGGCCAGCATCAGGGGCGCCAGCGCTACGATTCCTGCCGCTGCGCCCAGAACATCGATCGCACGCTTGAGGCTGTAGCCGGATTGTCCCGGCTCATTGCTCGCTTCCTGATCATAGAACGGAGCAAACTCCTGCAGCGGCTGCCCGTCGGTCAGGAGGTGGTCGAACAGCTCGTCCGGGTAGGTACGGGTCACCGAGGTAACCCGCAAGGACGGGGCAAGGCCGAGCACGCGGTGCGTCTGGGACTTGGCTCCCTCTGCATTGGTATCGACCAGCAGCACAGCCACACAGTCGCTACCAAGATAACCGATAAGATCTGTCGCACGCTTGGTGCTGCCGAGTATCCCAAGCAGGTTCTGCATGTGCGCCCGGTCCGGCCCACTGAAGAGGGCCACGGACAACGGCGCCTTGGATCGGTCGCTGCGCAGCTTCTCGCGCCTCAATTCGTCCAGGAAGCGGCTCCGAGTCAGCACATCCGACGCATGTATTCCTTGCAAACCTGCGCCGGCCCGGTGTGCCCGGGTTCGCTCGTGCTGTGCGCGCTCCATGGATTGGACGGAGGGCTCCGCCACCTCCAGGCCCACAACTTCAGCAGCCGAAACAGAGTGATCGGCTTTGCGCCCCCCGGTCTGCCCGCGCTTAGGGCGGAATGCGAGGCCACCAACTGACAGTTCTTCCGCGCTCATGTCGGTCTTGTCGTCCTGACGCCTCCCGTGCGTCTTGCCAGCCGTGATCGCATCTTGACGTGCGCGCCGGTCATGACACCGGTCGCGTCTTACCCGCACTGATGGATCAACAGGCTAAACAACGGGGTGGTTCCGGACGTCTCCCTAGGTCTCGATCTTCAAGGACGGGTGATGCGCGATCGCTCGCTGCTCATCCGCATATATGCGCGTGTACCCGCCGCACGACACCGATGCTACTGACGCTTGTGCGTCGTGTCACAGAATGTCAGAGCTTTCTAAACCGCAATCCATCGGAGCAAGCCGCACGGCCGGGGATTAAGCAGCCAAGGCGGGAGCGGTGGTGTTGAGGGCCCTGACTGCGGCGCAAACGGTATCGATCTGGGCTTCGGAAAGTTCGGGGAACATCGGCAGGGACAGCACCTCGGCAGCCGCCTTCTCGGAGTGCGGGAACTGTCCACGCACGTAGCCTAGGTCTGCGTATGCAGGAAGGAGATGGACTGGAATGGGGTAATGGATGCCTGACTGAACCCCTTGGGCCTGCAGCGCCTGCTGCCACGCTGCCCGGTTGGCGGTTCGGATGGCATAGATGTGGTAGACGTGCCTGCAATCAGGCCGCGCTACCGGCGTCGGAATGCCGCTCCCGGCCAGCAGGCGGTCATAGCGCGCCGCGGCGGCGCGCCTGGCTTCGGTCCACTGCTCCAGATAACGCAGCTTCACTCTCAGGATGGCGCCCTGAATCCCCTCCAGCCTGTAGTTGTAGCCCTTGAGTACATGCTCGTACTTGCGCTCTGCCCCCCAATCCCGAAGCATGCGCAAGGTTCGGGTGTAGTCGGGGTTGTTCGTGACGACCATTCCCCCCTCACCGTAGGCGCCCAGATTCTTGCCGGGATAGAAGCTGAAACACGCCATGTCGCCCAGGGCGCCGACCCTCCGCCCCTTGTACTCGGCGCCATGCGCCTGGGCAGCGTCCTCGATCACGACCAGGTTGTGCTTGCGCGCGATCTCCAGGATAGGGTCCATATCCGCCGGCTGGCCGTAGAGATGCACCGGGATGATCGCCTTGGTCCGGGTGGTGATGGCTGCCTCGAGCGCGCCAGGATCCATGGTGAAGGATGCCGGGTCGATATCCACGAAAACCGGCCGGGCCCCAGTGTAGTGGATGGCGGCAACCGTAGCTACGAACGTGAACGGTACAGTAATAACCTCATCCCCGGATCCGACTCCGGCGGCAAGGAGCGACAGGTGCAGCGCAGACGTGCCCGTGTTGACCCCGATTCCCTGTTCGGCCTGGCAATAGGTCGCGAACTCCTTCTCAAATGCCACCACTTCGCTTCCAAGCGTGAACTGGCACGAATCCAGTACCCCTTGTATGGCCGCATTCACCTCTTCACGAATGGACGTGTATTGGGCTTTCAGGTCTACGAACGGAATCACTGGCTCTATCCTTATCGTTGCAGATATACGGTTTCCCCGCGGCCGCGCATCGAACTGGTCGCGGCCTCGATCAACTCCACGACGCGGACCCCCATCTGAGCATCGGTCTCAGGCGCCTTGCCGTGCTGGATGCAATCCAGGAACTGCTCGCTGCCCATTTTCAGGGCCTCGGTCGCGTCCAGCCGGGGGGCCCACATGTCGCCGGTCCTGTATCCGACGCGCATCTCATAGATCTGCTTGGGGTCCTCCGTGAAGCTGATGCCCTTATCGTAGATCTTGACCTTCTCACTGGGCTGCAGATCATCGTAGATGATCATCTTCTTGCTCCCACCTATCAGGATCTGCCTTACCTTGACCGGGGCGAGCCAGCTCACGTTCACATGAGCGATCGTGCCAGAGTCGTAGAAGAGCGTGAGGTAGGCGAGATTTTCAGGCGTTCCCGGGAAGTGGTTGATGCCACTGGCCGATACCGCACTAGGGTGTTCCCCTAGGAGATAATCGAGGATTGAGAAGTCGTGCACAGCCAGGTCCGAGATCACGTTGACATCGCGCTGGAATAGCCCCAGATTGATCCGTGTCGAGTCGTAGTAGTACACGTCACCGAGGTCCTTGCTCTTGACCAGTTCGGCCATCTTTCGGATCGCCCCGGTATAGATGAACGTATGGTCGACGAACACCACGCGCTGGCGCTTGGCCGCTTCGTCCCGCAGTTTCATCGCCTGGAGAGCCGTCTCCGTCATCGGCTTCTCGACCCACAGGTGCTTGCCGGCGCGCAACGCGGCCATCCCGAGCTCGAAATGGGTGCTGACCGGGGTAGCGAGGGCGATGGCGTCAATGTTGGGATCCTGAAGCAGGTCCTGGAATCGGGAGGTCGTCTTGATTCCCGGATAGCGCTTCTGAACCAGTTCGAGCTTCTTGCTGTCGAGGTCCGCTACCGCAGCGACAGTCATCCCGGGCGTCTCGGCGAAGTTCCTCACCAGGTTCGGGCCCCAATAGCCATAACCCAGTACGCCGACGCTCACTGCGCGTCCGTTACCCTCTTTCCTGGCTGAACCGCTGGTATTGGGTTTGTCCTTCACGACATTGTCGAGCATGGATCTGGATCCTTGTTCATTCGTTTGCGGTGACAACTCGCGCTTCGTCCTCACGCGGACTTCGCAGTGCAAGCGTCTACCCGCTCAGCCAGGGTGCCGGTTACCCGCGCTGGTACTCCGGCGACAACGGCGAAGTCGGGAACATCCCGAGTGACAACAGCACCGGCGGCCACCAGCGCCCCCTCACCGATCGTTATCCCGCACAGGATCGTGGCATTCGAACCGATGGACGCCCGCCGCTTGACCAGCGTGCGCTCGAGCTTCCAGTCAGCCTCGGTCTGGGCGGAACCATCCGGATTCGTGGCGCGAGGGAAGCGGTCGTTCGTGAACATGACACCATGACCGACGAACACTTCATCTTCGATGATCACCCCTTCGCAGATGA
Organism: uncultured Burkholderiales bacterium; assembly: GCA_964523885.1. Classification (GTDB taxonomy): domain Bacteria; phylum Pseudomonadota; class Gammaproteobacteria; order Burkholderiales; family SHXO01; genus SHXO01. Next base: position 482 of record CAZFYX010000045.1, on the reverse strand, counting down.
AGGTGTGCGACGAAACCTTGCAGCGAGCCCCGATCACGGCGTTCTTCTGCACCTCGACGAAGGCCCCGATCCTCGTGCTATCTCCCACTTGACATCCGTACAAGTTGACGAGGGACGGGTGGTGGATCCGAACGTCCTCTCCCAGTACTACGCTGTCGGATATCGGCATGACAGTACCCGTAAAATCAGATGGGTCGGATGCTATATACAGTGCACTTCCTCGGCACCGAATGTCATAGCATTAATAACGGATCAGCGGTCATCAACCGTGCTTCGGTTCGATGACTCGAAGCACCCGCTGAAGGATGTTGTGGACCCGCGCCAGCGTCGATTCCAGCTGCGACACTCGGTCCACCAGTGGCCTCGGGTCGCCACTCTGTCCGGAAACAGGATGCTGGGTCATGCTGCCCGCTGACGGCTCTCGGTCAGCGTCAGCCCCATACCCGGGCGCACCGGGGTCACCGTGCGTACCGGTATCCACC
>CAZFYX010000044.1:0-84077 GCA_964523885.1 uncultured Burkholderiales bacterium | reverse complement strand
GGATCACCTCGGCGCGCCGGCTCTTTGCGGCTAGCGTGGCATAGGTGAGGGTGAAGAGCACCGACAACACCATCGCGACGAGCATGCGCAAGGCGGTGCGCGCGGCGTACTCGGGCAGCCGTACGGCTTCGAGCGTAATCGGTTCTGCATCCAGTGCGGTGAGCGGCTGGATCAGCTCGCGCCCGGTCTCCGCCAGGAAGACCAACAGAGCGAGCACCACCAGGGCGGCGACGAGGTCCCAGAGGGACCAGCCCCGCCGGCCCTTGCCCACGGAGATCGGGAGTATCGGCTGCGTCGTCACGGCTGCCTCCTTTCAGATGGGCGGGACGGGACGCTCGCGTGCGAGGAGAACGCGCGCCGACACTGCCGCCAAGCGCGGCGCATTGTCGGCACACGGCCGGGAGTTAGATTGCAAGCTCGAGAGCTTTGGACCGAAAGGGTCCGACGTCTAATGCCGCTTCGCTCGGGGCGAGATAGCGGCACCGGATGGGGTGCGTGTTATCTTGCCTGGAGCAGGCCGGCGGCAAACGCCGGACATCTACTGTCGCTTGAGCTACCGCCCACCGGGGTCTCCGCCTCACGCAAGATCACCGGACCATAGCGCAAACAGCCCGCCAAGTAAACAACGAGTCGACTACGTACCGACTCCGTTCTAGCGCGGCAAAAGTTGCTGCCGGCGGGCAGTATCCACCAGCGCGAGCGGGAGTCCCAGATAGCGAGACCGACGATTCGAGCGTCCTTCGTCGACCCGATGCTTCTGCTACGGCAGGAGAGCCTACCGGAGGGACCGGAGTGGCTCTACGAGTTGAAGCTCGACGGCTATCGCGCGCTTGCGATCAAGTCTGGGCGTAGCGTCCAGATCCGCTCGCGCAACGACAACGATTTCTCCGCCAAGTACCCGTCGCTCGTCAAGGCCCTCAGGTCATTGCCCAATGAGACCCAGCTAGACGGGGAGATCGTCGCCCTGGACCAGGCAGGGAAGCCGTCGTTCAACCTGCTCCAGAATGTCGCCTCCTCACCTGTGTTTTACTATGTCTTCGATGTCTTGCTTCTAGCCGGCACGGACCTAGCGCAGGAGCCGCTCGAGCAGCGGCGTGCGTTGCTGAAGGAAAAGGTGCTGCCTACGCTTTCCGATCCTGTGCGCGAAGCACCGGGTGCTGGACGGAGCCCTCAAGGACATCATTCAATCCGTGAAGCATTACGGCTTCGAAGGAGTAGTCGCCAAGCGCAGGAGCAGCTTCGACGCCCTGATCTTCGGCCACTACGAGGGCGACAAGCTGATCTATGTGGCGAAGACCAGGAACGGCTTCACGCCTCGACTCCGGCCCGATCTCTATCAGAGGTTTCGCAAGCTAGAAACCAAGGAATGTCCGTTCGCAAACCTGCCAGAGCTAAAGGGCGGCAGATGGGGCGCTGGGCTGACGGCGGAGAAGATGAAGGAATGCCGCTACAAGCCAAAACTCGTCGGACAGTTCGAGTTCGTCGAGTGGACGCCCGATAACCATCTGCGGCATTCGCGCTTCGTGGGACTCCGGGAGGATAAGGACCCCAGCACGTTGGGGCGCGAGAGGCCAGCGTAAATGCAATAGCGCCGGGTTCGGCAGCTAGCCGGACATTAGCCCCAGGACCGGCAGGCAGGTAAAACTTTGCTACTTGCACTGCCGAACGTGCCGGGGACCCTCCGAAGCGCTAAAGGCCGAACTCGGCAGCTTGCCAGGTTGTCGGAACTTGCTGGTATTTGACCGCAACTGCCAGTCCTGATTGGGATTCGGTGCGGCTTGCCGCCACGTGGGCCTCCACCGTGATTGACATGAAGGTGCGGTGGCCACCGAAGCATAAGGATTGCGCGTGCGCTTGCTTCAGCCATTTATCCTTGTCATAACGGCGCTGCTCGCGCTAGCTTACACCCACGTCGCAGCCCGCCTCGCATCTGGGGCCTGGGAAACCATCGCACTTGCAATCCCTTCTTCCTCATCTGGGTCGTACCGGCGGTTTACTGGACGAGCGAGCGCGACGAGGAGGAGTCGTGGTTGAACCAGGCTGTGCATCAGGGAAGCTACCTGTCGATGGCCTGGGTGAGCTTCCTTCTCGTCCTTACGCTCGCACGCGACCTCGCGCTGGTCGTCACCGCCGTGCCGCCGTTGGCTTCGGCACACCAGGTCGTGACGCAGACCGGCGTCCCGGCAGTGCTGGTCGGCTCGCTCCTCGCCTTGGCGCTCGGCGCCCTGACAGCAATGCGCGGGCCGCGCACCAAGGAAGTGGAACTGCGGGTGGCGGACCTGCATCCAGACCTCGACGGCTTGCGCATCGTGCAGATCTCCGACCTGCACGTCGGGCGCACCATCCGGCGCAGCTATGTCCAGCGCGTAGTCGAGCGCGCACAGGGTCTCTCACCCGATCTGGTTGCGCTCACCGGCGACATGGTCGACGGACCGGTTGCGGTCCTCGCGCCGCACGTAGCGCCGCTCGCTGCGCTGGCGAAAGCCGGCCCCGCGTTCTTCGTGCTCGGCAACCACGATTGCTATCCCGGCCCGCAGGAATGGATCTCGCACTTCCGCGAGATCAATTTCCGCGTGCTGATGAACGAGCACGTCGTGCTTAGCAAAGGAGCCGCCAGGCTTCTTGTCGGCGGTGTAGTTGATCCGGCCTATCATCTCCTGCGGCCCCAGATCACCCTTGAAAAGGCGACGCACGCGGATTTCCACCTCCTCCTGGCACATAACCCCAAGCTTGCGCCCCTCGGAGCGCGTGCCGGCTTCGACCTGCAGCTCTCCGGGCATACGCACGGCGGCCAGTTCTTTCCCTGGACCCTGGCTGTGCGCCTGGTGCATGCTCCGCACGTCGCCGGTCTCTCGCGGGAGGGACGGATGTGGGTTTATGTGAGCGCGGGCACCGGGACGTGGGGACCGCCGGTCCACTTCGGCACCAGCCCGGAGGTTACGCTCATCAAGCCGCGCGCCGAATAAAGCCGCTGGAACAGGAGATCGACCAGTTTCGTGACAAACGTCGCCGGCGGTCACCGGCTTATGCCGACCCGTGCCCGTCATACGCCAGATGTCCTTGAGCTTCAGCGGCGACTTCTGGCGGACCAGTTTGCCCTTATTCCAAGCCTCGCGACGTGGCAGCCCAGTGGCAGAGGTGTCCATGACTCAGCTCCTTTTTGGGCTGAAGGGAACCAAACACTGCACCCCGCCGCCGTTGGGGGCTTGCCGACGCTTAGCAGACCGAGGTGAACACAAAGACGAGACCTTCAAAACCACTTGCTTCGCGGGCTCCACTGCCTGGACTCGTTGACAATCTCTTGCTTTGCTCCCAAGCCTTTACCTGCATTAACAGCGCGGGCCGCTCAGACGTCCTTTAAAGCCTCGCGCGCACGTTGCACGCCGTGGTCAGCATCATCGATCGCCTTTACCACTTCCTCGGCACGGATTCCAGGGCGCACTTCCTTCTGTCGCGCCGTCTCCGCGTCCGCCTAAGCCGCTCGATCCACCAAGTGCAACTCGCGCCACGCTTGAGTTAGAACCCGCACTGCGGAGCGTAGAAACAGGATAGCGAGGCCAAGAGCGACGAATACGTCCGGCCACCCCGACCCCGTCAACCACACGGCCCCAGCCGTCACGAACACGGCCAAGTTGGAGGCGATGTCGTTGCGCGAGCACTCCCACACCGAACTCATGTTCACATCGTCCGACTTGTGCCGGGTGAGCAACGCGAGGCACGCCCCATTGGTGGCGAGTGCCAGCAGGCTGGCGATCCCCATGGCGTCGAACAGCGGGACTATGGGCACGGCGAGCCGATAGGCGATCTGCCCCAGCACGACGAGTGCCGCGGCGAGAATCAGGACCCCCTTGAACAGCGCGACGCGCGCCTTCGTGCCAGCGTCTCGGCTTACCGCATACAGGCTCAAGCCGTAGGTTAGGGCATCGCCGAGATTGTCAAGGCTGTCCGATAGCAGCGCGGTTGAACGCGAGTACAGCGCGAAGCCGATCAGGACGAAGAACATGACCGCGTTAATCACCAGCACGGTCTTCAGCGTGCCCCGCTGCTGCTTGTGCAGCGCCTCGATGTGGCAGTTGTCGTTGCAGCAGTCAGCCATCCGTAATCCTCAGAAACCTGCCTTGATAGGTAGATATTTTGCCCTAGATCAAAGCCACGTTCTCGGTCGGGGCTGAGACTGTATCAAATGAAATCGATTCCCCCACGGCGGCTGCACAGATGGGTGAGCGCCGCGCTGATTTTGCTGTTGTTGGTATCGGCCGGTTGGTCGGTGTCGCCCGATGCCTTCGCCGATTGGCTCCGAATCGAAGCGGCCGCTGCCGCTGACTTCGATGGCCCTATGCCCTCAGGAGCGCTGGAACGCGCAATGAAGGCGCAGTGTAACCGGGGCTGCCACGCAAGCACTCAGTTCCTTGCTATCTGCGCCTCTGATTTGACAGTCTTTCTGCCTCCACCGACCGCGACCATCGACTTCGACCAGCCCAGGTCAATGTCCTCCATGCTCTTTGCCCCCCCTCATCCCCCTCCCCGCCCACAAACCCTTGGTGTTCAGTTGCCAAATCCAATGACTCTATCCAAGGACTCAAGATGAAAAATACCCTCTCTACGGCAGCGCTCGCGCTGTGCCTGCTCGCCCCTGCGTTGCCGTCCCTGGCGGCGGATCAATCGAACGACTCGGCCAATACCGATCAGCAGGCGGAGCTGCAAAAGATGCAGGAGCAGTTGAAGAAGATGCAGGAGCAGATGGATCAGATACAAAAGACGCAAGATCCCGCCAAACGTCGTGCATTAGTGCAGCAGCATATGCAAAGCATGATGCAGGGGATGCAGATGATGAATCAGTGCTGCGGCGGATCGATGATGATGGACATGATGGGTAACGGCGGACAGGGTTGCTGCCGCGGCGGCATGCACAATCAGATGATGATGAACCCGGAGATGATGCAGAACCGCATGGACATGATGCAGATGATGATGAACCAAATGATGCTGCATCAGCAGATGATGCAACCGCAGAAGTAACCGATGGCTGGGGCGTCGGGCCCCAGCCCGCTATAAGCATATCGATGCCCGGTTTCGGGTGGGCGCCGGAGGCCTGGTCTAGCGGCCGGTTATGACCGGCTGCTGCCGGTTTGTCTGTCTCAGTTCGACCTATTCTGTTGAAAAACTCGAATTCGCAGCGAGGACAAATTGCGGTCAGACGCGAGTGCAAGCACAAACGTCACTTGATTCGCCCTCGTAGCCGCGACACGTGGCCCTGCAAGCTGATTGCGATTGCTCCCGGTGGCCCCCCATGTTGATGCGCGCATCGACCCATGTAGCGGCTAGAATTTTTCTGTTCCCGAGTGGAATCGAGTTTTTCAACAGAATCGACCGGAAGCAGTCGTCCGGTTGTGGCAAATCAGACGTTCAAGAACACTCAGCCTGGACCTAAGCTAAGCCGGGTAGCTTTCTCGCGCCGTCTTGGTTCCTAGACCGATGCCGCAACGTCGCAAGCTCGCCGCAACTTTGTTTGCGGATGTGCCGGGCTACTCACTCCCGATGCACGCCCACGAGCGCGCGACGGTGGAGACGCGTACAGCCTACCGAAAGCAATTCCGCGATCGCGTAAGGGCTAACCGTGGTCGCGTCGTCGTTGCGCAGCCCGGAGCCACTCATCCGCACCCCGTGCCGAACGCAAAACACACGGCTCGTTTAACTGCTTGTCCTGGATCAATCGCCTGCCCGGCCCGAGTGGTGTATGGTGACGCTGTGATACTGCGACGCGCACAGCGTGGTCCCGTTGCCGCCTGCCTGGTGTTCCTGCTGCTCTTTGCGCAGTTCGCCACGGCTGCCTACGCCTGCCCGCAGCGGGAGACGGCCGTTTCCCCTGCTGTCCACATGGAGGGGTGCGAGGAGGTGGGTGACCGGTCCATGATGGACATGCAGAACGCGCGGCTGTGCCTCGCGGACTGCGAACAGGATGCTCAGGCCTCGCAGACGAATGCGAGCGTCGACATACCGGCGCCGGTCCTGCTCTACATCGCTCTCGCCTTCCTGCCCGCGGGTATCATCGACACACCGGGGCGCTCCATCCCGACCGATCCTGCTCCCCGTGGTCAGCCGCCCCCCGGCTGGCCGCCGCTCTACTTGCTCAATCGCATTCTCCGCAACTAGCGTCTGAAAGCGCGCATTGCTGGCCGCGTTCGCACGCGGCCGGGCTTGTTGCCTTCGACCTTACGGAGAATTTGCATGTACACGTTACGAATCGGCTTCCCCCTGCGCGCGCGGTGGATGGCGCCGTGTCTGGCTGTGTTCCTGGTAGTGCCCGCCTCTGTGCCGGCGCAGCAGCGCCCAGCACTCACGCTGCAGCAGGCGATCGACCTCGCGCTCGCCAGCGCGCCCTCGCTCGCTGCCCGTGAGGCCGCAGTCCAAGGCGCATCCGCGGCCGCCCAGGCCGCCGGCCGACTGCCCGATCCGCGCGTGCTGCTCGGCGTGGACAACATGCCCGTGTCCGGGGACCAGCGCTTCAGCCTGACCGACGACTTCATGACCATGACACGGGTGGGTTGGATGCAGGAGGTCCCGAACGCGGATAAGCGCAAGGCGCAGGCGGAGGTCGCGCGCGCGAACACGCAGCGGGAGCAGGCGATGTTCAGGGCGGAGCGGCAGGGCGTGCGGCGCGCCGTCACCCTGGCCTGGCTCGAACGTTACTTCGCAGAGCAGCGGCTGGCGCTGTTCTCCAGCCTGGAGCGGGAGAACCAGGTGCTGCAGGACACGATCCGGGCGCGAATCGCCGCGGGTCGCGCACTACCCGCTGACGCGACCATGGCCCGGCTCGAGGCCGTCGAGCTCGCCGATCGCCGCGACGACCTCAATCGCGAGCTGGTCACCTCGCGCGCGGCGCTGCGGCGATGGGTCGGCGATGCGGCGGGCGAGGCTCTGGCGGGACCGCCCCCTTCCCTGGAAGCGGACCCTTCGCACGTGCGTGCCGGCATTGCGCACCACGTGGAACTCGCCGCCTACGAGCCCACGGCGGCGGTGGCGGCGGCCGAGGCTCGCGAAGCCGAGGCGGCGCGCCGGGGGGACTGGGGCTGGGAGGTGAGCTACGGCCGGCGAGGTTCAGCCTACAGTGACATGGTGTCGTTTCAGGTCAGCATCGAGCTGCCGCTGTTCGCCTCCGAGCGCCGGGATCCGCTGATCTATGCCAAGCGCAAGGAAGTGCAGCGCATCGAGGCCGAGCGCGAGGAGATGCTGCGCCGACATGCCGAGGAGTTGGAGGCGCAACTCACCCAGCAGGAGACCCTCAACCGTAAGCTCGCGCGCCTGCGCGACGAGGCCCTTCCCCTTGCCGACGAGCGCGTACGTTTGCAGATGGCGAGCTATCAGGCCGGACGCGCGGACCTCGGCAGCGTCCTCGCTGCACGGCGTGATCGCGCGGAGACACAGCTGAAGGTGATCGAAACCGAGGCCGCGCTGTTCAGGCTGCGGGCGCAGCTCGCCTATCTGCTCTCGGAGGAACAGGCATGAGCGCCGCGCGACGCATCCAGTTCGGCGTGCTCGCCGCCGTCGTGCTCCTGGTCGGGGCGGCGGCAGGGTACTTCATCGCCACCTTGCGCATGCACCCGGCTCCCGAGCTGCCCGCGAAACAGGCGACCGGTCCTTCGGCATCCCCGCCTTCCGTGCCGAAGACCGAGCGCAAGGTCCTGTACTGGTACGACCCGATGAAGCCGGACCAGCACTTCGACCGGCCCGGCAAATCGCCATTCATGGACATGCAGCTGGTGGCGAAGTACGCGGACGAGGACCAGGGCGGCGGCGTGCGCATCGATCCCGAGCTCACCCAGAGCCTCGGCATGCGCCTGGCAACGGTCGAGCGGCAGCGCATCGGCAGCGGCCTCACCGCAGCCGCTTCGGTGGTGTTCAACGACCGCGACGTTGCCATCGTTCAGGCGAGGGCGGGCGGGTTCGTGGAGCGCGTGTACGCGCGCGCGGTGGGCGACGTGATCGGGGCGGGAGCGCCCATCGCGGATGTGCTGGTCACGGAGTGGGGCGGGGCACAGGAGGAGTACCTCGCCGTCCGCGCCACTGGAGACCAGGCGCTGACGGCAGCCGCCCGGCAACGGCTCCTGTTGCTGGGCATGTCGCCGGCGCAGATCGAGGCGATTGAGCAGTCGGGCAAGCCGCGCGCGGTCATGACCATCGTGGCGCCGATCGGTGGCGCCATCCAGGAACTGGGCGTGCGGGAGGGCATGTCAGTCATGCCCGGGAGCACGCTGGCCCGGATCAACGGATTGCGCACGGTCTGGCTGGAAGCCGCCGTCCCCGAAGCGCAGGCGGGCCTCCTCGCCGCGGGCCGCGCGGCGGAGGCGACCTTTGCTGCCTTCCCGGGAGAGGTGGTCAAGGGCAGGATCGCCGTCGTGCTGCCGCAGGCGAATGCCGAGACGCGCACGCTGCGGGTGCGGCTCGAATTCTCCAACCCGGGCCAGCGGATCCGGCCCGGCATGTTCGCGCAGGTGCGGATCGAAGGCCCTGCGCGCGAAGCGCTGGTCGTGCCCAGCGATGCGGTGATCCGCACCGGCAAGCGGGCCCTCGCATTCGTATCGTCGAAGGCGGGCGTGTATCGCCCGGTGAGAATCGAGATCGGCCAGGAGACGGACGGCAAGGTCACCGTGCTGAGCGGACTCGAGGAAGGGCAGAAGGTCGCGGTATCGGGCCAGTTCCTCATCGACTCCGAGGCCAGCCTGCAGGGCGTTGTCCAGCGTGCGGGCGCGGACGAAGGCAGCGCGGCGTCCACCACGACCAACGCGCCGTATGAAGCGCAGGGCAAGGTCACCGGGATCGACGGTGACGAGATCACCTTGGCGCACGGCGCTGTCCCCGCGTTGAAGTGGCCGCCCATGACGATGAGCTTCACGCTCACGAAGCCGGAGATCGCCAAGGGCGTGAAGCCCGGCGACGAGGTGCGCTTCCGCTTCCGCGAAACCGACGACGGCTACGCAGTGGAGAGCATCGAGAAGACGGGAGGCGCGAAATGATCGGCGCGCTCATTCGATGGTCGATGACCAACCGCTTCCTCGTGCTGCTCGCGACGCTGTTCGTGAGCGCCGCGGGAGTGTGGTCGTTACGCAGCACGCCGATCGACGCGCTGCCCGATCTGTCCGACGTGCAGGTCATCATCCGCACCAGCTATCCCGGCCAGGCGCCGCAGATCGTCGAGAACCAGGTCACTTATCCGCTGGTGACGACCATGCTGTCAGTGCCCGGCGCCAGGACGGTGCGCGGGTTCTCCTTCTTCGGCGACTCCTTCGTCTACATCCTGTTCGAGGACGGGACCGATCTGTACTGGGCGCGCTCGCGTGTACTCGAGTATTTGAACCAGGTGCAGGGGCGCTTGCCACTGACAGCGAAGCCGGCTATCGGTCCAGACGCCACCGGGGTGGGCTGGATCTTCCAGTATGCGCTGGTCGATCGCACCGGCCAGCACGACCTCGCACAGCTGCGTGCGCTGCAGGACTGGTTCCTGCGCTTCGAGCTGAAGAGCCTGCCCAACGTGGCCGAGGTCGCGAGCATCGGCGGCATGGTCAAGCAGTACCAGGTGGTGGTCGACCCCGTGAAGCTCGCCGCCTATGGTATTGCACCCGGGCGCGTGCGCCAGGCGCTAGAAGGCGCCAACCGCGAGACCGGCGGCTCAGTGCTCGAACTGGCGGAGGCCGAATACATGGTGCGCGCCAGCGGTTACCTGCGCTCACTGGACGATTTTCGGGCGGTGCCGCTCGCCACCGTGGCCGGCGTGCCGGTCAAGCTGGGCGACGTCGCCGTGGTGCAGCTGGGGCCGGAGATGCGCCGAGGCATCGCCGAACTCGACGGTGAAGGTGAAGTGGCAGCGGCGGTGGTGCTGTTGCGTTCGGGCAAGAACGCGCAGGAAACGATTGCCGCGGTGAAGGCGAAGCTCGCCGAGCTGCAGCACGGCCTGCCCGGTGGCGTGGAGATCGTGACCACCTATGACCGCAGCGCACTGATCGAGCGCGCGGTGGAAAACCTTTCCCACAAGCTGATCGAGGAGTTCCTGGTGGTCGCCGCGGTCTGCGTGGTGTTCCTGTGGCACCTGCGCTCGGCGCTGGTGGCGATCATCGCGCTGCCGATCGGTGTGCTGGTCGCCTTCGCGGTGATGCGCTACCAGGGCATCAACGCGAACATCATGTCGCTCGGGGGGATCGCCATCGCGATTGGTGCCATGGTGGACGCAGCAGTCGTGATGATCGAGAACGCCCACAAGAAGATCGAGGCGTGGCAGCACGCTCACCCGGGGGAGACGCTGCGCGGCGCGGCCCACTGGAAGGTGATGACCGACGCGGCCGCGGAGGTCGGTCCGGCGCTGTTCTTCAGCCTGCTCATCATCACGCTGTCGTTCGTGCCGGTGTTCACGCTGCAGGCGCAGGAGGGCCGCTTGTTCGGCCCGCTTGCGTATACCAAGACCTACGCGATGGCGGCCGCCGCGGGCCTGTCGGTGACCCTGGTACCGGTGCTGATGGGGTATTGGATCCGCGGGCGCATCCCGGACGAGACCCGGAATCCGATCAACCGCGTACTCATCGCCGCTTACCGGCCCCTGCTCGAAGCGGTGCTGCGCTTCCCCAGGGTCACTCTCGCGCTGGCGCTCGCGGCGCTCGTGAGCATGATCTGGCCGCTCACCCGCCTGGGCGGGGAGTTCCTGCCCCCGCTGGACGAGGGCGACCTGCTGTACATGCCCTCCGCGCTCCCGGGCCTGTCCGCGGCCAAGGCCAGCCAGCTGCTGCAGCAGACCGACCGCATGATCAAGACCGTTCCCGAGGTGGAGCGCGTGTTCGGCAAGGCAGGCCGGGCCGAATCGGCGACGGATCCTGCGCCGCTGGAGATGTTCGAGACCACCATCCGGCTCAAGCCGCGCGAGCAGTGGCGTGCTGGAATGACGCCGGAGAAGCTGGTAGAGGAGCTCGACCGTGCCGTGAAGGTGCCGGGGCTCGCCAACATCTGGGTCCCGCCAATCCGCAACCGCATCGACATGCTCGCGACGGGCATCAAGAGCCCCGTTGGCGTGAAGGTCGCGGGAACGGACCTCGCGGTGATCGACCGGGTGGCGAGCGAAGTCGAGCGGATCGCGAAGACCGTGCCGGGCGTGAGCTCGGCACTGGCCGAACGCCTGACCGGCGGCCGCTACCTGGACGTGCGCATCGACCGCAACGCTGCTGCGCGCTACGGACTCAACATGGAGGACGTGCAGTCAGTGGTGGCGTCCGCCATCGGCGGTGAGAACGTGGGCGAGACGGTGGAAGGCCTGGCCAGGTTCCCTATCAACATCCGCTATCCGCGTGAACTGCGCGACTCGCCAGAGGCGTTGCGGCAGTTGCCCATCGTTACGCCGGTCGGGCAGCAGATCACGCTCGGCACGGTGGCCACGATCGAGCTCCAGGACGGACCGCCGATGCTCAAAAGCGAGAACGGCCGTCTCTCGGGCTGGGTGTACGTCGACGTGCGGGGCAGGGACCTGGCATCGGTGGTGCAGGACCTGCGCGCAGCCGTGGCGAGGGACGTGCAGCTCCCCCCCGGTGTCAGCCTGTCCTACTCGGGCCAGTACGAGTTCCTGGAGCGCGCCAACGCCCGGCTCAGGGTGGTCGTGCCGGCCACGCTGCTGATCATCTTCGTGCTGCTCTACCTGACCTTCAGGCGCTTCGACGAGGCATTGCTGCTGATGGTGACCCTGCCGTTCGCCCTCACCGGCGGCGTATGGTTCCTCTATCTGCTCGGGTACCACATGTCGATCGCCACCGGAGTGGGGTTCATCGCGCTCGCAGGCGTGGCTGCGGAGTTCGGGGTGGTGATGCTGCTCTACCTGAAGCATGCGCTGGAGGCACACCTGCAGCGCGATCCCAGTGCTGGCACCGAGGCGCTCGATGACGCAATCCGCGAGGGCGCCGTCCTGCGTGTGCGGCCCAAGGCGATGACTGTAGCGGTCATCCTGGCAGGCCTTCTGCCCATCGTGTTGGGCAGTGGGACTGGCTCCGAGGTGATGAGCCGGATCGCTGCGCCGATGCTGGGCGGCATGGTGACGGCACCGCTGCTATCCCTGTTCGTGATTCCCGCGGCCTACAAGTTGATCCGCAGGCGGGAGATCGAGCGGGTGGAGCGGCGGGCCGTATCCGGGATACCGCACCCGGCGGCTGCGAAGTGAGTAGCATCGCCGCGGCATGAAAGTACGGTACAAGCATCTGGTCTCGGTCCTGGGCGCATTTGCCGGGTTCTCTTTTCTGCTGCACTTCGCATGGGAGATGCTGCAGTCATCGCTCTATTCCGGCATGCGGCAGCTCGGCCACGCGGAGGGCGTCTGGATTTGCACCCGCGCCACTTTGGGAGACCTCGCCATTGCGCTCATTGCGTACACGGGCGGTGCTCTTTCGCAACGCGATGCATGCTGGGTCCTGCGTCCTCGTGCGGTTGCCGGGCTCGCCTTCCTTCTGACGGGTCTGGTGATCACGCTTGCAACCGAGCATCTGGCGACCATCCACCTACTTCGGTGGGCTTACTCGGAACTCATGCCAACCGTTCCCGTGCTGCGCATGGGACTATCTCCGCTGCTGCAATGGCTGCTCGTGCCGCCGCTCGCTGGTTGGCTGACCGCCCGCCATGTCCTTGGCGCGGGGTAGGTCGGCGGGCAGGTCAGGCGGGCAGCAGCAGGGCGGGCCGTGTCGGGCGCTCTTCGAACGAGAGGTGCAGGCCCAGCACGCGGCCCGTCATCCGGATGACGGGTCTCACGGCCTGCCCGTGCCGCTCGTCGGTGTCAATGCGCATTGAGGCGCCCGCCGTCATGAGCGAGGGCGTCTCCATGTGGCTGGACAGCCGGCGGTGGTCGTCCAGATGGGCAAACAGCCGAGCGCCGTCGACGGCCAGCACCACCTCTGAGCGATGATGCAACGGGTAAGCGTCGGCCGCCACGGCGCCGCTCCTGCGGTCAGTCCTGCAGCAGCGTCGCGCTGCGAAGTCGCAGCGCGTTGGTGATCACCGATGCGGAACTCAAACTCATTGCCAGGGCGGCGATCATCGGTGACAGCAGCCACCCGGTGAAGGGGAAGAGCACACCGGCAGCCAGGGGCACGCCCAGCGCGTTGTAGACGAAGGCGAAGGCAAGGTTCTGCTTCATGTTCGCCACCGTGGCCACCGACAGTGCCCGCGCTGTGGCGATGCCGCGCAGGTCCCCCTTCACGAGAGTTAGTTGCGCGCTGTTCATCGCCACGTCGGTGCCGGTGCCCATTGCGATGCCCACGTCTGCGCGTGCTAGCGCAGGGGCGTCATTGATGCCGTCCCCAGCCATTGCTACACGCCGGCCCTCGCCCTGCAACCTCGCGACGAGTTCGAGCTTGTCGGCGGGCTTGACCTCCCCGTGAACCTCTTCAATTCCCAAACGCTGGCCCACGGCGCGCGCCGTAGTCAGGCCGTCGCCCGTAGCCATCACGACGCGCAGCCCCGCCGCCCGCAGCGATCCCAATGCGTCGGGCGTCGTGGACTTGACCGCGTCCGACACGGCAAGAAGACCGGCCAGCTGGCCGCCGACCGTCAGGTGCATGACGCTCGCCCCCTGCGCACGCAGCGCTTCGGCCTGGGCGGCCAGCGGTGCCACGTCGACGCCTAGCTGCGCCATCAGCGTGGTATTGCCCAGTGCTACTGCCCGGCCGGCAATGGTGCCACGCACACCGATACCGGACTCGGAGTCGAACTGCCCGGGCTTGTCCAGCGCCAGGCCGCGCTCCCGCGCCGCGGCGACGATCGCTGCAGCGAGCGGATGCTCGCTGCCCTGGTCCAGGCTCGCCGCAATGCGCAGCACCTCGTCCTCGCTGTTCCCGGGCGCCGCAATCGCGCGCTCGAAGGTCGGACGCCCTTCCGTCAGCGTCCCGGTCTTGTCGACGATCAGCGTGTCGATCTTGCGCAGGTTCTCGATCGCGGCGGCGTCACGGAACAGCACGCCGTGCGTAGCGCCTCGGCCGGTCGCGACCATGATCGACATGGGCGTGGCCAGACCCAATGCGCACGGACAGGCGATGATCAGCACAGCCACGGCGTTGATCAGGCCGTACACCCAACTCGGTTGTGGGCCGAACAGGCCCCAGGCAAAGAGGGTCACGAGGGCGATGCCGACCACCCCGACAACGAAGTAGCCCGCTACCTGGTCGGCCATGCGCTGCATCGGCGCGCGCGAGCGCTGCGCCATCGCCACCATCTGCACGATCTGCGCGAGCACGGTGGCCGAGCCGACATGCACAGAGCGCATCACCAGGGCCCCGCTGGTGTTCATTGTCGCCCCGATGAGCTTGTCACCCACGCGCTTGGTGATCGGCAGCGGCTCGCCGGTCAGCATCGACTCGTCGATGGAACTGCTGCCTTCTACGACCACGCCGTCCACAGGTACCTTCTCGCCCGGCCGTATGCGCAACAAGTCGCCGACATGCACATGCGACAGCGGCACGTCGGCCTCGCTGCCATCCGCAGCGATGCGGCGCGCAGTCTTCGGTGCCAGTCCCAACAGCGATTTGATCGCCGCAGAGGTCTGCGAACGTGCCTTGAGTTCGAGAATCTGGCCAAGCAGCGTCAACGAGATGATCACGGCCGCAGCCTCGAAGTACACGGCCACGCGCCCCATAGAGACGAAGGACGCCGGGAAGACCTGCGGGGCGACGGTGGCCACCACGCTGTAGACAAAGGCCGCCCCGGTGCCAAGACCGATCAGGGTCCACATGTTGGGGCTGCGGTTGGCGATCGACTGCGCCCCGCGGATGAAGAACGGCGCACCCGCCCAGAGCACGATCGGCAACGTCAGCACCAGCTCGATCCAGCTCTGCCGGGCCATGTCGAACCAGCCAAGCCGGTGGCCGAACATAGCCATCAGGGTGACGACCAGGGTCAGCGGCAGCGTCCACCAGAACCGGCGCGTGAAGTCCACGAGCTCGGGGTTTTCCGCCTCGTCGAGGTCCGGCAGCACCGGCTCCAGCGTCATCCCGCACTTGGGGCAGTTGCCTGGATGATCCTGCCGGATCTCCGGGTGCATCGGGCAGGTGTAGATGGTGCCGGGCGTCACCGCCGCGGCGGGTGCGCCTGGCGATGCGGGCTGCGCGTAGCGTGCCGGCTCGGCCGTGAACCGCGCCAGGCACTTCGCGCTGCAGAAGTAGTAGGGCCGCCCCTCGTGCTGGGCGCGGTGCGGCGACTGCTCGGTGACAGTCATGCCGCAGACCGGGTCCTTCAGCTCTTGCGATGACCCCGTCGGCGCCGGATGGCGCTGCCCATGACCATGCGCGTCCGTGTGGCCTGCATGGCTGGCGTGCGAGTGCATTTCCATCGTGTCAGCCCGCCTGGTCAGTGGAGCGCGAGGCAGGGTCGCGGCCTGCGCGATGTTTGTGATGTCCATGGCCGTGCATCAGATGCATCACCGGGCAGGCTAGCAACAGCAGGTAGGGCCAATAGCCCGCGACGTGACCCCAATGCTCGCGCAGCAGGAAGAACGCAACGATCAGCACGGTCATCGCCGTAGCGACCCACGCCGCACGAACAGACCGGCGTGCCGCGGGCGGCGGGGTGTGTGAATGCATCGAATCCATCGAATCCATCGCCATGTTCGGCTCCTCGTAAGGGCTTCGGAACATCGATAACGCGCACCGTCATCGGATGCGCGATCCTAGACGCTAGACCTTCCCAACGTGTCAAGGTCAAGGGGCGTGCACACCCGGCACTTACCGGGCCCGCACGCTGATCGTGGCCTTCATCCCCGCCGGGTAATGTCCCGGAACCTGGCACCCCGCCTCGAGCTTGGCTACCTTGGCGAAGCGCCATACGAGCTCGCGGGTCTCGCCCGGCGGGACCGTGATGGCACGGCCGTCCTCGTGCTTCATATCGGGATCGGCCAGCATCATCTCCGCGTGCGCCGCCTGCTCGTCGTGCGTGCCGATGCCAAACTCGTGGCGGGTCTTGCCGTGGTTGGTCACCACGAACTTCACCGTCTGTCCCGCCCGGACCTCGAACGCTGCAGGCTCGAAGCGCATGCTGTCGAGCATGCTCACATTGAAGACCTTGCTGACCTGGGCCGGCTTGCCCGGACCGCCGGACGGCGAATGCTGATGATCGCCATGTCCATGTGCATGGCCCGGGTCCGCCGCGGCCAGTCTGGTCACCGCGAGCGCTGCTGTGACGCTCCACAGGCAGAACCATTTGCTGCTGCGCATTGAAGCCTCCTGATGATGCGGCCAACCGGGCTGCGAGCCGGTGCCGGGTTCGCGAGCCCTACTTGCTGACCGGTGCGATCTTCGTGATCTGATAGCCCTCGCCGGTCTTCTGCAGCTCGAAGTCCACTTCGCTGCCGGTGGTGAGGCCTTCCAGCAGGCCGGGATCGGCCACCTTGAAGTTCATCTTCATCTTCGGCCACTTCAGACTCTCCACTGGGTCGTGCGTGATGTTGACGCGGCCCGCGGCGGCATTGACGCTGTTCACCACGCCATGGAGCCGGTGAGTGTCCCCTGCCGCGGCAGGAGCGGCGGTCTGGTCCGCGGCGTGGTGTTCGTCCGCTGCGGGCAAGGCGAGCGAAGTGGAGGCGAGAACGAGTACAGCGATGATCGAGAGATACTTAGGCATGTAATGCTCCTTGGCAAGACAACAGGTTGCGGACTAGCCGAGCAGGCGCTTCAACTCTTCCGGTGTGGCCCTCCAGGCCGCGGGGCCGGGCAGCGCAGGATGACGGGCAGGCAGCGGGGTCGGAGGCACGATGGCGCAGGCGGCCAACGTGAAAGCGAACAGGGGCCCGGCGGCGCGCGCACGACGAGAGGTGATCATGTAATCGAAGCTCCTGTCGAACGAAAGCAGCCCGTCGGCTACGGGCAGGCTCGGCCTGCAGGAGAGCAGCGGCCCCGCGCAGTGGCGCCGCCCGCTCAGCTCATCGCAGCCGCAACGTCAGCCGCGGCTAAGCGGAGGCGGGTTGAGCAGCTCCAGCACCACGGTGGGAGGAGCGAAGGGAGGGGGTCCCAGGCGCGGCGTGCCGGGCAGCGGGGCCGCCGCATCCGCCGCATGCGAAGGCACGGCCGGAGCGCAGGCCAGGTGGCAAGCGCCGCAATCGTTACAGGCCAGAGTATCCGCACCCCGCGCGTCACCCGGACGTGCAGGGGTACGGTGGTCGTGCGCTTGTCCTGCATGTGCATGGGCCGCGTGCGTCTGCGCATCGCGCCCGGTCACTGTGGAGGCACTGCTCTGCTCCGCATGCCGGCAGAACGGCATGGTAAGCGCGGCCACCCCCTGGAGGGGCAGCCACAGCAGCAGAACGAATGCGATCACACGTTTCACACTTTCACTATACGCCTGTGCCGGCGTTTGAGCGCAAGCCCGGCACCCCATGGCATCGGCGAGAGTTACTCTCCTTGAGACGCGGGGTGAGTTAGCGTTGCAACCTATCCCTACCTACCTCGCCCGGTTCACTACCGCTTCCAGCGCATAGGGCCGCAGTTGTGATCGGCCGACCACCTCGCCAAGTCGGCGTTGATCGTCCGTGTAGAGCTTCGCTTCGTGTCTGGCTCTACTCACAGCCACATAGAAGCTCTCGCTACTCACCGTCTTCCCGTATCTTCCATCGAGGTGCACCAGCACCCGGTCGGCGGTCCTGCCTTGTGCCGAGTGGACGGTCGACGCGTACCCATGCTCCCAGTGCTGAAGCGGTCGCAGATCTAGATCCTCTGTCTTGCCCGCTCCCCGCACGACAGCAGTAGCGTGCCCAGGGTCGACTGAAAGTACGCGAACCAGTTCGCCGTTGCGCCGGCCGAGGCTACGATCATTCCTCGTCCACCGCAGTAAGTCTCCCGCCATGAGCCAACGCTCCTCTGCTTGGTAGACCTCTACCTTCGCCGTCCTGCGCGGCTCCCAATCGATGCTTTGCTGGCCGAGCGCAAGAGAAACGACCCCTCGTCCGACATCCAGACTTGTCACCTCAAAAACGCTTCCTGCTTCGATGCCAAGGCCGGAATAGTTGCGTCCAAATCGCACGATATCGCCGACCTGGTACGACCGTGCTTGCGTCAGCTCTGCGCGCGTTAGGTCTCGCTGAACTAGCACCCGGACCGACACTTCGGGTCCGTGGAGATCCTTTTGTTCCTTTAGCCGCGCGCGAATACGATCATTGATGGCACATCTGTCCTCGTTGACCCCCGTGACGATGAGTGTCTGTTCCCGATCCGAAGCAGGGTGGTCTAGGTAATCTCGGACGAGCGTCTCGATACGCTGAAGCCGGTCGGGTATTGAGTAGGTATGGTCCGCCAACTTCTTGAGCGCATCGGCCTCCCGGCGAGCGATGGTGTCTAATACTGCTGCCTTCAACTTTGGATTCTTCTGACGCTTGATATCGCGCATCTCGACGCTCGCCATTCCATGCTCGAGGAGCATGGCGAAGGGGCGGCCGGCTTCCACGGCCGCCAGTTGCTGACGGTCCCCGATTAACACAATGCGGGCTTTCTGGCTAGCCGCGGCTCGCACCAGCCAACGCGCCTGGTCGGTACTAAGCATCGAGGCCTCGTCCACCACCCACAGCTCACCGGATGAGCCTCGAGGCCTGCTCTCCTTCTTTATCTCGAGGAGGTGCTTGCTGACGGTATCGGAAGGGATCGCGGCGTCCTGCTGGAGAACGCGAGCCGCACTGGCACTCGGTGCGAACCCCCGAACGGTAAGCCCCGCGGTTTCAGCAACCTCGCGCACGACGCGCAGCATGTGCGTCTTGCCAGTCCCGGCATAGCCTTGGATCCCGACGATACGATCCCTGCTCGTCAAGATGAAGGTCGCGGCGTTGGTTTGATCTACGGCCAGAGCATGGCCTGCGACCGCTCGCTGTGCCGCTTCGCGGGACGCTACCGGCCCTGCCCTACCCTGTCCCGAACGCACGATGGAGAGCGTCTCCCGCTCCGCAATTACGGCCGCTTTGGTTGTCGATCTCCCAAAGCTGGTGGGGATAAGCACACCTATGCGCTTCGACGCGTCAATGCCCGCCAGTACCTCCGGTAGGGTTGCGCTGCCCGTCCCGTGCTCGAGCGCTCGACGGATGACGTCCCTATCGCTGATGACGCTCTCTCTTTCGGTCAGATGGTCAATTGCCCATGCCACTGCCTCCTTCGCCGGTGTCACGGACGCGACGCGTTGACGCGGCTTTGTGGGCATGATCTCCCCGAAGCTGATGCGCTGTTCAGCCGCTCTCGCCCGCCAGTCGGCGTACACCTCCGTGCGGTCGATCGGCCCTTTTCTCGCCCGCGTGTACAGGGCGAGAGACGCGCTCGCTTTGGCGCCCGAGGCTCCCACGGCTGCAAGAGCCGCCTCGATCTCTTCCCTCCGCCTCGAGAAGTGCCGCAGCTGCTCCTTGCTGAAGCCCTTGACCTCAAAGCGGCCGTCCTGGTTGGTTACCTCGACCTCGTAACCCAGCCGCTGGAGGCCTCGAGCTAGCTCTGCGCGGTAGACCGCGCCACCGAGCATCTTGGCCCGAAACATCTCCTTCGATGACAGCGCTCGCCATTCGCCATCCGATCGTTGCGTGGCGTTGATTACCACCGCGTGGGTATGTAACTGCGGGTCCAGCTCACGACTCGTATCGTGGTTGAAGCGGGCGATGATCCAGTTGCCAGTCGTCTCGATCGCGCTCTTGCCACCCTGCTTGATGCGCGCCTGCGCCGTCTCGCTTTCGAGGTATTTGAGGGCCTGCGAGACGGCCAGGTCATGCGCCTCAATCACCCGGCTGTCCGCACCCACTAGGGCTAGCAGCGAGACCGACTTCGGCGCGCTGAAGGTGAGGTCCCAGCCCGGCTGATGCTTCCCGTCCTGCCCCCTCTTGAGCGTCACGCCATTGGGCAGCACGCCGTTGAGCAGCGCCTCGAACTGGGCTCGGTCGACCTCCCCCGCCAGACCGAGTGCGGCGGCCGCCAGGCCGTCCCACTGGGACGGCTCCGCCGCGCCTGCCTTGGTGTAGTAATCGTCTTGCGCGTAGTAGCTGCCTGCCTGAGCAGAGGACTTCAGAACCCCGATAGAGAGCATCAGAGCGGCTCCTGGTGATGCCGGGAGACATAGATTGGCGCCAACTCCCTGCGCTCCCGGAGGCGTAGCGACACCTGGGTGACGGGATAGCC
Source organism: uncultured Burkholderiales bacterium (assembly GCA_964523885.1). Taxonomy (GTDB): domain Bacteria; phylum Pseudomonadota; class Gammaproteobacteria; order Burkholderiales; family SHXO01; genus SHXO01. The sequence continues at coordinate 63,939 of CAZFYX010000044.1, read as the reverse complement.
TCCGGGTAGCTTTAGGAACCCGGTCAGCTTGGCGAGGTTCATGATCTCGGAGGGGAGCACGATGGGCCGCTTCACCACGCGGCGCTGCAGGTTCACCGCGTCCCGCGAGTCGTGCGGTCCCATGGACAGGGACTCGGTGGCCTCGTTGACCTCCTGCTCGCCGAGCGTGCGCGCGGCCCACTCGGCCGTCTCGTGCTCGACGCTTCGGAGCATGAGCCGGGTCAGGCAGGAGCCCGAGATGCTTTGCGCCCCGTAGACGCCATACAGGCGGCGCAGCTGCCCGATATCCTGTAAGCCCAGGATCGTGGCGCCGCCGTGCTTCCGGGACATCGTCAGCAGCCCGCCGTCCGGCGTCAGGGCAGGCAGTTCCTGGAGGCTGGCCACCTCGTCCATGACCACCCAGAAACGCCGTCCAAGGTCTGGAGGAAGGCTCAGAATCGACGCTGCGGCCTGATCGCACCACAGGGACAGCAGCGGCCTCAGGAAGGCGTGCTGGTCCTTCCTAGAGGTCAGAAACAGCCAGGCGTCAGTCGATTCGTCCTCGACGAACCGGCGCACCGAAAATGGCCTTTGGTCCACGCCGGGGTCGGGCAGATACGCCCAGGCGCGGATCTTCGTGCTCACCGTCGCACGCACGCCGATCGCCATCTTCTCGGCCGCCGGGTCGATGGCCGGGGCGGCTTCGGTGCCCTTGACCAGGTTGAAGAGCTCGGCCAAGGGGGCGATCGAGATCATCTGCCGGAACGTGGCGTTGGTCGCCTGGCCGCGCTCGGCCAGCCGCAGGGCGACCGCCTCGAACAGCCCTCTCGGCCCCTCCCGCCAGAACGGGTCATTGACCTTCTCGTTGTCGGGAATGATGGAAGCAGCCAGGCTCGCATAGTCGTACGCTTCGCGCACTTCCCCCCACAGCGTCCAGGGCGGGCTCCTGGCATCCAACGGATTGAGCAGCACATCGGTGCCGTGCCGGTAGTACACCTGCACGTACTCGCCGCTCGGGTCGTACAGGATCGCCCGATCGCCGCGCGCCCGGATCTGGTCCAGCAACTCTTTGATCGCCACCCCTTTGCCGCTTCCCGGCGCCCCGCACACCAGGATGTGATCGGTCTCGGAGTCGCGGAAGATCGGTACGCCGGCCAGGGTCAGGTCGTAGGCGAGCCCGGACCCTCGGACCAGCCGCGCAACCTTGTCCGCCGGCGCCAGTCTGGCGCCGCGGATGTGCTGGTCCTCGGTGGCTGATCGCCCGCTCTCGCGCAGCAACGTTCCGGCGCTTACCGCGGCGCCGATGGCGACCAGGAAGGCCAGGAAGGCGCTCTCTCGGACCCGATCGTTTACGACCTCGAAGCTCGCGCTTGTATAGCGAGGAACGTTGCTTTTCGGTACGTCGATCCACCCGCCGCGCCCGCTGGGATGAGGCAGGATCGCGACCGGCCCTCCCATGCCAAGCTGGTTGCGAAGGTGGTGCAGCCAGAGGCTGCGGTCGGTCGCCGAAGTGCGCTGGAAGAACCAGGCCGTGCCTACAACGCCGCCGGCGGCAACGCCGATCGACAGCCAAAGCACGACCGCGCTCGTCCCCAGCTTGAGCCAGTTGGCGAGGATCTCGGATCCCCGAATCGCATCCGCCCAAACGCGCGGCGTTTGCCTATTGCGTGCCATCGCTCCTGAGTCGCTCGAGCTCGTCCTTCGCCTGCACCTGCGCCTTCGGGATGGTGCTGTGCTCGCGCGCGGCAGCCAGGGATCGCAGGATGTTCCGCGTCTCCAGAACGGCCTCGCATAGGCCCCAGTAGCCTGGCGGAATCGGCTTGTCCATGATCATCTCGACGCTTTCCAGCAACAGCCCGCGCTCGATGAGCAGGCGGTAGTAGTCGGCATCCGGGACACCCTTCATCCGTGCCCGCCGAGTCACTTCCTCCGAGAGCTCGGAGGTCAGCCGCAGCGTCTTGACTCGCATGTCTCACTGCGGCTGGTGAACTGCGCGTGTATGCGCAACAACAGCCGGAACGGCATGATGAAGAAGGGTTGCTGCGAAGACCCGTATTCGCCGTTGAGCACCACCTGTAGTCGCCTCAAGTCGTTGGCATACCGCGGCTTTCCGGCTCTTCGCAGAAGTGCATCAGGTGTGACAAAGAATTACGGGGCCCCGCCGGGTTTATCGGCGGGGATGACCCGCTTCGCGACCTGGCGCGGCTGCCTCTTGGCGCCGCCGTCTGCGACCCCGCTCTCGCGCGCGCGAAAGTCCGCATCCTTGTCCATGACGTACATCAGCGCGCGCTCCACTAAGTCCGCGAGTTCCAGCGCACCGCAAAACTCGCGGTACCGCTCGACGCGCTCGCGCACCTCGCGGCCGATCTTGACCCGCAGCGGCGCGAGCTCCTTGCGTGGTTCGAATTTCAGCAGTGCCATCCGATTCCCCTTTCCTATGCGCGAGCGGGCTCAGCAACGAGGCAATGTAGCAACGCCGCGGGCCAACAGACACTCGCAGATCTGCTAGGAGGGAAAAGCGAATGGAGCCAGACAGGGAATGTCTGGCTCCAGGCCGGAAAAAGGGGCGACTAATTTGTCGCCCCGCGAAGGATGGTCTAGATCAACCCACGTTCGGCAAACGAGAGCACGGTGTGCCCGCCGACAATGAAGTGGTCGAGGACCTTGATGTCGATCAGCTGCAGAGCCTGCTTCAGGGTTTGAGTCAACAGCTCATCTGCCCGGCTTGGCTCCGCACATCCCGATGGATGGTTATGAACGAACATCACTGCCGCGGCATTCCTCTGCAGAGCGGACTTTACTACCTCTCTGGGGTACACGGAGGTCTGTGTCAACGTGCCCGAGAACAACACGGCAAAGTCCAATAGGTGATTCTGAACGTCCAGGTAGATCACCCCAAAGACCTCGCGCTCCTGGCCGGCCAATTGCAACGCCAGCCACTCCTTCACCACGGTGGGCGACTGTAGCTGGATCGGTTGCGACCTGACTTTCGCTTCCAAAATCCGACCGGCCTGCCTGAGCACTTCCAGCTGAGTTTTGGAGAATCCGGCAGTGGTAATCACATCGAGAAGCATCTCTAGCCCCTCCTGTGCGCCGTCTCGTACTGCGTGCACCGGTCGAGCTCAATTCTGTCGGCTCCCCATCTCAGGGATGAACCTCGCTGCCGCATAGTTCTGGGCGACGACTGGATGGTGCCTCGATGGATGGGAGCACCGGCATTTGCGGCTCGACTCATTCGACGGACTGCGATCACTAGCATGCTCAACTCCTCTTTCGGTTACAGGACCAGTTCCGAGAGGAGTGCCGTTGTGGAAACACATCCTCTCGCTTGGACCTCCCTCGCCCCCGCCCTCACGGGCGGGCGGGGGGTGGGTGGAGTTGTCTGCTAATGGAAAGGTAAGCGGCCACGTGCCTTCCGCTGCTGCCGCTCATCCCCCCGAAGTCCCCCTCACAGCTTCTCGGGGGCGCAGGGGGGATGAACGGCAGCAGTAGCGTGGCCGCGGTTTCAACCGCGCGTTTGCGGTCTTCGGTGTCGAATCTGATAACTTCAAACGTCGTGACAGCGCTGCGGGTTTCGAGCGCTGGCGCGACGTTTGCGCCGCCTTTGACGACACGCATGAGTCCCCCAGGAGGAGGGCACGTCGCAGCTCGCTCTTCGAACCCTTATCCCCGGCCCCTGCTTGAGGGAAAGGAAAGGGATACCCTGAGCTGTGCTGACAAAAGTCCTGAGCCGCAGGCCAAGCAGACCTGGTCATCAGTTTTTTCTTGGAACCACGCCTCGACGACTGGGTCAACCGGGTCAAGGATGGATTCCATGACCTCATCGGCCTGGTCGTACGCAAAGCTTGTCGCATTCAGCGCCTTCCCGGCTATTCCGCTGCTTGCGCCGCTTGGCTACTACGCCGGGGTTCCCTGGCTCGCTCCGGCATTCGCGTTCATCGGAATCCCCATCCTTGATCTGCTGCTAGGGTTCGACCGAACGGCGGCGCTCCGGCAGTCGGCGCCGCGCTTTGCGGTCGCCTGGCTGCGCACGATTCCGCGCCTATATGTGTTTCTATGGCTGCCAGTGCTCGGCTGGGCGGCTCACGTTCTGGCAACCGAGGCGTCCGGCGCAACGGCTGCCTGGCTGGTTGCCTCGGTCGCTATCGCGACGGCGTTTGCCACCTGCGCTGGGCACGAGTTGCTGCACTGGCCGTCCCGTTTCGATTTCGGCCTGTCTCGCCTGATCATGGCTATAACCGCATACGGGCCGTTTACGCTGGAGCATCTTCACCACCACGCTTACGTCGGCTTGCGGCACGAGGGCACCACGCCGCCGATCGGCCAGAGCGTTTGGAGCTTTCTGGTGAAGAACTATGTGTTCACGTTGCGCTGCGCATGGCGAATTGAGCGGCGGCGACAGCGCGCGAAAGGTCGATCCCTCATTGCCAACCGGTTCGTACAGCAGTGGCTGCTGACCGGATTAGTCGCCGGCGGCTTCTGGGTAATTGGTGGGATCTGGGGCGTGGCGCTGTTCGCCATCCAAGCGGCGTTCGGTATCTTCACCGCGGAGTACGTCAATTACGCGCAGCACTATGGCTTGAGCCGCGAACCGGGCGAGGCGCGAAGAGGCGACCTTTCCTGGAACAGCAACAACTTCGCGACGAACGCCTTCACGTTGAACATCACCCGCCATGTGCATCACCATGAGCGCGGGGATGTCCCTTACTACGATCTCGATTACATCGACTCGATGCCCCTTCTGCCTGCTGGCTATCTCGCGCTGTTCTTTCCGGCGCTGGTTCCCGCTGTGTGGCGCCGGATCATGGACGCCCGGGCGCGACAGGCGGTCAGCGCTGGGTCGGGCCTGCCTCTCCAAGGCGTGAGAGGGCTACGAAACGCGCCATGACCATGAGCGGTCGCGGCCAGCTGCGCACTGGGCTGTCCTGTTCGAAGCGATGTGAAGTCGGTCCTGGTGGTCTACAAGAAGCCCTTAAGCGTTTGGGCGTTCCTCTGACCCTGATCCTGGTAGTTGTTGTTCATGATTGCGTGGACGGTCGGCACCTGGCGGGCGAGCGCTTTGATGTTCCCGGCCAGTTCGCGCAGCTCCTCGTCGCCATGGTCATAGTTGAACCGGTCCGACGAGGCCTTGAGCCCCTTCTTCTCCCACGTTTCCGCGTTCCGACCGTGCATCCTGACGATCGCGAGCTCCGGGGACGTCACCTCCCATACCGGGGGAACGCTGCTGGAGAATCCCTGTGGACCGTCGACAATTACGTTGACCACCCGATGCTCGCGTTCGAAGGCCAGCGTCGAGTCGCGTGTCTTGTCGGTCCACCAACTGACGTTGCGGAACTCGACGGCCGTTAACAGACCGCTCATCGTCGACACGCAGTGCTCGACGTGCTTTCGATCCTCGCCGCCGGAGGTGATCCAAGGGGCAAACTGGAAGTGCACCGCGCCCAGCTTGCCGGAAGCACGCAGTGGCTCTAGCGCATCGAAGAAGCGGTTCCACAGCTCCCTACGGACCTCGTCGGGGATGTCCCGGTAGTAAACGTTCTTGGTCGGCGGGAGCCCGAGCTCGTCCTGAATGTCGCGTGGAAACACCTTTGGCTGCGTCTGATGCCCGGTGAACAGGCGGAAGGCTTTGACGTTGAACACGAAGCCTGGCGGCGACCTTTCGGCCCACAGTTGAGCGGTCGCAGGCAACGGGATGGCGTAGTAGCTCGAGTCGACTTCCACGATAGGAAAGTGCTGAGCGTAGTATCTGAGCCGCGACTCCGGGGTCGTGGCACTTGGCGGATAGAACTTGCCCGACTCGATTAGGCTTTTGTCCGTCCAGGATGCCGTGCCGACGAGGATGGCCATGCGGAAAGAGTCGATGCTTGCTGAAGCAGCTTGGACAGACTACCAATTCTGCCAGCGAATGCCGCGCCTGCTAACCGTTGCCCATTACCCCGCTTCGTCCTCGAGTACGATCCAGACAGGTGCGTGATCGCTCGGCTCTTCTCGTCCGCGGTGCTCCGCGTCAACTTCCGCAGCCTTGAGCCTGGGAGCGAGATTGGCGCTAAGCAACAGGAAGTCCATGCGAAAGCCGGCGTTGCGCCGGAAAGCGTGCTCGTTAACCCAGAAGGTATAGATCCGCTCCTTCGGGTGAAGATGACGGGTTGCATCGATCCATCCCTGTGCCAGGAGTCGTCGGTAAGCCTCTTGGCTTTCCGGTTGCAGCACGGCGTCCTCTCGCCACGGCCACACGTTATAGATGTCCTCGTTCGTGGGCACGACATTGAAGTCTCCCGCCAGCACGACGGAATTGCCCGACCCTTGCAGTGTCGCGGTGTGTTGGATGAGCCGCTCGAACCACGCCAGCTTGTAGTCAAACTTTGGGCCCGGTTGCGGATTGCCGTTGGGGAGGTAAACCGAGGCCACAACGAGCCCCTTGGTGGAAGCCTCGAGGTATCGGGCCTGAGTATCAGCGGGATCGCCGGGCAAACCGCGGCGTATCTCACTAGGCATTTCGCCCTTGGCCAGAATGGCCACTCCGTGGTGGGAACGCTGGCCGTGCCATATGGCGCCATAGCCGGCGCTGCCAATGGCTCGCGCCGGGAACTTGGTATCGTCGGTCTTAAGCTCTTGGAGGCAGACGACGTCCGGACTCGTCTCGACGAGCCACTCGGTGAGGCGGGGTAGCCGCCCATTTACTCCGTTCACGTTGTAGGTCGCGACCTTCACGACAGCGCTTCTCCATACCTGTCCCCCGTTCCAGAGCTTCTTGGCAAAGTCGGCTATCGTCGGGGGCCAAAACTCCTTTTGGACAGCTGCGCGCCTAGCCTCCTCGATGCTCGCGCCCGCGCCTACAACGACAACTTGCATCCGGGGGCGCAACGCCGCCCATCACCGGCAACAGGCGCCGAAGCCGGCTGTTGCCGGTGCGGTGCATGGGCTTGTTCGGCGTCACTATTGGCTGCCCCCCGGTTGGTCCTTGGTTTAAAGTTTGACCTTCGCTGTGAGGGCGCGCGTCCCTTCTATAGCCTCGCAGCCACGCTCGCCCACCAGTGCCCCGATCTGTTCCTTCGTCAGCGCATATACCGCTTCTTTCGAGTGCAACCCCGCTTGATGCAAGGCCAAGTATTGACCTCGGTTAAGGGGCGCACGCATATCAAGCAAGCCGAGCGATTCTCTAGGCAAGCCCACTTCAAGGCACTCGAGCGTGGCGTCGATCGATTTCAAGATCTCGACGTCGTCCGTGACGAGGACGGCGATGATCTGTTGCGCTGACCTTAGGTGGAAGCGAGTGGCATCGGCGATTCGCCGGATGTCGCCGTAACTCACCCTGCCTTGATAGGGATTTGGTGAAAAATACCGCTCGATTTCCTCGGTACTCACGCCGTGCATCCAGTCCCAGAGGATCGACGCTCGCTTGCACCGCGCCCAGTAATCGGGCGTCTCGTTTGCGTATCGCTGCAGCGAGCGGACTGCGTCGGAGCCGTAACGCTGCTGGGCGTCAGTAATGCGGCGGCTCTCCGTCGTGCCCTTCTTGAGGAGCGGCGTATATACATCGTCCGCCTCCTGCAGGACTTGAAGGAGCGCGACGAGATCGTCGGCCCTCACCTGCTTGGGGTCCCGTTGCTTAAGCAGCTCAACGAGGCGAAGAGCCGACTCAAACGAGAGGGACGAACGGCCGCAGGCTTTGCCAAGAAGGGTGAGCTGGACGTGCCCTCCTTCCTCTTCCGCAAGACCTGTACGCAGCATGCGCTCCAGCAAGCGCTCGATATCGGCGGATACAGCCACCGCCCACGAAGGGTCTGCGCGTGCCTGCAGATAGCCGCCGAAGGTGTGCACGAGAAGTTTGGGAACTTCGGCGCGCGGTACCTTAGGAACTTGCGAGAGGAGGCGCAGCACCCAAGTGGGAAGGGCGTCACTACGGAACGATGAACGCACCGGCTCGGGCGTACCGAGCACGTACCTTTGGAAAAGCTGCCGCCGCTCAATACTGTTCTCAGCGAGGAGAATGGACTTGCCATTTTCGTTAAAGCCGAGGCGACCGGCGCGGCCGATCATGTTCTTGTACTCGGCGACCGTAAACGGCCGGCCATCCTCGCCCACGAACTCGCTTTCGGCAAGGACAACCGTTGAGGCGGGCGTGTTGATGCCGGCCGCCAAGGTCGTCGTCGCCGCGAGTGCCTCGATGCCGCCGGAGGGGTTTCGGAAATACCTTTCCACGATCGCTCGCTCTTCCGGCCCCAGGTTCGTATTGTGGAAGGCCGTGCCGCCCATGAGGCAGTTTCTGAGCCGGGCGGAAGATCCGGAGGTGTCGTGGGCCGGGAGCGCCTCGATGGCGTCGGTCACTGCGGGCAGGCCGAGTTCCCTCGCGAGATATTCGGCACAGCCTTCTGCCGGGCCGCGCATGTTGCGAAAGACAATGACCTTCTCCTTGTCCCGTACGAGTTTCCGGACAAGTGGCACGATTACATCCTGAGAACTTGACTTTTCTTTGCGCTGCTGGATAGCGTGGTGCGGCAAGAGCTGCTCTAGCTGGCGCTCGCCCTTTTCGTCGAGGTATTCGTACGTACCCGTTCGGTCGAGGACACCTTCGAGGAGCGGCACCGGCCGCGCGGTCGTCACGAGCTTCTCGCAGCCGAGCCATTGGTCGAATGCGTTAATGTTCCCGATAACGGCGGAGAGCACCAGGAGTTGCGGATTGATGCCGTGATCCCTCGCCCGGATGAGGAGTGTGAGGAGGAGCTCGACCACGATGCCGCGGTTCGGGTCCGTGATGAACTGGCCTTCGTCGACGACGACGAGACCAAGCTGCATCAGCACCGTCGTGCTCGACAGCGCAACGGCGAGGAACATTTCGTAAGTGAGGAGCGCAATGTCGTAGCGGCCGCTCATTATGAGCGCGGCTTGATCCGAATAGTCGCCAGTGCATCGCGCCACGCGAATCCCCAAGTCGCCGTACACGGCGACAAAGTCCTCGTACTTCTCGTTGGCGAGCGCCCGGTACGGCAAAAGAAACACCGCCTTTTGACCGTCAGCGACGGAGCGAATGGCCGCGATTTCACCGATGAGCGTCTTTCCCGAGCTCGTTGGCGCCACGACAAGGAGGGAGTCGCCCAAAAGCACGCGGTGCTTGTTGACCGCCTCGAGTTGGAGCCCATTGAGCCCGGCAAGGTACTTCGGCTTCCACTTGCCAACGACTTCGGGCGGGATGCCGAAGCTCGCGAGTTCGTCGATCGCACCCGAGAGCACCTGGGCTCTGCGCTCCGGAAATGCCTTGTAATATCGCTTGCCGGGCATAAGGCGTGGAAAAGCAAGTCCGCCTTCCACGTGGTTGATGAACACGGGGTTCTGCGTGACGCCGATGCGCTGCGCCTCTGTTCTCGTCCTCGTGGTTATCTCATCCACGGCGCTCGTGAGCGAGATCTCGGCCTCGTCAGCGTTGGTGAGCACGTCAATCAGTGCCTTCGTGAGGAGGCCATGCCCAGTGCCCGGCTGCTCCCAGGCTGCTTCGTGGGCGGCCGAGGCGGCGATCAAGATGCGTCCCTTGCCCGTAACCGCGTCAAACGGCGACTTGGATAGCCGGCTGATCGGGCTTTGCTCGAGCACCTTCGCGGGAGCGCCGCCGCTGAAGCAGCAGTCGAGAATACAGAGAATCGCCCGGGCTTTGCTATTTTTGAAGCGCTCCGCCAGCTCGTCCATCGAGATGGTCGTGGCAGCCAAGGCATTGCAATCCGCATCGTATGGCACGAGGCGGTGGTCATGGGTGCCGTGACCAGAGAAGCAAAAGATGGCGACGTCATCGCTCCCGGCGTCGCCCAAGGCGACGTCCATCGCATAGTTGATGGCAGCCTTGGTCGCCTCCTCGTCCACGAGAAGGATGGCATGGGCATCCGATAGGGTGTCCGAGAAGAGGGCCCAGAGCGCGGTCGCATCCCGTCTGGCGCCAGTGAGCTCTCTGATTTGAGGATGCTCGTGCCGATTGACGCCGATGAATGTGGCTCGGATTTTCATTGCTACATACCTAACATACTCAACGTCTCCGCGCAGCCCGAAGAGCCGCCGCCTGATTGCCATGCGGCAAGCCTAAGCCGTTTACGTCAATACGCGCTGCGTCGCGGCTAACAACCAACGTCGGGACCACTCGCTTTTTCGCGCACCGGCGACAAAGAACTTGCTATCCCTTCTCCCGAGCAACCGCCTTGAGTCGCAAGCAGCCCCTCGGTACGTCGACTTTGGCTGGCGGCGCCATCGTGCCACCGAACGCAATACCCATAACCGATGCACATACTGCAAGCAACAAGCAGCGCTGCTGTCTCTGCGCCCATGTTCATGGGCGGGTTAGCCGTCCTGCCTCGGTGGCGGAATAGTCGGCATTGGTGGTGTCGGGCCGACTGGAGGAAGTCCTCTATCTACCTGACCCGGTGGCGGCGTAGAGGGAGCCGGAGGCCGGGGATGTGTGGGCTGGTTCATGGCGCACCTCCTGGTGTGGCGTAGAAGACTTGGAGATAGGCATTCGTCAGCTGCTCAGCCTTCTTTATGAAACCTCCATTGGCTGGAATTACTGTGGACGGGAAGTGCTTCTTCAATAACTTGTGCTTGCGCGATCGAATATCTGAGAGGCTCTTCGCTATTTCCGCTTCGGTCAACATGCCGCGAGAAATTTCAAGCCATTTCATCTCGGTATAAACCGCCAGCTCCTCGAGGTCGCCCAGTAGGCCTGCGAAAGCCTTCAGCCGCTCTCGGTACGGAAGGACACTTCCTATCGCAGTAATCACTTGGGAGATCGCAATAACAGACCCCCATACGATCGCATACTCTCGCCATATTACCCAGGCACCGATACTGGTACTCGAGGTGATAGCTAGTAGAATCTTCAAGGAACGATCGATCATCTCGGTGCGAACCAAATGAAGCTCCACGTAATATGCGTGGACCTTCAACTGATAGAACTCCTTCCAGAAGTGCTCGGATAGGTTCATCTGGACGCCGAACGACGCGACTCAGCGGCGCGGGCAAGCGGCAACGCCGCTTGCCCGTGCCGGTTGCAGCCGCAGATTAGACCGCAACTCTGTGGGCTGTTTCGATGATGTCAAGTTCATGCAATATAGATTGGGCACTTTCAGATATTGCTCCATCCCACCACCAGGACGTTTGATGGGATCGGATCAAAGCCCTGATCTCGGACGGAACGAACATACCCACATTCCTCAGTTGGAATAGAGCGATCTCCACCCGCTGCGCGTTCGCGGCAGATCGTTCAGGCGTGGCTAGGATCTCCATGAGACCTGGGAGATCTCTGGGGGTAGTCTTGGTCCTCAGTCTCAATATTCGTGTTTCAGCGGGCGGATAGTGGAAGAGGTCGAAGACATACTCCACTAGCGGGCTGAGCCCGTCCTCATCCGGGTTGAATGTGTACCGCATCACATGGAGTTGCTGGTCGTTGAGCCAATACTCGGAATGAGGGTCAGCGCTCGTCATTAGCAGGACTACCTCCGTCCCAGAAGTTGGCGAAATAGCGTGAAATGCCAACCCGCTTCCGCGCCAGCGGCCTCCGCCTAGGTTTACGGGGTGCGATTCCCAGGTGCAAACGAGCAGCGTTGTTTCGATGCCACGCCAAACATGCACCGGCGTGGTGCTCTCGCAGAACCCTGCCAAATCCGCGGCGTCAGCGGCAGGCGCTAAATTTCGGTGGGTCTCAAGCCATGTGTCGACCCAAGCCTCATGGGCTTGCTTTAGGTCCTTCAGTCGCTCCGGAGTGTAGTACTCACGTTGATCATCGATAACACGATGACAGTTGCGGCATACGAGGACTAGGTTGTCGTAGGAATCGCGATCCACGGGTGCATCAGAACGCTCTCCTCGTGGGCCGGCAGTCGATTGAGCATAGATGTGCGCCTCTTCCCCGACAATCGTGTCGCGATCAGGAGGCACGCCTTCGGCTACTACTTTGCGCCGACAAGATGGCACGGCGCAGCGCGCCCCAGACCGAGCCCAAAGTACCTTGCGTGTGTGGTCTGTGATAGCCATCCGTTGCGGTCTAACGAAGCTGTAGAAAAACCATTCGCTGGCGGTAGGTAGCTATCATGCCATTGAGATGTTGCGTTTGCCGTGGCAATGTGACCTGAGAGGGCAGCGTTTCACCGCCTCGAGCCGTCTGCTTTGCTCCTCTGCCCGCCCTCATCGCCCATATCCGCTGTGTGCCAGCTTCTCGATGTTGTGCACCAGGCAGTAGAGCTTCCACTGCGCATCGACCTTCTTCCTGCCTCTGAGGGTGAAGCGGTCCAGCCCCTTGTTGTAGCGCAGGTTGCCAAACACCGGCTCGACGATGGCAAAGCGCTGCCCGATGCGCTGGCGCCCCAGCGCGCTGTCGACGTGCCGCTGCATGCGCTGGGTCGGGGTTTCGGGCTTGCCCGGGGTAGGCCCGGTGAAGATGGCCACCTGGCGCACCTTGGTGACCTTGGGCTTGCGCAGGCACTGCTCTCGCAGAGTGCAGCCGCAGCAGTCGCGCTGCGCGCCGGTGAACTTCACCGCCTCCAAGCCGTTCAGATCATGGTGATGCCCGTTGCGGTACAGGCGCTTGCCGGCCGGGCAGATGCAGTGAGAGTAGTCTTCGGCCGGCTCGAAGTCCTTCGGCCCGAACAGCTTGGGCTTGTCGTCCTTGGGACTCTTGTCGTGTAGGGGGTCGAGCTTGTCCTTGTACTTTGCCTGGTCCTCGAAGCGCGCATCGCGCTTGCGGTAGTTGTTGTCGGGGACGGTGGCTTTGATGCCCTGTTGCTCCAAGTGCGCGACGTTGGCCTTGCTGTGGTAGCCCGCATCGGTGAGCACTTCGGTGTCGGGGCGCAGTTGCTCCTTGAGCGCCCCGACCACGGGCACGAGTAGCTCTTGCTCCTGCCCCACCCCATGGGCTTGGGCTTCGACGATGATCTGGTGCTTGCCGTCCACTACGGCCACACCGGTGTAGCCCTGGATGACGCCCTTGCCGGTGGCCATCTTGGCCGACTCGTTGTCGGTACGGTTGCTCTGGCGCACGTTGTTGCGCTGGCCGCCGCGCCGATCCTGCGGGTGCGCATCGAGCCACTGGCGGATTTGCTGCGCCTCGCGGGTGAGCCGCTCGAGCTTGCGGGCATCGCGCTGGGCTTGCTGCTGCAGCGGGTCGGCCGCGCGGTCGCTCTCGCGGTGGCGGGCGAGCATCTGGCGCACGGCCGCTTCCATCTTGGCGGCTTGGCGCTCGAAGTCCGCGCGCGTGCCGCTCCTGGCCTTGGAGGCGTTGGCGGGGAGCTTGACCCCGTCGATGGCGAACAGCTCGCGCCCGATGAGCCCGGCGCGGTCACAAATGACCAGGACCTCGGCGAAGGTCTTCTCGATCTCGGGGCCAAAGCCGCTGACGAACTGGGCGATGGTGGTGAAGTACGGCTGGGTGTCCCCGGAGATGGCCATGAACACCACGTTGTGACGGCACGCCGCTTCGATCGAGCGGCTGCTCAGAATGCCCTTGCTATAGGCAAGCAGAACGATCTTGAGCAGGACCCCTGGAGGGTAGGCCGGAGCGCCCACGCTATCGTTGCGATAGTGGGTGTCGAAGGCACGCAGATCGAGGTCGTGATCGATCAGCTGCGTGAGCGCATGCTCGAAGCTGCCCGGGACGATCTGCGCGGACAGGTCCACGGGCAGCAGCCGCGGAGACAAGTCGATGTGCTTGTAGCGCGGCATCCCGGTGAACCTCTCTCGCTCACGAAGATGCGCCAATCATGCGGCGCTACCGGCCCGGTGACAAGGGTTTTTCTACAGCCTCAACCACCAACTTCAGCGGGACGCAGCAGCCGCAACGCCGCTGTTGCGGCTCCGCTGCAAGCTGCGGTTGGGCGTCATGTTTGCTCGAGTTGAGCCGCGGAGCGCGAAGATGACTGCTGCTACGCCGACGGTGAGAAGCACGCTACTGTTGGGCTCTGGGACCGGCGCTGTGTATTCGGCGAGACCTACGAGCTTTCCAGTTCCGAGGTAACCTACATTGTCATACAAGTACCCCGATGTCGTATCGCGACGTTGAGTGTATTCGATGAACTGGACTGGGCTGCCTGAGAGGAAGACATATCTCAAATGAGGATACGGGTCTGTCCCAGGGAAGGCCTGCGTAAAGGTGTCAACTTGAAGGGAGTAGGTCCATGAATCCTCGCCATCGCGCCGATCAAGCCCCTGAATGAAGAACAAGTGCGTACTGCTTGATATCGGACCCTGGAATGTGTTTACGTGCGCAGACTGGAAATCGTATGTTCTCGGAACAGAACCCGAATACCAAGGAAGTGTGTCAGTTAGCGGGGAGATAACTGGCGCGTGCGGGTAGTTCATTGCTTCGCGTCGCCCCTGTGAGGTATCAAGCGAGTAGTTAGTGGCCGTGTCGTCCAGGAGAGCCGATAGCATCACCGAGAACGGTGAGAAACCCAGGACGTCGCCCCCAAGGCTCGAAGAGAAGTGGCTTGTTATGTCGACCTCAAAGTCAAGCTGATAAGTTTTTGCGAAAGCAGATGGCGCCAACAGCAAACCTAGGGCGGCGAAAAGCCACTTGGCGGTACTCATACTTTCCTCCCCTTACGGAAGCGGTCACACTTGAACATCCGGAATGACGCCCAACTGGAGTAGACCTCATTTCATGCAGAAAAAGCCATCATTTGATGGAGAAAGAATCAATCGATGCATAAAACAAGATGCCACATGCATCAGGTAGTTAAACACATCAGTATGCCCTGGCCAACGGAGGTCTGCTTGGCCCGAAGACCCCGCCAAGATGCCTCTGATGCCCCCCGTTAGTTTTGACAGTTATGGCGCAGCCCGGTCGTAGCTACCCTTGTAACTGTGCGGTTTACGAAGCTTCCCAAGACAGCCGGGTGGGAGATCCGGCAGGCTTCGGGCCGCACGCCCCAAGAGGCCAGCGGCTTGACGAGCGCAAACGCTGCGCTGACTCAGCGAACGTCATTGCGATTAGATCGTCAGTGCGCAACGCGCAGAGCAAGGTCGTGAGGGTACCTTGACGAACCATCTGATGGAAGAACTGGCCTTGCTCACCCCAGAGCAAGTTGCAGAACGACTGGGTTGCGAAGTGCAGACGGTTAACGAGAAAGCAGCCGCACACCAGCTGCCCGCAGTCAAGTACGGCCGGTCGTGGCGCTTCCCGGTTGAGGCGCTGAACCAGCACCTGGCCGACCAGGCCCTGGAGCATGTGCGCCGGCCGCGTCGCCACGCGAAGGCCGTCCCAGCGGTCTCGCCCGCTTCAGGTCGCCCCGACCTTACGAAACTCGTGCGCGTCGTCGACCCATAGCCGGTCGGCCAGATCGGACCCACGCAGGCTCACATAGCGCATGAACGTGCGTCCGTCCTTATGGCCGGTGATTTTCATCACCTCCTCGGTCCGGAACATCCATTGGCTCTTGCGGTCCTTCATCAGGACCCAGCGGCACGTGGCTTCGTGCCGCAGGTCGTGCTCTGTGAGGTTAGGGCATTCGGCATAGTCGAAGATGCTGCCGAACCGCCGCGACAGCATCGAGGTAATCTTGGCTAGCTCCTTGTCGTCCTCGGTCACACCGTTCCACCAGGGGAAGAGCGGCGTCTTGACACCGTGCTTCCGCGCACTGTGGATGCGGCGCTCCAGCATGTCGTAGAGCACTGGCAGGATCGGCACGTCGCGCTTCGTGCCGGTCTTGCTCTTGGCGATGTGAATGGTGTAGAGCTTGAGCTTCACGTCCTCCACGCGCAGCCGGTACGCCTCCCGCAGCCGTAGCCCTGTGTTCACGAGGAGCAGGAACAGGTCGATCATGTCCTGGCGTTCGGGCATTGTGAGCGGGCGTTCGCGGTCGGGCCGCCTGGTCCCGTTCATCGCGGCAAGGATCCGTTCTTCTTCACCGTCGGTGAGCCGCCGGTCCCGCTCCACGTCGCGCTTCGCCTGCTTGCCTTTGGCCGCCAGCACCTTGCCTTCGTGCTCGGAATAGGTGGCGTAGCCGCGAGAGAGCAGGCGCAAGGGATTGGCCGGTGGGGTAGCTCCGCCGCTTGCTTCGCGCTTGAGGTGCCAGTCGAGCAGCCGCGCGAACGCCCCCACCTTCTTGCGAATGGTGCCAGGGGCCAGATGGTCCTCGATCTTCATCTTCCGCACCCAGGCCTGCGCCCACGGGAACGTTATTTCGCTCAGGCGCAACGCGCCACATTCTTCCCGCATGCGCGGCAGCAACCCGCGGTCGTGAGTGCTGATTGGCTGCGACGCCTCGTACTCGCGCACCAAGGCGGTGATCGTCTTCGTGGTGGTCTTGCTGCGCTTGTCGGCGAGATCCTGAGGCAGGAGGCCTTGCGCAAGCAGCGCCTCGAGTTGCGTACCGTATGACGCCGCTTCTTCCTTCGAGTCGAAGGTGCCGTAGTAGGGCTTCGGTAAGAGGCGGTGCTTGACCCTAAGCTCGAACTTGGTACCCCGCGGCCTGATCACCATGGCGACCTTCCCTCCGTTCTCGATCTCGAAGGTCGGTCATAGTACCACTCGCGTAAACGGCCTACCTTGGCCGTATCAAGGTGGTTTTGCCACCCAGATCAGGTGGCAAAGAGGCGTTTCGAGGACGATTTAAGGCCGCAGGAGGCGTGGTCATATCTATAAGTACTTGAATTATGGAGGCGGGGGTCGGAATCGAACCGGCGTACACGGCTTTGCAGGCCGCTGCATGACCACTCTGCCACCCCGCCGTGGCTGCCGCGACATTCAGCGTCGCGGCGCGCGGCCCTCATTGCACCCTGGAAGGAATCCAGCGACGCGCGCACCCGGGTTGCGCGACAGCAGCGGTGTCCTGTGGAGCGATCCGCGCCGGGAAGTGAGAGCCGGGAAACTGTACTAAGAAGGGAAAACGAAGTGCGGACACTTCGATTTCCCTTGCAATCTGGAGCGGGAAACGAGGCTCGAACTCGCGACCCCAACCTTGGCAAGGTTGTGCTCTACCACTGAGCTATTCCCGCGTAAACGAACGCGAAATTATAAAGGCTCCCGGCGTGGTGTCAAGGCGATGGCGGCTCCACCTTCTCCAGAATCCACGGCATGGCGCGGCGCAGGTAGTAGCCCATGGACCAGAGTGTGAGCAGCGCAGCCACGTAGATCAGGACCGTCCCCACCTTGTCCGTGTCGATGCCGAACAGGAAGCCGTGGTAGAGCAGCAGCAGGATCGCCACCATCTGGGAGGCGGTCTTGAGCTTGCCCACGAAGTGCACGGCCACGTTGCGGCTCTGGCCGAGCTTGGCCATCCACTCGCGCAGGGCGGAGATGGTGATCTCCCGCCCGATGATGATCACCGCGATCAGTGCGTCGACGCGCTGCAGCCCGACCAGCAGGATCAGCGCGGCGGCCACCATCAGCTTGTCCGCCACCGGGTCGAGGAAGGCGCCGAAGGCGGAGGCCTGGTTTAGCGACCGCGCCAGGTAGCCATCCAGCCAGTCGGTGATGGCGGCGAACGCGAACAGCGCGGTGGCGGTGAGGTTCTTGTGTGGCGCGCTGAGCCAGGTGTCCGGCAGGTAGTAGATCGCCAGGAACAGGGGAATCAGCAGGATCCGCAGCCAGGTGAGCAGGTTGGGCAGGTTGACCGGCAAAGCGTTCGCCTCAGTGCAGATGCTGGTAGATGCGTTCGGCCAGTTCGCGGCTGATGCCTTCGACCTGGGCGATCTCCTCGATACTCGCCACCATCACGCCGCGCAGCCCGCCAAATCGGGCCAGCAGGCGCTGGCGGCGCTTGGCGCCGATTCCCGCGATGCTCTCCAGGGTCGAGGTGCGCCGGGCCTTGCCGCGCCGGCCCCGGTGGCCGGCGATCGCGAAGCGGTGCGCCTCGTCCCGGACTTCCTGGATCAGCAGCAGCCCGGGATGGTCCTTCGGCAGGCGCAACGGCTCCGGCCGGCCGGGGATCACGAGTTGCTCCAGGCCGGGCTTGCGCTCTTCCCCCTTCGCCACACCGATCAGATTCACCTCGCCGAGCCCCAGTTCCTCCATAACGGCACGGGCGCTGGAGACTTGCCCCTTGCCGCCATCGATGAGGATCAGGTCGGGCATCCGCCCCTCCCCTTCCACCACCTTGCGGTAGCGTCGGTCCAGGACCTCGCGCATTGCACCATAATCGTCTCCGGCCGCCACGTCACGCATGTTGTAACGGCGGTACTGGTCCTTGCGCATGCCGCCCTGGTCCCATACCACGCAGGATGCGACCGTGGCCTCACCCATGGTATGGCTGATGTCGAAGCATTCGATGCGCTGCGTGGACGCCGGCAGCTGCAGGGCCTCCTGCAGGGCCGCAAGGCGGGTCTCCTGCATGGCGTGGCGATGGAGACGCTGGCCGACAGCCAGCCGCGCATTGGTCTGCGCCATGGTCATCCACGCGCCGCGCTCGCCGTAAGTGCTGTCGGTGATCTCGACCGCATGCCCTGCCTGCTCGGACAGCACAGCGGCGAGCGCTTGCGCATCCACCTGGCGGTTGACCAGGATGAGCGGCGGCACGTCGCGGCTGAGATAGTGCTGGCTGAGGAACGCCTCCAGCGCCAGGGCCTCGTCGTAGCCTTCGCCGTGCTCCGGGAAGAAGGACTTGTCGCCCCGGTGCATGCCGCCGCGGATGGTCGCCAGGTTCACGCACAGCACACCCGACGCCGACACCAGTGCCACGATGTCCACGTCGCGCGCCCGCTCGCTCGCCACGAATTGCGTCTGCCGCACGCCCCGCAGCGCGCGAATCTGGTCGCGGTGCATGGCCGCCGCCTCGAAGTCCAGGCGCTCGCTCGCCTGGTGCATCGCCTGCTCCAGCTTGTCGAGCACCTCGTCGTCGCGGCCCAGCAGGAACAACTCCGCGTTGCGCACGTCCTCGGCGTACTGCTCCGGGCTGACCAGTCCCACGCAGGGCGCCGTGCAGCGGCGGATCTGGTGCAGCAGGCACGGACGCGAGCGGTTGGAGAACACGGTGTCCTCGCAGGTGCGCAGGCAGAACACCTTCTGCATGAGCTGGATGCTCTCGCGCACCGCGCTGGCGCTGGAGAAAGGGCCGAAGTAGCGGTTCTCCTTGTCCAGCGGGCCGCGGTAGAAGCCGAGCTTGGGAAAGCGATGCCCGCTGATGCGCAGGTAGGGATAGGACTTGTCGTCGCGGTAGAGGATGTTGTAGCGCGGCGAGAACGTC
This sequence comes from uncultured Burkholderiales bacterium, assembly GCA_964523885.1. Lineage (GTDB taxonomy): Bacteria > Pseudomonadota > Gammaproteobacteria > Burkholderiales > SHXO01 > SHXO01. Next base: position 44,809 of record CAZFYX010000044.1, on the reverse strand, counting down.
TTGATCAGATTGTTCTCGAGCAGCAGCGCCTCGGACTCCGAGCGCGTGACCGTGGTCTGGATGTCGCGCACGTGCGAGACCATCGCCTGGATGCGCGGGTCCAGGCTGGTCTTCTGGAAATAGGACGCGACCCGCTTCTTCAGGTCCCGCGCCTTGCCCACGTACAGGACCCCGCCCTCGGCGTTGAGCATGCGGTACACCCCCGGCCGGTGCGGCAGCGCCGAGATCAGGGTCGTGAGGTCCGCCGAGGGGTACGCCTCGGCGCCGGGCTGCGAGCGGATATGGGCGGGGACCTTGGTCATGACAATCGCGCACCGTTCGGGCAGCGGCCCCGTGGCGTGCTGGTGCGGACGATTATAGCCGCTGGCCGGCCCTGCCCTGCCGAATCGGCCGCGCACCCCGTCACGGATGCACCCCGATGCCGGGGGTTGGGGTAGAATTGCGGGTTTTCCAGCAACTTACCTCCATACCATCATGGCAAAAGTCCTGGCCACGGAAGTGCGCGCCGGCAACCTCATCGAGTTCGACAAGCGCGTCTGGCGCGTGCTGAAGAGCTACCACGTCCATGTCGGTGGCCGCGGCGGAGCCTTCATGCAGGTGGAGATGAAGGACATCGAATCCGGCACCAAGACCAACCAGCGCTTCCGCACCGACGAGAAGGTGGAGCGTGCGTTCGTCGAAGGCCGCGAGATGGAGTACCTGTACGAGGACGGCTCCAGCTACGTGTTCATGGACAAGGAGACGTTCGAGCAGCTCAACCTGACCGCCGAGCTGCTCGAGGGGCAGGTCGAATACCTGCTGCCGAACACGGTGGTGCTGGTGAACTTCCACAACGAGCGCCCGATCGGCGTCCAGTTGCCCCCCAGCGTCGTGCTGACCATCACCGAGACCGAACCCACACTCAAGGGCGCGACTGCAACCGGCTCGTTCAAGCCGGCCAAGACCGAGACCGGCCTCACTGTGATGGTCCCGCCCTTCGTGGGTGAAGGCGAGAAGATCAAGGTAAATACCGACTCGGGCGAGTACATCGAGCGCGTCTGAGCGCGCCCGTCGGCGCTGGCGGCCCGGTCAGCGCCGCCTGAACACCCGGATGACCGATCGGGTCGGTTGCGCCGACGTACCGAGTTCGGGCTGCAGCGTCACGTGATGGATGCCGAAGCGATCGTCCAGCACGTGCCTTGCCTCGGCCAGCACGCCGGGCCAGTGTTCCAGCGCATCCAGCTTCACGTGCGCCGACAGCGACACCTGCCCTGGCGAGATGTGCCAGATGTGCAGGTCGTGTACCTCGCGGACCTGCGGAATGCGCGCCAGCGCATGGCCCACTTCCTCCAGCCGCAGCGATCGCGGCACGCCTTCCATCAGCACATGCAGGGCATCGCGCAGCAGGTGGAACGTGGAGGCCAGGATCAGCGCACCGATCACCAGCGAGAGGACCGGGTCGATCGGCTGCCACCCTGTCGCATAGATGACAGCGCCCGCCAGCAGCGCGGCGAACGATCCGACCAGGTCACCCAGTACGTGCAGCAGCGCAGCCCGTACGTTCAGTGAGCGCTCTCCGCGGCTCAGCACGTAGGCCACCAGCACGTTCACGAGCAGGCCGATGAAGGCCACCACCATCACCCCGCCGCCTTGCACGGGCTCGGGGTGCAGCAAGCGCTGCACTGCCTCGACGGCGATGAACAGCACCAGCAGCAGCAGCGTCAGCCCGTTGACGAACGCCGCGATGACCTCCGCGCGCGCCAGCCCGAACGTATGCCGGCTCCCCGGCGGCCGCTGGGCCACCCACGCCGCGAACCAGGCGAGGCCCAGGGCCGCGGCATCCGACACCATGTGCCCGGCGTCGCTCATCAGCGCCAGCGATCCGAACCACCAGCCGGCAGCGAACTCGATGCCGGCGTAGCCCAGTGTGACGACGAGCGCCGCGGCCAGGGCGCGGCGGCCGGTCAGTCCTTGCGCGGGCCCGGGGTGGCCATGCACATGGCCATGATCGTGACGGTGTCCATGCGCGTGGTCGTGGCCGGCAGACATGCCCAGGACGTGTCCTCAGGCCGTGGGGCAGCGGCCCAGTTCGGCGCTCGCCGCGAGCCAGCCCGGATCCTGACGCAGGGCTTCGAGTCCGGTACCAGATGCCGGACCGTACATCGCGTCGAGTCGCTCCATCCACCCGGGCCCCGGTTCCCAGCGCAACCGCCGCAGCAGTTCGTCCGCGGCATCCGGCCGGTTGCACGCCAGCACGACGTCGCAACCGGCGTCCAGTGCCGCCTCGGCGCGCTCGGCGATACCGCCGGCCACGCTGGCCGCTTCCATCGACAGGTCGTCGCTGAAGATCAGCCCGCGGAAGCCCAGTCGGCTGCGCAGGATGTCCTGCAGCCACACCCGCGAGAAACCGGCCGGCCGCTCATCCACCGCGGGGTAGATCACGTGTGCCGGCATGACCGCCGCGAGTCCGGCAGGGATCAGCCGGCGATACGGGACCAGGTCCCTCGCATCGATCTCCGCGAGCGTACGGCTGTCGACAGGAAAGGCCACGTGCGAGTCCTCGACCACGAAGCCGTGTCCGGGAAAGTGCTTGCCGACCGCGCGCGACCCGTGCCGCTGCAGGCCCGCCATCAGCGCAGCGGCGAGTTCCGACACCACCTCGGGATCCGGATGCAGGGCACGGTCGCCGATGGCCTTGCTGCAGCCGTAGTCCAGGTCGAGCACCGGCGTGAAGCTGAAGTCCACACCGGCCGCGGACAGCTCCCCGGCGATCAACTCTCCCGCCGCCAGCGCCGTGGCGCTTGCCTGCGCACGGTCGCGTTCCCAGAGTTGTCCCAGCACACGCATCGGCGGGATGCGCGTGAACCCGGTGCGGAAACGCTGCACGCGTCCGCCTTCGTGGTCCACGCCGATCAGCAGCCGCGGCTCACGCAGCGCACGTATTTCCGCCGTGAGTGCGAGGAGCTGTTCCGGCGACTCGTAGTTGCGCCCGAACAGGATGACCGCGCCGACCAGCGGATGCAGCAGACGGGCACGGTCCTCGTCGGCCAGAGTCCTGCCGACGACATCGAGCATGACCGGTCCGCGCGGCATGCGCACGCTCATGGCTGCTCCCTTTCGAGCACGACGAAGGCGCAGGCGACGCTGCGCTCGTGGCTCAACGTGACATGACGCGCCCCCACGCCGCTGGCCGCCAGCAGGCGCTCCAGCGCGTCGTCGAGCTGCAGCTTCGGCTTGCCGAGCGCGTCGTTGGTGACGCCGATGCGGGTGAGGGAAACCGGATGCCGCAGACCCGTACCCAAGGCCTTGGAGAACGCCTCCTTCGCGGCATAGCGTGCGGCCAGGTAGGCCGCGGGCCGCGCGCTGGCACGAAAGCCGGGCCACTCCCAGGGACCCAGGGTGCGGGCGGCAAAGCGCTCGCCATAGCGCTCCAGCAGGCGCTCCACCCGCGACACTTCCACGACGTCGATGCCGATGCCGAAGATCACGGGCGGCGGGCCTCCCGCATCAGCGACTTCATCTCGCGCACGGCCTGGGCAAAGCCCACGAACAGCGCATGGCTGACGATCGCATGGCCGATGTTGAGCTCGACGATCTGCGGGATGGCTGCGATCGGCTGCACGTTGCGGTAGTGCAGTCCGTGCCCTGCGTTGACGTGAAGTCCCAGTGCCGTGGCATACAGGGCTGCCGCACGGACCCGCTCGAGCTCGTGCGACTCGGCGGCCTCGTGCTCGACCTCGGCATAGGTGCCGGTGTGGATCTCGATCACCGGGGCGCCGGTGGCCTTCGCTGCGTCGATCTGCGCGCGGTCGGGTGCGATGAACAGGGACACACGCACCCCGGCATCGGCCAATCGCGCCGCCGCGTCCCGGACCCGGTCGAACTGCCCGACGACATCGAGGCCGCCCTCCGTGGTGCGCTCCTGCCGACGTTCGGGCACCAGGCAGACGTCGTGCGGCTTCACGCGCACGGCGAAAGCGAGCATCTCCTCGACCACCGCACATTCGAGGTTCATGCGGCCGGACAGCGCGTCGCGCAGGATCAGCACGTCCGCATCCTGGATGTGGCGCCGGTCCTCGCGCAGGTGCAGCGTGATCACGTCCGCGCCAGCGCCCTCCGCGATGAGCGCGGCCTGCACCGGGCTCGGATAGCGCGTCCCGCGCGCCTGGCGCAGGGTGGCGACGTGATCGATGTTGACGCCGAGCAGGATCATGACGGGTACCGGTCCCTCAGAGTTGTTGCATCTCGCGCAGCAGCTGCCGGGTGTGCAGCGGCTTGCCGCCGAGGTAGTGGTTGACGACGTAGCGCATCAGCGCCTTGGCCTGCTGCAGGGTGGCCGCATCGGCATACTCGTCGCGCTCCATGTCCAGCAGCGCCTGACCCGACACCTCCGGGCTCTCCGCGTCGGGCACGCCTTCCGCCACGTCCAGCGGGCCGCGCTCGACGACGTAGCAGTACGTGCGCTGCGGCTGCACCGGTTCGCCGTGCACGTCGTGCGCAAGCACCAGGGCGTATCCCAGCTCGGCCAGCATGCGACGCTCGAAGCGCCGCAGCACCAGGGAGACGGGCTGGCCATCGCGCAGGGTGGCGAGGGCCTCCTCATAGTGGCCGTACAGGCCCGGGTGCGGATCGTCGCGCGCCATCAGCTTGAGCAGCAGCTCGTTGAGGTAGAAGCCGCAGATCAGCGGCAACCCCGCCAGCTGCGCCTGGCCGCGTTGCCGCTCGGCCCGGTGCAGCACCTTGAGCTCGGACTTGCCCGACCACGCGAGCAGCAGCGGCTGGAATGCCATGAGTGTGCCGCGCAGCGGCGAGGCCGGACGCCGCGCCCCCTTGGCAACCAGGCCCACGCGCCCGAAGTTGCGGGTGAACGTCTCCACCACCAGGCTGGTTTCCTTGAACGGATAGCTGTGCAGCACGTAGCCGGGCTCGACGTCCTGCTGGTGCGTCCGCTCGCGGGCGATGGCGACGGGGGCGTTCACGTGAGGTCGAAGGTGACTGCCTCAATCATAGCCGAGGCGCTTCAGTGCAGCCGCATCGTCCATCCAGCCGCGCTTGACCTTGACCCACAGCTCCAGGAACACCTTGCCGCCGAACAGCTTCTCCAGGTCCTCGCGCGCCTGCGACCCGATCGCCTTGAGCTTCTCCCCGCCCCTGCCGATCAGGATCGGCTTCTGTCCCGGTCGGTCGACGATGATGGCCGCGGCGATCCGGCGCAGGTTGCCGTCCAGCTCGAACCTCTCGATCTCGACCGTCGCCGAGTAGGGCACCTCCTCGCCCAGCAGGCGGAAGAGCTTCTCCCGGATCCGCTCGGCGGCGAGGAACCGCTCCGTGCGGTCGGTCAGCTCGTCCTCGCCGTAGAACGCCGGCCCCTCGGGCAGCAGGGGCGCCATCTCGGCCAGCAGCGCCTCGACCTGCAACCCGGTCTTCGCGCTCACCGGCACGATCGCCCGGAACGGGTGGGCTTGCGCGAGCTGCGACAGGAACGGCAACAGCTTCGCCTTGTCCTTCACCAGATCCACCTTGCTGACCGCGGCCACGGCAGGAATGCCCTCGGGCAGCAGCTTGAGCACCTGGCGGTCCTCCGCGGTCCAGCGCAGCGCTTCGCACACCACGAGCACTGCGTCGACTTGCTCGAGGGCCTGGACCGCAGTGCGGTTCATGACCCGGTTCAGCCGCGTGGCATGGCGGCTCTGCAGGCCCGGCGTGTCGACGAACACGAACTGGGTTTCGGGCTGCGTGACGATGCCGAGGATGCGGTGACGCGTGGTCTGCGGCCGGCGCGAGGTGATGCTCAGTTTCTGGCCGACCAGCCGGTTGAGCAGGGTCGACTTGCCGACATTGGGGCGCCCGACGATGGCGATCGTGCCGGCGTGGTGGACCTGGATCGTCATCGGGGGGTCTGCTGCGCGAGGTCGTACGCCGCCCGTGCCGCACTCTGCTCGGCGGCCCGGCGGCTGGGACCTTCGCCCAGGGTGCGGATGTCCAGCTCCGGAATGAGGCACTCGACGTGGAAGTGCTGGTCGTGCGCCTCGCCCTCCACGTTCAGCACACTGTAGCGCGGCAGCGCAAAGCGCCTCCCCTGCAGCAGTTCCTGCAGCAGGGTCTTGGGATCCTTGCCCAGGGTCCTGGGATCCAGTCCCTGCAGCCGTGCGTCGAACAGACGGGCCACCAGGGCAGCCGCCGCATCGAACCCGGCATCCAGGTATACCGCACCGATGATCGCCTCGAGCGCATCGGCCAGGATCGATGGTCGCCGGAAGCCCCCGCTCTTGAGCTCGCCTTCGCCCAGCTGCAGGCAGTCGCCCAGGTCGAGGCCCTGCGCAACCTCGCTCAGGCTGTCCTGGTTCACCAGGGCAGCGCGCAGTCGCGAGAGATTGCCTTCGGGCAGTCCGGGAAAGCGGTCGAAGAGCTGGGCGGCGATGACGCAGTTCAGGACCGCATCACCCAGGAACTCGAGGCGCTCGTTGTGGGGCGCGCCGTAGCTGCGGTGGGTGAGGGCCTGGCGCAGCAGGCGGGGCTGCGCGAAGGGATGGCCGAGACGTTTGAGGAGCTCCTGCTGGGACATTGCCTCGCTGGCGATGTCAGCGCCCCGCCTCCGCCGTGAAGTCGATGCACGCGTTGACGTTGCCGAACAGCGGCACCTGGACGACGTAGGCGGCGGCCACCTGGAAGCCGCCGTCGCCGGACTTGGACACTTCCAGGTCACTGCCCTTGATCGAGGAGATGTTGTCGATCTGCGCCCGGCGATCGAACGCGGCCTGCACGTCCCGTGGACTGCCGCCGCGCACCTCCCGCCCCTCCGCCAGATCCTGGATCACGCGCTTGATGGTGAAGTACTCGATGTAGGCCGGCATGAGCTTGAAACCGATGATGGCCGTGAAGGCCAGCACCGCCGCGATGATGATCAGGCCGATGAGACTCAGGCCGCGCTGTCTGCGCATGCAGCACCTCCGGTCAGTTTATCCCTGTTCCGATCCGGCCGAAATCACCGAAATTCCACCAGATCATGAATGCCTTGCCCACGATGTTGCGCTCGGGCACGAAGCCCCAGTAGCGGCTGTCGCTGCTGCTGTCGCGGTTGTCGCCCATGAGGAAGAAATGCCCCTCGGGGACCTTGCACTCGAACCCCCATTCCTCGTAGCGGCAGTTCTGCCGGTAGGGGAACTGGCGCACGCCGGCGAGCTGGATCGGCGGCACTTCCGGGTTGACCAGCACGTCGTGCGGGTGGTTGCCGAGCGCCTCCCGGTAGCGCTTGACCGACACATAGTTCACCCCGCCCTCCGCGTACTGGTAGTCCGACTCCGGCGTCATCGGCACCACCTGGCCGTTGATGAACAGCTGCTTGTCCCGGTAGGTCACCGTATCGCCCGGCAGCCCCACCACCCGCTTGATGTAGTCCAGCGCGGGGTTCTCGGGGTAGCGGAACACCATCACTTCGCCGCGTGCCGGCGAGTTCACGTCCAGCACCTTCACGTTCGCCACCGGCAGCCGGATTCCGTAGGTGAACTTGTTCACCAGGATGAAATCCCCGACCAGAAGGGTCGGGATCATCGATCCGGACGGGATCTTGAACGGCTCCACCAGGAACGAGCGGAGCACGAACACCAGCAGGATGACCGGGAAGAAGCTCTTGGAGTACTCGACCCACCAGGGCTCGCGCCCAACGCTCTCGTGGATCCCGCCCAGGACCGCCGCGCGCCTCGCTTCATAATCGGCCTGCGACTCCCCCGGCTTTAGCGCAACCTTGTCCCCGGCCTGCTCCAGGGCCGCCCGCACCCGCAGGTCCCGCCGTGGCTTGAGCCAGAACCGGTCGAGCAACCAGATGCCGCCGGTCAGCACCAGCAGCAGCAGCATTCCCAGGGCGAAGTTCATGGCGTTCCAGGCGCGATGGGGGTGGGGGTCACTTGCCTTCGACCTGCAGGATCGCCAGGAAGGCCTCCTGCGGGATCTCGACGGTGCCGATCTGCTTCATGCGTTTCTTGCCGGCCTTCTGCTTCTCCAGCAGCTTCTTCTTGCGCGTGATGTCGCCACCGTAGCACTTGGCCAGCACGTTCTTGCGCAGCGCCTTCACGGTCTCGCGCGCGATGATGTGCGAGCCGATCGCGGCCTGCACCGCAACGTCGAACATCTGGCGCGGGATCAGCTCGCGCATCTTCTCCACCAGCTCGCGCCCGCGGTGCTGGGCGTTGGTGCGGTGGACGATCAGCGACAACGCGTCGACGCGCTCGCCGTTGATCAGGATGTCAAGCTTGATCAGGTCGGCCGCGCGGAACTCCTTGAAGTCGTAATCGAGCGAGGCGTAGCCGCGGCTCACGGACTTGAGCTTGTCGAAGAAGTCCATCACCACTTCGTTGAGCGGGAGCTCGTAGGTGAGCATCACCTGGCGTCCCATGTACTGCATGTTCTTCTGCACGCCCCGCTTGCCCGTGCACAGGGTCATGACCGGGCCGAGGTAGTCGCTGGGCACCAGGATGGTGGCGGTGATGATGGGCTCGCGGATCTCCTCGATCTTGGACAGGTCCGGCAGGCGCGAGGGGTTCTCCACCTCGAGGACCGTGGCGTCGCCCATCATGACCTGGTAGACCACGGTGGGCGCCGTGGTGATCAGGTCCATGTCGTACTCGCGCTCCAGGCGCTCCTGCACGATGTCCATGTGCAGCAGGCCGAGGAAGCCGCAGCGGAAGCCGAAGCCGAGCGCCTGGGACGTCTCCGGCTCGAACCGCAGGGAGGAGTCGTTGAGCTGCAGCTTCTCCAGCGCATCGCGCAGCGCATCGTACTGGTTGGATTCGACCGGATAGAGGCCGGCGAACACCTGCGGCTTGATCTCCTTGAAGCCGGGCAGCGGCTCCGCCGCGGGCCGGTGGGCGAGCGTCACCGTGTCGCCCACCCGGGCGCTCTTGAGCTCCTTGATGCCCGCGATGATGAAGCCCACCTCCCCCGCCGACAGCGACTCGCGCTGCACCGACTTCGGGGTGAAGACGCCGACCTGCTCGCACAGGTGGTTGGTGCGGGTCGACATCAGCAGGATCTTGTCCTTGGGGGCCAGCGTGCCGTCGACCACGCGCACGAGCATCACGACGCCGACATAGTTGTCGAACCACGAGTCGATGATCAGCGCCTTGAGCGGCGCCCTGGGGTCGCCCTTGGGCGCGGGGATGCGCTGCACCACGGTCTCGATCACGTCGAGCACGCCCTCGCCCGTCTTGGCGCTGCAGCGGATGGCATCCTGGGCATCGATGCCGATGATGTCCTCGATCTCCTCGATGACCCGGTCGGGCTCGGCCGACGGCAGGTCGATCTTGTTCAGCACCGGCACCACCTCGACGCCCTGCTCGATGGCGGTGTAGCAGTTGGCAACCGTCTGCGCTTCCACGCCCTGCGAGGCGTCCACCACCAGCAGCGCCCCCTCGCAGGCGGAGAGCGAGCGCGACACCTCGTAGGAGAAGTCGACGTGGCCGGGCGTGTCGATCAGGTTGAGCAGGTAGACCTTGCCGTCGCGCGCGCGGTAGCTGAGCGCTGCGGTCTGAGCCTTGATGGTGATGCCGCGCTCGCGCTCGAGATCCATCGAGTCGAGCACCTGCGATTCCATCTCCCGGTCGGACAGGCCGCCGCAGAGCTGGATGAAGCGGTCAGCGAGCGTGGATTTGCCGTGATCGATGTGCGCGATGATGGAAAAGTTGCGGATGTGCTCCATCGAGATGGCAGGCTGTTGAGACGGTCGCCGTGCGGGCTGGCGCCGGTCGCGGGACCGGTCGGGGGATCTGCGCTCTGGACTGGAAGGCCGGGACCGCCGCGGCGCGTGCGGCGCCGCGCGCACGGGCACTGCTGCCGGGCGTGGCACGCCGAACCGCTGCGCCCGGCGCTTGCATCCCGGGCCCCCGTCCGGCGCAGCCGATGACTGCCGCCCTTCGGTAAAGGCGCGATTCTAGCGGATTTTTCCGCGCTGCGGCAGCGCAGAACCGCTGCCGCAGCGGGTGGGTCAGTTGCCGCCGTTGCCGATCCGCAGCGGCACGTAGATGGAGCCCTCGCCGCGCCGGATCAGCAGGGCGACCGTGCGCGGCTTGTCGGTCGGCGCCATCAGCTTGCTGAACTCCTCGACCGATTTGACCTCCTGGTTGTTGACCGCCAGGATCACGTCGCCGCGGCGGATACCTGCCCGCGCCGCCACCCCGTCGGCGTTCTCCACCAGGACGCCGCCGGAAACGTTCAGTTCCTTGCGCTGATCCGCCGGCACCTCGGACACGGTGAGCCCGAGCTTGCCCAGCGTCTCGCCCGCCGGCTTCCTGGCCTGGGCGCGCTTCTGTCCGCGCTCGTCGGGCGTCTCGCCGACGGTGATCGTGAACTCCTTGCGCTCGCCCTTGCGCCAGACCTGCACCGGCACCTTCATGCCCGGGCGGGTGGCCGCGACGATGCGCGGCAGCTCGTTGGACGACTCGATCTCCTTGTTGTCGAACTTCAGAATCACGTCGCTCGCCTGGATCCCCGCCTTGTCCGCCGGCCCGCCCTTCTCCACTGAGTTGACCAGTGCCCCGGTCGCCCGCGGCAGTCCGAACGAATCGGCCAGTTCCTTCGTCACCTCCTGGATAACCACGCCGATGCGGCCCCGGCTGACCCTGCCGGTGGTCTGCAGCTGCCTGGCCACGTCCACGGCGACATCGATCGGGATCGCGAAAGACACGCCCATGAACCCGCCGGTCCGGCTGAAGATCATGCTGTTGATCCCGATCACCTCGCCCTTGAGGTTGAACAGCGGCCCGCCGGAGTTGCCGGGGTTGATCGCCACGTCGGTCTGGATGAACGGGACGAAGTTCTCCTGCGGCAGGGAGCGGCCCTTCGCGCTGACGATGCCGGCGGTGACGGTATTGTCGAACCCGAAGGGCGAGCCGATCGCGACGACCCACTCACCGACGCGCAGCTTGGTGGGATCACCGATCGCCACGACCGGGAGCGAGGCGGCATCGATCTTGAGCACGGCGACGTCGGTCCGCTTGTCCACCCCGATCACCCTGGCCTTGAACTCGCGCTTGTCCGTCAGGCGCACGGTGATCTCGTCGGCCGCGTCGACGACATGCCCGTTGGTCAGGATGTAGCCATCGTTGCTGAGGATGAAACCGGAACCCAGCGACCGCGCCTCGTACTCGCGCGGCTGCGGCGGCCCGAAGCGCCGGAAGAAGTCGAAGAAGGGATCCTCCTCCGCCCCCGGCGGCAACGCCTGCTGCGCGCGCGCGGCCGAGGTGGTGCTGATGTTGACCACCGCAGGCCCCTGGCGCTCGACCAGGTCTGCGAAGTCGGGCAGGACGACCTCTGCGGCGGCCGCGAACGGCAACGCGAGGGCGAATGCAGCGGGGAGCAGCTGTCTCCACATAAGAGCCATATCCTCGAGGGGGGCGTGAGTCGCCGGCCGCCATGCGGCCGGTCAGCGATCGCGAGAAGGCAATACTAGCGCCCTTTCGGCGCGACCGAATTGGCGAACTGCATGACCGTGGCCGGAGGCGTCTCCCCCAGCACGGTCACCAGCTGGTCCGCCATCGGCCGGGTGTAGATGTTCACGGCGCCTTGCTGGGAGAGGCCTTCGGGGACCTGCGCACCGGGCGGCATCGGCTCGATGAACACCGACACTGCGGCGAGGCCATCGGAAAAGACCAGATGCGCCACCTGCGCGCCGCCGGCGCGCTTGCTGCGCTTCATTTCCATGATCTTCTTGAACCCGGCCGGCGCACTGCGCACGATCCAGCCGGTGTCACCGGGCCCGCCGTCCGGCATTTCCGCCGCATCACCCGGCGGCATGGGGAAACTGGGCCGCACCGCATCGCGCGGGATGGGGATGTTGATCTGCACTTCGGTGAAGTGGAACTGCTCGAGCACCTGACCGTGCTCGTTGACCATGCGGGCCTTGAGCAGCAGGCCGGTCTGCACCTCGGCCCACAGTCGGTGCCCGTAGCGCAGCTGATCGCGCGGGTCGAGGATCAAGGCCTGTGCTTCGTAGCCAGCGATGCGGTCGATGCCGCCCTTGCGCAGCGTGTAGTGTTCCGCGAGTGCTGCAAGCTGTTCGGGCAGCATCGCCGGGAAGAGCTTGCGCCCGGAGCGCTTTTCCCGCTTGACCAGCCGCTTGTCCGCGTAGAACGTGATGATCTCGGTATTGGTGCGGATGATCTCGCGACGCGGCCCGTCCAGCGTCTCGAGCTTCTCCAGCTCGGTGCCGCGGTCCACCAGGTGGACGATGCGGGAGGTCTCGGCCTGGTCCCCGTGCTGGTAGACAAAGATGCCGCGGTAATTGAGATCACGCCCGGCCTGGGCGATGCGCTGCAGCCAGGACAGCGCCTCGGTCTGGTCGACGGCGTCGGCCAGCGCTGTGCCGGCCCACAGCTGGGAGGCGACCAGCGCAGGCAGCAGGCTTCTGCCCAACCGCATCATTGGGCGGGCGTGTCGTCCGTGGACACGGTACGAACATATGATGCGACGCCCTGCATGGCGGTGCTGGGCGAGAACTCCTGGTGGGCGAGCAGGTAGTCGCGGACCTGGCCGTTGACCGTACCGCTGCCGGGTGCACGCGCGACCGACTGTTTCTGCGCCGGCACCTGCGCCACCGTTTGCACCCCGTTACCGGTCCCGGGCAGGTTGGCCAGAGCCAGCCAGCCCACGACTGCGAGCCCGGCCACGCCGGCCGCCATGGGCAGCGTCTGGCGCACCGCGCGATGCATGAAGCGCGTGTGCGGCGCAACGATGTGCGGCTCCTGCTCCAGCCGCTGGTGCAGGCGCTGTGTGAACGCGGGGCCTAGGTCGACCTCGCTGCGCAGGGCATCGCGGATGAGGTGATAGGTCTCCCAGCTCTCGCTGAGCTGCGGGTCCTTCTCCAGGCGCTGGATCTGCGCGCGCGATTCGCGCTCGCCGAGCTCGCCGTCCATCAGTTCAGAGATCTTCTCCATCCTCACCACCTCTTGTCTTTGCTGGTTTCCAGCAGCGGCCGCAACCGGTCCGCGATGGTCTCGCGGGCGCGGAAGATACGCGAGCGCACCGTGCCGATGGGGCAGTTCATCACGGTCGCGATTTCCTCGTAGCTCAGGCCGTCGATCTCGCGCAGGACGATGGCCGTGCGCAATTCCTCCGGCAACGCCTCCATCGTCTCATTGACGGTTTTGGCGATCTGTTTGCTCATTAGTTCATTTTCGGGCGTGTTGACGTCGCGCAGCTGGTCGCCGTCCTCGAAGTTCTCGGCATCCTCGCTGTCGAACTCGGTGGTCGTGGGCGCGCGCCGCCCCAGCGCGACCAGGTAGTTCTTCGCGGTGTTGATGCCGATCCGGTACAGCCAGGTGTAGAAGGCGCTCTCGCCGCGGAAGGACGGCAGGGCCCGATAGGCCTTGATGAAGGCCTCCTGCGCCACGTCCTCCACCTCGGCGGGGTCGCGGATGAAGCGCGACAGCAGCCGGGCCAGCTTGCGCTGGTACTTGGCAACCAGCAGCTCGAAGGCCTGCTTGTCGCCCCGCTGGGCACGGTCCACCAGCTGCTGGTCGATTTCACGGTCGCTCATGCCGACCTGGTCCGGTGCTCTCGAGAGCCAACAAAAACGCGCGACGGGCGTCGCGCGAAGGCTTCAAGTATACCGGCTGGAGGGCCTTTTCGAAACAAAGGATAAGCTGCAATCGTCCAAAGACAATGGTTTACCGGTTTAGTTCACAGGCTACCAGGGTTATCGGCGCCAGGGTGGGTCCACTTCAGCCAGACCCGCAGGCGCCTGTGCGCGTCCGCACCGGTCGCGTCCGGCGCGATGACGACCGGGATGACGCGCCGCCGTTCCGGGGAGCGCAGCCGCAGGATGACCAGCGTGGGCGCGACGAACCGGGAGAGGACCCGGCAGGAGTGGACCTCCCCGCCGCGCAGCCAGAGCGTCGCGCGGTCCCGATCCAGGTCCAGGCGCACGATTGCTGCCGGGCTGGAGCGGACCACGTCCCGCCGCCACACCGTCCACCAACTCCAGGCCAGGACCAGCAGGACCGCAACGCCTGCGGCAGCCGGCAGCACGGCAAGTGCCGCGGCCCCGGCGCCGACATGTCCCGCGGACATCGCAGCCCCGAGCCGGCGGGATGTGCCGAGCGTGAGCCGGACCATCAACCCCGGCCGGGCCGTGCCCGGGCCGACCTATAATCGCTGCTCGCGAGCACGGCAGTCCTCCACCCCGACCATGGCCAACGCCACCTTCCTAAGCCACCTCCAAGCGCGCGGCGCCAACGTCGTCAGCGGCGTGGTGGCGGACTTCGGCGACCCGGCAGCCGAGCGCTCCGCGCTGGGCCGGCGCGCCACCGTTCACCCGCTCTGCAGCGACGGGCTGCTGCGCGTGGGTGGAGCGGATGCGGAGGGCTTTCTGCAGGGCCAGCTCAGCAATGACATCCGCGAGGTGGACGCCGGGCGGGCGCAGCTTACCACCTGGTGCACCCCCCAGGGGCGCATGCTCGCTTCCTTCATCATCTGGTCAGAACCCGACGGCTACCTGTTGCAGTTGCCCCGCGAGTTGGTCCCGTCCATCCGCACACGCCTGCAGCGCTACGTGCTGCGCGCGAAGGTGCAGGTCACCGACGTGACCGACGAGATCACATTGATCGGCGTGGCAGGTGCCGACGCACTGGCGGGTCTGGCGCAGCCGCTTCCGGATGCGCCCATGCGGGTGGCCGCTGCCGGCAGGCTGCAGATTCTGATGCTGCGTCCGCAGCTTTACGCGATTGCCGTTGCCGCGTCATCGGCCGCCGAGGTCTGGGACCGCCTCGTACAGCACGCCAGTCCGGCTGGCGCGCCGGGCTGGGCGTGGCATCGCATCCAGGCCTGCCTGCCCTCCATCACGGTCGCGACCCAGGACCGCTTCGTGCCCCAGATGACGAACATGGAGCAGCTGGGCGGCGTGAGCTTCCGCAAGGGCTGCTATCCGGGCCAGGAAATCGTCGCCCGTGCGCAGTACCTGGGCGAGGTGAAACGACGGCTGTTCCTGGTCCATGCCGCCAGCGATGCGGTCGCCGCCGGCGAGGAGCTCATGGCCGAAAGCGTCGCGGTCGGCACCATCGTCAACGCGGCCGCTGCCCCCGACGCGGGCAGCGATGCGCTCGCTGTCCTGCAGGTGGACGCGGCGACCCGGACGCTGACGCTGGGTGGAAGCGGGGCTGCGGTCACCATCGTGCGGCCTTGCCACTGACATGACCTGGTCCTGCTACGTTTACTACCGGATCCAGCCTGGGCACGAGGCGGAGGCACGTCGGCGGGTCGCGGAACTGCTCGCGGACCTGCGCGAGCGCAGCGGGGTCGCCGGGCGCCTGCTCTGCAAACGCGGCGAGACCAGCCTGTGGATGGAGGTCTACGACTCCGTGAGTGACGTCGACGCCTTCGCAGCCGAATTGGAGCAAGCCGGCGCCAGGACGGGCATCGAAGCGGTCCTGCTCCCCGGGTCGTCGCGCAAGGTGGAGTGCTTCAGCGCGTGTGCCTGATCACCGTCGCCTGCGGGCTGCGCGCGGACTACCCGCTCATCCTCGCGGCCAACCGTGACGAGTTCTTTGCCCGCCCCACCGATCCCGCACGGTTCTGGCCCGAGACGCCGCATCTGCTCGCAGGACGCGATCTGGAGCAAGGCGGCACCTGGCTCGGGATCACGCGCAACGGACGGATCGCCGCCCTCACCAACTTCCGCGATGGCACCCGCAAGCGCGCCGGACGCCGCTCCCGCGGCTGGCTGGTGCGCGACTTCCTGCTCTCGCAGCACGCCCCCGATGCGTTCCTCGCCGGTGTGCACCGCGACCGCAGCCAGTACGACGGCTTCAACCTGCTGGTCGGCACCCATCAGGGCCTGTACCACTACTCCAACGAGACCGGTGCCGTCACGGCACTGGCCACGGGGGTCCACGGGCTGTCCAACCATCTGCTCAACACGCCATGGCCGAAGGTGGAACGCGCCAGGGCACGGCTGTCCGGCCTCGCGTCGGAGGCCGCCAGCACCCTTGCGCAGCGGTTGTTCGACCTGCTGGCCGATGATGCCCAGGCACCCGATGACGCGTTGCCCGCGACCGGCGTCCCGCTGGAATGGGAACGCCTGCTGTCGAGCGCATTCATCCGCTCGGCTGGATATGGCACCCGCTGCTCGACCGTCATCCTGGTAAGTGCGGGAGGCGAGGTCAGGTTCGAGGAGCGCACCTTTTCCGCGGCGCATGCGCTGGCCGGGCAGCGGGTCGAGATGTTCGCGCTGGCAAGGTCGGCTGCCTAGAGCTTTGTACGCATGGTGCAGTGGGGGATGCCGGCCTCCATGAACGGCTCGCTGTCCGTCACGAACCCGAAACGCTCGTAGAACGCCACGGCGTGCCTTTGCGCGTGGAGCACCAGTTCCCGCATCCCCGCCTGCCCCGCCCGTCCGATCAGCTCACGCAGCAGCGCCGTCCCGACGCCGCGACCGCGCCAGTCGCGCAGCACGGCCATGCGCCCGATGTGGCCGTCGGGGAGGAGACGCCCGGTCCCGATCGCGCGACCGTCTGGCGCCGTGGCCAGCACGTGCACGCTGACTGCATCGAACTCGTCCCACTCGAGGTCGAGCGGGACGTGCTGCTCGCGCACGAACACCGCCTCGCGCACCGCGCGCAGCGCGACCTGGTCGGCCGCCCAGTCGGCCCTGCGCACCGTGAACGTCTCCACCCCGCGCTCGCCGGAATCCATGACCGGGCGATTATAATGAACCGGTCTCCTCTCCTCCCCTTCCCTCATGGAATCGCGCTGGAACGAGGTCGAGGCGCACGCATGCGCGGCCTCTGTCGACCCGAGCGAGCTCGGACTGCGCGTCTACACCTCGCGCCTGCTCGGCAGTGAACCGGCGCTCGTACTCCATGGCGGCGGCAACACTTCGTTCAAGCGCGAGGCCGAGGATCTCCTGTACGTGAAGGGCAGCGGCAGCGACCTTGCGCGGGTCGAACCGCGCGACTTTGCAGTGGTTCACCTGAACGCCGTGCGTGCGTTGATCAACGCTGCTGATCTGGACAACGCGGCACTGGCACAGGCGGTCGCGCGCGTCGTGCACCAGCCCGGTCCCAAGCCATCGATCGAGACCCTCCTGCACGCCGTGCTGCCGTTCCGGTTCGTCGAGCACACGCATGCGGACTCGATCCTCGCGATCACCAACACCACGAATGGCGAGCGGCTGGCGCTCGAGCTGTTCGGCGCACTGGCCCCGCTCGTGCCTTTCCGTCACTCCGGGTTCGCCCTGGCGCAGGCTGCGCACGACGTGTTCCACCGCAGCGCGACCCGGGAGACGATCGGGCTCGTGCTCCTCCACCATGGCGTCTTCGCCTTCGGCGACACTGCGCGGGCGTCCTACGAGAACATGCTGCGCCTGGTGACGCGCGCAGAAGCGTTCCTCCAGGCTCGCAATGCCTGGCGACTGCCCGAGGATCCTCAGCCGTTCGTTGCGCCGGACCCGGTCGAGATCGCCCGGCTGCGGGCGCGCATGTCGCACCAGGCCGGCTTCCCGCTCCTGTTGCGCCGGCTCGACGGCCCGCAGTGGCAGGCGTACGCCCGACGCGCGGATCTCGCCGCACTCGCCGCGGAGGGTCCGGCCACACCTCAGCACGCGGTGTTCATCAAGCGCGAGCCGCTGCTCGGCACCGACGTCGACGGCTATGCGCGTCGCTATGCGGCGTACGTCGCTGCAGGCCGCAATGGCGCAACCCCCGCCCAGTGCGGACTGGACCCGGCACCGCGGGCAGTGATCGATGCGCAGCTCGGCGTGTGGGCCGCCAGCATCGATGAGCACTACCTGCGCATGACGACCGACATCCTCCGCCAGGACATGGAGATCAAGACCCGGGCAGCCGCGCTCGACCGCTATGCGGGCCTGCCTGCGGATGCGATCCTGGAGGCGGAGATCCACTACGGCGGATTCGAGCGCCGGATGCACGCGGCCGGGTCGCCTTCCAGTGATTTCCTCGGTGAGGTGGTCGTGCTCGGCGACGCCGCTCCCGAGGCGGCGCGCGCGGCCTTCGCAGCCCGGGGCGCCACGGTGGTCACGCTGCCTGGCGCGGGAGACGATGCACTGCGTGACCTCTGCCTTCACCATGGCGGCGCGGACGTGGCGGTGCTGGACGGGTCTGAGACGGCATGGGCCGAAACGCTGCTGCCCGTTCTGGCGTGCGCTCCCCGCGGTGGCCGGGTCGTCCTGCTTGTACCGGCCGCGGACGCCAACCCGCAACCGCTGGCCGACGCGTGCCGTGAGCTGTCTGTCGACCTCGTCGTTGCGCACCTCGGACCGGCTGCCACGCAGCAGGCGATCGAGCAGGTGGTATCACGCTGTCGACGCAGCCCCGCGGCATTGCCGGCAGGATCACATACCGAAGGAGCCACGCAGTGACTGCGAGCAAGGTCGAGACGCTGCGCTGGAACGACGGCGGTCTCGAGCTGCTGGACCAGCGCCTGTTGCCGATGGAGGTGCGCTACGTGCGCTGCGCTTCCGCGAGCGAGGTCGCCGAGGCGATCCGGACCATGGTCGTGCGGGGTGCGCCGGCGATCGGCTGTGCGGCTGCCTACGGCGTCGCGCTGGCGGCGCAGCGGCTGGGCAACGCAGCCGGTGCCGCCTTCGAGGCCGGCATCCATGAAGCCGTCGCAACCTTGGCGTGCAGCCGGCCCACCGCAGTCAACCTGCGCTGGGCGCTGGACCGGATGCAGGCCCGCGCGCGAGCGGCTGCGCAGGCAACCCCCGCCGCGATCGCTGCCGTACTCCTCGAGGAAGCGCACGCGATCACGGCCGAAGACGTGGAGGTGAATCGCCGGATGGGCGCACTGGGCGCGGCGTTGCTGCCGGACGGCGCACGCGTGCTCACGCACTGCAACGCCGGCGCGCTCGCGACGGCGGGCCATGGCACAGCGCTCGGCGTGATCCGCAGCGCGGTGGCGAGCGGCAAGCGCATCTCGGTGATCGCCGACGAAACCCGCCCGTTCCTGCAGGGCGCGCGGTTGACTGCATGGGAGCTCATGCGTGACGGGATTCCGGTCACGCTTGCCGCCGACGTCAGTGCCGGCTATCTGATGAGCCGGGGCGAGGTCGATGCGATCGTGGTTGGCGCGGATCGCGTCGCGGCGAACGGAGACACCGCCAACAAGGTCGGCACCTATCCCCTGTCGGTGCTGGCGCACCGGCATGGGGTGCCGTTCTACGTCGCCTGCCCGCTGTCCACGATCGACCTCGCCATCGCCACGGGTGAGGAGATCCCGATCGAGGAGCGGGGCGCGGAGGAAGTGACCGGATTCCGGGGCCTGCGCTGGGCGCCGGAGGGCGTCGCCGTGCGCAATCCGTCGTTCGATGTGACGCCGGCGGAGCTGATCTCGGCGCTCATCACCGAGCGCGCGGTCGTGCAGCCGGTCAACGAGGCCGCCATCCGCGCCCTCTTCCGCTAGATCGTCGCGCCGCCGCTGACCTCGATCACCGCGCCGTTGATGTAGCTCGCCTCGTCCGAGGCGAGGAAGGCGTAGGTGTTGGCGATCTCTTCCGGCTTCGCCAGCCGGCCCATCGGCACGCGCGCCTTCATCGCCTCGAGTACCTTGTCAGGGATGGTGCTCAGGATCGGCGTCTCTACGAAGCCCGGGCACACCGCATTGGCGCGCACGCCCTTGCGGCCCAGCTCGCGCGCCCAGGTCTTGACCATCCCGATCACACCGAACTTGCTGGCCGCGTAGTTGGTCTGGCCAAAGTTGCCATAAATGCCGACGATGGATGATGCGTTGAGGATCACCCCGCTCCCCTGCTGCACCATGATGTCGGCAACCGCCTTGGTGCAGTTGTAGGTGCCCTTCAGGTTGACGTCGATGACACGGTCGAACTGCACCTCGCTCATCTTGAGCAGCTGGGCGTCCTGGACGATGCCGGCGTTGTTCACCAGCACGTCGATGCGGCCGTACTTCTGCATCAGCGCATCGACCATCGCACGGATGGTGGCCGGCTTGGTGACGTCGACCACGAACCCCGTCACTTCGCCGCCGGCCTCGCGCACCTGCTTCACGGCGGCGTCCACGCCCGCCTGCTCGACGTCGCACAGCGCGACCAGCGCACCCTCGCGGGCGAACTTCAGGGCCGTGGCGAGCCCGATCCCGCGGGCTCCGCCGGTGATGATGGAAACCTTGCCTGCCAGGCGCATTGGGCGTTCCTTTGTTGTCGGAATTCGGACCGCGCGCACTGTAAACCAAACTCTTGCACCGCACAATGCGGTGCACCCCATGTGTCTCGGATGACCGGAAGTACCACCGGGCAGGCCCGGGTTGCCGGATGGAGGCCGGGTTGTGCATGCGCACACATCCGCGGCCCAGGGGGCACCGAGCGAGCGCATGGCTTCCGGTCGTCGACCTTGCCCCCCGGCCGCCGCGCCTCCGATCAGCCGTTGCGCTGCCGTTTCTCGTGGAAGAACCGGCGCAGCAGGGCGCCGCACTGTTCTGACATCACGCCGCCGACCACCCTCGCGTGGTGATTCAGGCGGTCGTTGGCGAACAGGTCGACGACGCTGCCGGCGGCTCCGGTCTTCGGGTCCGGCGCACCGAACACCACCCTGCCGACCCGCGCGTGCAGGATCGCGCCTACGCACATCGGGCATGGCTCGAGCGTGGCGTACAGGACGCTGCCCGGCAGGCGATAGTTGCCGCAGGCCACTGCAGCGGCGCGAAGCGCGCGGATCTCGGCATGGGCGGTCGGATCACTCTGCGAGATCGGTGCGTTGAAGCCCTCGCCGATGATGCGGCCATCGAGGACGACGAGTGCACCCACCGGCACCTCGTCGAGCGCAGCGGCCTGTTCCGCCAGCTCGAGCGCACGGCGCATGTACTGCTCGTCGCGAGTTTCGCTCAGGGGGGGGAGGTCGCTCATCGGGGCCGATGGGGAAGGCGGGCGGTAACCGCTGAAGCGCAAATTCTACGAGAACACCGGCCTGCCTCGTGGCACCCTGCCGTCCTCGTCACGTGGCATCAGGGAGCGCCCCGCCCGGGCCCGATGCGCCGTCCAGGAAGGCGGGGCGCACGGCGCCACGCGATATCGAGGAGGAACAGGACCAGTGCCGCCGCCACAAGGTAGGGCCACAGCGGGTGCGGGGTGCGGGGCCCATCCCCGCGCAGTGCGAAGATGTCGGCGGCATTCGCGGCCAGTCCACCGCCGGTGGCGGCGCCCAGCTCGCGCAGCGTCGCCACGTCCGCCGGCACCGCACGCAGCTCGTCTGACCACGAGTACGAAAGCGGTTGCACGCCCGCTGCCTGCACCTCGGCACGGGTGAGGCCCCCACCTTCGTCCAGCTCGAAGCGGTACGGGGCGGCGTGCCCCGCCTCGATCGCGCGCCGCCCCGCATACTGACCCGGTGCGATCTGGCTCAGCGGCACGACGCTGTGGGCCCCGAGCGGATCGGTCATGCGGACCACCGGTGACAGGCCGTTGCGGAACCTGCGCTCGCTGTCGAGTGCACGCAGTTCGATCACGGCCTCCGCGCCGGCCCGGCTCACCCGCAGCATCAGGGCATCGTCCAGCGGAGGCCGGATGCACTCGCGCACGACCTGGGCCCAGAAGCGGCCGTAGCCCTCCCATGCTATCCACTCGCTGGACCAGCGGTTCTTGACGTCGGACAGGAATGCGACCGTCCTGCCCAGGCCGTAGTGCGTCGTGACGAACAGCGGGCGATGCTCGGGCCCGCGCAGGACCACGTCGGCGAAGGACTTGGGCCGGGCGACCACCATGCCCCGTAGCGGCGGGCCGCGCTCGAAGTCGATGCCCGCGATCGCACCCGTTCGGTGGACGACCGCAGGCTGAAAGTTCCTTTCCACCATCGATTCGCCCAGCAGCCGCCGGGTCTCGCTGACGAACAGCCCCGGCACCTCGCCGTCGTTGCGCGCCACGTAGCTGCGCCCGCCCGCGATCGCCGCGAGGTCGCTCATGAAGCCGACATCCGGCTTGTCACCGATGGCAATGGTCGAGACGGTGACCTTGGCCCTGGCCAGTTCCGCCACCAGCGCTTCGATCGCTCCCGGTTCCGGGATCACCGTGGGCGCTTCCGCCCTGGGGACCGGGATGCCGTCGTGGCGCATCGCCTCCTCGCGGCCCTTCTGGATCATCGCGTGGATCTGGGCTGCGGTCGGCGCGCCCGGACCGGCCGCGGGCGGCTGGATGGTGATCCCGTCCGACAGCAGGATGATGTGCCTGGTGGCGGCCGTCGAACCGGCCAGCAGCCGCTGCGCCTCGGCGAACGCCGGGTAGATGCTGGTCTGCCCCTGCGCCGTCATGCTCGAGATCAGGTCCTCGGCGCGCCGCTTGTTGCCCACCGGCGCCAGTGGCACCACCTGGTGGGCGCGGGTGTCGAACGCCACGACCGCCAGCCGATGGCGCGGATCGAGCATGTCCAGCGTCGACAGGGCCGCGGTCTTGGCCACCTCCAGCTTGCCCGCGCGCATGCTGTGGGAGCGGTCGATCAGGAGCACCAGGTCCAGGTCGCGGCGCTTGCGCTTGCCCTCGAAGCGCACCGGCAGCATGCGCTCCAGCGCCGACCCGGCGAAGCCCTCCTGGCCATGGGTGCTCTCCCCGGCCGCGAAAATCAGCCCGCCGCCGCGGTCGCGCACGAACTGCTCCAGCGCAACAGCAGTTCGCGGGTCGACGCTCTGCGCCGGCAGGTCGCTGAGGATCACCGCATCGAAGCCGGCGAGGGACACGCTGCCGCTCGCTAGCGCGTCGGGCCCGGCAGCGATGACATCGATGTGGTGCTCGGCCAGGGCATCCGACAGATAGCGCGCGCTCTCCGGAACGCCTTCCACGTACAGCACGCGCGGGCGCGGGCCGACGCGCACGCTCTGCGCGAGGGTGTCGTTGGCCGGGTAGCGATCGCCCTGCGCACGTACCGTGGCGCTGAGAGTGAGGGTTCCCGCCTCGCGCAGCACCGTGTCGAAGTCGACGCCATTGGCACCCTCGTGAAGCATCAGCTGCCGGGAGCCCAGGCGCCTGTTGCCCACTGCGAGCTCGACCTGGGCCGGGGTCGACCCGGTCGACTGCACCTCGACATGCACGGTGATCGGCTGCTCCCGCCTCGCTCCCTCGGGTATGCCGACCGCGGCAAGCCATGCGTCATGACCGGCATTCACTGCCGCCGGCACCGTGAACACCCGTACGTTTGCTTCCTGCAGGCGCGGCAGCGCCCGCCACAGGTCACCCCGGGTCTGTACTCCATCGCTCACGAGCACCAGGCGCCGCTCGGTTCCGCTCGCGGAGGCGGCCGCTGCTGCCATCAACGCCTGCTCCACGTCGGTGGCGCCCTGGGCGATGACCCCCGGATCATCGGAACGATCGGCGGCCGATACCGCGAGCGCGGGGATCGCATCCAGGGAGTCGACGAAGCGCGGCCGGTCCGCGAAGACGAGATAACGTACCTCGACCGGCGTGAAGCGTGCAGTGGTCGAGCGGATCCAGTCGAGCGCCTGGACCACGAAGGACGGCGACACGCTGCGGGAGATGTCGACTGCGTACACCACCGACACCCCGCGGTCGCGCTCCAGCAGCCGCGGCTGGCACACCGCTAGCACCAGCAGCACCAGCGTTGCCGTGCGCAGCAGGACCCCGCCCACCAGGCGCCACCGCGCATGGTCGTTGCGGCACAGCCAGGCCAGCCCCCACACCAACGGCACCAGCGCCAACAGCCAGAAGCCCTGCGGATGGAGCCAGCTCACGTCACCGCCTCAACGCGTGATGCGCCGCATCGCAGCGGCCCAGTCGAGCAGCAGCAGCGCGATGCAGCCGAGCACGAGGAGCGTCCAGCGCTCGAGCGGCAGGGCCCGCGAAGCGGGCTCGGGCACCTTGTCCACCGCAAACCGGGTGGCGTTGATCTCCGCCCGTTGCGGATCCAGCACGGCAGCCGCGACCAGCGCTCGCCCCGACGGCGATCGCACCGTGTAGACATCGGGCCGCTCGGCGGTGAACAGCGTCGCCCCGGGGATGCTGCGGCTCTCCAGGCGCCGGCCCTGGCCGTCGAGCACTTCGGCACCGCTCATTCCGATGCGCACCGCTCCGAGCGGCTCCAGGTGCACGGCGTCGGCCGCGAGAAGGTGGTCGAGCGCGCTGTCCAGGAAGACCATGAAGCCGGGCCGCAAGGGCAGGTCGCTGTCGCCCGGCGCGAACCCGACCGCGATCCACGGCGCGCTCGCGCGGCCTGCCAACACCAAGCCGGCATCGTGCATCCTCACCAGCGGTTGCACGCCCTGCGGCCACCGGGACCACGGCGCCGCCCGCAGGATGGTGAGGCTGCTCCATGTCAGGCCTGCAGCGACGGCGCTGGACCGGTCCCAGTCATCGGCCGCCACCGGGCCGACGGGCCGGTCGGGTGCCGGCAGCCATTCCGCGGGCGGCGGACGGAACAGCAACGCGGGTGCACCCGGCGCACGGGGCGGGGCGAACCCATCGAAGACATACGCATCCGCACCGTCGCCGGCGCGATAGCGCGCCGGGTCCTCGACGCGCAGCTGTACGCCGGGCAGCGCGGCCAGTGCGTCCGCGAGCGCCGCGTTTCCCCGCGTGACGAGCTGGATGCGCCGCATGCGATGCGGCTGGACGACGGTGTACGCGATGTCGTCAGCGGGGAATGCATCCCCCTGCGTGATGGCTGCGGCCGCGAGCACGCCGCCGGGGAACCCCGACACGTCGAACGTCGCGTCGACGCGCTCCCCTGCCGCAAGGCGCAGCTCCTGGGACACGGTGTAGTGGGCGCCTCCGCGCAGGGTCAGGCGCACGCTCTTCGCTCCCACCGAGGCGTTGACGACCTGCACGAACGCGTCCACCCGCAGCGGATCCGCCGGCAGCGGCCGTGCGACCAGCCGGATGACCGCGACGTTGTCGGCTGGCTCGAACACGGAGTGCACGATGGCGCCCGCCGGCGCCGGGCAGGTCGATACCCCGTCGCCCACCAGGTGCAGCTCCGTGCCGGGCACCTCCGGCAGGGGCGATGTCACCGGCTGCCCGTTCATTACCGGCCGGAACCGCGCCAGCGCCTCGAGCGCCTGCTCGCGGCCCAGGAAGCGGGTCGCAGCCGACGCCCCCATGCAGTCGACCAGCATCACCGGTCCGCCCGCGGAGGCGATCACGGCTTGCGCCGTCCTCACGGCGTGCTCCCATCGCGTCTGCCCATCACGGGTACGTGCCGCCATGCTGGGGCCGTTCTCGAGCAGCACCACGACCCGACGCGAGCCGTCGCCGAGCCCCTGCATCTGCGGCCAGGTCAGGCCGGCGATCAACGCGCCGGCAATGGCGATGGCCAACGCCAGCCCCAGCCACCAGCGCCAGGAGGCAGGCCGGCGCGTCAGGCGCTCGGCCGCTGCGCGCCACAGCCAGGTCGAAGACACCGCCCGCGGCACGGGCCGGGGCTTGAGCCGGTAGAGCGCGACCACGCACGCGCTCCCCAAAGCCAGCAGGAGCCAGCCGATCCAGGGCGCAGAGGCCAGGAAGGGGTTCATGGCGTCGGGCTAGTGTTCGCCCGTACCGTCGGAACTCGCGGCCGGCTCACGCCGGTGGCGGGCGAGCGTGTAGCGCTTCACGGCCTCCTCCAGTTCCACCGGTGGCCGCTCTGCCTTGCTCACCCCCTCGTCGGCTGAGCGCGCCCCCATCGCCACCGACTGCAGTCCGGTGCGCGCGGCCTGCGCACGGGTGGCTGCGAAGAAGGACTCCTCGGTCCCCTGCTCACTCTGCGCATCGTCGCCGGGGTCGTTGCGCGCCTCCGGCATCCTGGTCGTGCGCAGTTGGACCGCGAGCCGCTCGGTGCGCCGGCCGAAGATCGAGTCCCCGCCCGGCAGAGGCGTGACGTTCGCGCCGGGCTGGTCGCCCTCACCGGCACCACCCGTGCTCATGCCGACCCGGCGACCCATGGCCCCGCCACCAACGTTGGCCCGGCCGGCGCCCTCCGCGCTGTCGGCCTCGCCGTGGACCATGTCGCGTCCCCCGGAGCTGCTGCGCGACAGGCCGCGCATCAGCGTGTTCAGCGCATCTTCGCCGGCACTCTGTTGCCGCGGCGCGGCGCGCTGCGCGTCCTCCTGCTCCGCTCGCAACTCGCTGTCCAGGCGCGCCGTCGTCCCCTCGCTCGGCGCCGCAGCCGGGCGGCCACCCGCAGCGCCTTCCTCGGCCTTGATCAACTCGGAGAGACGCTCGAGGATGCCCTTGGCGAGTTCCGCCGACACCTGTTCGTCGGGCGCCTCCCGGCGTTGCTGCTCCCCCGCAACCGGCGGCTGTTTCTCCTGCAGAGGCTCGAGCGCACGCGCCGCGGCACGCGCATCGCGCGTTGCGATGGCCTGCGCGAGCGACTGCCCGCTGCCGGAGCCATCCAGCGCGCTCGCAAGCGCCTCGACCTGCTTCCAGAGTGCCGCTGCGCTGTGCTTTCCGCCTTCCGGCGTGGCCTGACCCATATCGTCGGCACCGGATGCACCCGCTGCACCGGGTGCGGCAGCCGTTGAAGTTGGCGTTGCACCCGACACTTGCCCTGCCGGCCGCTCCCGACCCGGCACGGCAGCAGCCGCGAGCGCGATCGCGACCGCCATGGCAGCCACGAGCAGGGCCCGGCGCGGCACGGCGAGCGGAAAGACGACCATCGGATCCAGTCGCTCCGCGACTCGTTCGGCGCGCCGCAAGTGCAGGTCGACGAACCCGTCCCGGCCGGCTGCCTCGCCAAGGGTGAGGGCGCTGAGCAGGTCGTCGTGCAGCATCGCACGGGCGTCGGCCGCCGCGGCGATGCGGGCCAGATCGATCCGGCGGAAGCACCGCAGGGCCAGGGTGATGAGCACCGCTCCCGCCGCGAGCACGAACAGGGGAAGCAGCGCGGCGAGCACCACCGCCGAGCCGATCGTCCTGGCCAGGGCGAGGTAAGCCGCGCCGATCAGCAGCAGGGCCGCCGCCGCCCATGCACCGTCTGTGACGAGCCGCCGGAGCCGCTCACGTCGCGCGGCAACCTGCAGCCAGCGGGTCAGCCCGTCGGGCGCATGGCCCGGGTCTGCGAGGCTCATGGCGATGGTGCGCGGCACGCGTGGCCGGCCAACCCTCGAGCCCGTATCATTGTGGCCTCAGGCACTGCTCGATCGGGAGGACATCGATGCGCATCGCCGGATCCGCTGCCGCAGCGGCCCGCGTCTGCGCGGCCGTACTGCTTGCGCTGGCAACCACGATCGCCTCCGCGCTCGCAGCCGACCGCCCTCATGTCGTCTACCTGCTCGCGAACGACCTCGGCTCGCACGACCCCGGCTTCCGGGGCGGCTCGCTGCGCACACCCAACCTCGACCGCCTGGCCGAGTCCGGTACCGTGCTCAACGCGTTCTACGTTCAGCCCTACTCCAGCCAGACCCGCGCGGCCCTGCTGACCGGGCGCTATCCGATGCGCTACGGGCTGCAGACGCTCTCGATCACCCATGCAAACGGATACGGCCTGCCGACCGAAGAGCGCACGCTGGCACAGGCGCTCAAGGCCAGCGGCTATCGCACCGCCTTCGTGGGCGAATGGCTGCTCGGACACGTCAAGGCGGAGTACTGGCCGACGCGGCGCGGCTTCGATCAGTTCTACGGTTCGCTGGCCGGCACGGGCGACGCGCTCCTGCGCAAGGGCACGAAGTCCGACTGGCGCCGCGGGGAGCGGGCAGTGTCCGAAGCCGGCTACGTCACGCAGTTGCTCGGCGCAGAGGCCGTCCGGGTGATCCAGCAGCACGACCCTGCCGCACCGCTGTTCCTCGTCGTCTCGTTCAACGCACCGTCGCGCTACCAGGACGTCCCACCCGCGGCGCTTGCCGCCTACCCGGAGTTGACCGACGACACGCGCCGCCACTATGCCGCAGCCGTGAGCGCGCTGGACGGGACCATCGGCGAGATCGTGGCCGCGCTCGCTCGGCGCAAGATGCTCGGGGATACGCTGCTGGTCTTCCACAGCGACAATGGCGGCGCGATCCCGATGCGCTTCGCCACCGGCGACGGCGACGTGCGCAATCCGGCAGCCGACAACGGCTTGCGCGAAGGCAAGGGCAGCCTCTACGAAGGCGGCGTGCGCGTGCCGGCCATCCTGCACTGGCCTGGACATGTCGCGGCGAAGAGCGTGGTCACCGACAGCCTGCACGTCATCGACATGCATGCGACGCTCCTGCGCCTCGCCGGCGGGCAGCCCGATGCGAGCCGTCCGCTCGATGGAATCGATGCGTGGCCGGTCATCGCCGAGCGGCAGCGCTCGGCCCGCAAGGACGTCCTGCTCAACGCCGACGACTTCGCCGCAGCCATCCGGGCGGGGGAGTGGAAGCTGATCGTGCATGCAGCGCTTCCCGCGAAGATCGAGCTCTACGACATCGCCAATGACCCGCAGGAAGCCGAGAACCAGGCCGCCGCTTACCCCGATCGGGTGCAGGACCTGCTGGGGCGGCTGAACACCTACGCTTACGATATGGCCCCCTCGCTGTATCTCGATGCGCTGGCCCCGGCCGCGAGTCCTGCCGCATGGCGGGCCAACCCGCCGCGCCGGTTCTGATCGGCGCCTGCTACTTGCCGGGATCGAGCTCCTGCAGCTGCTCGCGCGCGCTCTGCAGCAGCGAACGCACCGGGATCTCTGCCTGCTCCAGCGCCTTGACCTGCGCGTCGCCGACCGCTCGCGCCGCCTGCAACCACTTCTCCCGCTCCGGGGGCGTGAGCACGGAGATCGCGTCGCCGCGTGCCGCTGCCGCCTGACGAGCCTTCGCTGCGGCCTCGTCGAGCACGCGTCCGAGCCAGGCCGCGGTGTCCTTGCCGCTGCCGCCGTCGACCACGGTCTTGAGGTCGTCGGCAAGCGATCGGAAGCTGCCGC
The DNA here is from genome assembly GCA_964523885.1 of uncultured Burkholderiales bacterium. Classification (GTDB taxonomy): domain Bacteria; phylum Pseudomonadota; class Gammaproteobacteria; order Burkholderiales; family SHXO01; genus SHXO01. Next base: position 16,019 of record CAZFYX010000044.1, on the reverse strand, counting down.
CGCTCATCGCGAACACGAACAGCGTCGAGGTCATGCCCGGATTGCCCGCTCCCACCTCGAGGTGGGACTTCGCAACCCGGTCCACGCCCAGTGCCGCGGCGCGCTCCCAGGAAAGCAGTGCGGCGTCCACCGTTCCCTGGTCCAGCGCATCCGCGACGCGCTCAGCCGGAAGACTCACGGCCGTCGCCCCCATGGCCGAAAGCAGTGCCGCATCGCTCGGCGTGAGCGCTGCAATCCGCAGCCCGTTCACCTGTCCCGGCGGTTCACTGAAGGCCTTGCCGAAGTGCAGCTGCGTTCCATCCCCGGCATGCAGGGCGATCACCCGCACTTCGTCGAAGTCACGGTCGAGCACGTCGTTCAGGCGGGCATACTCCCAGGCGGCCAGGCTGCCGCCCTGGCCGGTTCGAATGCTGAACGGGATCTGCATCAGCGCCATCCGCGCAAAGCGCTCGCGCGAAGCCTCGAGCGGGACCAGCGCGACATCGACGCCGCCCTGCTGCAGCTGCTCATACAGGCCCTGGGCGCCACCTCCGCGCCTGGAAGCCGGGTGCAGGTGGAAATGGATCCGCCCACCGGACGTGGTCTGCACCTGCTGCGCCCACGGCACCACGAAATTGCGATGGAATGCGGAATTCTCCGCATAGGGGTGATCGAGGTCCAGCGAGACCCCATGTGCTGCAGCCGATCCTGCGGCGCACAGGACGAAAGCCGCGCTGGCTGCCACGAGCCAGGCGCGCACGGCAACATGCCCCATGACCGTTACTCGTCCACCTGGACCGTCTCCAGGAAACTGTAGATCCTCCAGAGCGTGTCGTCCGGCAGCACGCCTTTCCACACCGGCATGCCCTTGTCCATGCGGCCGTTCTGCACCGTGGTGTAGAAGGTCACGATCATGTCGTCGCCGTAGCGCAGCTTCAGCCGCCGCAGGTCGCGCGGCCGCTCGGCCTGGTCGGCCCACTGGCCATGGCAATGCGAGCAGTACTGGTTGAACAGGCTGGCGCCCTCCTCGGCCACCTGCTTGTTGCCCGAGTAAGGGTTCACCGGCCGCGCGGCCGCATCGTCGGCGCTCGCCGGGCGCAGGATGCATGTCATGGTCATCGCGCAGGCAGTCCCCGCCACCAGCGCAATCGCGTACTTCTGCAGCAAGACTTCCTCCCCTGGGTCTGCAGGCCGCGCCGGCGTGCCGGGCACGCCGACAAAAAGGCGGCGGGACGCTACCACCCCGCCCCGCCGCCCTGGCTCTTCTCTACGAAACGAACGCTCCGATCAGAGCGCGAACACCATCAGGATCCCGCCTTCGGGGCTCTGCTCGGTCATCTTCTGGCCGATCTTGCCGAAGAAGGACGGCGGGCCCTTCAGTCGGCCCGCGACCACGGCGATGTACTGCTTGCCGTCGATCGAGTAGGTCACCGGGCTCTGCGTGATGCCCGTGCCGACGCGGAACTGCCACAGCACCTTGCCGCTCTTGGCGTCCACCGCCTTGAGCATGCCGTTGATATTGCCGTAGAAGACCAGCCCGCCCGCCGTGGACATCGCACCGCCCGCCCACATGTTCTCTTCCTCGATCACCCAGGCCTTCTTCTTGGCGACTGGATCCCAGGCGATGAACTCGGCCAGATGCGAACCGGTGGCGCCGGGCTTGCCCAGGTCGAACTCGGAGGCCAGGTAGAACTTGCCCGGGGTGTACTCCTCCTCGCGGTTGGCGATGTCCATGCACATGTTGAACGCCGGCAGGTACACCAGCCCGGTCTGCGCACTGTAGGACATCGGCTGCCAGTTCTTGCCGCCAATGAGGTTCGGGCACACGTTGCGAGCCCACTTGCCCAGCTGCGGGCGCTTCTCGTTGTTGGCGGCCTCCACCGGCTTGCCCGTGTTGAGGTCCACGTGGGTGGCCCAGTTCACGGTGACGAACGGATCGGCTGCGACGAGCTTCCCGGTTTCACGGTTGACCACGTAGAAGAACCCGTTGCGGTCGGCATGCATCAGTGCCGGCACGCTGCTGCCGCCGATCTTCAGGTCGGTGAGCACGGCCTCGTTGATGCCGTCGTAGTCCCAGGCGTCGTGCGGGGTGTACTGGTAGCCCCAGGCGATCTTGCCGGTGTCGGCGTCCATGGCCAGCTGCGAGGCAGTCCACAGATTGGAGTACGGGCCGTAGTCGCTGGAATCGGTGCCGCGCGTCTGCGCGCCCCACGGGCCGGCGTTGGAGGTCGACCAGAACACCAGGTTGCGCTTGGCGTCGTACGAGCCCACGCCCCAGGTCGAGCCCCCGCCGGTCTTCCACGAGTCACCCTTCCAGGTGTCGTTGCCCGGCTCGCCCGGGCCCGGGATGGTGTAGGTCTTCCATACCTGCTCGCCGGTGGACTGCTTGTAGGCCGCCACGAACCCGCGCACGCCGTACTCGCCGCCGGCCATCCCGGTGATGACCAGATCCTTCACCACCAGGGGGGGCGAGGTGATCGCGTAGCCCTTCTTGTAGTCGGCCACCGTGGCCGTCCACAGCCGCTTGCCGGTCTTGGCATCCAGCGCCTCGAGCTTGGCATCCAGGCGCCCGACGAAGACCTTGCCGTTGGCCACGGCCACCCCGCGGTTGTCCAGGCCGCAGCACACCGTGGCCATGTAGTCCGAGGGCAGCTCGGGCTGGTAGGCCCACTTCTTCTCGCCGCTGCGCGCGTCCAGGGCGAACACGTACTTGGGTCCCGTCGAGCTGGTCACATACATCGTGTCGCCGATGATCAGCGGCGTGGACTCCTGGCTGTCCGAGGTGCCCAGCGAGTGGGCCCAGACCGCCTTGAGGTTCTGCACGTTGCCGGTGTTGACCTGGTTCAACGTGCTGTAGCGTGTGTTGGACTGGTCGTTGCCGTAGTGCGCCCATTCCGACTGGGCCATGGCCGATGCGGAAACCGTCGCCAAGGCCGCGACGGCGATACCGCTCAGCACTCCTGTCGAGATCCTGCTCATCCTCCATCACCTCCCGCTGTTATGTTTTGGCAAAGCACTGCTCGCCGTGGCTGCGAGGGCCGGTCTGCGGCCGCTGCAGCGGCTACGGCAGTGCCATCATTACAAGGCACTGCCTGCGGATCAAGTACCTTCGCTGCAAGAAATTCCGACGCAGTGCAATGCGGGCAGTCGAAGGCACATGTTCCCGGCATCCCATGGACGCGGGCTCCCCGAATGACTTTCCCTGAGCGCCCTGCGTCGCGGACGGGTCCGGCGCGCCCTGAACCTGGGCGATGCGCCCCTGCCGCAACGCAGCAGAGCGGATCACCGGGACGGAGACGCGGTCACCTTGGATCAGCTGGTTTACCCAGCAAGGACTCCAGGGCTTTCACCCGGTCAGCCGTCATCACCGTGCTCACCGTCCAGCTCGCGCAGTTCCCCGAGACCGTCGTACCGACCCACCGGATGTCACCGCGCATCAGGGCGAACATCTGTCCGCCAGAGTCACCGCCGCAGCTCGCCAGCCGGTCCTTGCGCAAGCGCGAGAGCGGAACCGTCACGAGGACGTCCTGGTCCTCCCGGATCGACGCGACACCATCCCGGATCCCGACTTCCCCGAAGCGCGCCCTGGCGTCCGGCAGGTCCCCATTCCGGGTGGCCCCGATGCCCGCCAGATAGACCTTCAGGTTCGACGCGTTGTCCAGCAGTTCCGCCAGGCTGTTCACCGGCGTGGCGGGGTAGAACCCGGCCGGCACATCGGTGTCCAGCTCGATCATCGCCGCATCACTGCCCCGGTGCGACGACCGGACATATTCCGGCTCGATCGCATGGTCGATCATGTTCCTGACCAGACCCGACTCACGAGCCTTGTCCACGTCGGGGCCGAAGTAGACCGTCACCGGGTAGCTGGAGACGGCATAGGCGAGCTCTCCGTCGAAGCAGTGCGCCGCCAGCACGATCTGCCGCGTGCCTGCAATGGTCCCGCTGCAGAACATGGTGTCCGTCCTGGGCGATCCGGCCGCCGGGTCCAGGATGACGGCGCCGTGCCTGTCCCGCGCGAGGACTTCGAGGTGAACCCGGACCGTAGTGCTGGCGACATACCGGGCCAGCGCCTCGATCTCCCCGCCACGCTGCTGTCGAAGGACCTCGTCAACGAGTATTGCCTGAGGGGGCATTCCGATCAGCGCCAGGCCGGCGGCCCACAGTGAGGGCGTCCACGGAAGGAGAACCGCCAGGCGCAGCAGACATACTTGCCTCACGGGACGGCCCCGCCTGGCAGGGAGCCGGGATCGATGCAGCTGTTCGTCTCGTCTCCGCGCGGGAGGAGTTCGAGGTCGGTCATTATGAAGGCCTCCGCACCGTCACACGAAACCGTCGAATCGGCTGGCGGTCTTCGCTCGGGCTTGGTCGAGGCGCCAGTATGCAGCCGGCAACCCGGCCTGCGCCAGCCGTCCGCTGCAGCGGATCAGCAGGGGCGGATCCTGGCCGCTGACTCCCAGCGGCGGCAGCACCGCCGGCACGGGTGGGCGAGAACTCCCGTCGGGGGAACACCACACGTTCATCCTGTCCGGGCTCCGGCCCGCCCGTTGCGCCGCTGTCGCCGGAGCGATCGGGTACATCGGGACACGGCAGGATGGGCGCGAGGTTCTCGTGGTCCTGAGCGGTGACCTGCAGACGCAGGAGCCACTACAATAGGGTTGAACGGCAGCCGGGACTACCTCACACCGCACCAGTTCGGGCTGCGAATGCAGCCTTTGCAACTGCGCGGTCTCCCGGCGGGCAGCCGGATCCAACATCCCAGGCAAGCCACACGAGCAGACCATCATGGACAACGTCGCGATTACCGGACTGGGGGTCATCTCATCCATCGGACAGAGCGTGGACGAGTTCAACCGCAGCATGTCCGCCGGCAAGGTGGTCGCGGGACCCACACCCTGGAACGACCAGCCCGGCCACGAGAACATCTGGATGTCCCTGATCGACGCCTTCGACCCGTTGGCATGGATGGAAGAGCGCGTGGGGCGCAACTCGGCCACGTTCTCTCAGTATGCGATGGCCGCTGCGACCCAGGCGGTGCAGGACTCCGGCCTTGCGCAGCTCGACCCGCTGCGCACCGCCGTGATCATCGGCAGCGCCCTGGGTGGCGTGGACGTGCATGCGGTCGGGCAGGAGGCCCTCACCGCCACAGGCCCGCAGGCGGTGGACTCGAGGTTCATGGTCAAGTCGCTGCTCAACATGCCCTGCAGCCTGATCTCATTGCGCTGGGGACTGCACGGTCCGCAGCTCGCCGTGGCCACCGCCTGCGCCTCGTCGCATGACGCGATGGGTATTGCCGCACGGATGATCGAGACGGGTGAGGTGGACGTGGCGATCGCCGGCGGCACCGACTGTCCGATCAGCCCGCTCGTGTTCTTCGGCGCGCGGAACAACGGCATGTTCAAGCCGCAGCCCGACCCGTACAAGGCGTGCCGCCCGTTTCACCGGGAACGCTTCGGCGTCATGCTCGGGGAGGGGGCGGGGGTGTTCGTGCTCGAACGCGCGGACCTGGCCCGCCGGCGCGGCGCCAGCATCCACGGCATGCTGCGCGGCTACGCCTCGCTATCCGACGGCTACCATCCTTCCTCGCCCGAGCCGGAGGGCAGGTGGGAGCAGCGGGTGATGGAGTTGGCGTTGCAGAGTGCCGCGCTGGCTGGCGGCGTGGACGACGTGGATGCCGTGGTGACGCACGGGACAGGCACTCAGGTCGGCGATATCGCAGAGGTGAGCGCGCTGAACCGCATCTACGGCACGCGCAACGTTCCCTTGCCCATCACGGCCCCCAAGGGAAACTTCGGGCACCCGCACGGACCTGCGGGCGCGCTGGGTCTGCTCGTCGGGCTCCACAGCATGAAGCAGAATGCGCTGATGGCGACTGCGGGGACGCACGACAGGCGCGACCTGATGCCCGAGGTCGGCGACCTGCACGTCGTCATCAACGAACCCGCGCCCACGCGGATCGACGCATTCCAGGTGAACGCGTTCGGGTTCGGTGGTCAGAATGCTTCGCTCGTGGTGACTCGGGAGTAGAGCGCCCGGGGGCGATCACCCGGGCTTGCTTGCGTGTCCGGGGCGTTTCAATCTAGCTTTCGTCACCTACCGACCTCCATCGGGGACAATCGGCGCCCCCGGATGGGCGGCAATGGATTGCCCGGCGCGCACCACCAGGGGCACAAGAGCCCTCAACCACGCACTGGAATGCCCCCTCTCACGCCGCCCGCATCGCGCGAAGACGCAGCCGCAGCTGTTTCTCGATCTCGATGATGGCAAACAGCGCGACGCCCACACCAACGATGAGCACCCCGTCCAGGAATGGCACCGCTACAGTCTGGAATATCGCTTGCAGCGGTGGAAGGTAAGTGATCGAGAACTGAGCGACTGTGATGATGACCACCGTCAGCCACACCACTTTCGTACCGCGCACGGCTTTCCAGGTAAGCGAGGTTCCATAGATGTTCCGAATGAAGAACAGATGGAAGATCTCCATGACGACAAGTGTGTTGAGGGCAATGGTGCGGGCGAGCTCGACCGAATAGCCGCGGTCGATCGCGTACGCGAAGATCCCGAACACGCCACCCACGAACAAGACCGCCACCAGCACGATGTGCCACACCAGTTCGCCATCGAGCAGGGGTTGGTTGCGAGCGCGCGGCGGACGACACATGCTGTTCTCCTCGGTCGGCTCGAATGCCAGCGCAATGCCGAGGGTGACGGCAGTGATCAGGTTGATCCATAGGATCTGAACGGGCGTCACCGGCAGCGTCATGCCCATCAGCAGCGCCGCGATGATGGTCATGGCTTCTCCTGCATTGGTGGGAAGCGTCCAGCTGATTACCTTCTTGATGTTGTCGTAGACCGTCCGCCCCTCCCGGACGGCAGCGACGATCGACGCGAAGTTGTCGTCCGCCAGCACCAGTTCCGCGGCCTCCTTCGCGGCTTCCGTGCCCTTCCTGCCCATCGCGATACCGGCGTCCGCGCGTTTCAGCGCGGGTGCGTCGTTCACTCCGTCACCTGTCATGGCGACGCTGAGGCCTTGTGACTGCAGCGCCATTACCAGTCGGAGCTTGTGCTCGGGGCTGGTGCGCGCGAAAACATCGGTCTCCAGCACTGCGGCCGCGAGCCGGGGATCGTCCATGGCATCGAGATCGATGCCCGTGAGCACCTTCTCCGGGTTCTGCAAGCCGATTTGCCGGCCGATCGCCCGTGCCGTGCCGGCATGGTCGCCGGTGATCATCTTCACGCGAATGCCCGCGCCATGGCATTCGCCCACTGCTGCAATCGCCTCCGCCCGCGGCGGATCAATCAGCCCGACCAGTCCGAGCAGGGTCAGTGAGGCTTCCACGTCCGCGTGCTCGAGCACGGTGTGCTCTGGCAGCACCGATCGTGACGCGAGCGCAAGAACACGCTGGCCTTGGGAAGCGACGCGCTCGGCGGCTTCGCGCCAGAACCCGTCCTCCAGCGGCTGCACCCCACCCGCGGCCGATCGCTGCTCCCGGCACATGGAGATGATCCGCTCGGGCGCACCCTTCACGAGGACGAACGCATGGCCCTCATGGTCGTGATTTAACGTGGCCATGAAACGATGCTTGGCATCGAAGGGGATGGCGTCGGTGCGCATCCAGGAGCTGCGCTCATCGCGCCAATCGACTCCGGTCTTGCCAGCGAACGCAAGGAGGGCACCTTCCATCGGGTCGCCCTCCACCGTCCAATCACCCTCGTGCTCGCGTAGCGAGGCGTCGCTGCACAAGGCAGCGACGCGGCCGAGCTCGGCCAGCAGCGGATGCTCAGCCGGCAAGATCGCACGTCCTGCCAGCAGGATTTCACCCTGCGGCGCGTAGCCGGTGTCCGGGATCCCGTAGACTCCGGCGCGGGTTGCGACAGAGGCCACCGCCATCTCGTTGCGTGTGAGCGTCCCGGTCTTGTCGGTGCAAATCACCGATACCGAACCCAGAGTCTCGATGGCGGGAAGGCGCCTGACGATGGCGCTGCGGCGTGCCATGGCATGCACGCCGATGGCGAGGGTTATGGTCAGAACGGCGGGGAGGCCTTCGGGTATCGCGGCGACCGATAACCCGACCACCACCATGAACATTTCTGCAAAGGGGAAATGCCGAACGAAGTAGCCGAAAGCGAGCAGGATCCCGGCGACCAACAGGATCAGCACGGTCAGCCAGCGGGCGAAGATGTCCATCTGCTTGACCAGCGGCGTCGTCAGGGCCTCGACCGCCGACAGCATTCCGCTGATGTGCCCGATCTGGGTCCTTGCTCCAGTAGCGACTACGACCCCCTTGCACTGGCCTGAGGTCACCAGGGTGCCGCTGAACGCCATGCAGGTCCGATCGCCCAGCGCCACGCTCTTGGCAACCGGCTTGACACCCTTCTCCACGGGTATCGATTCACCGGTGAGGATGGCCTCTTGAACGGATGCGCCGCGCGTCATGACAAGCCGCAGATCGGCAGGCACTTTGTCGCCGGCCTCGAGCAGGACGATATCCCCGGGCACCAGTGCCTCACCGTCCACGGTCTGGCGTTCGCCGCCGCGCAGCACCGAGGCGCGAGGGGCAAGCATGCGCCCAATAGCCTCCATGGCCTTCTCGGCCTTGCCTTCCTGGACGAATCCGATGATCGCATTGGCGATCACCACCGCGAGTATCACCGCCGTGTCCGCCGCGTGGCCCAGCGCCAGGGTGATCACTGCCGACCCCAGCAGCACGTAGATCAAGATGTTGTGAAACTGCAGCAGAAAGCGCATGAGCGCGCTGCGCCGCGGTGGTTCTGGCAGTCGGTTGGGCCCGTATGTCTGAAGCCGTGACCGCGCCTCGTCTTGGCTCAAGCCTGATGGTGTGGCCTTCAGGTCGGCCAGTACCGATTCCGCCGACCGGTCATGCCAGCTCGGCGTTTCACCCTGGGTCACGTTGTCCCGCATCGTCCATCCCCGAGCGTTGCCGTCGCCCATAACTTAACGTCCACCGCGGGGGGCGCTGGAAGGAACTGCAATCGGACCGTGCGCCCACCGCCCTCGATCAAGCCGGTTCAGATCTGCGGTGGTCTGGTACGCGTCTGCTCTTCAGGGCACGAGCAACACGTCGCACGGCGCGTGATGCAGCACGTTCAGCGTCACGCTACCGAGCAGCCGCTCGTCCAGCACCGATGCGCCGTGCTTGCCGACGACAAGGAGGTCCGCACCGAGCCGCTGGCTCTCCTCGACAAGGACGGGCGCAGGGTAACCGTGCCGAACGAGCGTTCTCACAGCGCTTGCGCCGTCGAAGCCCGGCTGCATGGCAAAGGCGTCCATGTTTCGTTGTGCCATTTCCCGTTCCTGCTGACGGGAGCGCTCGATGTCCTCCGCCGTGGCGCCCGCCACTCGCATCCGGCCTTCCATGGCCACCGAATAAGCGTTGACCGCGACATACGTCGCACCAGAAAACAGGTCGACGGCGGCGCGAAAGGCCCGCATTGCCGTGGCGGAGAAATCCGTGGCTACGAAAATGGTTTCGTAAGCTATCCTCGGCTCGCGCCGCACCACCAATACCGGGCAGGAGCTGGCGCGCAACACCTTTATCGCAGTTCCCCCGAGCGATAGCTCTTGCACGATCCCCGCGCCATGCGCGCCGAGCGCGATGAGACCGGCGCCGAGTTCTCGCGCGCAGGTAGAGATCACAGTCGATGCCCGCCCGGTGACAACCGAACTGCCGACCGCAGGCAGGCTATACCGCCTACCAAGATCGTGAGCCAATACGCGCAGCCGTTCGCGCGCAGCAGCTTCTCCATCATGCCCTGCCAGGGCGCGCAGCGACACGCGCAGATTCTCCCAGGCGAAATCGTTGTAGACGTGCAGGACATGCAGGGGACATTGGTGCTCGCGGGCCAGCGCGGCCGCCCGCTCCACCCCGAAGCCCGAGAGGGGTGAGAAATCCGTTGCGGCGACGATGTGTGCGGGCATGCCAGTGCCTCTCGACTGTTTGATTACCTGCCGCGGGCAGATCGCGGCGGCGTAGGACTTGCGGATTCCGGCGCCGAAGCGGCGCTCGAGCTCCGGGCAGTTCAGACCTGCACCGCGCACCGAAGTTCCATGATCGAGTCATGGACATGAACAGTCGCCGCGCGTCGTCGCAGACTTCGCTGCGCCTGGCCGGAGACGGATTGGCGAACCCGATAATCTATCCTACTGTCGCGCAGCTACCCCCACGGGTTGGATGTGCGCTGCTGTGCCGCGGAACCGGCACCGCCCGGACTCCCGGGCTATCGAGAAACACCGCTACTCCCACTCGATCGTCGCCGGCGGCTTCCCCGAGATGTCGTACACGACCCGGTTGATCCCCCGCACCTCGTTGATGATGCGGTTGGACACCTTCGACAGCAGGCTGTGCGGCAGCTCTGCCCAGTGCGCGGTCATGAAGTCCTCGGTCTGGACTGCGCGCAGCGCAACGACGAACTCGTAGGTCCTGCCGTCGCCCATGACACCCACGGATCGCACCGGCAGGAACACGGCAAACGCCTGCGAGGTCCTCTCGTACCAGCCGGCCGCGCGCAGCTCGTCGATGAAAATGGCATCCGCGCGCCGCAGCAGGTCGGCGTACTGGGCCTTTACCTCCCCGAGGATGCGCACGCCCAGGCCCGGCCCCGGGAAGGGATGGCGGAACACCATGTCGTGCGGCAGCCCGAGCGCCAGGCCCAGCTGCCGCACCTCGTCCTTGAACAGCTCGCGCAGCGGCTCGAGCAGCTTCAGGTGCAGGCTCTCGGGCAGCCCGCCCACGTTGTGGTGCGACTTGATCGACGCGGCCTTCTTGGTCTTGCTCCCCGCCGACTCGATGACGTCCGGATAGATGGTGCCCTGGGCCAGCCATCTGGCATTGCGCACCTTGCCGGCCTCGTGCTGGAACACCTCGACGAACTCTCGGCCGATGATCTTGCGCTTGGCTTCCGGATCGGACACGCCCTCGAGCTTGCCCATGAACTGCGCCGCCGCCTCGACATGGATCACCTTCACGCCCAGGTTGCGGGCAAAGGTCTCCATCACCTGCTCCGCCTCGTTCAGGCGCAGCAGTCCGGTGTCGACGAACACGCAGGTAAGCTGGTCGCCGATCGCCCGGTGGATCAGCGCCGCGGCGACCGCGGAATCGACGCCGCCCGACAGACCGAGGATGACCTCGTCCTGCCCCACCTGCGAGCGGATCCGGCCGACCGCCTCGTCGATGAACCCTGGCATGCTCCAGTCGCCCGCCAGGCCGCAGACGACCAGCACGAAGCGCTGGAGGATGGCCTTGCCCTGCAGCGTATGCGTGACTTCGGGATGGAACTGCAGCGCGTAGAACCTGCGGGTCTCGTCGGCCATGCCGGCCAGCGGTGTCGTCGCGTTGCTGGCGATCGCGTTGAAGCCCGGCGGCAGCGCCGTGACCTTGTCGCCGTGGCTCATCCACACGTCGAGCAGGCCGTGGCCTTCACTGTTGACGCGATCCTCGATGCCCTTGAGCAGGTTCGAATGCCCCCGCGCCCGCACCTCCGCGTAGCCGAACTCGCGCACGGAACCGCTCTCGACCTGCCCGCCGAGCTGCGCGGCCATGGTCTGCATGCCGTAGCAGATGCCGAGCACCGGCACGCCCAGCTCGAAGACGGACTGCGGCGCCCGCGGCGTACCCGACTCGTGTACGGAGGCCGGGCCACCGGAGAGAATCACGCCCTGCGGCGCGAAGTCGCGCACGAATGCGTCGGTGACGTCGAACGGGTGGATCTCGCAGTAGACGCCGCACTCGCGCACGCGGCGCGCGATCAGCTGGGTGTACTGCGAACCGAAATCGAGGATGAGGATCTTCTGATGCATGGGAGGCGAGAGGCTAGAGGCCAGAGGCCAGAGGCGGAAGAGCGCTGCGTAGTTCCTCTCGCCTCTAGCCTCTCGCCTCTGGCCTGGAGTTATTCGACCCGGTAATTCGGCGCTTCCTTGACGATCTGCACGTCGTGCACGTGCGACTCGCGCACACCCGCTGCGGTGATCTCGACGAACTCGGTGTGCTCGCGCATGTCGCGGATGGTGGCGGCGCCGGCGTAACCCATGCTCGAGCGCAGCCCGCCCATGAGCTGCTGGATGACCTGGATGACGCTGCCCTTGTAGGGCACGCGACCCTCGACGCCTTCGGGCACCAGCTTCTCGGCGTTCACGCCGGCCGCTGCGTCCTGGAAGTAGCGGTCGCTCGAGCCCTGCTGCATGGCCGCCAGCGAGCCCATGCCGCGGTAGGACTTGTACGAGCGCCCCTGGTAGAGCTCGATCTCGCCCGGCGCTTCCTCGGTGCCCGCGAACAGGCCACCGAGCATCACGCAGTCGGCGCCCGCGGCGATCGCCTTCGCGATGTCCCCGGAGTAGCGGATGCCGCCATCGGCGATCAAGGCGACGTCGGTACCCTTCAGTCCCTCGGCGACGTTGGCGACCGCGGTGACCTGCGGCACTCCGACGCCGGCCACGATCCGCGTCGTGCAGATCGACCCCGGCCCGATGCCTACCTTCACCGCGTCCGCCCCCACATCCACAAGGGCGCGCGCGGCATTCGCGGTGGCGATGTTGCCGCCGATGACCTGGACCTTCGGGAAGGTGCGCTTCACCCAGCGCACCCGCTGCAGCACGCCGTCGGAGTGACCATGAGCGGTGTCGACGACCAGCACGTCCACCCCGGCATCGACCAGCAGCGCTGCCCGCTCTTCGGTGCCCTCGCCCACGCCGATCGCTGCGCCGACCCGCAACTGGCCGAGCTCGTCCTTGCACGCTTCGGGATACTCGCTCGACTTCAGGATGTCCTTCACGGTGATCAGCCCGCGCAGCTCGAACTGATCGTTCACGACCAGCACGCGCTCGAGGCGATGCTTGTGCATCAGGGCCTGGGCTTCCTCCAGGGTGGCACCCTCGCGGACCGTCACCAGGCGATCACGCGGGGTCATGATGTCGCGCACGCGCTGGTCGAGGTTGGTCTCGAAGCGCAGGTCGCGGTTGGTCACGATGCCCACGACCCGGCGCCCCTCGACCACCGGCAGCCCGGAGATCCGGTGGGTGCGGATCAGGGTAAGCACCTCCCGCACGCTCATGTCGGGCGCGATCGTGATCGGGTCCTTGACCACCCCGCTCTCGTAGCGCTTGACCTTGGCCACCTCGCTGGCCTGGGCCTTGCCCGACATGTTCTTGTGGACGATGCCGATCCCTCCCTCCTGGGCCAGGGCGATGGCCAGACGGGCCTCCGTCACGGTATCCATGGCGGACGACACCAGGGGGATGTTGAGCCCGATGGCGCGGCTCAGGCGCGTCTTCAGGCTGACGTCCCGCGGAAGGACCGTGGAGTGGGCGGGGAGGATGGAGACGTCATCGAAGGTGAGAGCGCGCTGGACGACCCGCATGCTGATGATCCTTCAAAAGAACCTATTATACCCGCAGCCCCGCGCCCGACCACTCTGGAGGTCGCCCCGGACCTCGCTGACGGCGGGCGTCGGGCAGCGGGAACAAGGACTTATGGCTCCCAAGGGAATACTTGTTGCTTTCGTGAGCCTGGCTTGGCTGGCGATCGGGTCGGCGGCGTTGTGCGCGGGATCCGAGCTGCCGCTGGAGGTCGCCAATGCCTTGCAGGAAGCCGAGCGTGCCGTGGCGCAGGCCCGGGCCGAGCACGCGCTGTGGACCACGGCCCAGGAAGCGCTCGAGCGCGCCCGGATCGCGGCAGCCAAGGGTGATGCCCGGACCGCACTGGCCGCTGCCCGCTTCGCGACCGAGCAAGCCGAGCTGGGCCGGGCACAGTTGAACTACCCGCGATTCGACCACTAGGGGATGCGCATGCAACGGGTGAATTGGAGCTGGATGGTGCTGGGGGCGCTGCTCGTTCCCGTATCCGCCATGGCGGGCCAGATGTACAAGTGGACCGACGCCGACGGCAAGATCCACTACTCGGATCAGCCGCCGCCCGGACAGGGCGTGAAGCAGAGCAGGACGATCAGCACGCCCACTGCGCCGGCACCCGCACCTGCTGCCGACGCCGAGAAGGCTGCCGACGGCAAGCAGGCAGCCGTGTCCCCTGCCAGGCAGAAGACCCCGGCAGAGCAGGAGATGGAGTTCCGCAAGCGACGCCTGGAAGCGGCCGAGGCGGAGAAAAAGAAGGAACAGGAAGCTGCCGCGGCCAAGGAAAAGCAGGACAACTGCGAGAGAGCCAAGGCGCGCGTGGCCGCACTGCAGAACGGTGGGCGCATCACCACGAGTTCGCCGGCCGGCGAGCAGGTCTACCTGGATGACGCCCAGATCGCCAAGGAGCTGATCGACGCGCGCAAGGTCGCCGACTCCTGGTGCAAGGGGTGACGGACCGGCACGGCACCGCCCCTACTTCTCCAGAGCGGCCGCCCCCCGCCGCCGGGCACGCCGCCGCCTGACCTCCTTGGGATCGGCGGCCAGCGCTCGATACAGCTCGATCCGGTCGCCATCGCGCACGGCCGCGTCCGGATGGGTGCGGCGTCCCCAGATGCCCACCCGGGCGAGATCGATCCCCGCATGGCGGGAAAGCAGCCCCGAGCGCTCGATGGCCTCGCGCACGGTGGTGCCCTCTTCGCACTCCACCGACACGACGGCCTGTTCCAGCGGCAGCGCGTAGACCACTTCGACCCGCACCGTGGCCCTCACGCTGCGCCGAAGAGCTTGTCGGCCCGCTTGATGAACGCGTCGACGAGAGAGTTGGCGATGTAGCCGAACACCGGTGCGGCCGGCTTCTCCAGCAGCTTGCTGGCGAACTCGTAGTGCAGGCGGAAGTCGACCCGGCATGCCTCGGGCGACAGCGCGGTGAAGCGCCAGGTACCGTCGAGGTTGCGGAACGGACCGCTGGCGAGGCGGATCTCGATCAGCTCGCCGGGGCGGTTCTGGTTCTCGGTACGGAAGCTCTGCTTGAAGCCGCGGAAATCCACCCAGAGCTCCGCACGCGTGACCTTGTCGTCGCCGTATTCCAGCCTGGCCGCGCTGCACCAGGGCAGGAACTGCGGATAGCGCTCGACGTCGTTCACCAGGTCGTACATCTGGCGCGCCGTGTGCGATACCAGGACCGACTTTTCCACCAACGCCATCAGTGCACCGGGACGGGGGCCGTGCTCCCGCCTGCTAGAATCGGATCCGACGCAGCAGACCTCCCCCCATGAGCATCGTCCAGAACCGCAAGGCCTACTACGACTACTTCATCGAGGAGAAGTACGAGGCCGGCCTCGTCCTCGAAGGCTGGGAGGTCAAGTCGATCCGCGCCGGCCAGGTCTCGCTGGGCGAGGCCTATGTCATCGTGCGTGCCGGGGCGCTGTACCTGATCGGCTGCCACATCACGCCGCTCAAGACCGCGTCGACCCACGTGCAGCCCGACCCGGTGCGCACGCGCAAGCTGCTGCTGCGCGAGGAAGAGGTCAGCAAGCTGATCGGCAAGGTAGAACGCGCCGGCTACACCCTTGTCCCGCTGGATCTGCATCATCGCGGTGGCTGGATCAAGGCCGAGATCGGCCTGGCGAAGGGCAAGAAGCAGCATGACAAACGCGAGGCCGAGAAGGAGCGAGACTGGAAGCGCGAGCAACAACGATTGTTGAGGCGAAAGGCATAGCATCCAGACTCGCGTTTGCGGTGCAGGCTAACTTGCGCAGGAAGTTAAGCCCCTTCAGGGGCGGCCGGAGCCACAAGCGTGAAGCACAGACAGGCGCGAAGCTCGGTCCTCATCGCTTCGGCAACCCCATCGCCTCGCGCACGTCGTGCATCGTCTCTTCCGCCAGCTTTCGCGCCCGGTCGCAGCCGGCGGCGATGATCTCGCGCACCCGCGCAGGATTGTCCAGATAGGTCTGCGCACGCTGCCGCATGGGCTCCTGCTCCCGCAGCACGGCGTCGATCACCGGCTGCTTGCACTCCAGGCAGCCGATCCCCGCGCTGCGGCAGCCTTTCTGCACCCACTCCTTGGTGTCCGCCCCCGAATACACCAGGTGGAACTGCCACACCGGGCACTTCTCGGGGTCGCCCGGGTCGGTGCGCCGCACCCGGGCCGGGTCCGTCGGCATCTGCCGGATCTTCC
>CAZFYX010000043.1:0-56922 GCA_964523885.1 uncultured Burkholderiales bacterium | reverse complement strand
AAGAGGAGCGCAAGCGCAGGGAAGAGGAAGAGCGCCGCCGTCGCGAGGAAGAGGAGCGCAAGCGCAGGGAAGAGGAAGAGCGCAAGCGTCGCGAGGAAGAGGAGCGCAAGCGCAAGGAAGAGGAAGAGCGCCGCCGCCGCGAGGAAGAGGAGGAGCGCAAGCGCAGGGAAGAGGAGGAGCGCAAGCGCAAGGAGGAAGAGGAGCGCAAGCGCAAGGAGGACATCGCGCGCCGCATGAAGGAGGAAGAGGGGCGCATGCGACGCGAGCTCGAGGAGAAGCACCGCCGCGAGCAGGAAGACATCGCCCGCAAGCTCGTGGAGGAACGCCGCCGCCTCGAGGAGGAGCCGCTGCGCCAGGAGGAAGAGGCGCGCAAGCGCAAGGAAGACGAGGAGCGCAAGCGCCGCGAGGACGAGGAGCGCGAGCGCAGGGAAGAGGAAGAGCGCCGCCGTCGCGAGGAAGAGGAAGGGCGCAAGCGCAAGGAAGACGAGGAGCGCACGCGTCGCGAGGAGGAGGAGCGCCGGCGCAAGGACGAGAAGGAAGCCGAAGAGCGGCGCCGGCGCGAAGAGGCGGAAAAGCAGCGCGCCAGGCCGGCCGAGGCCCAGCCGGTGGCGGCTCTGTCGCTCGACATGACCGCCGCCCTCCCGGTCCCGGAGGTCTCCACGTCCCTGGACACCGACCTGGAGGCGCTCAAGCGGGTCGAGCAGGAGGTGGAGAAGGAGTTCGTCGCCAAGGAAGAGGCGATCCGCAAGGCGCTGGAGGAGCAGGAGCGTCGCTTCCGCATGGAGGAAGAGGCGCGCACGGCCATGGACCTGGCCGAGCGCGAAGCGCGCGAGCGCGCCGACCGCGAAGCGCGCGAGCTCGCGCTCGCCGCCGAGCAGGCGCGCAAGGACGCGGAGCAGAAGGCGCGCGAGGAAGCCAGCCGGCGCGCCCA
The DNA here is from genome assembly GCA_964523885.1 of uncultured Burkholderiales bacterium. Lineage (GTDB taxonomy): Bacteria > Pseudomonadota > Gammaproteobacteria > Burkholderiales > SHXO01 > SHXO01. The sequence continues at coordinate 55,991 of CAZFYX010000043.1, read as the reverse complement.
GGAAGAGAAGGAGCGGCGCTCGCGCGAGCAGGAGGACCGCAAGAAGCAGGCGGAGGAAGAGCGCAAGAAGCGCGAGCGCGAGCGGCGCGAGGCCGAGCAGCGCGCGCGCGAGGAAGAGCTCGCGCGTCGCCGCAAGGAGCAGGAAGAGGCCGACCGGCGCAAGGCCGACATCGACCGCATGCACGCGGAGACGCGCCGGCGTGCCTTCGGCCCCGGCAAGATCGCGGTCGTGGCGGTGGTCGCGCTCGCCGGGCTGGCGGTGGCCGCGGTCGAGCTGGCACCGATGTCGGCGTATGCGCCGTCGATCGAGAAGGTGGCCGCCGAGGCGATCGGCGAGCCGGTGCGCATCGGGGGCGTGAAGGCCTCGCTGTTCCCGGGCTTCCACCTGGAGCTGACCGGCGTGGCGGTGGGCAGCACGCAGGACGTCAAGGCGGGCAAGGTGATCGCCTACATGGGGCTCGGCAGCGTGTTCGGCGACCAGAAGGCGATCAGCAAGCTGGTGGTCGAGTCCCCGGAAGCCCCGCAGGACGCACTGGGCCGCATGGCGCGCTGGCTGGGCGACCAGGGCAGGCCGGGCAAGGTGACGGTGGAGCGCATCGAGCTCAACAGCGCCCGCCTGGATGTGAAGGGCATGACCCTGCCCGCGTTCGACGCCGACATCCTGCTCGGAGGCGACCGCTCGGTGCGCGGCGTGACGCTCTCTACGGCCGACGGCCACCTCACGGCCGAGATCACGCCGCGTGAGCAGGCCATCGACGTGGTGGCTCGGGGCCGCTCCCTGACCCTGCCGATCGGGCCGCAATTCGAGTTCGCCGACTTCAGTGCGCGCGGCACCGCCAGCGGATCCGAGCTGCGCTTCTCCGAGATCGAGTTCTCGCTCTACAACGGCCAGGGCAAGGGTACTGCCGTGGTCTCATGGGGGGCGGTGTGGAACATCGAGGGCGACTTCGAGCTGCAACGCGTGGAGCTCGAGCCCGCGATGAAGGCCCTGCAGATCGACATCGCGTCCGATGGCACGCTGGAATCCAGGGGCAAGTTCGCGTTGCAGTCCACCGCCCTGGAGAATGTGTTCGCAGCCCCGCGCGTGGAGGCCTCGTTCGTCGTGCGCAAGGGCAACCTGTCGGGCCTGGACCTGGTGCGCGCGCTGCAATCGCCCTCGCGCGACGGGATCGCCGGCGGCAAGACCAAGTTCGAGGAGCTTTCCGGCAACGTCTCCAGCAGTGGCGGCCGGGTGCAGTACAGCGGCGTGAAGATGGCGGCTGGTGCCCTGGCGGCCAATGGCCAGGCCGAGGTGAGCGGGGACGGCGAGGTGACCGGCCGCTCTTACGTCGAGCTGCGTTCGAGCGCCAACACCATCCGCGGCAACTTCAAGATCGCCGGGAGCACCAAGGGGATGGTGCTTAAACCCTAGGCGCTAGGCTCCAGGCCCCAGGCCCCAGGCCCCAGGCCCCAGGCTCTAGGTTCTAGACGCCAGAAGGCCGCGCACTGGCGCGGCCTTCAAGAACCCCTGGAGTCTGGTGCCTGGAGCCTAGCGCCTAGAGCCTGACGCCTGAGTGCCGATGCGTTCCGCATCGGCACGTGTATCGATGTCCTGCAGCACCCCGGGATCATCGACCTGCAGCCGGACCACTTCCGCGGCGTAGCGCTGCAGCAGCGTGCGCGCGCCGCTGTCTCCACTCAGTGCCAGCAGCTCGTCCCGGCAGGCGGCGGAAAAGCCGACCGGATGCCCGCGCTCGCCGTTGTGCACAGGAACGGCGATGCGCGCGCCGTCAGCGATCGCCTGCGCCACGGCGGTGATGGTCGCCGGGCGCACGCCCGGCATGTCCGCCAGTGCGATGACCCAGCCCTGCGCGTCGGCCGTCGCGGCGACGCCGCTGGCCAGGCTGTGGCCCATGCCGCGGTCGGCGTCCTCGCTCACCACCACGCGCGCACCTTCGCGTTCGAAGCGGGCGGCGAGCGCATCGTCGCCGCGCCGCACCACTGCCACCACCGGATCCAGTGCGGCGCGAAGGTTACGCCACGCCGCCACGCCGATCGGCGTGCCGTCGGGCAGGGCGTGCAGCAGCTTGCCGCCGCCGAAGCGGCGCGCTGCACCGCCGGCGAGCAGGATGCCGGCGATCCGGGTGGCCATGGTGGATGTGCGGTTTCCCGCGGCCTCGTGCGCCGGGCGCGAGGCCGCAGCGGATCAGCGCCAGTGCGGACGGGAGGGGAAGGCGCCGGCCTTGCGGGCGTTGGCCCGGGCCATGAAGGCGAGCACGGTGCCCGCCACCAGGATCAGGGGGATCATCATCACGATGCCCGCCAGGGCCAGAAGCATGCCGCCCACCGCGGCGGAGACGATGATCCCCAGCAGCGGGAGGATCACGAAGATCACCACGGCTGCCAGCGCGACGCCGATGACGACGGTGCCGAGCCCGAGCAGGAGGCGGGCTACGGGTCCCGAGGCGTCGCGGGGCGGATATCCGAGTCTGAGCTGTTCCATGCGGAGGATTCCATCGGTCCCGTGCGGCAGGCCGCAGTCGCGCGGCACGCGCGTGCTCCCCGGGAGACCGTCAAGGGCATCCTAAAGCCTCGGCCCGGCCGGCGCAACTCATGTCAAATCCCCGGTGGCCCCGGCGGGGGTCAGGGGGTGGTGGCGAGCACCTCGCGCGGGGCCGGCGGATGGTCGGCGAAGTACTGCTGGATGCCGGCCAGGATGGCGGCAGCCATCTGGTCCTGGTACTTGCCGTCGCGCAGCCGCTTTTCCTCCGCCGGGTTGCTGATGAACGCGGTCTCGACCAGGATCGAGGGGATGTCCGGCGCCTTGAGCACGGCGAAGCCGGCCTGCTCCACCCGGCCACGGTGCAGGTCGTTGATGCCGCCCAGTTCCTGCAGCACCGCCTGCCCGAGCTTGATGCTGTGGCGGATGTTGCCGTCCTGGGAGAGGTCGAGCAGGGTCTGGCGCAGGTAGGGATCGGGTACGTCCAGGTTGACCCCACCGATGAGGTCCGACTCGTTCTCGCGCCGGGCAAGCCAGCGCGCGGCAGCCGAGGTCGCCCCGCGCTGGGAGAGCGCGAACACCGAGGACCCACGCGCGTCGGGGCGGATGAAGGCGTCGGCGTGGATCGACACGAACAGGTCTGCGCGCATCCCCCGGGCCTTGGTGACCCGCTCGTGCAGGGGCACGAAGTAATCCCCATCGCGGGTGAGCATGCCGCGCATGCCGGGCTGCGCATCCACCAGCGCCTTGAGCCGCCGCGCGATGCGCAGCGTGACGTCCTTTTCGCGCGTGCCGCTGCGGCCCTGCGCACCCGGATCCTCGCCCCCGTGTCCCGGATCGATGGCCACCGTGATCACGCGTGCGCCCTTGCGGGTTGCCTTCGGTTCCTTTGCGGCGGCCGCCGGTTTCCCTGCTGCCTTGCCCGAGGACGCCCGCGGGGCCGAGGGCTTGGCGGCTTCCTCGGAACCGGTGTCGCGGGTGGCGGACTGTGCGCGGGTCCCGGCCTCCGGGCTTTCGTGCTCGGACGCGGCGCTGCCCGGGGGCGCTGCCTTGTCGAGGTCGAGCTGCTGCAGGAGGGCCAGCACCGGATCGGCCGGCTGTGCCGGGTAGACATCGACCACCAGGCGATGGGCGTAACTTGCGACCGGCCGCAGCGCGAACGCCTGCGGCCGGGCCTCTGCGCGCAGGTGGAGCACGATGCGCGTGCCGTCCCCGCTGCCGCGCTGCACTTCCGCGCGCGCGATCAACGGGTCGTTGGCGCCGATGCGGGCAGGCAGGGCTTCGAGCACCGTGTTGGCCTGGACATTCTGCAGCTCCAGCACCAGCCGCGCCGGGTTGGACTGGCTCGCCACGGTGTAGCGCAACGGCGTTGCCGACTCCAGCGTGAGGCGGGTGTATTCGGGCGCGGGCCACACGCGCACGGCGGTGAGCGCGACCTGCGCGGCCGAGATCCCGGGCAGGAGCCAGGCGAGCAGCGCGAGGATGGCGGCGAGGCGCTGGTGAAGCATCGGGTCAGTCCGGGTGGAGGAGACGGCCAGGACTAACGGTCGGGCCCGTCAGCCGGTTCACATGCAGACACTGGCCAGGCACGCGGCCCCCCATGCGCCCTGCGCCACCAAGCGGACCAGCCGACCGGAGGCCGCGTGCGTGAGGTGCACGCTGAGGTCGGCCGGCGGCAGCCCGGCGGCCTTCTCGGGCCACTCCACCACGCATATGCCCTCCTCGCTGAAAGCTTCGCGGAAGCCCGAGTCGCGCCACTCGTCCGGGGCTTTCAGTCGATAGAAATCAAAGTGATACAAGTATAAGCTCGAAACGGCGTAAGTTTCAAGGAGGGTGAAGGTCGGGCTCTTCACCCGCCCGGCATGACCCAGGCCGCGCAGGATGCCCCGGACCAGCGTCGTCTTTCCCGCGCCGAGGTCCCCATGCAGGTAGATGCGCACGCCGGGCCGCAGCCGGGCCGCGATGCGCTGTCCGAGTTCGAGGGTCGCTGCCTCGTCCGGCAGGACGGCCTGCACACTCGCATCGGCATGCCTGATCCAGGCCGGCGTGCTCACTGCACCCTCACGCGCTGCGCCTGCGCATGCCGGCGACGACCGTGTCCACGGCGGCGACGAAGCGCTGCAGGGCGGGACGCGTGTCGCGGGCACGCCAGGCGAGGACGATCTCGGTGAGTGGACTGCGCTCGCGCAGCGGCCGGTACGCCACGCCCGTGCGCCCCAGGTGCCGGAGCGACTCCGGGATCAGCGCGATGCCCAGCCCGGCCGACACCAGGCTGATGATGGTCTGCATCTGCACCGCCTCCTGCTCGACCTTCGGGCTGAACCCGGCCGCCGCGCAGAACTCCACGACGTTGTCGTGCAGGCGTGGGGCCATGTGGCGCGGGAACAGGATGAACGGCGAGTCGGCCAGCCGGCGCAGCGAGATGCGGCCGCGGCTGCCGGCTGCAGGATGGCGCTCGGGGAGCGCTGCCACGAGGCGCTCGCGCAGGAGCGGCAGCGCCTGCAGGCGCTCGTCGCCGACCGGGGCGAGCACGAAGCCCACGTCGATGCGCTCCTCGACCAGCTCGCGCAGCTGCACGTCGGTCGTCGCCTCGCGCAGCGTGAGGCGGATGCCGGGGCTGCGCAGGCGGACCTCGCGCAGCGCGAGCGGCAGCACGTTGTAGTCGGCGATACTGACGAAGCCCACCACGAGCTCGCCGGTCTCCCCGCGCGCGGCCCGGCGCGCCGCCTCGGTCGCGCTGCCGACCCGCTGCAGGATCTCGCGTGCCTCGCGCAGGAACGCTGCGCCCGCGGGGGTGAGCTCGACCCGTCGCTGCGTGCGCAGCAGCAGCGACGTGCCGATCTCCTGCTCCAGCGACTTGATCTGCATCGACAGCGGCGGCTGCGACAGGTGCAGCCGCCGCGCCGCGCGGCCGAAGTGCAGCTCCTCCGCCACGGTCACGAAGTAGCGCAGGTGGCGCAGCTCCATTTGATTCGTCCAGGCTATCAATCGACCGAGAACAATATACTAGACTCCACTGGCAAACCTGCCAAACTTGGCGACCCTGCGCGGCACCCGACCGGCGGTTCCCTTCCGCACCGGCCGCACCAGCCCGCGAGGACACACGAGAGGAGAGAAACATGGCCGACAACTGGCGTTCCAGGCTGATCACCGGCGGCGTCGCCCGCTCGCCCAACCGCGCGATGCTGCGCGCCGTGGGCTTCACCGACAACGACTTCGACAAGCCCATCGTCGGCGTGGCCAACGGCCACTCCACGCTCAATCCCTGCAACGCTGGCATCCAGCCCCTGGTCGACCGCGCCATTGCCGCCCTGAAGGACGCGGGGGCGATGCCGCAGATGTTCGGCGTGCCCACCGTCACCGACGGCATCGGCATGGGCACCGAGGGGATGAAGTACTCGCTGGTTTCGCGCGAGGTGATTGCCGACTGCATCGAGACCTCGGTCAACGGCCAGATGATGGACGGCGTGCTGGTGGTCGGCGGCTGCGACAAGAACATGCCCGGCGGCATGATCGCCATCGCCCGCATCAACATCCCGGCGATCTACGTGTACGGGGGCACCATCAAGCCCGGCAACTGGAAGGGCCAGGCGCTGACCATCGTCAGCCCGTTCGAGGCGGTCGGTGCGTTCACGGCCGGCAAGATGTCGAAGGAGGACTTCGAGGGCATCGAGAAGAACGCCTGTCCGACCGTGGGCGCGTGCGGCGGCATGTACACCGCCAACACGATGTCCTCGTCGTTCGAGGCCCTGGGCATGAGCCTGATGGGCTCCTCGCAGCTGGCGGCGCCGGATCCGGAGAAAGCCGACTCGGCGTCGCAGTCGGCGCGCGCGCTGGTCAACGCGATCAAGCTCGGCATTCGCCCGCGCGACATCATCACCCGCAAGTCGATCGAGAACGCGATTGCGCTGGTCATGGCCACCGGCGGTTCCACCAATGCGGTGCTGCACTTCCTCGCCATCGCGGCTGCGGCCGAAGTCGAGTGGACCATCGACGACTTCGAGCGCGTGCGCCAGAAGGTGCCGGTGCTGTGCGATCTCAAGCCCTCCGGCAAGTACGTCGCGGTCGACTTCAACCGCGCCGGGGGCGTGCCGCAGGTGCTCAAGATGCTCCTTACGCACGGCCTGCTGCACGGCGACTGCATGACCATCACCGGCAAGACCATGGCCGAGGAACTGGCCAACGTGCCGGACGCGCCGCGCAAGGACCAGGACGTGATCCGGCAGTGGGACAACCCGATGTATGCGCAGGGCCACCTCGCCATCCTCAGGGGCAATCTCGCGCCCGAGGGCTGCGTGGCCAAGATCACCGGCCTGAAGAACCCGGCGATCACCGGCCCGGCGCGGGTGTTCAATTCCGAGAACGAGTCCATGGAAGCCATCATGGGCGGCAAGATCAGGCCTGGCGACGTCCTGGTGATCCGCTACGAGGGCCCGAAGGGCGGCCCGGGCATGCAGGAGATGCTGGCGCCGACTGCCGCGCTGATCGGGCAGGGGCTGGGCGAATCGGTCGGACTCATCACCGACGGGCGCTTCTCCGGCGGCACCTGGGGCATGGTGGTGGGCCACGTCGCCCCCGAAGCCTACGTCGGCGGTCCGATCGGTCTGGTGCAGGAAGGCGATTCGATCACCATCGATGCGCACAAGCGTCTGATTCAGCTCAACGTCTCCGACGACGAGCTGGCGAAGCGCAAGGCCGCGTGGAAGCAGCCGGCGCCGCGCTACAAGCGCGGCCTGATGGCGAAGTACATGAAGCTGGTGTCGACCGCGAGCAAGGGTGCGGTCACCGACCGGTTCGAGGACTGACCGGTCGGTCGTGCCGCGCGCGCTCGCGCGCGGCACGCGGGCTCAGCCGCCGTTCATCGGCGCGTGGCCGAGGTTCTGGTAGCGCAGGCGCTGGAACTCCACGAACTGGCCCAGGAACCGCACCTGGATCTCGTCGAGCACGGCGTCGGCGACGCCCTCCTTGTGCAGCCGGGCGAGCGTGGAGCCCGACAGGCCGGCGATCGGATGCGTGCGGATGTTGCTGGTCAGTCCCTCCAGGCCGATCACCTCTTCCAGCCGGCGGGTGCGGACGAACTCCAGCAGTTCCTGCTCGGACTTGCCCTGCCTGGTGAGTTCCGTGATCTGTTCCACCGAGAAGGAGTCCAGCGCGGGCGTGAACGGCACGTACCAGTCGGGCATGCCCTGCGGGCCGAAGCCGGAGTACGAGGTCCGGGTGGGATACTGCTGCGGCGCGTCCAGGCTGGTCAGATTCACCTGCTGGGGCACGAAGTCGACTCCGCCCCCCACCGACTCGCCTTGGGTCCAGTAGCGCGTGAGCATGTCGACGTCGTTGATGAAGGCCTGCTGCAGGTAGTCGAGGAGCTGGTCGTTCATCCCCGCGTCCTTGAGCCTGCCGAAGGCCGAGCCGCGCAGCGCGTAGCTGGTGCGCGAGGCGCGGATCGCGTGCACGATCTGCTCGGTTGACTGGCCTTTCTCGGTGCGCGTGACCACGTCGCCGAACGGCAGCGGCTTGTGGCTGGCGCAGCCGGCCAGCAGCAGGAATACGAGGGAGAGGATGGCCCAGGCGATGCGTGGCATCGGGTTCATCTCAGGGGCTCCATCAGAAACGGTTGCGGTCCTGGGACCGGCCAAGCCAGCCGCAGGTTCCAGCGGTCGCGGCAACGCGGCGTTGACCTGTGTCAACTGCACGGGCAGGATCGACATTAGTCTCGGACGCAACGACCATCGGGAGGCGGGAATGAAAGGCTGGAAGACGGGCTGGTTGGCAGCAGGGCTGCTGGCGGCCGGCGGCGCGGCTGCGCAGGACATCGAGCGCGGCAAGATGCTACACGAGAACCACTGCCGGATGTGCCACGACTCGGTCGCCTACAAGCGCGGCGAGCACATCGCGAAGGATCCGGAGCAGGTCCGGGCGCAGGTGGTCCGTTGGCAGAACAACACCGGGTTGCGCTGGAACCAGGACGACGTCGACAGCGTCACCGCATACGTGATCGCGACCTACTACGACTTCGGGTCCTCGGGCGACGAAAAGAAGTAAGCGGCCGCAGCACCCGGCGCTCAGGCCGGGATGTCGGGGTTGAGCTGGCGCTCGAGCAGCGCGATCTGGTCCTTCAGCAGCAGCTTGCGGCGCTTCAGCCGCCGCATCTGCAGCTCGTCGTGAGCCGGATCGGCGAGCAGGCGGGTGATCACCTGGTCCAGGTCGCGGTGCTCCATCCGCAGCTGCGCGATCCGCTCCTGGATGGATCGGACCTGCGCCTCCGTCAGCTCCATCGTGGCTTCCTCCATCGCTTCCCCTCCTCGCGTTGTGGTGGCCGTGGTCAGGGCCGCCGCGACAGCAGCGTCTGCCCCAGCACGATGTCGAAGCGGCCGGCGAACTCCGCGCCCTCTGCGCCCGAGGGCAGCAATGCAACGAGCAGGCTCTCGCGGGCCTTGCGGTCACGCACGCTGCTCAAGAGGAAGTCGCCGGCGTTCTCCGGTGCGCCCATCAGGTACATCTGAGTATAGAACGTCGCGAAGCGGCTGTCGCTGAGCGCGAAGTGGATGTGCGGGGCGCGGCCCGGATAGGCCACCGGGCGCACCGTGCGGAAGCGATAGCCGCCCTGCGCGTCGGACACGGTGCGGCCGAAGCCCTGGAAGTCCGGGTCCCAGGGCAGGTCCTGCCCGTCGCCGGGATGGTGGTAGCGGCCGTAGCCGTTCACCTGCCAGATCTCGAGCTGCACGCCGGGCAGCGGGCGTCCCGCATCGTCGCGCAGCTGGCCGTAGACGTCGATGATGGTGCCGGTTGCGGTCCCGCTGCGGCCGGCCACGTGCACGAGGTCGTTGTCCCGGTCGAGTGGGAGGTCGAGCGGGTAGAACGGCCCCCGGCCCTGGGCCGGCGTGGCCGCCAGGGCGGCGGCGGCCGCGAGGCGCGCGGTGACGCTGGTCACCCCCAGTGCGGCCAGGCCGCCGATGATCCGTCTGCGCTGCATGTCCCCCTCGCTGGTCCCGCGGTCCGGGCGCCCGCGGCTGGAGTAGAGTTGCCGCGCGATGCCGCGTCCGTCCGATGGTACTCCCGGTCACGACCCGGCGCGCCACGCACCACCACAGGAGAGGGCAGATGAGCAGCGCGCAACCCGGCGGCATCCTTCCCATGCAGTACGCGTTCTTCGGCCGCGATGGCAAGCTCGATCGGGCAGCCATGCGCCGGCAGGCGCGCGCGGCGCTCGCGAGTGGTGCCCACGGCGTCGCGGTGCTCGGCCTGGCCACGGAAGTCGGCAAGCTCGATGCCGGCGAGCGCCGCGACGTGATCGACTGGGTCTGCGAGGAGGTGAACGGGAAGGTGCCGGTGGCCGTCACGATCGCCGGTGCGTCGGTGGACGAACAGGTCGACCTCGGCCGCCACGCGCAGCGCGCCGGGGCCGCCTGGGTGATCCTGCAGCCGCCGCCAGAGCGTGGGCTGCCCGAGTCCCACTATGCGCAGTTCTTCTCGCGCGTGATGGAGCGGCTCGACCTTCCGGTCGCGATCCAGAATGCGCCCGAGTACATCGGCGTCGGCCTCGGCGACGAGGCCCTGTGCGCGCTCGCGCGGGAGCGCGCCAACTTCGTTGCGGTGAAGGGGGAAGGACCCGCCATCACGATCCGTCGCACCATCGAGGCGGTGGCGCCGCGGCTGCGCGTGCTCAACGGCCGCGGCGGGCTCGAGCTCCCGGACAACCTGCGCGCGGGCTGCGCCGGCCTGATCCCCGCGACCGACAGCTTCGACTTCCTCGTGCGCGTGTTCGAGGGCATGCAGCGCGGGGACGAGGCGCACGCCGAGCGCGTGTACCGCGAGGTCCTGCCGGCAATCGTGTTCGTCATGCAGTCGCTCGACACGCTGCTCTGCTACGGCAAGCGGCTCGCGGCGCTGCGGCTGGGCCTGGCCGAGGTGCACGACCGCCAGCCCGCACTCGCGCCGGGCGCCTTCGGCCTCGAGTGCGTGCGCCGCTATGCCGGGATGCTGGGGCCGCTCGCGTGAGGAGGTGGAAGGTGATGCGTGCGTCCGTGATTCTCCGCCCCGCCCACACAGAGGGCGCGAGGACGAATCGCGATTCACGGATCACGATCTGTCAAAGAGCACACATGGCTCCCCTCTTGCTTTGCAGCGCTGAACGAACACGGCTGCACGGCTTTCACAATGCATGATGATTATCCGCAGATAGAATCGGACGCGAAGACGGTCAACGGCTGGATGGTGGTGCTGATCGCCTGCGCCCTGCTCGCGTTCGGCGCCTATTTCCTCGGGGCAGGGCTGCCGCAGTCGAGCTCCGGAGCCATCACCGCCGGCCTTACGCTGATCGCGCTGGGGCTGCTCTGCATCCGCGGCGCGTTCACACTGCAGCCCAACGAGGCGGCCGTGATGATCTTCTTCGGCAGCTACGCGGGCACCGCGCGCCACGCCGGGTTCCACTGGGCCAATCCCCTGTGCATGCGGCAGCGGTTGTCGCTGCGCGCGCAGAATCTGACCACGCCCATCCTCAAGGTGAACGACGGCCGCGGCAACCCGATCGAGATCGGCGCAGTGGTCGTATGGCGGGTGCAGGACACCGCCCGCGCGCTGTTCGAGGTGCAGGACTTCAGCGACTACGTGAAGCTGCAGTGCGAGTCGGCGCTGCGCGAGGTGGCTGCACGCCACGCGTACGAGAGCGCGGACGAGACGCTGATGGGCGGCCGGGTGCGCACGCTGCGCGGCGACGCCGATCGCATCTCCGAGATGTTGCGCGGTGCCATCCAGGCCCGGGTGAAGCTGGCCGGCATCGTGGTCGACGAGGCGCGCCTGGCGCACATCGCCTACGCGCCGGAGATCGCCCACGCGATGCTGCGGCGGCAGCAGGCCGATGCGGTGATCGCCGCGCGCCGCAAGCTGGTCGAGGGCGCGGTGGGCATGGTGGAGAGCGCGCTGATCGACATCAACGAGAAGAGCCTCGCCGCATTCACCCCGGCGCAGCGGGTGGCGCTGGTGACCAACCTGATGACCGTGCTGGTCGGGGAGGGGACGCCGCACCCGGTGGTGCCGCTGGAGAGCGGGGCGAGGGTGTAGCGCTTCCGCGAGGCTCCAGGCACTTGAGGCTATAGGCACTTGAGGCTCTAGGCCCTAGGCACTAGACGCCAGAAGTAAAGCGCGCCGCGATTGCGGCGCATCCATATCCCCTGGTGTCTAGAGCCTAGGGCCTAGAGCCTCCAGCGCCTAGAGCCTGATGATGACGTGATGCGGCCAACAGCCGCCTCACATCATCGTCTTGTACCGCTTGTAATACGACAGCACCTTCGGCACGTACTCCACGGTCTCGCGATAGGGCGGGATGCGGCCGTGCTGCATCACTGCGCCTTCGCCGGCGTTGTAGGCGGCGATCGCCAGCTTCATGTCGTTGCCGAACATGGTCAGCAGGTCGCGCAGGTAGGCCGAGCCGCCGTAGATGTTCTGCTTCGGATCGAGCGGATTCTCCACCCCGTAGCGTTCCGCCGTCGCCGGCATCAGCTGCATGAGGCCCTTCGCGCCCTTGGGCGAGCGGGCCAGGGGGTTGTAGCCGGACTCGGCCGAGATCACCGCATGGATCAGTGCCGGCTCGAGGGCAAACTGGCGCGCGGCCGCCATGACGTGTGCGTCGTAGCGCTTGCGGTTGGCCTTCGGGAACGGCCGGTACTGGTACTCGATGGTGCGCGAGACCGCATCGGGTTCCTTTTCGGTCGAGAGATAGAGCTTGTAGCGCTTGTCCGTGGAGGGGATGTTCGTGAAGGTGACCTTGCCATTCTCGTCCACGTAGCGGTAGATGTCGGCCTGCGCGGCGGCTGCGGGGACACCCAGCATCGCCGCAACCAGCAGTTTGAGGAGAGGTCTCGAACCTTGCATCCCTGATGCTCCGAAGCTCTTGTTTGCCTTGTGTATCGGCCATTCGCGGCGCGACTCGAGGGGTGCAAAAGCAATCGATGTGCCGGCGCGGCGACACCTGGTGCAAAAGGAAGGTCAAACGCGCGGCTGCGCGGGCGATGCAGGCGGGGCGGGACGGGCAGGTACGAGCACCGTGGCGAGCGCCCCGATCACCAGGGCGAGGGCGGCATACTCGGCGAGGCTGGGACGCTCGCCGAGCACGAGCATGCTGCTGAACACGCCCACGACGGGGATGAGCAGGGTCCCGATCGCGGACACCCCCGCCGACGCCGTGCCCACGAGCTTGTACCACGCCCAGTAGCAGAGGACGAACGCGATGACCACGTTGTAGGCCACCGCGAACCAGGCCACCGGGCTGATCGGGTGCCAGGCGCCGCGGTCGAGGATCAGCGCGCCGAGCACGATCGGGATGCCCCCCAGCAGCAGCTGCCAGCCGGTGAACGAGGCCGTCGGCATGCGCGTGGGGAAGCGCTTGAGCAGGACCGTTCCGACCGCCCACGACAGCGCTGCGGCGATCACCAGCGCGGTGCCCAGCGGCGCCGCCTGCATCGCGCCGAGCTCGTGCACGATGAGCAGCAGCATCCCGCCCATCCCCAGTGCGATGCCCGCGATCCGGCGGCGCGTGAGCGGCTCGCCTAGCACGAGGCCGGAGAGCAGCACCACCCAGAGCGGCATGGTGTAGGCGAGGATCACGCTGCGGCCGGCCGGGAGCAGCTTGAGGCCGTAGCCGATCAGCACGTTCCACAGGGTGACGTTGAAGAGCGCCGTGAGCGCGACCCGGCCCCACTGGTCGCGCGGGGGCAGCAGGGCGAGACCGCCGATGCGCGCGATCGCGAACAGCCCCGCGGCGCCCAGCACGACACTCACGCCCCGGAACGACCACACCGGGATCTCGGCCAGCGCCAGCTTCATCGTCGGCCAGTTGAAGCCCCAGCCGAAGGTCAGCGCGGCGAGCAGCAGCCAGGTGGAGCGCGGCAGGGTATGGGTGTGCTGGGTCACGGCAAGGGGGCGGCGCTGGCGGCGAGCGGCGATGATAGCGGAGGCGGGTGCTACACTGCCGCGCGCGTCTCGGCGGGCGCCGAAGGCGTTCGACCACAACGACAGGGGAGGAGTACACCATGCAACGCATCGGCGTCATCGCAGCGGCCGCGCTGCTCGCTGCACCGGCCTGCGCCGAGTCCTGGCAGCCGCCATCGCCCGAGCAGCGCTGCCCGTCGAGGTGGGGCGCGGCCGACGAGCGGGGCGCGGCGAACTACATGAACGCCGGCAACGTGCTGCGCGCCACGCGCCTGATCCGCAGCGGACAGGTGTTCGAGCTCGGCCGCGTGCTCGAGCCGGCCATGCCGCTGTTCGGCACGCGCAAGTTCGAGATCACCACCAAGCGCACCACGCCGCCGATGGGCACCAACCAGCGCCGCAGCAACGAGGAGCTGGTGGTCACCGAGATGGGCCAGGTCGGCACCCAGTTCGACATGTTCTCCCACCAGACCATCGGCAACAAGTTCTACAACTGCTTCGACAACGATGAGATCGCCACGCGCGGCGGGTTCACCAGGCTTGGCGTGGAGAAGATCGGCATGCTGTTCACGCGCGGAGTGCTGATCGACGTGGCCGCCTACAAGGGCGTCCCGATCCTGCCCGCCGGCTACGAGATCACCGCGGCCGACCCGCAGGGCGCGCTGCAGCGCCAGGGCACGGCGATCGAGACCGGCGATGCGGTGCTGGTCCACAGCGGCTACGGGCGCCTGTGGGGCAGCGACAACCTCACCTACAACAAGGAGACGCCGGGCATCGGTGCGGGCGCCGCGGAGTGGCTGGCGAAGCAGAACGTGATGCTGATCGGCGCCGACACCTTCGGCGTCGAGGCCGTCCCCAACCCGGACAAGACCATCAGCCTGCCGGTGCATCAGATCGCGCTGGTGGTCAACGGCATCTTCCTGCTGGAGAACCTGCGCCTCGATGAACTGGCCGAGGCGAAAGCCTACGAGTTCGCGCTGATCGTGCAGCCGCTGAAGATGAAGGGCGGGACAGGGTCGACGGTGGCGCCGGTAGCCGTTCGCTGACGCGAACGGCCAGGCGCTAGGTGCCAGGCACTAGACGCCAGGAGAAGGCGCAGCGCGTAGCGCTACGCAGCACTTCTGGCGTCTGGAGCCTAGGGCCTGGCGCCTGGGCCTCTAGCCCGCGATCGTGATCCCCCCATCCGCCACGATCGTCTGCCCGGTCACGAATGCACCCGCGCGCGAGGCGAGGAACACGGCGATCGCGCCGATGTCGTCGGGCTCGCCGATCCGGCGCAGCGGCGTGCTCGACTCGGTGCGCGCCAGCAGCTCCGGGTTGTCCCACAGCGCCCTGGCGAAGTCGGTCCGGACCAGCCCCGGCGCGATGCAGTTGACGCGGATGTTGTGCGGTCCCCACTCCACCGCGAGGTTGCGTGCGAGCTGCATGTCCGCGGCCTTCGAGACGCAGTAGGCGCCCAGGGTCGAGCTGCCCTTCAGGCCGCCGATCGACGACACGATGATCAGGGCGCCATCGCGCCGCTGCGCCATCTCCGGCAGCACCATGTTCGCCAGCCACAGGTTGCTGACGATGTTGTTCTGCAGGACCTTGTTGAACGCGTCGTCGGGCAGGTCCGCCATCGGCCCGTAGTAGGGGTTGGACGCCGCGTTGCAGACCAGGATGTCGATGCGGCGCCACTGCTCGCGCGTGGCGGCCACCAGGCGCTCCAGCTGCGCCTTGTCGGCGATGTTCGCCGGGATGGCGATCGCTTCGCCTCCCGCAGCGCGGATCCCGGCTGCGGCTTCCTCGCAGGCCGGCTGCTTGCGGCTGGAGATGACCACGCGCGCGCCGTGACGCGCCAGGTGCTCGGCGATCGAGCGGCCGATGCCGCGGCTGGAACCGGTGACGACGGCCACCCGGCCGTCCAGGCTGAACGCGTTCATGGCTCTCAAGTCTTCCTCGGAAGTGACGTTGTTCCCGCTGGGGAAGCTCTGATCACGGCTTCGCCCCGGCCCATTCTAGGTGAATGCCGGCCACGACCGGACGGGAGACGTCATGGACCTGGACAAGACCTTCGAGTTCTCCACCACGCTCGACCGCAAGGCCATCGAAGCCAGGCTCGAGGAGGTGCGCAAGGCCGCGGACGAACTGCTGCTCGCCGACGTCGCGCAGCCGCTCACCGGCATCGCCGGGAAGGGTCGCGACGAGGTGGCGCAGCGGGTCCAGGCGGCCCTGCAGGCCCTGCAGGGCTCGGGGCAGCAGCGCCTGATCGCGCTGCTGGAACTCGCCGAGATCAACCTTCCGAACCTCTGACGCGGCCCGTCACCAAGCCAACCGGGCGATCCCTGCGGATCGCCCGCTTCGTCTCCGGCGGCCGGCAGCCGAGCTTCCCTAGGCCCGCAGGCTGCGAACCTCTGCCACGCGCGGCATCCGTGCCGGCAGCGCGTCCTTCAGCTTGGCGCGCGCATCGCGCAGCAGCTTCTCGGTGGTCGCCCAGTCGATGCAGGCATCGGTCACCGACACGCCGTACTTGAGCTGCTCCAGGTCGGCGGGAATCGACTGGTTGCCCGCGTGGATGTTGCTCTCGAGCATGACGCCGACGATGGACTGGTTGCCCTCGATGACCTGGTGCGCCACGTCGTGCACCACCAGCGGCTGCAGGGAGGGGTCCTTGTTCGAGTTGGCGTGGCTGCAATCGACCACGATGTTGGGCGGCAGCTTGTGCTTCGCCAGCTCCTTCTCCACCAGCGACATGGTGACCGAGTCGTAGTTCGGGCCCTTGCTGCCCCCGCGCAGGACGATGTGCCCGTAGCGATTGCCCCGCGTGCGGATGACGGCCACCTGACCGGCCTGGTTGATCCCCAGGAAGCTGTGCGGGCTGGACACCGACAACAGCGCGTTGACCGCCACCTGCAGGCCGCCGTCGGTGCCGTTCTTGAAGCCCACCGGCGTGGACAGGCCGCTCGCCATCTCGCGATGGGTCTGCGACTCGGTCGTGCGCGCGCCGATCGCGCTCCAGGTCACCAGGTCGCCCAGGTACTGCGGGCTGATCGGATCGAGCGCCTCGGTGCCGGCGGGCAGGCCCAGCTCGTTGATGTCGAGCAGGACCTTGCGCGCGCGGCGCAGGCCCTCGCCGATGTCGAAGCTGTCGTTCATATGCGGGTCGTTGATCAGGCCCTTCCACCCGGTGGTTGTGCGCGGCTTCTCGAAGTAGACGCGCATCACGACGTACAGCGTGTCCGAGACCTCGTCGGCCAGGCGCTTGAGGCGGCGGGCGTAGTCCATCGCCGCGATCGGGTCGTGGATCGAGCACGGCCCTACCACCACCATCAGGCGGTGGTCCTGGCGGTCGAGGATGCGCTCGACCGTGTTGCGACCGCGCAGGACGGTCTCTTCGGCGCGCTCGGTCAGGGGCAGGAACTGCTTCACCATGGCCGGGGTGAGCAGGACATCCTGCGCCGCGACGTTTACGTTGTAGACCAGCTTCTCATCCATGTTCTGCTCTGCCGGGTAGTCTCGCGGGGCACTTGGAAGTGCCGCGCAATGAAGGGTTTAGCGTTCGCCGGGTAACCGCGTATTGTACGCAACCGGTGCGTGCGGTCAAAACCGCCCGGCGCGCCGGCTCAAGGCGGCCCGCCGCCGGGCCGATATTTCGCCCATCCAATGCACCTGGGCGAACCCGAGTGAAGGCAATCCACCATCGACTCCGCAGCCTCGCGCTGCTCCTGCTGCTGCTGGCAGCGCCGGCGTGGGCCAGCCGCTGGGTGCCCGTCGTCGACGGACAGGAGCGCGCGGTCTACCTCGACACGGCCGGCCTGACGCGCGAGGGCGCCGTGGTCCGGGCCTGGATGCGCGAAGTCCACACCCAGGAACAGCGCTCGAACCAGGTCGGGGTGCTCTACTACAGCGCCAACTCGCTGGTGAGCTACGACTGCCAGCGCCGCACCTGGGCGCCGCTGTTCCGGGTGTTCTACGGCAGCGATGGCACCGAGGTGCGCCGGGTAAACCTGGATGCCGCGGAACTCCCAGCCCTGGCCGCGCCCGGATCGCTGCAGGAGACCCTGCTGGAGCGCGCCTGCGCGCCTGAACCCAAGCCCGGGAAAGCCCAGGCCAGGGCCGAGCCGAAGCTGGAGGCCAAGGCCGAACCCGGGCCGGACCCGGCCAAGCCGGCGCAGGCGGAGGGCGCGGTACAACCCGCCGCGGCAGCCGCGAACACCGCAGCCGCGGGCGAGAACCCTGCAGCCAAGGTCGAGGCCGCCCAGGTGGCGCCGGCCACCGCACGCCCTGCCGCCGCTGCGCCGGTGAAGCACGAGGCGGCGAGGGCGCCGGCCGCGCCCAGGGCACGCGCGCGGGACGCGGCGATGCGCACGACCGCCTACGAGACCCATCGCGCCCGGGCGCGACGTGCGAGCCGCCCTGAGGCGGCGCCGGTCCAGCCGGTGCCGGAGGAGGTGCACTGGAGCTACGAGGGCACCGGTGGCCCCGAGCGCTGGGGCAAGCTCAATCCCGAGTACGAGACCTGCGCCAGGGGGCAGCGCCAGTCGCCCATCGACATCAAGGGTGGCGCACGCCTGGACCTGCAGCCGATCGCCTTCGACTACAAGCCCTCGCCCCTGCGCATCGTCGACAACGGCCACACCGTGCAGGTCAACTACGCCGAGGGCAGCTCGATCACGGTGGCCGGCGAGCGCTACGAGCTCAAGCAGTTCCACTTCCACAAGCCGGCGGAGGAGCGCATCGACGGGCGCCGCTTCGACATGGTGGCGCACCTGGTCCATCGCAGCAGCGAGGGTCGCCTGGCGGTGATCGCCGTGCGGTTCGAGGCGCGCGAGCAGTCCAACCCGTTCCTGCGTGCGTTGTGGCCGCACCTGCCGCTCGAGCAGGGGCGCGAGAGCGCGCCGCGGGACGTAACCATCGACGCCAACGCCATGCTGCCCGAGGTGCGCACCTACTTCACCTACATCGGTTCGCTCACGACGCCGCCCTGCACGGAGGGGGTGCTGTGGCTCGTGCTGAAGACGCCGGTGGAGATCGCTCCGGACCAGGTGGCGGTGTTCGGCAAGCTCTACAGCATGAACGCGCGCCCGGTCCAGCCGGCGCATGGGCGGCTGATCAAGGAATCGATGTGAGCGGGAGGCGAGAGGCTAGAGGCTAGAGGTTGGAGGCGGGGAGGGAGGCGCCTGCTGGTGCCAGACGGTCGGCCTCCTCTGCCAGGTCGGCGTCGTTCGGCAGGGCGACCGGTTTTCCTCTAGCCTCTTGCCTCCAGCCTCTCGCCCCGTCCAATGGATTCCCGCCTCGTCAACCGCCGCGACCTCGCCTTCGTCCTCTATGAACTGCTCGAGGTCGAGCAGCTCAGCGGCCGGCCCCGCTTCGCCGACCACACCCGCGATACCTTCGACGCCGCGCTGGATGCCGCGCACCGCATCGCGTCCGACCACTTCGCGCCCCACAACCGCAAGGCGGACCTGAACGAACCCACCTTCGACGGCGAGCGCGTGCACATGATCCCGGAGGTCAAGCGCGCGCTCGAGGTGCTGAGCGAGGCGGGCTTCCTGGCGGCGACCCGGGACTACGAGCAGGGCGGCATGCAGCTGCCGGGCACCATCGCGCAGGCGTGCATGGCGCTGTTCAACGCGGCCAATGTGTCGACCACGGCGTATGCGTTCCTCACCGTGGCCAACGCGAACCTCATCGAAGCGTTCGGCACGGCGGACCAGAAGGCGCGCTACCTGCCCCACCTGTTGAGCGGGCGGTTCTTCGGCACGATGTGCCTATCCGAGCCGCAGGCCGGCTCCTCGCTCTCCGACATCCGCACCCGGGCCGAGCCGCAGGCCGACGGCACCTACCGGCTGTTCGGCAACAAGATGTGGATCTCCGGCGGCGAACACGAACTGTCCGAGAACATCATCCACCTGGTGCTGGCCAAGATCCCCGGCGGCCCGCCCGGCGTGAAGGGCATCTCGCTCTTCATCGTGCCCAAGCACCTGGTCGAGGCGGACGGCAGCCGCGGCGAGCGCAACGACGTCGCGCTCGCGGGCCTCAACCACAAGATGGGCTACCGCGGCACCACCAACTGCGTGCTCAACTTCGGCGAGCGCGGCGGTGCCGTGGGCTACCTCGTGGGCGAGGCACACCGCGGCCTCGCCTGCATGTTCCACATGATGAACGAGGCCCGCATCGCCGTCGGCCTGGGGGCGGTGATGCTCGGCTACACCGGCTACCTCCACGCGCTGGCGTATGCGCGCGAGCGGCCGCAGGGCCGGCCGGTGGCGGCGAAGGATCCAGGCCAGCCGCAGGTGCGCATCGTCGAGCATGCCGACGTGCGCCGCATGCTGCTGGCGCAGAAGGCCTACGGCGAGGGCGGCCTCGCGCTGTGCCTGTATGCCGCCCGGCTGCTGGACGACACGCACAGCGCGCCCACCGAGCAGGCGCGCCGCGATGCCCACCTGCTGCTCGAGATCCTCACGCCCATCGTCAAGTCCTGGCCGGCGCAGTGGTGCCTGGAGGCCAACCACCTGGCGATCCAGGTGCACGGCGGCTACGGCTACACCCGCGAGTACCCGGTCGAGCAGCTCTATCGCGACAACCGGCTCAATCCGATCCACGAGGGCACGCACGGCATCCAGGCCCTCGACCTGCTGGGCCGCAAGGCGGGGATGCAGGATGGTGCCGCACTGCAGCTGCTCATGCGCGAGATGCAGGTGACGGTGCGCGCGGCGCGCAAGTGCGACTCTCCCGAGCTGCGGCGCAATGCCGAGGCGCTCAACGGCGCCATCGACGGCCTGCTCGAGACCACCCGCAACCTCCTGTGCGCCTCGGCCAACGGCGAGGCCGAGCTGGCCCTGGCCAATGCCAGCCTGTACCTGGAGCTGACCGGGCACATCGTGGTGGCATGGATATGGCTTCGGCAGGCGCTGGTGGCCGTGGACCGGCTGCCCGGGGCCTCCCCGGACGACCGGGCGTTCTACCAGGGCAAGCTGCAGGCGTGCGCCTACTTCTTCCGCTGGGAGCTGCCCAGGACGGGGTGGCAGAAGGAACTGCTCAACAACCTGGACCGCACCTGCTACGAGATGCAGGACGGATGGTTCTGAGATGGAAGACATCGACGCCGAAATCGAGGAGTGGCGCCGCCAGAGCGAGGCGGACAACCCGGCACGCGAGCCGGTGAGCCCGCTGGTCACCGAGGCGCGCTGGACCTCCACCGACATCGCGGTGCAGCTCATCGCGGACAGCCAGGCCTTCTACGCCGACTGGACCGTGCTGCAGGGCCAGTCGCCCTACGCGCTCTACCACTACACCGACGCGTCCGCACTCAACGAGATCATCGAGTCCGGGCGCCTGCATGCCAGCGACCTGCTCTACCTCGCCGGCTCGCGCGAGACCGACTACGTCCGCGAGCTGATCCGCGACCAGATCGGGCGGCGCTGGAACCGCGCCGATGCGCTGGTCTGCGAGTTCTGCGAGCGCGCCGAGGCGGCGCTCGATCCGTTCACCTGGGACCGCAGCATCTTCGCGGCCTGCTTCTGCGAGAACGGCGATGCGCTGGGCCAGTGGCGCGCCTACGCCGGACCGCGCGGCGGTTACGCGATCGGACTGCGCACGGCGGTGCTGGGCACCCGCTACTCGGCGGTCACGCTGCGCCGGGTGATCTACGATCCCGACCGGCAGCAGGCCCTGGTGGGTGGGTTGCTCGACCGTGCCCTGCTGCTGCTGCGGCAGGTGCGCGGCCGCGCGGCCGATCCGTTGAACGTCATCATGGAGTTCCTCTCCGAGCACGTGGCCGAGCTGGTGGCCTGCTTCAAGCCGCCGGCCTTCGCCGAGGACCACGAGTGGCGTCTGCTGGTCGTCGCCGACACGTCGTATCCGGGGGAAACGCTGTCCGACGTGCGCTTCCGCCGCGCCGGCGGCCACATCGTGCCGTTCGTGGAGATCGACGTCTCGCCGCGCGTGGGCGGCGGCGCCTCTCCGATCGCGGAGGTCATCTGCGGTCCGCTCGAGCGCGCGGAGCTGTCCGCGCGCGCGATCCAGATGTTGCTCAAGAAGCGGGCGGTGGCCAGCGCCCGCGTGCGCTCGTCCTCGCTCGCGCAGCGCTGAGCGATACAACCCGGCTTCGGCGGCGTCCGCCGCCTGCGCTTTTGGTGTACCTTTGCCGCCTTTGTCGGGGAGGCAGACGCCGTGAGCGTGAAGAAGCTGTTCGACTTGTCCGGCCGCGTGGCGCTGATCACCGGCGGATCGCGCGGGCTGGGCCTGCAGATCGGCGAGGCGCTGGGCGAACTGGGCGCGAAGCTGGTCATCACCGCCCGCAAGCAGGCCGAGCTGGACGAGGCGAGCGCGCATCTGGGCAGGCAGGGAATCGAGGTGCTGGCGGTCCCCGCCGATCTGCAGCACGCCCAGGCGGCCGCGCCGCTGGTCGAGCAGACCCTCGCCCGGTTCGGGCGGCTCGACATCCTGGTCAACAACGCCGGTGCCACGTGGGGCGCGCCCGCGGAGCAGCATCCGCTGGACGCGTGGAACAAGGTGCTCAACCTGAACCTCACCGCGGTGTTCGCGCTGAGCCAGGCCGCGGCCAATCGCGCCATGATTCCGGCGCGCTCCGGACGCATCATCAACATCGCATCGGTAGCGGGGTTGTCCGGCACGCATGCCGATTTCATGCGCGCCATCGCCTACAACACCAGCAAGGGCGGGGTGGTCAACTTCACCCGCTCGCTCGCGGCCGAGTGGGCGCAGTACAACATCACCGTGAACGCCATCGCGCCCGGGGTGTTCCCCACCAAGATGGCCAGGGTGATGGCCGAGACCCACAAGGACACCATTCTCGAGCTCACGCCGCTCAAGCGCTTCGGCGGCGAGGAGGACCTGAAAGGGGCCGCCGCGCTGCTCGCGTCCGATGCCTCGGCCTACATCACGGGGCAGATCATCGCCGTGGACGGCGGCATGACCGCGATCTGATGGGGCAGCCGAAGTTCGACATCGACATCCCGTTCGTCCACCTGCTCGGGATCGAGCTGCGGGAGAAGGCGGATGGCCGGGCGCGCATCGCCTTCACCCCGGCGCCGGAGCACCTCAACAGCTGGAAGAGCATCCACGGCGGGGTGGTGATGTCGCTGCTGGACACGGCGCTGAGCACCGCGTCGCGGGCGCTGGACCCGGCCTGCATCGGCTGTGCAACCGTGGAGATGAAGACCAACTTCATCGCCGCGGCCAGCGGCCCGGTGTTCGCCGCCGGCCGGGCGCAGCGCGCAGGGCGCTCGCTGATCTATGCGGAGGGCGAGGTGGCGGACGCGCAGGGCGCGGTGCTGGCCAAGGCCAGCGGCACGTTCAAGCTCATCCATCCGGCCAGCGGCAAGGACCGTGGAGACTGAAGTGCGACCGCCTGCCGGCGTGCCGGCATTGCCCCGCGTCGCGGCCGTGCTCGTGCTCGCGTTCGTCGCGGTGGTCTGGGGCGGGGTGCAGCTCAAGCAGCGCTTCCCGGACGTGCAGAATGCGCTGGGTCAGGGGATGGGCTCGACCGGGCTCGCCTTCGTCGCCCCGATCGCGCTCGTCGCCGCGATCGGTCTGTGGCTGCGCAGGCCGTGGGGCTGGTGGTTCAGCGTCGTGGTGGTCACCTGGCAGTTCGTGTCCTACGTGCTGTTCCTCATGGTCGTGCTCGCGAGCGAGGACTTCACCGGCCCGCTGACGTGGGGCACGGCGGCCGTCCTGGCCGCGGCCCTGGTCGTGATCCTGCTGCCGGGTACGCGCCGCGCCTGCCTGCAGAAGCCGGTTCCCTGAACCTCGACAGGAGCATCCATGCCGCTCGATCCGCAAGCCGAATTCGTCCTGGGCCTGGTCAGGAAGGCCAACCTTCCCGAACTGTGGCAGCTCACCCCCGACCAGGCGCGCGAGCAGTACATGCTGCGGGTCGGCAAGCTGGCCACGAAGGAGGCGATCTTCCGCGTCCATGACCGGCGCATCCCGGGCCCCGGGCAGGACCTCACGCTCCGCATCTACGAGCCGCGCGAAGCGAAGCCCGGGGAGAAGCTGCCGGTGCTGCTCTGGTTCCATGGCGGCGGCTTCGTGATCGGCAACCTCGACACCCACGATCATGCGTGCCGTGCGCTCGCCACCCAGGCCGACTGCCTGGTGGTGGCGGTGGACTACCGCCTCGCACCCGAAGCCAGGTTCCCGGCCGCGGTGGACGACTGCATGGCCGCGCTGCGCTGGCTCGCACTGCACGCGGTGGAGATCGGCGGCGATCCGGGCCGGATCGCGGTGGGCGGCGACAGTGCCGGCGGCAATCTCGCCACGGTGTGTGCGATCCTCGCCCGCAACGACGGCTATCCGCGGCTCGCGTTCCAGCTGCTGGTCTATCCGTGCACTGCACCGGAACCGGAAACGCCGTCGCACCGCAAGTTCGCCGAAGGCCACCTGCTCACGCGCAACACGATCACGTGGTTCTACAAGCAGTACCTGCGCAGCCCGAAGGAGTCGAACGATTTCCGCTTCGCGCCGCTGGTGACCGAGGACCTCTCCGGCCTGCCGCCCGCGCTCGTGCTCGTGGCCGGCTACGATCCGCTGCGCGACGAGGGCGTGGACTACGCCAGGCGCCTGATCGAGGCCGGCAACCGGATTACGCTGGTGAACTACGAGGGCATGATCCACGGCTTCCTGCTGATGGGGGGCGGCGTGGATGCTGCCAGGCGCGCGCTGCGCGAGTCGGCCGATGCGTTGCGGCAGGCGTTCGCTGCAGCGGGGCGTTGAGCAGCCGGACCGGAATGGAGGATTCGATGAGCATGCAGGGAAAGGTGGCGTGGGTGACGGGCGCGGGAACCGGGATCGGGCTCGCGGGGGCAAAGGCGCTGGCGGAAGCCGGCGCCACGGTGGTCATGTCCGGCCGCCGCGGCGACGTGCTCGAGCACGAGGCCGGCGTGCTGCGCAAGGCCGGCGCACGCGCGGAGGTCGAGCCGCTGGACGTGGCCGACCCGGAGAAGGTCAACCTGGTCGCCGAGGCGATTCTCGCGCGCCACGGCAAGGTCGACATCCTGGTCAACAGCGCGGGGCTGAACGTGCCCAACCGCTACTGGCGCAACCAGACCATTGACGGCTGGAACCAGGTGATCCGCATCAACCTGGACGGCACGTTCTACTGCACGCAGGCGGTGCTGCCCTCGATGCGCACGCAGCGCGACGGCTGCATCATCAACGTCTCGTCGTGGGCGGGCGTGCACCACGCCCGGCTCACCGGCGCGGCCTACAACGGCAGCAAGCACGCGGTGGTGGCGCTGACCGAGACGATCAACATGGAAGAGTGCACCAACAACATCCGCGCGTGCGCGATCTGTCCCGCGGAAGTCGCGACGCCGATCATGGAACGCCGCCCGATCCCGCCCTCGGCGGAGGACCGCGCGAAGATGCTCCAGCCGCACGACCTGGGCCAGACCATCCTCTGGGTGGCGCAGCAGCCGGCGCACGTGTGCATCAACCAGCTGATCATCTCGCCCACCTGGAACCGCATCTACATCGGGGCGCCCGACCTCAACTCGAAGTAGGGCCTCAGACCGGCGCGGACTCCAGCGTGAGCCCGGCGTGCTCGCGCTGGGTGTGGAAGCGGATCTTGGGCCACATCTCCTGCACCACCTTCATCTCGTTGCGGGAGGCGGTGAGCAGGGTGAGCGAGTCGGCCGCGTCGTAGGCCAGCCGCCCCTCGTTGGCCGCCACGAAGCGGTTCAGTTCGGCCTGGTCGTCGGCAGTGACCCAGCGCGCGCAGGTATAGGGCGAGGCCAGCACGCGCGCCTCGACGTTGTACTCGTGCTGCAGGCGGTGGGCCGCGACCTCGAACTGCAGCTGGCCGACCGCGCCGAGCAGCAGCAGCGAACCGCGCAGCGGGCGGAACACCTGGATCGCCCCTTCCTCGCCGAGCTGCGTGAGCCCGGTACGCAGCTGCTTGGCGCGCAGCGGGTTGACCACCTCGATCGCACGGAAGATCTCGGGCGCGAAGAACGGCAGGCCGGTGAACTGCAGCGTCTCGCCTTCGGTGAGGGTGTCGCCGAGCTGGATGCCGCCGTGGGTGGGAATGCCGATGATGTCGCCCGCGTAGGCTTCGTCCAACAGCTCGCGCCGCTGGGACAGGAACGACACCACGTTGTTGGGCCGGATGTCCTTGCCGGTGCGCTGGATCTTGAGGCGCATGCCGCGCTCGAAGTGGCCGGAGCAGACGCGGATGAAGACCACGCGGTCGCGGTGCGCGGGATCCATGTTCGCCTGGATCTTGAACACGACGCCGGAGAACTTCGGCGCATCGGGCTGCACCAGGCCCTGCAGTGCCACCCGCGCCTGCGGCGCGGGTGCGAGGTCGACCACGGCGTCGAGCACTTCGCGCACGCCGAAGTTGTTGATGGCGGACCCGAAGAACACCGGGGTCTGGTGGCCGGCGAGGAACTCCTGCAGGTCGAACGGCGGCGCCGCGTCGCGCAGCAGGTCGATGTCGTGGCGCGCCTTCTCCAGCTCGGCGCCGAAGCGCTGCTCGAGCTCGGGGTTGTCGAGGCCGTGGATGATCTCGACGTCGTCGGCCAGCCGGTCCTCCCCGGGCGTGAACACGCGCACCAGGTCGTTGGTCATGTCGTAGACGCCGCGGAAGGCCTTGCCCATGCCCAGCGGCCATGACAGCGGCACCGCGCTCATCCCCAGCACCCGCTCGATCTCGTCCATCAGGTCGAGCGGCTCGCGCACCTCGCGATCCATCTTGTTCACGAAGGTGATGATGGGCGTGTTGCGCGAGCGGCAGACCTCGAGCAGGCGCAGGGTCTGCGGCTCCACGCCCTTGGCTGCGTCGATCACCATCAGCGCCGAGTCCACCGCCGTGAGCACGCGGTAGGTGTCCTCGGAGAAATCCTTGTGCCCCGGGGTGTCGAGCAGGTTGACCACCTTGTCGCGGTAGTCGATCTGCATGACCGAGCTGGCCACCGAGATGCCGCGCTGCTTCTCGATCTCCATCCAGTCCGAGGTGGCGTGGCGGGCGGCCTTGCGCGCCTTGACGCTGCCCGCGATCTGGATCGCCCCGGCGAAGAGCAGCAGCTTCTCGGTCAGCGTGGTCTTGCCCGCGTCCGGGTGCGAGATGATCGCGAAGGTGCGGCGCTGGGCGACGCGCTGGGCGAGGAGGTCGGGTAAAACGTCGGTCATGGGACGGAAATCTGGGAGCGTCCGGGGCGGCAGGCAAGGCCCGCGCCAGGCAAAGGGCGGCATTCTACTGGAAAGGCGGTGACGGGCCGGCCCGCTTGACGCCGGGGGCATTCCCCGGCACCTTGCGCGTCTCGATTCCCTTCAGGAGCCCGTCCGTGTCCCTGGCCACCCGCCTGCGCAGCCAGCTGTCCCTGCCGGTCATCGCTGCGCCGATGTTCATCGTCTCCAATCCGACGCTGGTCATCGCCCAGTGCACCAGCGGCGTGATCGGGTCCTTCCCGGCGCTCAACGCCCGCCCGGCGGAGAAGCTGGACGAGTGGCTGACCACCATCGAGGCGGGCCTGGCGGCGCACCGGCGCGAGCACCCGGAGGCGAGGGTTGCCCCGTTCGCGGTGAACCAGATCATCCATCAGTCCAACGACCGGCTCGATCGCGACCTCGACGCCTGCGTGCGCCACAAGGTGCCGATGATCATCACCAGCCTGCGCGCGCCGAACGACGTGGTGAAGCGGGTGCACGAATACGGCGGCGTGGTGTTCCACGACGTCATCAACGTGCGCCACGCGCAGAAGGCGCTGGAGGCGGGGGTCGACGGCCTGATCCTGGTGTGCGCAGGCGCCGGCGGCCACGCGGGTGGGCTGAGCCCCTTCGCGCTGGTGCGCGAGGTGCGGCAGTTCTTCAACGGCCCGATCGCCCTGTCGGGCTCGATCACCGACGGCAACGCCATCCTCGCGGCGGAGGCGGTCGGTGCCGACTTCGCCTACATCGGCACGCGCTTCATCGCCACTGCCGAGGCCAATGCAGTCGAGGGCTACAAGCAGATGATCGTGGACACCAGTGCGGCGGACGTGGTCTACACGCCGTACTTCACCGGCGTGCATGGCAACTATCTCAAGCCCAGCATCCTGCGCGCTGGCCTGGACCCGGACAACCTGCCGGCCGCGGACAAGACCAAGATGAACTTCGGCAGCGACGCCGCACCAAAGGCCTGGAAGGATATCTGGGGTGCGGGACAGGGGGTGGGCAACATCCATGAGGTGCTGCCGACGCGCGAACTGGTGGCGCGGATGCAGCGCGAGTACCAGGCCGCCCGGGAGCGCCTCGAGCTGCGCTGAGCCGGTGTCCCGGGCGCGTGCGACGTTCCCGCGCCACCGGGCCGGGGCCTGCGGCTAGCGCTGTGCGGCCCCTGCGCGCTGCTCCTGGCCGGCGAATTCGCGCTCCATCTCGCGCCGCAGGCGCGCGGCAGGGGTGGTCTCGTCGATCGCCACGTCGCTCCAGCGCACCGTCTCGCCCGCCGCCACCGGCTTGAGCAGCTTGACGTTGTGCGCCAGCCCCAGCGGCAGCGCACCGCCGCGCAGCGAATCCTGCGCGGGCATCAGCCTGCCCACCACGGTGTAGCCGCCTTCGCCGTCGAGCATCTCGCCCGCCCTGAGATCGCGCTTGGCCGCGGCCGCGCAGTCGGCACGGAAGGCGGTCGGTGCACCGGTGGGTTCGTTGCGCACGCCGACCGAGGCCACCGAGATGCCCACCTCCAGGCCGATCATGTGCCAGCGCTTGTACAGGCACGCGTAGCGGCCGGTGGGGTCGGTCCTGACGCCGTACTCGCTGAAGCAGCGGCGGATGTACTCGGTGTCGCCCTCGAACACGACGAACACGCCGAAGCGGATGTCGTAGGGGATCACGCGGCCATCGCGCTCGAGCGATGAGATCACCTCCACCTGGCCCTTGTGGTGCAGGTGGCCGCCCTCCTCGCGCGTGCGCATCACCAGCGGAATGTCCTCGACGCTCGCGGGCGGGAACGCCAGCCCCCAGGGCGCCGGTGTCAGCTCGGCTGCATTGCAGACGGCCGTGGTCTCGATGGCAGGCTTGGAGCCGTCGAGGAACGAATTGAACATCTTGGGGTTGAGCCCGCCGACGCGCGCCTGCTCCGGCGACAGGCCGTAGTAGCCCCACACCGTCTCCGGCGTGGACTGGGCGAAGTGCGGCAGCCACTTGTGCCCGCGCCCCGCCGCCACGACCTGGAAGCCGGCCGCGCGGGCCCAGTCGACCAGGTCGCAGATCATCGCCGGCTGGTCGCCGTAGGCCAGGCTGTAGATCACCCCGGCCTCCTTCGCCTTGCGCGCGAGCATCGGGCCGCAGAACGCGTCCGCTTCGACGGTCACGTTGACCACATGCTTGCCGTTGCGGAACGCGCCTAGGATGTGGTCGACCGCGACCACCGGGTTGCCGGTGGCTTCGATGACGATGTCGATCGCGGGATGGGTGACGAGCTTCTGCCAGTCGTCGGTGAGCCAGGTGGCGCCGCTCGCGAGCGCGGAGTCCAGCGAGGGCGCACCGAAGCGCTCGCTCGCCCAGCCCACGCGCTCCAGGTTCACCTTCGCGTTGGCGGGCGAGAGGTCGGCGATGCAGGCCAGGTGGACGCCCGGTGTCTTGGGCACCTGCGCCAGGTACATCGCGCCGAACTTGCCGGCGCCGATCAGTCCTACCCGCACCGGCCTGCCGGCCGCGGCGCGTTCGCGCAGCTTGGCGTAGAGGTTCATTGCGATCCTTTCGTGTCGGGCTGCCAGCTGCGGCTCGTCCGCTTCGCGGCCATGGCCTGGCTGGCAGGCGGCCATTGTACCGCCGCGTCCGGATGGACCACCCCGCGGCAGCCTACAATGCGCAGGAGGAGTCCGTACCGGGAGGTCGGCATGGCGCGCATCCTGTTCTCCAACGTGAAGGTCCTCGACTGCACCGGCGCGGCGCCGTTCGCCGGCAGCGTGCTGGTCGATGGCGAGCGCATCCGCGAGGTCTGGCGCGCGGCGGCAGCGCCGCGCATCGAGGATGCGCAGCGCATCGACGGGCACGGCGGCACGCTGATGCCCGGGCTCGTCGAGCCGCACGCGCACATCACCTTCACCGATTGCGCACAGTCGGTCGAGATGGGCTTCATCCCGGTCGAGGAGCACCTGCTGATCGCGCTGCGCAACGCGCGCACGATGCTGGAGGCCGGCTTCACCAGCTGCTTCAGTGCCGCGTCGGCCAAGCGGCGCCTGGACATCGTCCTGCGCAACACGATCGACCGGGGAGAGTTTCCCGGGCCGCGCATGCTGGCTGCCACACCGGAGATGACGGTCACGGGCGGCCTGGGGGATGTGCGTCTCCCGCACCTGTACCGCGAGAACTTCGCCGTGATCCTGGACGGCGCGGACGAGTTCCGCCGCTTCGCGCGCGAGATGTGCCGCGACGGCGTGGACACCCTCAAGATCAACGTGTCCGGCGACGCCGGCACGCCGGCTGCGCCGGCCGACCGCACGGTGATGTCGGAGGCCGAGATCCACGCGGTCGCCGACGTGGCGCACGACTTCCACAAGCGCGTCGCCGCGCACGCGCGCAGCGCCGAGGCGGTGAAGCGCTGCCTGCACTACGGCGTGGACGTCCTCTACCACGCCACGCTGCTCGACGAAGAGGCGCTGGACATGCTTGCCGCTGCGCGCGAGCGCGTGTTCGTCGCGCCGACGCTAGGTCATCTCTACGCCACGGTCCACGAAGCGCAGCAGTGGGGCATGACGCCCGCGCTGGTGCGCGAACGCGGCCTGGTGGAGGAACTGGAGGCGGGTATCGCGAGCGCGAAGGCGCTGCGCGAGCGCGGTGTGCGCGTGCTGCCCGGGGGCGACTACGGCTTCGCGTGGAACCGCATCGGCACCAACGCGCGCGACATCGAGCACTTCGTGAAGCTGCTCGGGTTCACGCCGATGGAGGCGATCGGGGCGGCCACCCGCCTGGGCGGCGAGATCATGGGGCGCGGGCGCGAGCTCGGGCAGGTGAAGCCCGGGTACATTGCCGACCTGCTGCTGGTCGATGGCGACCCGCTCGAGGACGTCGCGCTCCTGCAGCGGCGCGAGGGGCTGCGGCTGGTGATGAAGGGCGGGGAGGTCGCCGTGAACCGCACCCGCGGGGTGGCTTGAGCCACCCTCCCCCTCGAGGGGGGAGGGCAGGGCGGGGGTGAACGCGCGTCAGCGCGCCAGCCCGCTCACTTCGGCTGCGGAATGATGCGCAGGTAAGGCTTGATCGTCTTGAAGCCGTTCGGATACTTCTTCTTCGCGTCCTCGTCCGACACCGACGGCGGGATGATCACGTCCTGGCCCGGCCTCCAGTTCACCGGCGTGGCGACCGTGTGCTTCGCGGTGAGCTGGATCGAGTCCAGCGCGCGCAGCACCTCGTCGAAGTTGCGCCCGGTGCTCATCGGGTAGATCAGCATCAGCTTGATCTTCTTGTCGGGGCCGATCAGGAACACCGTGCGCACCGTGGCATTCGCTGCGGCGGTGCGGCCCTCGGACGTCGTGCCTGCGTCGGCCGGCAGCATGTCGTACAGCTTTGCCACCTTCAGCTCGGGGTCGCCGATCATCGGGTAGTTGACCTTGTGGCCCTGGGTCTCCTCGATGTCCGCAGCCCACTTGCTGTGGCTGCTGGCGGGGTCGACGCTCAGGCCGATGATCTTGCAGTTGCGCTTCGCGAACTCCTGCTCCAGGCCGGCCATGTAGCCCAGCTCGGTGGTGCAGACGGGGGTGAAGTCCTTGGGATGGGAAAACAGGATCGCCCAGCTGTCGCCGATCCACTGGTGGAAATCGATCGGGCCCTGGGTGGTCTCGGCGGTGAAGTTGGGGGCGGTGTCGTTGATGCGCAGGGACATGCGTCTTCCTCCTCTGTGGTCGGTGGATGTGCGGCCGACCGTTATCCCACCGGGCGGGGCCTGATGTCAATCGGCCCCGGGCGGCGCCCTGCCGGTCGGTCAGGGGAGGGTGGAGAGGCCCGGGTGGTCGAGCCGGTCGCCGGTCTCCCCCGCTGCCGGCGCGAGGCAGCGCCCCGCGGCCAGGCACCCGGCGAAGTCCTCCAGCGAGAGGGGCTTGCTGAACAGGAAACCCTGCATCTCGTCGCAGCCCAGCGCACGCAGGATGCGCAGCTGGTCCGGCGTCTCGACCCCCTCGGCGATGACGCGCAGGCCGAGGCTGTGCCCAAGCGTGAGCACGGCCGCGGCGATGGCCTCGGCGCTCTGGTCCACGCCGAGCCCGCGCACGAAGGACTGGTCCAGCTTGAGCCGGTCGAGCGGGAAGCGCGACAGGTAGCTCAGCGAGGAGAAGCCGGTACCGAAGTCGTCGATCGCCAGCGCCACGCCGAGGTCCTTGAGGTCGCGCAGGGTGTGCACCGTGTGCTCCAGGTCGTGCATCGCCGACCCCTCGGTGATCTCCAGCTCCAGCGCGGCGGGGTCCAGCGCGGTCTCCGCGAGCACCTCCCGCACCAGCCTGGCCAGGCCGGGCCGCTGGAACTGCCGGGCGGAGATGTTGATCGCGACCGCGACGCCGGAGCAGCCCTCGCGTGTCCACGCCGAGGCGGCACGGCAGGCCTGGCGCAGGACCCACTCGCCGATCGGCATGATCAGTCCGGTTTCCTCGGCCAGCGGGATGAACTGCGCGGGCGAGACCAGGCCCTGGCCGGCGCGACGCCAGCGCAGCAGCGCCTCGCCGCCGATGATCCGGCCGGCACGCAGCTCCACCTGGGGCTGCAGGTTGAGGAACAGCTCCTCGCGCTCGAGCGCGCGGCGCAGGTCCGCTTCCAGGGACAGCCGTTGCGCGGCGCGCGCGGTCATGTCCTCGTTGTACACCAGGAAACTGTTGCCGCCTGCCTGCTTCACCGCGTGCAGCGCGGCGCCGGCGTTGCGCAGCAGCTCGGCCGGCTCGGTGCCGTGCGCCGGGAACAGGCTGGCGCCGATGCTGGCCGAGAGGAAGATCTCGCGGCCCTCCACGTAGAACGGCTGCTCCAGCGCGCTCAGTGCGCCGCGCGCATGGTCGGTTGCGAGCGGCTTCGCATCGCTCCCCAGCACGAGCAGGGCGAAGGTGTCGCCCTCGAAGCGGTACAGGGGGGGCGGGGTGGTGCCCTCCGGGTAGCCGTGCGCGAGCCGGCCTGCCACCGCACGCAGCACGTCGTCCCCGACCTCGGGCCCGACGTCGCTCAGCAGCTGCCGGAACCGGTCCACGTTGACCAGCAGCAGGGCTGCCGGCCCGGAGGGGTTGAGCGAGGCGAGCGTGTTCTCCAGGTAACGCCGGTTGGGCAGTGCCAGCACTGCGTCGTGCAGCGCCTGGTGGCGCAGCTGTGCGGCGCTGCGCTTGCGCTCGGTGATGTCCGACAGGTAGCAGTGGAAGACCTCGTGCTCGGGCAGGTAGCGCAGCGTGCAGTCGAGCACGCGCTCGCCCAGGGTGTACTCGAACCGGTCCGCGTGCCTGCCCGCCGCCAACAGCTGCTGCTGGCGTTCGCCGAGGTCCGCCAGGACCAGTGCCGCTGCGGGCTGTCCCGCCCGGCCGATCTGGGCCAGCAGGTCGGCTGCGCCGGGGTTGGCATACAGCACCGCCCCGTCGAGCGTCAGCCGTAGTACCGGGTTGGGGTTCTTCTCGACGAACATCGCGAGCTTGTGGCGCTCGGCGGCGGCGCGCACGTGCATCGACACGTAGTAGCCGATGAACCCGGCGATCACGGCGATGACGGCGCTGAACGCGAGCACCGCGGTGATGACCGACTCGACGCGCTCGTACGTGCTGCGCCCGCCGCTGCTCACCGCATCGCGCACGGCGGAGGCGATGGCCGCCAGCTCGTGGTTGACCTCGCGGCCGTTGCGCGACACCTCGACCAGCACGTCGCGGGCGCGGTCCCAGTCGACCGCTTCGTCGCCGTAGACCCGCAGCGTGTCGTCCAGTGCGCCGGCCAGGACCCGCATCCGCTGATACGACTCGCGGATGTGCGCGATCCGCTGCGCGTGCTCGGCATGCGTGGAGAGCCGCCCGAGCTCCTGCTCGATGGCTTCGTCGTTCCGGGCGAAGCGCTGCCGGTAGGTGGCGCGATCGGTGGTGGCGTAATACTCGTAGAGGATCGGCTCCTGCTCGGCCATGCGCAGCTGGAGCTCCGAGATCAGCGCGAGCAGGGGCAGCTGCTCCGCCAGCAGCGGCCGCGAGACCGCCAGGACGGAACGGCCGTTCCAGGAGACGAACACCGACAGGGCCGCCCCGAGCAGGAGCACGACCGCGAAGGTGATGCGGACTTTGAACGGGAAGCTGATGGTCACTACCGCGGGCACCCGGCGCGGGTTGGGATGCGCCATCCCGGTTAACGGCGGCATCGCCCGTTTCTTGACGGCCCGGATGGCCTTTCCGGCGCACCCGGGGCGCCGCGGGTCAGGTCGCGAGCAGGCCGAGCTGCATGCCGACGAGCGCGAGCGTGGCCGTGCCAGCCAGCGCCGTGACCAGCCACAGGCCCGCCGTGGACCAGCGCGAGGGCGCCAGCGCCTGGGGCAGCCGGCGGTAGCGCAGCCAGATCATGGCGCCACCGATCAGCGGCAGCATCAGCGTGAAGACGACCCCGCCGATCTTGACCATGAGCACCAGCTCCCCGATCGCGAAGTAGAGCGCGCAGGGCACCAGGGTGAGCAGGACCACGAAGGTGCGCTGCCAGCGCAGCCGCGCGGGATAGTCGCCGGGCGCGAATCCGCCGGCCAGGCGCACCAGGTCGGCGAAGATGCGCGAGTTGGCCGCGGTCCCGGCGAACACGGTGCTGTACAGGGCGAAGATGGCGCCGATGTAGAACACGTAGAGGCCGAAGGTCCCCATCGTCTCCGTGTACATCCTGGACAGCACCGCGATGGTGTCGGCACCGCTGGGCACCTGCCCGAGCGTGTGCAGGACGCCTGCGCCGAGGAAGTAGAACGCGATGGTCGCAGACGTGTAGACGAGCATGGACACTGCGATGTCGAGGTGCATGACGCGGATCCAGCCCTGCGCGCGGCGCCGCCACGGCTCGCCGTGGTCGCACGGGCCGGCGAAGCGCGCGTAGCCCTTCTCCACGCACCAGTACGGGTAGGCGAACAGCTCGCCCGAATTCACCCCCGTGATGCCGAATACCACCACGGCGATCAGGATGCCCTGGTCGGGAAGCGCGGGCTCGAGACCATGCAGCACCCGGGTCCAGCTGAAGTACTCCGGCCGGCCTGTCAGCACGCCGGCGGCGAGCACCGTCATGAAGGTGAAGATCGCCACCATCCAGATCGCCGCGGCCTCCACGTGCCGGTAGGTGCCGGCGAGCAGGACGACGAGCGTGAGGCCGGTGAGGACGATCACCCAGGCGTCGACGGGGATGCCCGGCAGCACCAGGCTCATGACCTGGGCGACACCGGCATACATCGCGCCGATCAGCGACAACGACAGCAGGATCATCAGCGCCCACGCCCACACCATCCAGTTCACGTCGCACAGGCGCGGGCCGGGTACCTGGTTGACCGCCGCCAATCCGGTCTGTCCCGTGGCGATGGTGTGGCGGCCCCAGGCGGCCTGGATGAGGGTCTTGGCGACACAGCTCAGGATGATCGCCCACAGCATGACATAGCCGACCTCCGCGCCCAGGCGCGTTGTGGCGATCAGTTCCCCGGTGCCGACGATGGACGCGGTGAGCAGCAGCCCGGGTCCCACCCGGCGCAGCGCGCCGGCGAGGGTGGACGGCGGCGCCTCGATGTCCTTGGCGTTGTAGGAGTACGGGTCCGACGTCACGGCGGCATGCTCGACGGCGGGGACGTCACAGGGCGGCGTAGCGCCGGATCTTGTCTTCGTCCAGTTCCACGCCGAGTCCCGGCTTCTGCGGCAGCGGCATGCACCCGTCCGTGGGATCGAGCCGGATCGGCTCCGCCAGGTACCACTGGAACAGGTCGCTGCTCAAGCCCGGGTGTTCGTGGAAGACTTCCACGAAGGGGCAGTTGGGGATCGCCGCGCACAGGTGCAGGTGCGCCACGAAGCCCAGCCCGCCCCCGCCATGATGGGGGGCGCAGAGCTTCCTGTGCATCTCGGCGAGCGCGCAGGCCTTGCGGATCTGCGTCATGGTCTCGCCCACCATGGCTTCGGGCTGCAGCACGTCGTACACGTTGCGCTCGATCAGCCAGCGGTATTCGTGCAGCCCGGTGTTGTTCTCGCCGCCCGCGATCAGGATGTCGACCGCCGCGGCAAGCCGGGCGAGGTTCTCGAAATCGTAGCGGTCGAGCGGTTCCTCCAGCCAGAAGACACCCAGGCGCTCCAGCTCGCGCGCCGTGTGGAGTGCCCGCTCGTAGGTCCAGACCGGACCTTCCTCGGGCTGCAGGGTGCCGGGCAACTGCGCCTGGTTCGCGTCGACCAGCAGCGTGAACGCGTCGCCGACGGCCCGTCGCACGGCGGTGACCTGCGCGACGTCCGCCTGCAGCGTCCAGTCGTGGACGCGCAGCTTGGCCGCGCGCCAGCCCTCCGCCTGGACCCGCGCGATGTCCGCGGCGCGCCGATCGGGCGCGCGCACCTCGATGCACGACGCATAGGCGGGCACGCGCTCGCGAAAGCCGCCCCACAGCTTGTACAGCGGCTGCCCGCAGGCCTTGCCGATGATGTCCCACAGGGCGATCTCGACCCCCCAGCCGATTCCGGCATTGCGGAAGATGCGCGCATGGCGCTCGAGGGCGAACGGGTCCTGTCCGATCAGCTGCGGCTTGATCCAGGACTCGTGCAGGGGAGACAGGGCATAACCGGGCGAGCCCAGGCCGATGATGCCTGCGTCCGTGAACACCTTGACGATGGTGCCGCCCCAGCGCGCGTAGCGGGTGCCCGGGGCCCAGGCCGGCTGCAGCGGCACCGGGAGCGGGGGGCCCGCAAGCTGCATGAACTGCAGGTCGGTGATCTTCACGGCACGTCCTCCCCGGTTGCAGCGCCGGGAAGGGGTGTTCCCACCGCTCGCGTGCGCAACGTAACACGGCAGGTCCGCCGCCTCAACTTAGGGCCGTGGTCACGCGCCGCGCTCGCCATCGCGCTGCAACGGCCGCCGCTTGACTCAAGTCAACCCAGTCTCCCGTTGCGTGCGGCACAGTCGTCGTCGGCTCGCACCCACTGTGTCTCCATGCAGCGCTATCGCTTCCTCCAGCCCTGGCTTGCCGCCCTGGTCCTCGCGCTGTCACCGCTGCTCGCCGCTGCAGCGCCGGTCGAGGTCCACGTGTTCTGGCGCGTGGGGTGCCCGCACTGCGAGCACGAGCTCGAATGGCTCGAGACGCTGCGGGCGCGCGACCCCGATGTCCGCGTGCACCTGTACGAGGTCAGCCGCGACGCCCGCAACCGGCGCGTGCTGGGTCAGCTCGCGCAGACGCTGCACGCGAGACTGGCCGTGCCGTTCACCGTGGTCGGGGACGAGGTGATCGTGGGCTGGTGGGACGAGGCCACCACCGGCGTTCAGATCGAGCAGCGGGTCATCGCTTGCCGCGCCCAGGGCTGCCCGGACGTCGTCGGTCCGGCGCTGGCGCACGCGGCGAGCGAGGCCGCCCCGGCCGTGCAAGGCCAGCCGCCGATGCCGCCAACCATCCGCGTGCCGCTGCTCGGCGAACTGCGCACCCGGGATCTTTCGCTGCCGGCGCTCACGGTCGTGCTGGGGGCGATCGACGGCTTCAATCCGTGCGCCATGTGGACCCTGATCTTCCTGATCGGGCTGCTGGTCGGCATGCAGGACCGGGTCCGCATGTGGACGCTGGGGGGAGCCTTCATCGTCGCGTCCGCGGCGGTGTACTTCATGTTCATGGCGGCATGGCTGAATCTGCTGCTCTTCCTCGGTGCGCTGCCCTGGATCCGCATCGCGATCGGTGCCGTGGCGATCGCGGGCGGAGTGTTCTACCTGCGTGAGTTCTGGGTCAACCGGACCGGGACGTGTCGGGTGACGGGGCAGGGGCGCCGTCGACGCGTCATGGAGCGCCTCGGGGAACTGACATCGCAGCCGGCGTTCCTGCTGGCGCTCGGCGGCATCGTGTTGCTCGCGTTCGCCGTGAACCTGATCGAGCTGCTGTGTTCGGCCGGCCTGCCGGCCATCTATACGCAGGTGCTCAGCATGAGTGCGCTGCCAACCTGGCAGTACTACGGCTACATGCTGCTGTACATCGCGGTGTTCATGCTCGACGACCTGGTGGTGTTCATCAGTGCGATGGCCACGCTCCAGGTCAGCGGACTGGCGGGAGGATACTCGCGCTGGTCCCACCTCGTCGGCGGCCTGGTGCTGGTGGCGCTCGGCGCGCTGATGTGGGCGCGGCCGGGTTGGCTGATGTTCGGTTGAACGCGACGGCGGACCGGCGCCCGCTGGTAACATGATCGCAGCCACCAGGAGGATCAACCATGAGTGCCGTCACCCCGAAGGCTGCCAATCACGCCAACCTGCCTCCGCTCTCGTCGCGCTTCGTCGACGTCGCCGCGCTGCCGTGGGAGAAAAGCCCCCGCTATCCCGGCGTGGAGACCAAGGCCCTGCTGGTCGAGCGCGAGACCGGGCTGCTGACGATGCTCCTGCGCATGGCCCCGGGCGCGAAGCTGCCCGACCACGAGCACGTGCTGATCGAGCAGACGTACGTGCTCGACGGCAGCCTCGTCTGTGGCGAGGGCGTGTGCCGGGCCGGCGAGTTCGTGTGGCGTCCGGCCGGCAGCCGGCACGAGGCCTGGGCCGGACCCGAGGGCGGCCTCATGCTGGGCGTGTTCCAGATGCCCAACCGCTTTTTCGAAGCCGACGGCCGGGTCGTGGACTTCCTCGGCAACGACTGGGAGCAGAGCTGGGGCAAGGCCATGGCACGTTCGGAGCGCGCTGCGTTCGACTGACGGTGGCGCCCGGTGCGTGCCCTGGTCGATCAGGGCAGTCCTGGTGTCGATCCCTCCGGGGCATCGTCTGATACCAGCGGGCCGGCGCTCGACGCCCCGTTGCGGCGCTCCTGATCGGCACCGCGCGTTCGGCACACAAATTGCCAGCCACCGGGTTTTGATTGCAGTCGAACCCGGCGCAACGCTGGCGCCCATGCATGATGAATGCATGCACAAGCACGGAGACCCGCGATGAGCAGCATGGAAACGAGTTCCGGGGCAGCCAAGGCGCCCCGGCGGCGCAAGACGGAGACGGCAGCTTCAGCCGGCGCAGTGACCGCGCCGAAGCGTGCGAGCAGGAAGACCGCGCAGCCACCGCCAGCAGCGACAGCACCGGCCTCGCCGGATGCACTATCTTCGGACCCGCTGCCCCACGTCAGTGCACCGGGTTACACGGAACAGCAGTGGCGGGCCATGGTCTCGGAGGCCGCGTACCTGAAGGCCGAGCAGCGCCGCTTCGTGAACGGATCGCCGGAGCAGGATTGGCTCGAGGCCGAACGGGAGCTGCGCGCGCGCATGGGGTGAGCCCGCGTTGACTCCGCGTAGAGCGGGATTCTGAGGCTGACGTACCTCAGCCGCCGGTCCGCTCCGCCGCCGCGGCCTGCGCTTCTTCGCCCGCCCCCGCGGTCTTGCGCACCTTGCTCACCACCAGGTGCTGGCCGCTGCGCTCCACGGTCAGGCGCTCGTGCAGCTCGACAGGCCTGACCACGCCGTTCACGAACACGCCCTCGCGCACGAGCCGTGACACCGTCGCACGCGGCTTGTCGCTGGATACCGAGATGCGCGGCGCGCGCGCCTGGTAGGCGTACCCCTGCTGGGCGAAGGCCGCGGCCAGGTAGCGGGAGTAGGTCTCCGCATCCATCGCGCTGACCGGCTTGCCGGTGGTCAGGTCGAGCTCGACCCGGGCGTCCCGGGCAAACACCGCCATGACGGCCTTCTGGTCCCCCCGCTTCATGGCCCGGTCGAGGCGGGCGACGAGCTGCTCTACCTGCTTGCGCTGTAGCGGCTCTGCCGGCGCTTTCGCCCTGGGGGACTGAGCCCGCCTGGACTTCTCGGAAACCCGCCCGGAGGGGCGCTCTGCCCGTCCGCAGGGCGAATCGCGCAACACGGTGCCGCCGCTGGCGTCGACGCACGTGTAGATCGTCGCAGCTGCTTCCAGCGGCAGCGCGGCCATGACGAAGACCAGTCCTGCTATGGCAGTCCGCATGATTTCCTCCCTGTAGCGTCCGTTCGTTCGTCCGCCTGGTGTGTTGTAGGCGCGTGCGGACTACGCGTGCGGCATATGTTCCGCCTATCGGCGAGGGGGTGCAACCGGGCCCGTTGAGGCCGGCGGCCGCCGTTCTGCCGTTCCCGGCTGCACCGCACCTGCATCAAGCCCTGGGCCTGCGCCGTTTCCTGTTTCCGTAAGCAATCCTTAAGGTGGGCACCCTAGTCTGCGGTCATGCAACCAGGCAGACAGGAGCACCCAGTGTCCATCCCCGTTTCCTTCGCCGCCGCAGCGTGCATGGCCTGCACGCTGGTGCTGCCGGCCCTCGCCCAGACCCCTGCCGACCAGCTTGCGGCCATCGAGCGCGAGGCGCGCCAAGGGCCGCCCACCTTTGCCGGCTTCTCGGCCCCGCGCGGCGAGCAGTTCTTCCGCTCGACCCACGGCAACGACTGGAGTTGCGCGTCGTGCCACACGGACAACCCGGCGGGGACCGGCAAGCATGCCCGGACCGGCAAGGCGATCCAGCCGCTGGCGCCGTCCGCGAATGCCGAACGGTTCACCGACCCGGCCAAAGTCGAGAAGTGGTTCAAGCGCAACTGCAACGACGTGCTTGCCCGTCCCTGCACCGCGCAGGAGAAGGGCGACGTGCTGACCTGGCTCATGCAGGTCAAGTGAGGAGACCGGGACCATGAAACTCGAGAAGCTGCATGGCATCACCCTGGGCGTGTTCGCGCTGCTGGCTGCTCCCGCATGGGCCGAAGCCGAGCGCTTCGCCGTGACCGATCCGACCTACCGCGCCGAGTGCGGCAGCTGCCATGTGGCGTATCCGCCGCAGCTGCTCGATGCCAGCGCCTGGCAGGCGATCATGGTCCGCCTCGACCGGCACTACGGCTCAGACGCCAGTCTGGATGCGAAGACCGCCGCCGCGATCCGCAGCTACCTCAGCACCAGTGCCGGGCGCAAGACGACAGGCAGCTTGAACGGCCTCCCGCGGATCACCGAGGCGCGGTGGTTCGTGCGGGAGCACGACGAGATTCCGGCGGCGACCTGGAAGAGTGACGCGGTGAAGAGCGCTGCGAACTGCGGCGCCTGCCATACGCGCGCGGACCAGGGCGACTACAGCGAGCGGGGCGTGCGTGTCCCGAAATGACGAGACGAAAGGAGAAGCAGCATGAATGAACGCATCCTGATCTGGGACGTGCCCACACGCGTGTTCCACTGGCTGCTCGCCGGCACTTTCGCCGGGTCCTGGCTGACCGGTGACTCGGAGCGCTGGCGCGACATCCACCTGCTGCTCGGCTACAGCTTCGCCGGCCTGATCGCATTCCGCGTGGTCTGGGGGCTGGTCGGCACGCGCTACGCGCGCTTCCGCTCGTTCCTGTTCCGGCCGGCCGAAGTGCTGGCCTACGCCCGTTCCCTGCCCTCGTGCTCCCCGCGCCACTACCTGGGGCACAATCCGCTCGGCAGCATCGTGATCTTCCTGATGCTCGGACTGGGCATCGTGACCGCAGCCAGCGGCTGGGCGTACTACGCGGAGTTGGGCGGGGAATGGCTGGAAGAACTGCACGAAGGCGCCGCAGCGACCATGCTGGCGCTGGTCTTCGTGCACATGGCCGGCGTCGTGGTGAGCAGCCTGCTGCATCGGGAGAACCTGGTGCGGTCGATGATCACCGGCCGCAAGCTGGGCGAGCGCACCCAGGGCATCCGGCGGGGCCACGCCCTGGTCGGCGCCGCACTGCTCGCCGCAGTGGCTGCGTTCTCGGTCTGGTACCCGACGCCCGCCGCCAGCCATTCCGCCAGCGAGCACGAGCGAGGGGATGGTTGAGCGCCGCGGTGCCGGACGGGCGAGCGCGCCGCGCTCGCCCATGCTGCTGAGGACCGCACATGCGGGTGCTGGTGGTGGAGGACGATCGGCTGCTGGGCGACGCCCTGCATGCCGGGCTGCGCGAGCTGGGCAACGTCGTGGACTGGGTGATTGACGGGCCCGCTGGCGCAGCGGCGCTCGAGGTCGAACGCTACGACGCGGTGGTGCTGGATCTCGGGCTCCCGCGCCTGTCGGGGCTCGACCTGCTCCAGCGCATGCGTGCGCGGGATGACCGGACGCCGGTCCTCATCCTCACCGCACGCGACACCGTCGACGATCGCATCCGGGGCCTGGACGCAGGCGCCGACGATTACCTGGTCAAGCCCTTCGATCTCGGCGAGCTCGCCGCGCGCCTGCGCGCCATCGTGCGGCGGCACGCGGGCCAGCCGGCGCCGCTGCTGAAGGTGCGTGGACTGCAGCTCGATCCCGCGGCCCGCAAGGTCACCTTCGAGGACCGTGCGGTCGACCTCTCCGTGCGCGAGTTCGCGCTGCTCGAGGCGCTGATGCGCAATGCCGGCCGCGTGCTCACCCGCGCGCAGCTGGAGCAGGCGCTCTACGCCTGGGGCGAGGAAGTCGAGAGCAATGCCATCGAGGTGCACGTGCACCACCTGCGGCGCAAGCTCGCGCCGCATCTGATCCAGACCGTGCGCGGCGTCGGTTACCTGATGCCGCGCGACGACGCGGCATGAGACCCT
Source organism: uncultured Burkholderiales bacterium (assembly GCA_964523885.1). GTDB lineage: Bacteria > Pseudomonadota > Gammaproteobacteria > Burkholderiales > SHXO01 > SHXO01. The sequence goes on along the minus strand of CAZFYX010000043.1, from coordinate 13,993 downwards.
CGCTGCAGCGGCGCCTGCTGCTGCTGGTGCTCGGCGCCACCGCGCTGGTGTGGCTGGCCACGCTCGCCTTCACCTGGCGCGACGCGCGGCACGAGACGGCGGAGCTGCTCGATGCGCACCTCGCCCAGGCCGCGGCCCTGCTGATCGTCCAGGCCGCCTCCGGCGAGATCGACGAGGTGGATACCGAGCACGCCCCCATGCTCCACCGCCACGCGCGCAAGGTGGCGTTCCAGGTCTGGGAGAAGGGGCGCGAGCTGCGGCTGCACTCGATGAATGCGCCCAACCAGCCGCTCGGGACCGGACAAGAGGGGTTCAGCGACCGGGTCGTCGACGGGCAGGCCTGGCGGGTGTTCACCGCGTGGGACGAGTCGCACAAGATGCTGGTCCACGTGGGCGAGCGCATGGAGGTGCGCAACGACCTCGCTGATCGTCTCGCCGGTGGCCTCCTGGCGCCGCTGCTGCTGGCGGTGCCGGCACTGGCTGGCCTGCTGTGGCTGGCGATCCGCGGCGGCCTGCGTCCGCTGACCGGGCTGCGGGACCAGGTTGCTCGGCGCGACCCGGGCAACCTCGCCCCGATCGAAGATGCCAGTGCGCCGGCCGAGGTGGTGCCGCTGATCGAGCAGCTCAACCGGCTGTTCGAGCGGATCCGCGCTTCGCTGGAGCGGGAGCGGCGCTTCACCGCCGATGCGGCGCACGAGCTGCGCACGCCGGTGGCGGCGATCAAGGCCCAGGCGCAGGTGGCGCGGGTGGCAGGCAGCGACGGCGCCCGCAACCATGCCATCGACCAGGTGGTGAGCGGCGCCGACCGCGCCGGGCGGCTGGTCGATCAGCTGCTGACCCTGGCACGCGTAGATGCGGTGGATCTGGGCCGCCTGGCGGTGCATCCGCTGCGCCCGATCGCCGAGGAAGTTCTCGCCCAGGCAGCGCCACGCGCGCTGGCAGCGGGCATGACCGTGGAACTGGCTGAAGGCCCCGATCCCGGCATCCGCTGCGAGCCCGGCCTGATCGCGGTGCTGCTGCGCAACCTGGTCGAGAACGCGATTGCGCATGCAGGCGAGGGCAGGGTGCTGGTCGCTTTGACCGAGCAGCCGGCCGGCGCTGCGCTGAGCGTCAGCGACGAGGGGCCCGGCATCGCCCCGCAGGACCGCACACGCGCCATGGAGCGCTTTCATCGCCTGGAGAGCGCCGCCGAGGGCGGCAGCGGGCTGGGCCTGTCGATCGTGCAGCGGATCGCGGAGCTGCACGGCGCCAGCGTGCAGCTGGGTGCGGACGCGCAGGGGCGCGGCCTGCGTGTAGAGGTTACCTTCCCGCTCGCACGCGATCCTCGCACGAACTGATCTGCCGGCGGGGTCGCTCCTGCCGCGGTAACTGCGGGGACATTGAAACTTAAGGGTACGTCGGTTGCTGCCGGACGACTCGCGCCTGCGTCTGCCGCGCGACGTCGCATCCTCTCGAGCCGCCAGCCCGACTCCCGGTGCGAAGCCGCGCACGGTGCGCTCGCGCGCTCATACCAACAGGAGGAGATCGAGATGGAAGTCACCCGACGTGCATTCCTCACTGCCGCTGCCGCCACCACCGCTGCTGCTGCTGCTACCGGCGCCTTCGCCGCCGACAAGTTCGCCCGCGACCGCGACTGGACCGGCAACGAGCCGGTGACCTACCCCGAACCGGCGTGGGAGGTGATGGACAAGCGCTTCACCGGCCGCCAGGGCAACGCCACCCTGCAGCGCATCTGGCACGGCATGGGCAATGACGCGGCCCTGTGGTGCGAGGGCCCGGCCTGGATGGGCGACTGGGGCTGCCTGATCTGGAGCGACATTCCCAACCATCGCACGCTGCGCTGGACCGAGGACGACGGGCACGTCAGCGTGTTCCAGACCGAGTCCGGCTACTCGAACGGGCATACGCGCGACAACCAGGGCCGCCTGATCGCCATGGAGCACGACACCCGGCGCGTGCGCCGGCGCGAGTACGATGGCACTTGGACCGTGCTGTGCGACAGCGTGGACGGCAAGAAGCTCAACGCCCCGAACGACGCGGCCGTGCACAAGGACGGGTCGATCTGGTTCACCGATCCCGGCTACGGCATCCTCGGACCGTACGAAGGCCACAAGGCCGAGTTCGAGCTGCCGACGCGGGTGTACCGCATCGATGGCCAGAGCGGCAAGGTGACCGTGATCGCGGATGGCCCGATGCGCCGCCCCAACGGCATCTGCTTCTCACCCGACTTCAAGAAGGTGTACGTGGTGGACACCGGCGCCACCGACGGCCCGCAGTATCCGGCCAACGTCATCGTGTTCGACGTGAGCAGCGACGGCACCAAGGCGACCAATCCCAAGGTGTTCGCGGACTTCAAGCCCGGCTTCACCGACGGCATCCGCTGCGACACCGACGGCAACCTCTGGTGCGGATGGGGCTGGGGCGGGGTCGAGACCAACGGGGTGCGCGTGCACGCGCCGGACGGGACCCTGCTGGCCTTCCTGCACACGCCGGAAGTCATTGCCAACCTCGTATTCGGCGGCACCAAGCGCAACCGCCTGCTCATGTGCGGCAGCACGTCGATCTATGCGCTCTATGTCAACGCGGTGGGCGCCGCGCTGACCTGAGCCAGCTGGGGCGTGACCAGCCCGCAGGCCGACGCCTGCGGGCTTCTTTTCGTCCCGGACACATGCGCTACACTGCCGCGCTGACCCCGGACGTCGAGACGCCATGAACGACCCGCGCATGCCCAGCCCGCCCACGCTGACCAGCGGCCGTGCCGCCTTCCTCGCGCTGCTCGCCTCGGAAGGCGTCGACGTCATGTTCGGCAACCCCGGCACCACCGAGCTCGCGATCATGGAGGCGCTGGGTCACCAGTCCCGGATCGGGTATGTGCTCGGCCTGCAGGAGTCCCTGGTGGTCGCCATGGCAGACGGCTACGCCCGCGCGTCCGGACGGCTTGCCGCGTGCAATGTGCATGTGGCGCCGGGGCTGGGCAATGCCATGGGCTCGCTCTACAACGCGAAGTTCTACGGTTCGCCAGTGATCGTCACCGCCGGCCAGCAGGAGCAGGGCCACGGTCTGATGGAGCCGCTGCTGTACGACCCGCTGGTGCCCATCGCGCAGCCGATGGTGAAGTGGGCCGTCGAGGTGAGCCGGGTGCAGGACCTGCCGCGCATCGTGCGGCGCGCGGCGAAAGTCGCGCTCACGCCGCCGACCGGGCCGGTGTTCATCAGCCTGCCCGGCGACATCCTGGATGCCGAGGCCGAGCTCGACCTCGGCCAGCCCAGCCGCGTCGATGCGGTCACGCGTCCCGGCGACCAGGCGCTGGCACGTCTGGCCGATGCGCTGCTCGGCGCCCGCAATCCCGTGCTGATCGCCGGTCACGAGCTCGCGACGCGCGATGCGCTGCAGGAAGCGGCGGCGCTGGCCGAAGCACTCGGCGCACCGGTGCTGCAGCAGACCGTGCCGTACGCGGCGCAGTTCCTGTCCGAGCATCCGGCTTTCCTGGGCGCGCTGACGCGCAACCAGCAGCAGGTGCGCGACGCGCTCGCAGCGTACGACGTCATCGTCTTCCTCGGCTCGGACCAGCTGCGCATGTCGGTGTACAGCCCGGTGGATGCGATGCCGCCCGGCGCGCGCGTCATCCAGATCGGCGAGCGTGACTGGGAGCTGGCGAAGAACTATCCCGCGGAGATCGCGATCAAGGCCGACGTGAAGGAGACCCTGCGCGCGCTGGTGCCGGTGGTGACGGCCCGCGGCGGTGCTGCGCGTGCAGCCGAGTCACAGCGCCGGCTCGATGCGCTGCGCACCGGCAACTGGACGGCGAAGCGGGAGCGGGCGCGGCAGGACGCGCACAAGCTGCTCGGGGCGCGGCCGATGGATCCGCGGGCGCTGATGATGCGCATCACCGAAGCGCTGCCGCGCGACGTGGTGGTGCTCGAGGAGGCGCTGGTGTCCGGCTTCTCGCTGCTGAACTTCCTGCCGCTGCGCGACGCGCAGGGTTTCCACGGCCTCGCGAGCGGCGGCATCGGTTTCGCCATGGCGGGTGCCGTCGGCATCAGCGTGGCGCTGCGCGACCGGCCGGTGGTGGCCATCGTCGGCGACGGGTCGGCGATGTACAGCATCCAGGCGCTGTGGACCGCCGCGCACATGAAGCTGCCGATCACCTACGTCATCCCCAACAACCGCGGCTACCGCATCCTCAAGGAGCGGCTGAAGTCGATGCGCGGCACCGACCGGTTCATCGGCATGGACATCCGCGAGCCGGAGATCGACTTCGTGGCACTGGCCCAGTCGATGGGTGTGCAGGCGCGCCGGATCGTCGATCCGGACGAGGTCGGTCCGGCGCTGCGCGAATCGATGCAGCGCGGCGGGCCGGCCCTGCTCGACGTGAGCGTGGCGGACGGCTTCGGCGGTTAGAGAAAGGGATTGCGCAGCAGCGGGCCCTGCTGCAGTGGCGCCAGCTCGTCACCCAGCGCGTCGAGCGTCGACTGCATTGCATCGCGCAGCTTGAGCAGCAGGCCCGAGCGGGCCACGCGATCCGCCGGACCGGCTCCGGCGCACAGCACCCGCAGGTCCAGCGGCTGCGCCGCACGAATGTGTGCGACGCGTGGTCCCACCGGGCGCGGCACGAAGCGGTGGAGGGTGTCGCGCCAGCCGCCGAAGCAGTAGTCGCAGCGCAGCCGCTTGATGTTCTCGGCCACCTGCTCCTGCGTCCATTGCGGGCTGCGGTACAGTGCCGGGGTGAGGCGCAGCAGGCGGCGGGCGATCTTCACCAGCCGACGGACCTCCTTGCCTTCCGCTGCATTCGCGCCGTCGTTGCGCAGCCAGCGCTCGACCGGCCGCAGCAGCGCCTGCACGTCCGCCCCTGCATCGGTCGTCGGCGGAGGGAGTTCTTCTGCGCGGCCACCGGCCAGGTTGCGCATCCGCGTCTCGATCGCACGCAGCAGCCGCGCCTGCGCGTCGAAGTAGCCCTGCAAGGGGTCGGACGCGATCCCCAGCGCGGCTGCATCGCGCGCAAGCAGGCTGCGGTAGGCGTGATGGATGCGCGCGGCAAGGTCCTTCCCGCGCGGCGGGATCGACAACTGGTGCTCGACGTGGCGCATCTCACGCTCGAGGCGCCGCATCTCGTCGCGCACGAAGCGCAGCTTCCAGAGCACCGGGGCGATGTAGACGGGGCGGTCGATGCCGCGCTGGCCGGCCACCGCAACGGCCTGCATCCCCATGTCCACCACGCCGGGAAACAGTGGCGCGACGTGGTCCGCATGCCAGCCGACGCCGCCTTCGGGGTGCAGCAGCACCCCATGCCCCTGCAAGGCCCAGTCGACCGAGTACTCGCGACCGGCTGCGCCGCCGGCGCCGGGGATCTGGGCGACCAGGTTGTTCTTCAGCCAGAACCACTGCGCCAGCGCACCCATGCCATTCACCACCTCGTGCGTGGCCCAGCTCGCCATCAGCGGCGCGATGCGTGCCGACAGCTCCTTGTCGAGCATCCAGTCGGTGAAGAACTCGGGATGGTTGGGGGCGATGAAGGCGGCGGTGGCCGGGTTCACCGTCATCAGGAGACGATCCTCGTCCGTGCGCGGCAGGTCGATGTCGACGACGTCGGACAGACCACGAATGCCGGGCACGCGGTTCAGGCCGGGTATCGCGCGCAGGCCCGGCGTGCCGGCGAGGCACAGCACCCGGTTCACCGGGGCGAGCGCGCCCATCAGGCCGGGACTGGGACGCGGCGGGACGAAGGTGTCGAGGCGGTCGCGGCGTTTCAAGAGAGGGATCCTGATCTGCCGCCGCGGGGCGCAAGGCCCGTGCCAGAAAGCGGGGGCGCCGGCCTGCGGCCGGGCCCCCTCCGGTTACTTGCCCGCGGAGAGGTAGTCCACGGTGAGGGCCGTGAGGGCGCGCACGCCGGTGACCAGCGCCGTCTCGTCGACGAAGAAGCGCGGCGAGTGGTTGGGCGCAGCCGTGAACATGTCCTGGTCCTTCGGCGTGATGCCGAGGAAGAAGAACATCCCCGGGACCTGCTGCTGGAAGTAGGAGAAGTCCTCGGCCACCATGACCCGCGGCTGCACCTGCACGCGGTCCTCGCCCGCGACACGCTTCAGGCTCGGCGCCATGCGCTGGGTGAGCTTCTCCTCGTTGTTGGTCACCGCCACCGCCTTCTCGATCTTCACCTCGGCGTAGGCGCCGTTCGCGGCGGCGATGTTCTCGGCCACGTGCTGGATGCGGGCGTGGATGTCGGCGCGCATCTCCTCGTCGAAGCTGCGGATCGTGCCCGACATCTCCACCGCGTCGGGGATGATGTTCTTGCGCGCGCCGCCGTGCATGGTGGCGATGGTCACCACCGCAGGTTCCTTGCTGACGTCGATCTGCCGGCTGACGATGTTCTGCAGGCCGAGCACGATCTGCGAGGCGGTCACCACCGGATCCACGCCTTTCCAGGGCCAGGCGCCGTGCGTCTGCCGCCCCTTGACCGTGATGTAGACCCAGTCTGCGCTGGCCATCAGCGGGCCCGCGCGATAGGTGAGCACGCCGGCCGGAATGCCCGCGATCACGTGCAGGCCGAAGATCGCGTCGGGCCGCGGGTTGTCGAGCACACCCTCCTTGATCATCAGGGTCGCGCCGCCTTCCTCGCCGGCCGGCGGACCTTCCTCGGCCGGCTGGAACACGAACTTGACCGTGCCGGGCAGCTGGTCGCGCATGCCGGCAAGCACTTCGGCCACACCCATCATGATGGCGACGTGGGCGTCGTGGCCGCAGGCGTGCATGACGCCCACCTCCTGGCCGTTGTACTGGCCCTTGGCGCGCGACCGGAACGGCAGATCGACCTCCTCTGTCACGGGCAGCCCGTCCATATCCGCCCGCAGGGCCACGACCGGGCCGGGCCGACCGCCCTTCAGGATGCCGATGACGCCGGTGTGGGCGACGCCGGTCTTCACCTCCATCCCGAGCGCGCGCAGGTGCTCTGCGACCAGTGCGGCGGTGCGCGTCTCGCGGTTGGACAGCTCGGGGTTCTGGTGGATGTCCCGGCGCCAGGCGATGACCTTGCCTTCCACGGCCTGCGCCTTCTGGTCGGCGGTCTCGGCCAGGCCGGCTGCGCCCGCGCCCGATGCCGCGCCGGCCAGCGCCAGCCCCAACAACCCCATTGCGACTGCCCTCATTCCCCCTCCCGCTTGTCCGCGTCCACATTGCGGCCGAGCGCGGCGGCGACCTTGCGCGCCGCAGCCCAGCCGACCACGTACCACCACCACGTACCGACCACGCCATGATAGGCGAGTGGCCACCAGAAGTTCGACAGGTCGCGCAGCGGCCCCTGGTCCGAGGCCGGCACCAGCCAGGTGACCGGCAGCACGCCCAGGCTCACGGGGAAGTCCAGCGCGAGGAACAGCATCCACCAGGCGCGCCAGTCGCCCGCGGTCGTGCCGAGGATCAGCGTAACGGTGAAGCCGAGCAGGGCAAGGTGCAGCACCGCTGCGCCGATGCCCGCGCGCGAAAGTCGCGTCGGCATGCCGGTCGACCGCTGATCCCGGTGCTGTACCTGCAGCCGTCGCGGGCGCCCGCTATGCCGCGACCTTCACCAGCTGCTTGCCGAGGTTCTCCCCGCGCAGCATGCCGATGAACGCGCGCGGTGCGTTCTCCAGTCCCTCCGCGACCGTCTCGTGATAGCGCAGCTTGCCCTGCGCCACCCAGCGCCCGAGCTGTTGCAGCGCGCGGCCGTAGAGGTCCATCCGGTCCGACACGATGAAGCCCTGCAGTTTCACCCGATTGACCAGCAGCGAGCGCACCATCTTCGCGCCGTACGGCTCGGTGGCGTTGTAGTCCGAGATCATCCCGCACAGGGCGACGCGCGAGAATGCGTTGAGCTGGCGGAACACCGTGTCCATCACCTCGCCGCCCACGTTCTCGAAGTAGCAGTCGATCCCGTCCGGGCACGCTGCCTTCAGCGCCTCGTACAGCTTGCCGCCTTTGTAGTCGACGCACGCGTCGAAGCCCAGCTCACGCACCGCGTACTCGCACTTGCGTGCACCGCCTGCGATGCCCACGGCGCGGCAGCCCTGCAGCTTCGCCAACTGTCCGACCACGCTGCCCACCGCGCCGGTGGCGGCCGATACCACGACAGTCTCGCCGGCCCTGGGCTGGCAGTGCTCGAGCAGGCCGATCCAGGCCGTCGCGCCGGGCATGCCGACCACGCCGACGTAGCAGGACAGGGGCACCAGGTCCGGATCCACCTTGCTCAGCCCCTCGCCGTCGCTTACGGCGTATTGCTGCCAACCGAGGGCACCGACGACGTGATCGCCCACCTTGAAGCGCTTGTGGTTGGACTCGATGACCTTGCCGACGGTGCCGCCGGTCATCACCTCGCCGAGCTCCTGCGCCTTCGCGTAGGACTTGCCCTCGTTCATGCGGCCGCGCATGTACGGATCGAGCGACAGCCAGAGCACCTGCACCAGCAGCTGGCCGGGACCGGGCGCCGGCACCGGGGTGCGCACGATGCGGAAGTCGGATTCCTGCACCCAGCCCTGCGGGCGGTTGACGAGCAGGACCTGCGTGTTGTCGGGCATGGCACTCTCCTGGGTACGGTCGCGAGCCGTCGATGATACGCGCCGGGTGCAGGTTTGCGTTCGCCCGGATGCGATGGTGTAATCGGGCTCTCTCCCAGCCAGCCCCTGATGAAACCGCCTCTCATCCTGGTCCCCGGCCTGCTGTGCGACGCCGCGCTGTGGGCACCGCAGGTGCAGGCGCTGCGCGACGCGGCGGAGATCTTCATTCCCGACCTGACCCGCGACGCCACGATGGAAGGCATGGCGAAACGGGTGCTGGACGAGGCGCCGTTCGAGCGCTTCGCGATCGCCGGGCTCTCGATGGGTGGCTACGTCGCGCTCGAGATGATGCGGCAGGCCCCGCAGCGCATCGAGCGGCTCGCGCTGCTGGACACGCGCGCGCGGCCCGACTCGGCCGACGAGGGCGAGCGCCGCCGCACGCTGATCCGCATCGCGCAGGGGGCCAAGGGCCTGGCCCCGGTGAACAAGCGGATGCTGCCCCTGCTCGTGCATCCCTCCCGGGTCGACGACCAGCCGCTGGTCGACATCGTCCAGGGGATGGCCGATCGCATCGGCATCGAAGCCTACGTGCGCCAGCAGGAGGCGGTGATGTCGCGTGCCGATTTCCGCCCGGCGCTGCGCGGGATCGCCTGTCCGACGCTGGTGCTTTGCGGCCGGCAGGACGCGATCACGCCGCTGACCTTCCACGAGGAGATCGCCGCCGGCATCCGCGGAGCCCGCCTGGTGGTGCTGGAGAACTGCGGGCACCTCGCGACGCTGGAGAAACCGGACGAGGTGAACGCCGCGCTGAGGGCGTGGCTCGGGGCCGGCAGCGGCGTTTGACCGGTTTTCCGGGGCCATGCTATAAGTGCAGGTTCATTCCCGGGCCGCGTCCGGGCGACGGAACGACAGCAGCGGGGCGGGCTATTGCAGCCCGCCCTTTGCGTTTGTACACAACAGATTCGGGGGAGAGGCGGGGATGGCAGAGATCAGCCGCCGGGCGCAGGAGCTCGGCACCGAGAACGCGTTCGTGGTTCTCGCGGAAGTGAACAAGCTCATCCGCGAAGGGCGCGACATCATCTCCTTCTGCATCGGCCAGCCCGATTTCCACACGCCGGTCAACATCCAGGACGCGGCGGTCAAGGCGATTCGCGACGGTCGGCACGGGTACACGCCCTCGGCTGGCATCAACGAGCTGCGCGAGGCGGTGGCGGCGGACATGCGCCGGACGCGCGGCCTGGCGGTGGATCCCAACGACGTCGTCGTCGGTGCAGGGGCGAAGCCGTTCATCGGCTACTCGATCCTCACGGTGACCGACTACGGCGCTGGCGACGAGGTGATCTTCCCCAATCCCGGCTTCCCCATCTACGAGTCGCAGATCAAGGCCAACGGCGCGGTGCCGGTGCCGATCCACCTGCGCGAGTCGCGCTCGTTCAACTTCGACCCGCAGGAGCTGGCCGACAAGATCACGCCGCGCACCAGGCTGCTGATCCTCAACTCGCCGCAAAACCCCACCGGCGGCATCATCCCGCGCAAGGAGATGGAGGCGATCGCCGAGATCCTGCGCAAGCACGAGCAGGTGTGGGTGTTCGCCGACGAGATCTACGGGCGCCTGGTGTACGACGGCGAGTTCGTGTCGATCGCCACGTTCCCCGGCATGCAGGAGCGCACCATCATCTCCGACGGCTGCTCCAAGACCTGGGCGATGACCGGCTGGCGGCTGGGCTTCATCGCCAACCGCAAGCTCGCGCCTTACTTCACCACCTGGATCACCAACACCGAGTCCTGTGCGTCGCAGATCAGCCAGTGGGCCGCGGTCGAGGCACTCAACGGTCCGCAGGACGATGCGAAGCGCATGCGCGACGTGTTCCTGGAGCGGCGCAACCTGATCGTCGAACTGCTCAACCAGGTGCCGGGCGTGACCTGCCAGTCACCGGGGGGCGCGTTCTACGTGTGGCCCAACATCACCGAGGCGTGCGCGATGATCGGCGCGAAGGATTCGGAGGAGTTCCGCGCGCGGCTGCTGTACGAGGCCGGCGTGGCGGTGCTCGCCGACATCCACTTCGGTCCGCGGGTGCCCAACGAGGGGCAGCACATCCGCTTCAGCTACGCGGCGTCGAACGATGCGATCCGCAAGGGAATCGAGCGGATGGCCGGGTTCATCCGGAAGAACGCGAGGTAGGAGGAGGGCGCAGGTTGCTGCGCCACGCGGATCGGAGCAGGGCGAGGGGATTGCTAGTGCACTGAGCGTTGTGGGGTGTTCCACGCGCCTGCTCGGTTTGCGCTGCGCGCGTCACCCTCACCCCAGCCCTCTCACGTCGAGGGAGAGGGGGAACAGCAACAGCGCCGCAGTTGCCTCCCCTCGCCCCTTGCGGGAGAGGGGCCGGGGGTGAGGGGTATGTAGCAGTGCCTTGCGACCTACAGCTTCCAGACGCAGGCGCCGGCCGTCTCCAGCGCTTCCTTGTCGAAGCGGGATTTGACATCGATGAAGATCCCGCCGGGCTTGAGCTTCTCCAGGAGCCGGTTCATCGGCTTGTCCACGTAGCACTTGTGTGCGACCGCTGCGACCACGGCATCGGCCCGGGGGAGTTCCTCCCAGCGCACCAGTTCCACGCCGTACTCTTCATGCGCATCCCGCGGATCGGCGATCGGGTCGTGGACGATCACTTCCACCCCATAGGTCTGCAACTCGTTGATGACGTCGATCACGCGGGAGTTGCGCAGATCCGGCACGTCTTCCTTGAAGGTCAGGCCCAGCACGTTCACGCGTGCGCCGCGCACCGGGCTGCCGGCCGCGATCATCTTCTTCACCGTCTGCTCGGCGATGAACTTGCCCATGCCGTCGTTGATGCGCCGGCCTGCCAGAATGACCTGCGGGTGGTAGCCCACCATCTCGGCCTTGTAGGTCAGGTAGTACGGGTCGACCCCGATGCAGTGCCCTCCGACCAGGCCAGGGCGGAAAGGCAGGAAGTTCCACTTCGTGCCCGCGGCTTCGAGGACTTCGAGCGTGTCGATCCCGAGCTTGTCGAAGATGATCGCCAGCTCGTTCATCAGCGCGATGTTCAGGTCGCGCTGGGTGTTCTCGATGACCTTTGCGGCCTCGGCCACCTTGATGGAGGAGGCGCGGTGGACGCCGGCCGGGACGATCGAGCCGTAGAGGGCTGCGACCTTCTCGAGTGTTTCGGGGGTATCGCCTGATACCACCTTGATGATGCGCGGCAGGGTGTGCTGCTTGTCGCCCGGGTTGATGCGCTCGGGGGAGTAGCCGACGAAGAAGTCGCGTTGCCAGCGGCCCTGTGAAAAGCGCTCCAGCACGGGGACGCATACCTCTTCCGTGGCGCCCGGGTAGACGGTGGATTCGTAGACGACAGTGGCGCCGCGCTTCATGTGCTTGCCGACCGTCTCGCTCGATGAGATCAGCGGCATGAAGTCCGGTCGCCGGGCCGTATCGATCGGAGTAGGTACCGCGACGATGATAGTGTCCGCCTCGGCCAGGTCCCGTGGATCGGTCGTGAAGTGACAGTGCTTGCTGGCCTCGAATTCTGCCGGCGGCACCTCGTTCGTCGGATCGCGCCTCGAACGGTAGTGACGGACCTTCTCCTCGGAGAGGTCGTACCCGATGGTGCGGTAGTGCTTTCCGAACTCGATCGCGAGCGGGAGGCCGACGTAGCCCAGGCCGACTACTGCGATTATCTGACTCGTTTCCGTCATCTGTTGCATAGGACCCATCTGCGCTCGTAAAGGAAGCCATAGTCGGCGTTCATCGTGCGGCGGATTCTACGTCTGCCGACCTCAGTGATGGTTGAGTGTCAACGGAAGGAAAAAGGGGGCAAGAAATGCCTGGAGCCCGCATAACCTCGCGCCTCGCCGGTAGCAGTGGCAGCATGATCGGCTACCCAGATCGTCAAATTACTGTTACACGCCTTGGATCGTTCTACCCGGTCGGTATACTCGACGAGTGACTCTGGATAGGCGTGCGACTGGCGACGATGTGCCTGAGCGCGCTACGTTTTCGCCTGAGGGAGAGTAGGACGAATGGGCAAGTCTTGGGTGGCATGCATTGATCCGCGGGCTTTGAAATGGGTCGTCCTGGCCTGCTTGCTCGGAGCCGTTGCGACCGGCTGTGCACAGAAGCCGACTACCCCGCCCGCCCCGACGGATGTCTCGGTCAAGAACTACCGATACGTGATCGGTGCGGGTGACGTACTTTCGATAATCGTATGGCGAAACCCGGACTTGTCGGTCTCTGTTCCCGTGCGGCCAGACGGGCGAATCACGACGCCCCTCGTCGAGGATATCGAGGTAGCCGGCAAGGATCCGTCCGCCGTGTCGCGTGAACTGGAACTTTCCCTGGCCCGCTACGTGAAGAATCCAGTCGTAAACGTTGTGGTGACCACGTTTGCCGGGCCGTACAGCGAGCAGGTGCGGGTGATAGGCCAGGCGGCCAAGCCCCAGGCCCTGCCATATCGCGAAAGAATGACGGTGCTCGATGTCATGATTGCGGTCGGGGGAATAACGGATTTCGCGGCGGGCAACAAGGCAACCATCCTACGTACGTCGGAGGGTAACGCTCTCTACAACGTGCGCCTGGATGACCTGATGCGGGACGGTGATATTTCTGCCAACGTGGCGGTGAAACCCGGCGATGTGTTGATCATTCCTGAGAGCTGGTTCTAACTCCCACCATGGATCAGCTTCTGGCTCAACTGATCGGGCAACTGCGGGCGATCTGGCTCCGCCGGTTCTGGGGCTTGGCCGTTGCGTGGTTGGTGGCAGTAGCCGGACTGTCGTACTCATTGCTGGTTCCCTCACAGTACGAAGCGAACGCGCAGGTCTACGTAGACACCGAGTCGGTCCTGAAGCCGCTGATGGCGGGCCTCGCGGTGCAGCCCAACGTTGATCAACAGGTCGAGATCCTCAGTCGAACGCTGCTGAGCCGGACCAATGTGGACCGGCTGGTCCGGCGGGCGGAGCTTGATCTGAATGTTCGGGATGATCAAGATCGCAGCGAAATCATCGATCGGGTAACCAGACAGGTTCAGGTCAGCAGCTCAAAGGACAACCTGTTCCAGCTGTCTTACCGCGACGCCGATCCCAAGCGTGCCATGCGAACGATAGATGCGCTGCTATCCATTTTCGTCGAATCGGGCGTAGCGAATAAGCGCCGTGACACCGACAAGGCGCGGCAGTTCCTCGACACCCAGATCGAAGAGTACGAGCGCGTCCTGAGCGAGGCAGAGCGACGGCTCAAGCAGTTCAAACTGGATAACTTCGAGCACCTCGGTACGGCGCAGGACTCCGTGGCCGGCATGATGACCATGGACGGCGAAATCGAAAAGATGCGCACGGAGCTGAGGGCCGCCGAGCACCGCCGCGATGCTGTGCGCAGGCAACTGGAGGGCGAGGTGCCGCTCTTCCGCTCTCAGCAGGCAGACGCTCGCCGTGAGGCTCTGCAGCGCAATCTCGATGATCTG
>CAZFYX010000042.1:0-17859 GCA_964523885.1 uncultured Burkholderiales bacterium | reverse complement strand
TGGGCGGCATGGGCGGCATGGGCGGGATGGACATGTAGTGCTGTTCCGTCGCGCGGTGCGCGACGGAATAACTCGGCGGATTCGAGCGTCACTGAGGTGACGCTCGATGCGCCGGGGTCCGGTGGTGATGCGAAGGGCGCTCGTGAGGGCGCCCTTTGCTTTTGGACGGCCCGGGGGGCTTCGCCCGGCCGCGGATGCGGGACGGTATAGTGGTGAGCACTGTGTGCGCATCCCAAGTCTCGAGGCCGGTTGCCCCATCGCTTGCAGCGGCGACGATCGCCGAGCTGCGGCGGCATGCGCCGTTCGATGCCATGGCGCAGGGCGATCTCGACTGGATGGTTGCCCGGCTGGCGCTGGTCTACTTTCCTCCGGATGCGGTCGTGCTGCAGCCCGCGGACGGCGTGGCACGGTCGTTCTACGTGATGCGCCAGGGCGCCATCGACGGGCTGGACGCCGGAACGGGGGCGGCGCGCTTCCGCCTTGCGCCCGGCGAGTGCTTCCCGCTCGGCGCGCTGATCGGAAAGCGCGCGACCACCAGCGTCTACCGTGCCGACGGCGACACCTTCTGCTGGCGGCTGGACCTCGCCGACTTCGAGGCCCTGCTCCGCAGCAGCCTGCCGTTCCGGGACTTCTGCACCTCCGGGCTCGCAAACCTCCTGGTGACCTCGCGCCGGCACCTGCAACAGGAATACGCGGCGCTCGACACCCGCGATCCGCTCGACCAGCCGCTTGCCAACCTGCTCGCGCGCGAGCCGGTCACGTGCTCGGCCGACGAGGCGCTGTCGGTCGTGCTGGCCCGCATGCGCGATGAACGGGTCGGATCGGTCGTGGTGTGCGACGCCGAGCGGCAGCCCATCGGCATCTTCACCCTGCGCGACCTGCGCGACCGGGTTGCGCTAGCGCACCTGTCCCCGGACGCCCGGATCGCCGCGGTGATGACGCCACGGCCGGTCGCCTTGCCCCAGGAGGCGCCCGCGCTCGAAGCCGCGCTGCTGATGGCGCGGCACGGCTTCCACCACGTCGTGGTCACGCGTGCCGGGGAATGCGCCGGGGTGGTCTCGGAGGGTGCACTGTTCGCGCTCAGGCGCGTGGGCATGACCGGGGTCGGGGAGTCGATCCGGCGCGCGCCCGACGTCGCCCACCTGGCGCTCGCCTCACGCGACGTGCGTGCGCTCACACAGACGCTGCTCGCCCAGGGTGTGGCCGCCGAGCAGCTGACCCGGATCGTGTCCACGCTCAATGACCTGGTCGCCACTCGTGTGCTGGAGCTGGAGTGCACGCACGCCGGTTTCGGCGCCGAGGACCTGTGCTGGCTCGCCTTCGGTTCCGAAGGCCGGCACGAGCAGACCCTGGCGACGGACCAGGACAACGGAATCCTGTTCCCCGATCCTGAGGGTCCCGTCGAAGCCGCGCGCGAACGGCTGGTCGCCCTTGCGCAGCGCGTGAACGATGCGCTCGCGCGATGCGGCTTCCCCCTGTGCAAGGGGCAGATCATGGCCGGCAACCCGCGCTGGTGCCTGAGCCTGTCGGAATGGAAGCAGCACTTCGCCGATTGGATGCGCGCGCCCGATGGGGAGGCGCTGCTCAACGCAGCGATCTTCTTCGACTTCAGGGCGCTGTGGGGGCACACCGCACTGGCGGCCGAGCTGCGCGAGTGGCTCACCCGCAATGCGGCCGGTCAGTCGGTCTTCCTGCGCCTGATGGCCGGGAATGCGCTGCGCAACAGCCCGCCGCTCGGCGTGATCCGCGACTTCGCGCTCGAGCGGCATGACGGTGCGGACGATTCGCTCGACATCAAGCTCAACGGCGTGACCCCTTTCGTCGACGCCGCGCGCGTGCTCGCCCTGGCTGCCGGCGTCGATCCCACCTCGACTGCCGAACGGCTGCGTGCGGTGGCTGCGCAACGCCAGCTGCATGCGAGCGAGACCAATGCGTGGGTCGACGCCTTCCAGTTCGTGCAGTCTGTGAGGCTGCAGCACCAGCACGCGCAGGTCCGCGCCGGCGCAGAGCCGGACAACTACGTCCAGCCCGGGCAACTCAACGTGCTGGACCGCCGCATCCTCAAGGAGGCGTTCCGGCAGTCGCGCAAGCTCCAGCAGCGGCTGCGGCTGGACTTCCGCCTGTGACCCTGCTCGGCCGCTGGCTGGGCAGTGCGCCGGACAGCGAGACCGCGCGGGCAGCGCGGCACGCCTGGCGGGATGCCGCCAGACCCGCGCAGGACACCGCGCTCGACCGGGTGCGCTGGGTGGTGGTCGACACCGAGACCAGCGGGCTGGATCCGCACCGGGACCGGCTCCTGTCGATTGGTGCGTGTGCAATCGAGCAGGGGCGCGTGGCGCTGGCCTCGACCTTCGAGGCCTTCCTGCACCAGCGCGAGCCAAGCGACGTGGAGAACGTCCTGGTGCACGGCATCGGGCACCGCGCGCAGGGTGCCGGCGAGCAGCCGGACAGCGCCCTGGCGGGCTACCTCCGCTTCGCGCGCGCCGACGTCGTGGTGGGCTATCACACGTTGTTCGACGTCGTGATGCTGGACCGTGCTGCCCGGGCACACCTGGGCATCCGGTATGACCCGCTTTCGATCGACCTCGGGCTCATCCTTCCGCCGCTGACGCAGCAGCCGGGCGCGGAGGGGTGGGACCTGGACCGCTGGCTCGGGCATTACCGGCTCGGCATGTCCGGCCGCCATGACGCGCTGGCGGACGCCTTCGCCACGGCCCAGCTCTTCCTGCTCGCACTGCAACATGCGCGTCGGCGGGGGATCGGGACGCTGCGCGAGCTGCTGCGCGTGCAGGTGCGCCAGCTGGCGCTGTTCCAGAGCCGCGCATGACGGACGGCCCCCGGGCGTCCTGCGCCGGGCCGCGGACTTAAGCCTCGGTCGCCGAACCTGCGGTATGCTCCCGGGTGAAGCAAGGGCTGGAGAATGGCCCGCCCGCCCTCGCCCGGGGGCGGCACACAAGACACTCGAAAAATCGCGAGGGAGGACACTGCACGATGTCGCAATCCGTGGATTGGCGGGGAATCGACACCGATCCCCAGTTCCAGGAGCTGCACCGGCGCAAGAGCCGGTTCCTGTGGACGCTGATGATCTTCTCGATCATCTACTACTTCCTCCTGCCGGTCGGCGCGGCCTACTTCACCGACCTGTTCAAGGTGCAGGTCTGGGGGCCGGTCAACTTCGGCATCCTGTTCGCGCTCTCCGAGTTCATCGTCGCCTGGGGCATCGCGTTCGTCTATGCGCGGGTGGCCAGCCGCACGTTCGACCCCATGGCCGAGGCACTCATCCGCAAGGCGGGCAGCACGGGAGGCAAGCGATGAAATCGAGCAGACTCGCTCCCGCCCTGGCGGGACTCGCCCTGGCGGGCATGAGCGTCAATGCGCACGCCATCTTCAAGGGCGGCGCGGTACCGGAGCGCTACGGCTGGCTCGCAGTCCTGGTGTTTGCGGCCATCATCACGCTCACGATGTACGTGACCTACCTCGCCGCGAAGCGCGTCAAGACCACGCAGCAGTTCTATGCGGCCGGGCGCTCCGTGAGCGGCATCCAGAACGGCTGGGCCATCGCCGGCGACTACCTGTCGGCGGCATCGTTCCTCGGCATCGCCGGCCTGATCTCGCTCTACGGTTACGACGGCTTCATGTACTCCGTCGGCTGGCTGGTGGCCTACATCACCGTGCTGCTGGTGATCGCCGAGCCCTGTCGCAACATCGGCAAGTACACCCTGGGTGACATCCTCGCGTTCCGCAACGAACAGAAGACCGCCAAGACCATGGCGGCGATCTCGACCATCACCGTGTCGACGTTCTACCTGACCGCGCAGATGGTCGGCGGCGGCGTGCTGGTGAAGACGCTGATCGGCATCGACTATGAGATCTCGGTCATCGCGGTGGGCGTGCTGATGCTGGCCTACGTCGTGTTCGGCGGCATGGTGGCGACGACCTGGGTGCAGATCATCAAGGCCATCCTGCTGGTCGCCGCGTCGATCCTGCTGGTGATCTTCACCTGGGCACCGTACGGGTTCAGCCTGCCCGGCTTCCTCCAGGCGGTGGTGGGCGATGCGAAGGTGCAGGCGCAGGTCGCCAAGCTGCTCGGCGATGCCGCGACCAGCATGACCCCGGAGCAGCTGGGCCAGCGCTTCCTGGAGCCGGGGCTGTACCTGAAGAACCCGATCGACCAGATCTCGCTGGGGATGGCGCTGGTGCTGGGCACTGCCGGCATGCCGCATATCCTGATGCGGTTCTTCACCGTGCCCAGCGCGCAGCAGGCGCGGGTGTCGGTGATCTGGGCCATGGCCATCATCGGCGGCTTCTACGTGCTGACGCTGTTCATCGGCAACGGCAGCGCGCTCAACGTCGGCGCGGCGCAGATCACCGCGATCGACAAGGGCGGCAACATGGCCGGCCCGCTGCTGGCCCAGTTCATCGGTGGCGGCGCCGAGTCCCTGGTCGGCAACCTGTTCCTGGCCTTCGTCGCGGCGGTGGCGTTCGCCACGATCGTGGCGGTGGTGGCGGGGCTGGTGCTGGCATCGGCCTCGGCCATGTCGCACGACATCTGGGTCGGCGTGATCAAGGGCGAGCACGCCACGCAGGAGGAAGAAGTGCGCGCCGCGCGCATCTCCGCGATCATCGTCGGCGCAGCGGCCATCGTCATCGGCATCGCTGCAAAGGGCCAGAACGTCGCGCACCTGGTGGCGCTGGCCTTTGCGGTGGCCGCATCGAGCAACCTGCCGTGCGTGCTGCTCACGCTGTACTGGAAGCGCTGCAACACCGGTGGCATCGTGCTGGGCATGCTGGTGGGCGCGTTCTCCGCGATCGCACTGGTGATGGTCTCGCCCAACATGACCTATCCGAAGGTGGAGAAGGCCAAGGCGCAGAAGGTGGTCGATGCCGTCACGCCGAAGATCGCGCAGCTCGAGACCGACGTCGCCGCTGCCACCGACCCGGCGGCGAAGACCAAGCTCGAGGCCGACCTGGGCAAGGCGAAGAAGGACCTCGACACGGCCCAGGGCACGCTGAAGAAGTTCGAGGGCCAGGAGACCAGCATCGTCGGCCTGGAGGCGCCCCTGATCACGCTGCGCAATCCCGGGCTCTATTCGATTCCGCTCGGCTTCCTGTGCGTGATCATCGGCTCGCTGCTGTGGCGTGATCGCAAGTCCCAGGAGATGTGGGAGGAGCTGTACGTGCGGCAGAACACCGGCATCGCCGCCGAGCAGGCCGTCGCGCACTAGAGGCAGGACCCTGGCGGGGCATGCGGCCTTTCGGGCGGCATGCCCCGGTCTGGCGTTCGTGCGCCACGGATCGTGGCCGAACCGCTATAATGCGCGCCTCTCGTCCGCCGCAGTCCTTGCGGCGGGCGGCTCCTGTCCCGGGAGACGTGGCCAAGTAGCTCAGTTGGTAGAGCAGCGGATTGAAAATCCGCGTGTCGGTGGTTCGATTCCGCCCTTGGCCACCAGCCTGTTCCCCGCCGGATCGAGACCTCCTCATCAACCTCCTTGCCACCGCGCTTCCAGCGGAGCGCCCGGGACCTGCACTGCGTGCGCATGTACCGCGCGGTCACCCGGCCCGCGCACCGCTCTGCTGCTGGTGCTCCTGTCGCCGGCGATGCCGGGTGGAGGCTGCTGTGGGTGGGTGCCGCCGCTGAGCCGTCAGCGCACCTGGTCCAGCTGAGCGCCTTTCTGGTAGGCGACGTACGCCGGCAGCGCCACGGCCGCGACGATACCGATTGCGAAGATCAGCGACAGGCTCAGCGTGAGTACCACCACGCCGGTCGTGTTGGGCGGCGGCGGATTGCCGTACCGGTTCGCACCCGGGGTCCCCGGGACGATCCAGAACAGCAGCGGCGCCAGCGGGACGACCGAGACGAGCGCGAGCCAGCCGGACATGTTGAAGTCGTGGCAGCGTTGCACGGTCAGCATGACCGCGATGACGAGCATTCCGACCATCGCGGTGACGCCGATCATCATGGCCGGCAGCGGATTGCCGAATGCGCTGCCCACGCCGACGCCGACGGCGATCAGTGCGTATCCGAGGAGCGTGATGCCAATGCTGTAGCCGATGTAGCGGACGCGGCCGAGGCGGCCGGCGACGGAGAACACGTCGATCTGCCCGTACTCGGCCGGGGTGTCTCCCACGGCCGTCCCGGGTGCCTGGTACGGATTTGCCTGCACTGCGTCCTCCCGAGCGTAAAGCACGGCGATGGCGTGCACGCACTGTATCGGTAGCGGGTCACGCCAGCTTTAGGGGACCGCCCCCTCAATCTGTCTCCAGGTGTGCCCACCCGCTGTCGGTGCGTTTTACGGCAGCCCCGGCCGGCTCCTCGCCGGCACTGCAAGGATCTGCCCTAACCGTCTGGCGTATCAACCACTTTCCGCGACTGTCGCCATCCGCGCACGGCGCGTGCTGTAGAGCGGCCCGGGT
This sequence comes from uncultured Burkholderiales bacterium, assembly GCA_964523885.1. Taxonomy (GTDB): domain Bacteria; phylum Pseudomonadota; class Gammaproteobacteria; order Burkholderiales; family SHXO01; genus SHXO01. The sequence continues at coordinate 11,445 of CAZFYX010000042.1, read as the reverse complement.
CGTGGAGCGCTCGAACCTGCCGTCATATCGCGGCCGGCATGCGCAAGCGGCCGCCAACCAGGGGCGCAGCATGACTCCAAGGCGCGTGCTGCTGGCGGATCTCGCCGGTGCAGCCGGCGATCTCCAGCACGTGCTCGGGCGGGCCGGGTGGGAGGTTCATCTCGCTGCAGGTCTATCCATGGCGCACACGACGGCGAAGCTGGGCGCCTGCCCGGTCGGCCTGATGTTGTTCCCGGCGTGCCGCGACGCGCCGGCGCAGGAGATCGAGACGCTGGTCTCGAGCAGCGCGATGGAATGGATCGCGCTGCTGCCCGCCGAGCACCTCGCCGACCCCGAGTGGGCCCGTCTGGTGGTGGAGAACTTCTACGACCACCACAGCGCGCCAGCCGACCCGCAGCGCCTGCTGGTGACGCTTGGCCATGCCCATGGCCGGGTCGCGCTGCGGCACAAGCTCAACCACGGACACGAGTGGATCGGCCGGTACGGGATGGTGGGCCGCAGCCGGCCGATGCTGGAGCTGCATGCAAAGCTCGACCGGGTGACCCGGGTCGATGCCCCCGTGCTGATCACCGGCGAGAGCGGGACTGGCAAGGAACTCGTCGCGCGCGCCATCCATGACCACTCGCGCCGGGCGAGCGGACCGTTCGTGCCGGTCAACTGCGGCGGCCTGCCGGACAACCTTGTCCAATCGGAGCTGTTCGGGCACGAGCGCGGCTCGTTCACCGGGGCGCACCAGCGCAAGATCGGCAGCATCGAGGCGGCCGCCGGCGGCACCATCTTCCTCGACGAGATCGGGGACCTTCCGCTGGAGCTGCAGGCCAACCTGCTGCGGTTCCTGCAGGACAAGACCATCGTCCGGGTCGGCGCGACGCAGCGCATCGGGATCGACGTGCGCGTCATCGCCGCCACGCACGTCGACCTGGACGCGGCGGTGCAAGCCGGCCGCTTCCGGGAGGACCTGTTCTACCGGCTCAACGTGCTGCATCTCACCGTGCCGCCGCTGCGCGAGCGTGCCGGTGACATCGAGCTGCTGGTGGAGGCGCTGTACGAGCGCTACGCGGACCAGAAGAACCACGTGGTGCAGGGCTTCGGGCGGGAGGCGCTGAACACCATGGCCGGCTATGCGTGGCCCGGCAACGTGCGCGAGCTGATGAACCGCGTGCAGCACGCGATGATCATGAGCGAGCACCGGCTGATCACGCCGGGCGACCTGGGCCTGGCCAGCGCGTCGGCGCCGAGGAACGTCATCACCCTGTCGCGGGCACGAGCGGCGGCCGAGTCGGACGTCATCCGCGCGACCCTGCGCAGCCATGCCAACAACGTCTCGCGCGCCGCGCGGGCGCTGGGGATCTCCCGCGTCACGCTCTACCGGTTGATGGAGAAGTTCGGCATCGACCCGAGCCAGGAGCGGTGATGCCGTCCCGCAACCCGCCGAGCCCGCTGCCACGCACGCACACGCCACGCTGGCCGGTGCTGTTGTCGGTCGGCGTGGCGGTTGCCAGCGCCGCCGGTGCCGCAGCGCCGGAACCGCCCGCGGACCTCGATGCGCTGCGCCGCCAGCTGCAGGAGGCCGCGGCGGAGCTGCAGCGCCTGCGGGAGTCACTGACCGACCAGGAGCACCGCCTCGCTGCCGATCGCGCACAGCTCGAGCGCCAGCGTCGCGAGCTGGAACGGCTGCAGGCGCAGATCCCGGTCCCCGGATCGCGCGCGCCAGCCGCCGCTCCGATGGAAGCCTCCCGGCTGGCGGCAGAGCGCGGCGCAGGACAGCCCGGCGCTGCAGTGGCGCAAGCGGGGAGCCCGGTCCAGGTCTCACCGCCTGCACCGCAATCCACGCAGCAGTCGCCGCCCCAGCCGGTGCAGCAGCAAGCGCAGCAGCCGGTGCCGCAGACCGTGGGCCAGGCGCCGGAGAAGACCGAGCAGGCGCTGCCGGAAGTCGCGCAGATCTTCGAGACCCCGGGGGTGCTCACCCCGCCGGGCAAGTGGGTGCTGGAGCCGGGCCTCGAGTACACCTACTCGACCAGCACGCGCGTGTCGGTGATCGGATTCGAGATCTTCCCGGCGCTGCTGCTCGGTGTGCTCGACATCCAGACCGCCAACCGGACCAGCTTCGTTGGGGCGCTCACCGCCCGCTACGGCGTGACCAGGCGGTTCGAGCTGGAGGCCAAGGTGCCCTACGTCTGGCGCGACGAGACCCTGCAGGGGCGCGAGTTCCTGCAGGCGAGCTTCGGCACCGACACCTTCAGCGAGTCCGGCAACGGGCTGGGCGACATCGAGCTGGCCGCACGCTACCAGTTCAACCAGGGCGGCATCGACCAGCCCTACTACATCGGCACGCTGCGGGTGAAGACGCGCACCGGCAAGGACCAGTTCGAGGTCGAGCGCAGTCCCGACCTGCCGCGCGGCAGTGGCCGCTTCCTCGAGCTGCCTACCGGCACCGGCTTCTACGGCATCCGGCCGGAGCTCACGGTGCTGTATCCCACCGATCCCGTGGTGTTCTTCGGGGGCGTGAACTATCTCTGGAACCTGCCGCGCCACAATGTCACCGATCAGGCGGGGCAGGACTTCGGCGACATCGATCCCGGTGATGCGTTCGGCTTCAACTTCGGCATGGGCCTCGCACTGAACGAGCGGGCCTCGTTCAGCATCGGCTACGAGCACACCATCTACGGCAAGACCTCGATCAACGGCCAGACGCCGCCCAGCGAGCTGACCACGCAGATCGGCATCCTGCAGCTGGGCTACTCGTACAAGCTGAAGCAGAACACCAACCTCAACCTGTCCCTGGGCATCGGCGCGACCGAGGACGCGCCCGACGTGCAGATCAACCTGCGGCTGCCCATGCTGTTCTGACCGAGCGGAGCCAAGATGACCAATGCCAGGCTGCTGGTGCTGTTGTGCCTGTGGATGATCTCCAGTGTCGCGCAGGCGCAGAGCGCGCGGGCGCTGGGTGACGACTTCATGAACGTGCTGAGCAAGGGCCAGGTCGCGTCGGCGTACGACCGGCTCTTCAAGGGCTCCAACATCGGTTCGGAGCAGGCGCAGTCGATGCGCCGCCAGACCGAGGCCACCCTGGTACCGCTGGGGCGGCTGCTCGGCTACGACCTGGTGCGCGAGGAGAGCTTCGGCAGCTCGCTCACGCGGCTGGTCTACGTGCTCAAGTCCGAGCGCCACGCCACGTTGTGGGAGCTGTACTACTACCGGCCGGGCAGCCGCTGGTTCCTTGCGGAGATCAATTTCAGCCAGAAGTTCGACGCGATCGGCCCGAAGAAGTAGGTGGTCCGGCGCCGCACCGGTGCTAGCGCACCGAGTGCAGCTGCACGTTCAGGCCCTGCAGCGCTCGCGACAGCCCCAGCGAGCGCGCCCCCGATACGGAGATGTCGATGCGGGTCCTGCCGACGATCACCTGGTGGTCCAGGCTGTTCTGCACGAGGGTGAACATGCCGGGACCGATGGCATCCAGCACGCCGGGATCGACGAAGTTGCCCGGTCCGTTCTGGATCACGCTGCGCGCCTCGCCCTGGAGGTCGAGGCCGCGCGCCCGCACCGCGGCGAGGTCCGGGATGCGCAGGACCGTGGCGCCGGCCAGCTCGCCGTTGATGTGGACCAGCCGCTCGATCTCGACCGCGATCTTCAGGCCGTCCGCGCCCACGAATCCGCCCCGCAGGCCCTCGAGCGCATGCTCGCTGAGCGCAGGCTGGTCGAGGAGCCCCTCGGCCGCGCCGGGCGCCGCTGGTGCCAGCAGTGCGGCGACGAGGACCATGCAGCGGCGCACGCTCAGAACTCCCGTTGCCGGTCGGGCCGCATGAGCGTGATGCTCACCAGGCTGTCGCGCTGGAGCGCATCGCCCAGCACGGCGCTGGGCGCCAGCTGCCATTGCCCCGCCACGTTGAATGCCGCCTGCTGCCGGTGGCTGTGGATCACGAAGAAGATATGGCCCAGCCACAGCCGCTCGAAGTCGCCGCGCTCGAGGATCCGGCCGCCCATGGCCGGATCGCCCAGCAGCACCTTGCTGCCGCGCACACCCTTGAGCACGACGAAGTGCCGGTACCCGTTGTCCTGCATCAGGACGATACCCGGCGCCCCGAAGCCCACGATCTGCTCCAGCGTCGCCTCGAAGCCGTCCGCACGAAACCCGCGCTGCTCCAGGTAGAGCTTGATGTCGAGCAGCGAGAAGCCTTCGCGCCGGATCTTGAGCTGGTCCCCGCGCGCGTACATCACCTGGATCGCGGCGGCCTCGGAAGTCGGCGCGCCGTAGTGGTAGGTGAGCAGCGTTGCCACGGCCGCCGATCCGCAGCTGAAATCGTACTGCTGCGGGATGGTGGAGCGGAACTTCCAGCGCAGGGTCGTCTCGCGCAGGCTGGTCACCGGCACGGAGAACCCGCCTGCCACCTCGACCGGCAACTCGGCCGTCGCGATCGGGACCTGCGCACGCGCTGCGCAGGACAGCAGCGCGAGCGTGAACAGCATGGCTTGGCGCCTCACGGCTTCACCGTGACGTTGATGATGGTGGCGTTCTGGATCAGCACGCCGTTGCCGCTGTTCTGGATCACGGTCGGGAAGCCGCGCGAGCCGGAGAACGATGCCCCGCCGACGATGTTGTCGCCGGTGATGGCGTGGCTGACGCTGATGTGATCGGCCTGGCCGTCGAGGTTGATGGTGTTCCAGACCTGCGTGTCGTCCTGCGCAGCGGTGCCGCCGCGCTCGGCGGCCAGCGCTTCATCCGGCAGCGTGCGCCCGAAGCCCGGTTGCGGCTCGTCGGCCAGCACTGCGCCCGCCAGGCCCATGAGCGCGGCTGCCAGCCAGCATCCCCTGTTCATCGTTCCGGCTCCTGCAAAGGGAAAAAAGGCGCCGGGAGCACTGCCCCCGGCGCTGTGCCCTCGACCGCTCTAGCGAGTGGCCGAAAGGTTCGCCTGCACGTTCACGCTCTGCTGGATGAGCGAGCCGAAGCCGGTGTTCTGGCTGCTGACCATGATGCCGGCGCCGTTGGTGAAGCTGCCGCTGATGTTGTTGGAGAAGTTGAGGGTCTGGGTGACCGCCACCGCACCGCCCGCACCGCCAACGCCCCCGGTTCCACCGTTGCCGGTGCCGCCGGTGCCGCCGTTGGTGTTGTTGGTGTCGGACGAACCTGCCGCCGCGCCGTTGCCGCCCGCTGCAGCAGTGGCACTACCGTTGGTGGCCGTGCCGGTCGAGCTGCCATTGGTGGCCGTGCCGCCTGCGCCGCCCGCGCCGCCGCTCGCGGTCGCGGTGTTGGTGCCGCCGGTCCCCGCGCCGCCGCCGCCGCCGGGACCGCCCGCGCCGCCGGTGGCCGTGGCCGTTCCGGTGTTGGCGCCGCTCGTCCCGCCCGTGGCCGCGCCACCGGTCGCGGTGTTGGTGCCGCCGTTGGCGCTCGCCGTGCCGCCAGCACCGCCGCTACCAGTCCCGGTGCCGCCTGCGCCGCCCGCGCCGCCTGCGCCGGCTGCACCACCGGCGCCACCGGTACCGCCCGCCGCGCCAGCACCCGCGGTCGCGGTGTTGCCCGCTCCGGCGCCGCCTGCACCGCCGGTGCCGCTGGTGCTGGTGCTGCTGCCGCCGGCACCGCCGTCACCCGCGGTGTTGGTGCCGCCCGCGCCGCCCGTGCCGCTCGACCCGGATGGAGGCGTGCCGCCATTCGCGGTTTGACCGCCGGCCGCGCCCCCAGTGCCGCCGCCCGCCCCGCTCGAAGCGCTGCTGCCGCCCGTGCCGCCGGCCCCCGCGGTTCCGGTGCCTGACGTGCCGCCCGCGCCGCCCGCACCACCTGCGCCTGCGTTGCCGGTGCTGCCGCCGCCGCCCGCCGCACCGCCTGCCCCGGCCGTTCCCGCGCCGGCGCCGGAGGTGGACGTGGACCCGCCACCATTCGCCGCGCCCGCGGCGTCGCCGCCGTTGCCGCTGGCCTGCGATCCGGTGGTCCCGGTGTTGTTGGAGGTCGCGCCGCCCCCTGTGCCGCCGGCACCGCCGGCTGCACCCGTGCCGTTCGCGTTCTGCGATCCGGTGGTCCCCGCGCCGCCAGCTCCGCCGTTGCCTGCCGTCGAACTGCCATTGGTGGTCGCACCGTTGGTCGCGCTGCCGTTGGTGGCTGTGCTGCTGCCCGCGTCACCGGCAGCGGCCGCGCCGTTCGAGGTGGTGGTGTTGGCGGTGTTGCCGCCCGTGCCTGGCCCGCCTACACCGCCGGTACCGCCCGCGCCGCCGGTGATCGTGCCGAAGGTCGCCAGCGGCTGGTTCAGCGCGATGTTGGTCACCGTGCCCGACAGCGTGGTCGTGTTGATGAAGCGGGTGAACGCCTTGGTGTCGCTGATCGTCACGGTGTTGCCGCTCGAGTTGGCGAATGCCGCCGAGTACTCGTTCGCCGCTGCGCCGCCCGCGCCCCCGCCTGCGGTCCCGCCGGCTGCGCCGTCGGCGTTCGCGTTGCCGCCGGCCCCTCCCGTGCCGCTCGCACCGCCACCGCCACCGGCTGCGCCGTTGCCCGCCGTCGAGGTGTTGGCGCCGCCCGCGCCGCCGGCTGCGCCGGCGCCGCCCGTGCTGCTGCCCGCCCCGCCCGTGCCGCCGTCGCCGGCTGTGTTGGTGCCGGCCCCGCCGGTGCCGCTCGACCCGGATGGCGGTGTGCCGCCGCTGGCCGACTGGGACGAGCCGCTTGCGCCACCGGTGCCGGCGCCAGCCGTGGAACTGCCTCCGGTTCCGCCATTGCCGGCGGGCCCGCTCGCGGCGCTGCCGCCGCCTCCGCCGGTACCGCCGTAGCCGCTGACCGAATCACCGCCATAGGCCGAGCCGCCCGCGCCGCCTCCCCCGCCGTTCGCAATGCCACCGGCCCCGCCATTGGCGGACACCGTGTTGGCCTGCGTCGAGGTGAGCGCGCCGCCGCCTTCCGACACCTGGGTCGGATTGGCGAGTGCGAGCCCGGCCAGTGTGGTGCCGAATGCCACTGCGATTGCTGATGCCAAGATGCTTCTTTTCATCGACGTTGCTCCCGTCAGTACCATGCATGGGCACTGCACTATTGCAGCGCCGGTGGCTCGGGGAACAAGGCGCGTACCCGCGCGGGCAGGCGCACGGCAAGTGCATGAACCGCTGCGCCTTCGCCGATGCGGTGAGACAGCACGGCGACATGCCGGTGTTGCGCGCGTGAAACAGGATGGGGGCGCCGGCGGGCCCGGCGCGCCTGCGGGGCGCGGGGTCCGGGCGCACGAGGGAATCTGTCAAGGAGGCGATACAGCTGAACGGGGTGTTCCCGGAAATCCGGAAAACCTTACAGCACCCGGTCCGGATCGATCCGCTGCATGAGGTAGCAGAGACAGTCCTGCCGGATCACGCGGCGGTTCAGTGTGAGCATGGCCGCCATCAACGGCCGGCGCGTGACGAGCTGTCCCTCGCGCACCGCGAACCACGCGGCACTCACGTCCGTGCCGTCCGGCGCGACCACCGTGAGCGGCTGAACGACGTCGGGGGCCAGGTGCGCCAGGCGGGTCCCGGCCGGCAGGTCGCGAAAGTTCAGGTGGTCGAGGTCAGGCAGGAACGCGACCGGAACGCGCTCGTCGCCGAAGCCGAACTCGAGCTCATCCGCGACCCGCACCAGCCCGACGCTCTCGTACAGATCCAGGTCATGCCGCGCCACCTTGTGCGTGGGCAGGTGATCGAGATGCAGGAGCGCGTCGACGAAATCGGCCGCGTGCTGCTCGCTTCCCGCATTGCCCGGCTTGCCGCATTCGAGCGTCACGGCCGGGCACAGCCGCGCGAACGCGCTCGCCTGGGTGCCGAGCGGCTGGCGGAAGTGCACGACGATGCGCGAGAACAGGGTGGCCAGGTGCAGGAACGCGCGGTCCGTGCGGCTCACGCAGGCATAGTGCGGATTGAGGCCGGTGTTGTTGTGGATGTCCACGCTCGCGAACACCCCGCGCTCGTGCATCGCCTGGAGCACCTGCCGCGCGAGTTCGTGCTCTTCCCGATCGGTGTCGGGGGCGCCCGGCCAGATGCGGTTGTAGTCGGGCTGATCGTCCAGCCGCCGGACGCCGAGCGCCGCTGCAGCGACGTTCCCGACGAACAGCGACAGGGCGCGTGGCAGAGTGCCCGGCGCGTAGCGCGCCAGCACCGACTGCATCGCCCGCAGGCCGGTGTCCTCGTTGCCGTGCAGGAGCACGGACACGAACAGTGCCGGCCCGCGACGCCCGGGCAGGTGGATGAGCGTGGGCCCGGGAAGCACCTGGTGGAGGCCGCCGGCGGAGGCTTCGAGGAAGCCCTCCGGCAGGGCGTGCAGTTCGGTCAGCATGATTGCGGATGGTCGTGGTTCAGAGCGCCCATTCGTGAACCGGCATGGCGCTGCGCTGGTGTTCGAGATAGTCGGCGGTGAGGCGGAACAGGTCACCGCCGTGCAGTGCGGCGTGCGCGCGCTGCCACTGTGCACCGTTCTGCCGCGTGCGCACGCGGGCGGCCGCGACGTCGAGGTACAGGTCGATGTCCTCCTCGTCCACCCGGAGCTGGCGCAGGCCCTGCCGGGCCATCGGCAGCACTTCATCGAGCAGGACCGTGGCCACCGTCGCCGGGGTTGCGCCGAGCCAGCTCACCTGCGCCTCGAGGCCCTCGCGCGCGGCGCAGTAGAAGTTCTCGCGCGCGACCTCGAACGCGAGGTCCTCTTCCGGCGCGCGGCTCAGCCCGGCGAGATAGCGGGTGGCGCCGAGGTACACCGCCGCGTTGGCGATCATGTCCCGAATGGTCGGACCGGCTGGCATCACGCGGTGTTCGACGCGCAGATGCGGGCGATGGTTCTGGTCGAACCCGATCAGCAGCCGGTTCCAGCGCCAGACGGTGCCGTTGTGCAGGCGCAGGTGGCGCAGCGCATCCGGCCCCTCGTCGAAGACGATCGGCAGGAGCACCGGATACGACGCGAGATTCTCGCGGTAGCACTGCGCCGGGCCGCGCTCGAGGTAGCCGCTGCCGAAGGTCACCCGCCGCGCGTCGCTGGTCCGGGTCTCGCCGCTGTCCACCGCCTGCTCGAACAGCGGGATGCGGGTCTCGTCCCACAGCTGCCGGCCGAACAGGAACGGCGAGTTGGCGCTCAGCGCGACCATCGGCGCGGACAGGATCGCCGAGGCGTTGTAGCAGCGCGCGATCTCGGTGGCAGGCGCCTGCAGGTGCACCTGGAACGAGGTGGTCGCCGCCTCCAGCATCACGTCGTCGTGCGTGAGGCGCAGGTGCTCGCGGCCGCGGATGTCCAGTTCGAGGGGACGGAAGCCGCGGCGCTTGAGCACCTCGTGGTTGAGCGCGTGGTAGCGGTTCAGCGGCGAGATGTTGGCAAGCGTCAGGTCGCGCTGGCGTACGGTCGGCAGGATCCCGATCATGATGAGCGTGCCTTCCAGCTCGTGGGCGACCTCCAGGCAGTGGCGCCAGGTGCCGGTGAGCTCGTCCTCCAGCCGGCGCAGGGCGCGCCCGGCCAGTGCCTGCGGGGTGCCGTTGAGCTCCACGTTGAAGCGGGACAGCTCCGGCACCACCAGGGGGTTGGCGAGCCGCGCCAGGTAGGCCTCGTTGCCTGCGAGCGGAAACCCGTTGCGGTCGAGCAGCCACGCTTCCAGCTCGAATCCGGCCACGTGCGCCCGGGATTCGAACCGCCCCTCCTGCAGCCAGCGCTCGGCCAGCCCTGTCTCCTCCTGCAGGCGGGCGGAGAAGCGCAGGAAGTCCTGCTCGGAGAAGTGGATGCGGGTGATTTCCTGGCCCACGGCGAGGCTGAAATGGCGATCGGATGGATCAAGTCTCCCGTCGCGCCAGGTTTCCGCCCTTGACCGGGATCAAGGCCCGCCGTCCCGGGGCGCGGGCAGACTACTGCGCGTGAGGCTGCTCCACCGACACCATTTCGACCGTCCCGCCCTTGCGCCAGGACACGACCTGGTAGGGCTTGCCGCCGGGGCCTTCCATCCCGGGCGAGCCGACCGGCATGCCCGGTGCGGCGATGCCGGCCACCGCGGACTTCTCGCGCAGCAGGCGCTGCACCTGCGCGGCCGGGACGTGTCCCTCGACGATGTACCCGCCCACGGTGGCGGTGTGGCAGCTGCCGAGCTTGCGCGGGACGCCCAGCCGCTGCTTGACCGCATCCAGGTTGCCGGTCTCCCTGACCTCGACCTGCAATCCGGCCTGGCGCAGGTGCTCGACCCACTTCCCGCAGCAGCCGCAGGTCGGCGATTTGTAAACTGTCACGCGAGGGCCGCCCGCTCAGGCCCCCGAAGCCAGCCCGAGCGGGCCGGCCAGCAGGGCCGTCATCGCGTTGCGCCGGGATATCCTGATCATCTGCGTTGCCTCCATGGGGCCGGAGCACCCCGGGTGGGTGGGGAGGCGAAAACTGCGGATCCTGCCCGCACCTATCCTATAATGCGCCAGCAGCCGGCAGGATGACCGGGGAAAGCCTCTGATGCAGCTGTTCGCCTTCGGGATCAACCACCATACCGCACCGCTGGAGGTGCGCGAGCGGGTCGCCTTCAACCCCGAGGGCCTTTCGCTGGCGCTGCGCGACCTGGTGCACCAGGAGCCCGTGCGCGAGGCGGCGATCATCTCGACCTGCAACCGCACCGAGCTCTACTGCAGCGCGCCCGATCCCACACCGGCGCTGAAGTGGCTCGCCCACTACCGCGAGCTCAAGCCCGCGGCGCTGGAGCCCCACCTCTACACCCTTCCGCGCGAGCGCGCGGTGAAGCACGCGTTCCGGGTGGCGAGCGGCCTGGACTCCATGGTGCTGGGCGAGGCGCAGATCCTCGGGCAGATGAAGCAGGCGGTGCGCAGCGCCGAGCAGGCCGGCACCCTGGGCCTGGTCCTGCACAAGCTCTTCCAGCAGACCTTCTCCGTCGCCAAGGAGGTGCGCACCCGCACCGATATCGGCGCCAATTCGGTCTCGCTGGCAGCGGCCGCCGTGCGGCTGGGCGAGCGCATCTTTCCGCGCATCGCCGACCAGAAGCTGCTCTTCATCGGCGCCGGCGAGATGATCGAGCTCACCACCACACACTTCGCCGCGCAGCGGCCGCGGGCGATGACCTTCGCCAACCGCACCCTCGAGCGCGCGCAACTGCTGGCGACGCAGTTCGGTGGCCAGGCCCAGTCGCTCAACGACCTGGGCGACATCCTCGCCGCGCACGACATCATCGTCACCTGTACGGCGAGCCCCCTGCCGATCATCGGCAAGGGTATGGTCGAGCGCGCGCTCAAGGCACGCCGTCACCGCCCGGTGCTGATCGTTGACCTGGCCGTGCCGCGCGACGTCGAGGCCGAGGTCGGGCAGATGGACGACGTGTTCCTGTACACCGTCGACGACCTGGGCAAGGTGGTGCAGGAGGGCCGCGACCTGCGCGCGGCAGAAGTGGTCAAGGCCGAGGAGATCATCGACTCCAAGGTGGTGGACTTCATGCACTGGCTGGGCAGCCGGGAGGCCGTACCCACCATCCGCGCGCTGCGCGACCA
>CAZFYX010000041.1:0-34141 GCA_964523885.1 uncultured Burkholderiales bacterium | reverse complement strand
GGGGTGCTTCACCCGGCGCCAGGCCAGGTCGGTGATGTGCAGCAGGCCGTCGATGCCGCCCAGGTCGACGAACGCGCCGTAGTCGGTGATGTTCTTGACGATGCCCTTGACCACCGCCCCTTCCTGCAGCGTCTCGAGCAGCTTCTGGCGCTCTTCGCCTGCGGAGGCTTCGAGCACGGCGCGACGCGACACCACCACGTTGTTGCGCTTGCGGTCGAGCTTGATGACCTTGAACTCGAGCTGCTTGCCCTCGTAGGGGTTGGTGTCCTTGACCGGACGCAGGTCCACCAGCGAGCCGGGCAGGAACGCGCGAATGCCGTTGATCATGACGGTCAGTCCGCCCTTGACCTTGCCGTTCACCAGGCCCTGCACCACCAAACCCTGCTCCAGCGCGGACTCGAGGTCGAGCCACGCGGCCAGGCGCTTGGCCTTCTCGCGCGACAGGCGGGTCTCGCCGTGGCCGTCTTCGAGGGCCTCGATCGCGACCTGCACGAAGTCGCCGGGCTTGACCTCGAGCTCGCCGCGATCGTTCTTGAACTCCTCGATCGGGACATAGCTCTCCGACTTCAGGCCGGCGTTCACCACCGCGAAGTTGGCGTCCACGCGGACCACTTCGGCGGTGATCACTTCGCCTGCCCGCATCTCCTTGCGGGAAAGGCTCTCCTCGAACAAGGCGGCGAAGTTCTCGGCTTGGTCGGAGGTCTTGCTGATGGTGGCTGTCGTCATTGCGAAAAGAAGTGCTCTACGAAATAACCCATCCGGGCGAGATGGGGCTGGTTGATCGAAAAACCATTCCCGCCGGTGCCTCTGCGTCGCGCCGGTCGGAGCGGTCGGTTTCTACTTGCGCACTTCCGCGTACCACTGCAGCACCTGCTGCACTGCCTGCTCGATGCTCAGGCCGGTGGTATCGAGAAGCCGGGCATCATCACAGCGCACGAGCGGAGCAGTGCTGCGCCCGGTGTCGCGCGCGTCGCGCTGGTTGATGTCCTGCAAAAGGCTGGGTAGTGTAGCATCGATTCCTTTTTCCATCAACTGTTTATGGCGGCGCCTCGCGCGCTCCTCGGGGGCGGCGGTGAGGAACACCTTCAGCGTGGCGTCGGGAAACACCACCGAGCCCATGTCCCGGCCATCCGCAACCAGCCCGGGGAGCTGGCGAAAGGCCCGCTGACGCGCGAGCAGCGCGGCTCGGACCGCCGGCAGCACCGCCACCCGGGATGACCCGGCGGACACCTGCTCCTCCCGGATAGCATCCGTAACGTTCTGGCCTGAAAGGAAAATACTTTCACCCTCGAAGCGGCAGTCGAGACCCCGGGCAATCCGGGCCACGCGCTCCTCGTCGGATGGGTCCACCCCGGCGCGCAGCGCCGCCAGGGCCACCAGCCGGTACAGCGCACCACTGTCGAGGAACTCGAACCCCAGCCGCTGGGCCACCTGGCGGGCGACGGTCCCCTTGCCCGAGGCGGACGGACCGTCCACCGCGATCACTGGCGCAGCGGTCACGGTGACCTCGCGATAGCGATCGAAGAAGTCGGGAAAGGTCTTCGCCACGCACTTCGGGTCGTTGATCCGGACCGGCACCCCGCCCAGCGCGACCAGCGCGAAGCACATCGCCATGCGGTGATCGTCATAGGTGTCGATGGCCGCGTGCGGCACGAGGCGTGCGCCTGGAGGGGGCGTCACCCGCAGGCAGTCCGCGCCCTCCTCCACTTCGGCGCCGACCTTGCGCAGCTCGGTCGCCATCGCCGCCAGACGGTCGGTCTCCTTCACGCGCCAGCTCGCGATGTTGCGCAGCCGGCAGGGTCCATCGGCGAACAGCGCGACCACCGCCAAGGTCATCGCCGCATCGGGGATGTGGTTGAGGTCCAGGTCGAAGGCGCGCACCCTGCCGTCGGCGGGCGCACGCGCCTGGATCCAGTTGTCGCCGGCCTCCACCTGCGCGCCGAGGGCGGCCAGCGCATCGGCGAAGCGCACATCACCCTGGATGCTGGCACGGCCGACTCCCTCCACCCGGACCGGGCCGCCGCCGATCACCCCCGCAGCGAGGAAATACGACGCGCTGGAGGCATCCCCTTCGACGTACAGTTCGCCCGGGCTGCGATAGCGTTGCCGGGCCGGGATGGTGAAGCGCGACCAGCCGTCGCGCTCGACCCGGACGCCGAAGCGCTGCATCAGGTTGAGCGTGATCTCGATGTAGGGCTTGGAGATCAGTTCGCCCTCCACCTCGATGACGCGGTGTTCGCCGGTGAGCGGGAGCGCCATCAGCAGCGCGGTGAGGAACTGGCTGGAGACGTCACCGCGCACGCGGGTCGCCGCGCCCGCCCGGATGGCGCCGGGCGCGATCTCCAGCGGCGGGAACCCGGGCTGACCGAGGTAGCGCACGTCGGCGCCGAGCGTGCGCAGGCCGTCGACCAGGTCGCCGATCGGCCGCTCGTGCATCCGGGGCACGCCGCTGAGGCGGTAGTGCCCGCCCGACAGCGCGAGCGCCGCAGTGAGCGGGCGGAACGCCGTGCCGGCATTGCCCAGGAACAGGTCGGCCTGCTTGACCGGGAACGGCCCGCCGCAGCCATGGACCTGGAACCGGTGCGGTACGCTGCCCCGCTCGACCCGGACGCCGAGCGCTGCGAGCGCATCGAGCATCCGGTCGACATCGTCCGAGGCGAGCAGGTCATGGATCTCGGTCGTGCCCTCGGCCAGGGCGGCCAGCAGCAGCGAACGGTTGGAGATGCTCTTCGATCCCGGCAGCCGGACCGTGCCCTGTGCTCGCGCGAGCGCAGGCAGGTCGAGGTGCGCCGGGTAGGCCGGGCTGTTCATCGCGCCGCCTCCAGCCAGCGATTGCGCGCGGTGCGGGCAGCGGCAAACACCTGCTCCAGCCCCTGGGCATCCCCGGCCGCGACCAGGGCGCGCAGCGCCGCGAGCGCCTCCGCGTAGGCGTCGAGCTCGGCCAGCAGCGCAGCACGATTGCCCACGCAGATGTCGCGCCACATCTCCGGCGAGCTGCTGGCGATGCGGGTGAAATCCCGGAAGCCCGCGCCGGCCTGGCCGAACAGTTCGTCCGCATCCGCGCGCATGGCGATCATGTGCACCAGCGCGAAGGCCAGTGCGTGCGGCAGGTGGCTCACCGCGGCGAACACCGCATCGTGGCGCGCGGGCGACATGCGCACGACCTTCGCCCCGCACGCCAGCCAGGCCGCTTCGACCAGCGCGGTGGCCGCCGGCCGGGTCTCCTGCAGGGGCGTGAGGACCACGGTGCGCCCGTGGTACAGCGTGGCCTTCGCCGCATCGACGCCGGTGAGCTCCGCGCCGGCGATGGGATGCGCGGGCACGAACTGCGCGATGCGCGGACCGAGTGCTGCGCGCGCGGCGGCGATCACGTCCTGCTTGGTGCTGCCGGCGTCGGTGAGCACGGCACCTGGCGGCAGGTGCGGCGCGATCGACGCGAGCACCGCTGCGGTCTGCTGCACCGGCACCGCCACCAGCACCACGTCGGCCCGCTCGAGCGCGCTGCGCGCGTCGCCGGCCACCTCGTCCACGACCCCCAGCGCCAGTGCCCGCTCCATGTTGGCGCGGCTGCGGCCCACGCCGGTGACGTGGCCGACCGCGCCCGCCCCCTTCAGGGCCGCGGCAAAGGAGCCGCCGATCAGGCCGACGCCGAACAGGGCAAGGCGTTCGATCCGCGGGGCGGACACCGGACCGCTCCCGGCCTCAGGCGTGCAGCGCGTTGCGCAGCGCGACCAGGAAGCGCTCGTTCTCGCCGTGCAGGCCGATGGTCACGCGCAGGAAGTCGGGCATGCCGTACCCGGCCACCGGCCGCACGATCACGCCCTGGCGGAGCAGCTTCTGGTACACCGGTCCGGCCTGCGGGATGCGGATGCTCACGAAGTTGCCGTAGGACGGGATGTGGTCGAGCTGGAGCGGCTTGATCCCCTGCAGGATCTGCTGCATGCCCGCAGCGTTCAGCGCCCGGCTGCGCTCGACGAAGGCATGGTCGCCGAGCGCGGCAACCGCGGCCGCCTGCCCCAGGCTGCCCACGTTGAACGGCTGGCGCACGCGATTCATCAAGTCGGCCACGTCCGGGTGCGCCAGGGCGTATCCGACCCGCAGCGCCGCCAGTCCGTACACCTTGGAGAAGGTCCGCGTGATCACCAGGTTGGGATACTCCGCCAGCCAGCGCGCCGTGTCGTGGCGCATGGCATCGGGAAGGTACTCGTTGTAGGCCTCGTCCAGCACCACGATGACCCGCCGCGGCACCCGCGCGAGCAGCGCGCGCAGGCTCTCCGGGGACGCGTACGTTCCGGTGGGATTGTTCGGGTTCGCGATCCATAGCACCCGGGTGTCCTCGCGCACGGCCGCCGCCATCGCCTCGAGGTCGTGGCCGTAGTCGCGCGCAGGCACCTCGATCATCGTGGCCCCGGTTTCCTGCACCACCAGCGGATAGACCGCGAACGCATGCTGCGAGAACACCGAGCTGCTGCCCGCCGTGAGGAACACCCGCCCGACCAGCTCGAGCACGTCATTGGAGCCGTTGCCGAGCACGACCTGGGCCGGGTCGAGCTTCCAGCGTTGCGCGAGGCAGCGCTTCAGCTCGAACCCGCTGCCATCCGGATAGCGCGCCAGATCGCGGACCTGCGCCTCGATGCTGTCGGCCGCCGCCGGGCTGGGCCCGAGCGGATTCTCGTTCGAGGCGAGCTTGACGATGGTCGCCTCTTCCAGGCCCATCTCCCGCGCCAGCTCCGAAGTCGGCTTGCCAGGCTGGTACGGCGCGATGCCGCGGATGTAGGACGGGGTGCGTTCGCAGGCGTCGATCATGGGAGGGCCGTGACAGGAAGGCGCGACAGGAAAGGAGGCGTGACGGGTGACGAGGGCGCCGGGCTCACGCCAGCACGGCCGCGGGAAACGAGCCGAGGATCTTCAGGAACGCGGCACGGGCGCGCAGGCCCTCCAGCGCGGCGGCGACCGGGGGATCCTGTTCGTGGCCCTCGACGTCGACGAAGAAGACGTACTCCCACATGCCGGTGCGCGAAGGCCGCGACTCCAGCCGCGTCATGCTCACGCCGTGCTCGGCCAGCGGCGCGAGCAGCTCGTGGATGGCTCCCGGGCGATTGCGCGTGGACATCACGAACGCGGTCTTGTCGCGCCCCGAGCGCGCCACCTCCTGGCGGCCGATCACGACGAAGCGCGTGGTGTTGTTGGGGTTGTCCTCGATGTTCTCGGCCAGCAGGCGCAGCCCGTACAGCGCGGCGCCCGCGCGGCTGCCCAGCGAGGCCGTCCCGTCCTCTTCGCTGGCCATGCGCGCGGCCTCGGCGTTGCTGACCACCGCGACGCGCTCGGCGCGGGGCAGGTTCTCGTTCAGCCAGCCGTGGCACTGCGCCAGGCTCTGGCTGTGCGCATACACCCGCCCGATCGCGCCGCGATCGTCGGTGCGGCTCATCAGGCACTGGTGCACCGGCAGCAGCACCTCGCCGCAAATGCGCGCGGTGGTGCCCAGCAGCAGGTCCAGCGTGCGCCCGACTCCGCCCTCGGTGCTGTTCTCCACCGGCACCACGCCGTAACCCGCCTGCTTCGCCTCGACCTGGCGAAACACCTCGTCGATCGATGCGCAGGGGCTGCCGCGGATGCTGCCGCCGAAGCGCTTGGCCGCGGCCTCCTCGCTGAAGGTGCCGCGCGGGCCCAGGTAGGCGACAGCGAGGTTGTCCTCCACCGCGCGGCACGCGGAGATGACCTCGGTGAACAGGCGCTCGACCGACTCGGCGGTGAGCGGGCCGGGGTTGAGGCCGCGCAGCCGAGCGAGGACCTGTGCCTCGCGCTCCGGCCGGTAGACCGGTCCGTCACCCTTGAGCTCGCCGATGCGCTTGGCCACGCCGGCGCGCTCGTTCACCAGCTGCAGGATGCGCTCGTCCAGGCCGTCGATGCGCCGGCGCAGCTCCGAAATGTCGTCCGACTGCTGGGGTGGCTGGCTCACGAAATTCTCGGCATTACGCGGGCAGATAGCGTACCGCGAGCACGCCCTTGATGCTGGACAGCGCGTCGATGGCCGTCCCGCCTACCGGACTGTCCACGTCGACCAGGGTGTAGGCCATCTCGCCCTTCGACTTGTTCAGCATGTTGTGGATGTTCAGGCCGGCGCTCGCCATGGCGGTGGAGATCTGGCCCAGCATGTTCGGCACGTTGGCGTTGGCGATCGCCACCCGGTAGGCCGACTCACGCTCCATCACCACGTCGGGGAAGTTCACCGCGTTGCGCACGTTGCCGTGCTCGAGGTAGTCGCGCACCTGGTTGACGACCATGACCGCGCAGTTGTCCTCGGCCTCACGGGTGGAGGCGCCCAGGTGCGGCAGCGCCACGATGCCGGGATGGCCGTGGAAGCGCTCGCTGGGGAAATCGCACACGTACCCCTTGAGGCGCCGCGACTCGACCGCTGCCACGACGGCATCGACGTCGACCACCTCCTCGCGCGAGAAGTTGAGCAGGATCGCACCATGGCGCATCAGCTGCAGGCGCTGGGCATTGACCAGGTGCCGCGTCGCCGGCACCAGCGGCACGTGCAGCGAGACGAACTCGCTCGACTTCAGCACCTCCTCGACGCTGTTCGCCTTCTTCACCGTCGAGGGCAGGCTCCAGGCCGCCTCCACCGTGATCTCCGGGTCGAAGCCCAGCACGTTCATGCCCAGCTTGATCGCGGCGTCGGCGACCAGGCTGCCGATCCGCCCCAGGCCGATCACGCCGAGCGTGCGGTGCGGCAGCTCGATCCCGGCGTAGTGCTTCTTGTTGTCCTCGACCTGGCGGGCCAGGTCCTCGTCGCTGCCATGCAGGCCGTCGACGAAGCGCACGGCCGGGACCAGGTTGCGCGAAGCGAGCAGCAGCCCCGCGAGCACCAGTTCCTTGACCGCGTTGGCGTTCGCGCCCGGCGCGTTGAACACCGGCACCCCGCGCGCGCTCATCGCCTTCACCGGGATGTTGTTGGTGCCTGCCCCGGCACGCCCGATGGCCTTCACCGAATCGGGCACCTGCATCGCATGCATGTCCTGCGAGCGCACCAGCACCGCATCCGGCGCGGCGAGCTGGGCGCCGGTCTCGTAGCGCTCCGGCGGGAGCAGCTTCAGGCCCGCCTGCGAGATGGAATTCAGGGTGAGGACGCGGAGCTTGTCAGCCATGCTTGCGCTCGAACTCCCGCATGAACTCCACCAGCGTGCGCACGCCCTCGACCGGCATCGCGTTGTAGATCGACGCGCGCATGCCGCCCACGGAGCGGTGTCCCTTGAGCTGCAGCAGCCCGGCCTGCGAGGCGGCCTTGAGGAACGGCTCGTCCAGCGCCGCGTCCCTGAGCGTGAACGGGATGTTCATGCGCGAGCGGTCTTCGCGCGCCACCGGGCTGGCGTAGAAGCCGCTGGCGTCGAGCAGGTCGTAGATCAGGCCGGCCTTCTCGACGTTGATCTTCTCCATGCCGGCCAGGCCGCCCTGCTGCTTGAGCCACTCGAACACCAGGCCGGCGATGTAGATCGCGTACGTCGCCGGCGTGTTGAGCATCGAATCGTTGTCGGCCTGCTGCTTGTAGTCCATTACCGTCGGCGTGCCGGGCAGCGCCTGCCCGATGAGGTCCTCGCGCACGATGACGATGGTCAGGCCGGCCGGGCCGATGTTCTTCTGCGCCCCGGCATAGATGAGCCCGAAGCGCGACACGTCCAGCGGGCGCGACAGCAGGCTCGAGGACAGGTCGCACACCAGCGGCACCGCACCGGTCTGCGGGATCCAGTGGAACTCGACCCCGCCGATGGTCTCGTTGCCGGTGTAGTGCACGTACGCCGCGTCCGGCGAGAGCTTCCACGCGGACTGCGGCGGGGCGTAGGTGAACTTGCGGTCCTCGCTGCTGGCGACGACGTTGACCTGCGCGTACTTCTTCGCGTCGGCGATGGCCTTCTTGGCCCACTCGCCGGTATGCACGTAGTCGACTTTCGACTTGCCGCGCAGCAGGTTCATCGGGATGCCGGCGAACTGGAGCGTCGCGCCACCCTGCAGGAACAGCACCTTGTATCCGGCCGGTATCGCGAGCAGCTCGCGCAGGTCGGCCTCGGCCTTCGCCGCGATGGCGATGAACTCCTTCCCGCGATGGCTCATCTCCATCACCGACATGCCGCTGCCATGCCAGTCGAGCATCTCCTCCTGGGCACGGCGCAGGACCGCCTGGGGCAGCACCGCAGGGCCGGCGCTGAAGTTGTAGACGCGATGCTGGGTCACGCGAACCTCTTGTCGTACGTCAATGGATGCCGGTCACGCCGGCGTGTCGTCGGATGGTGCGGCGCCGCCGGCCTGGGGATCGTCCTCGGGGGCCTCGCCCGGACCGCCATCGTCGCCGGCGAGCTCCACCGGCGATTCCTCGCCGCCGTTCTCCACCCGCTCGACCACGCGCTCGAGGCCGGCGAGCTTCTCGTCCTCGCCCAGTCCGATCAGGGTCACGCCCTGGGTCGCGCGGCCCATCTCGCGGATCTCGGCCACGCGGGTGCGGATGAGCACGCCGCCCGTGGTGATCAGCATGACTTCGTCGTCGGCGGTGACCAGCCGCGCCGCCACCACGCGCCCGTTGCGCGCCGTGGTCTGGATCGCGATCATGCCCTGGCTGCCGCGGTTGTGACGGGTGAACTCGCCCACTGGGGTGCGCTTGCCGAAGCCGTTCTCGGTGGCGACCAGCACGGTCTTGGTCTCGTCGTCGCAGACCACCAGGGAGATGACCTGCTGCGCGGGGGCGAGCGTCATGCCGCGCACGCCATGCGCCTCGCGGCCCATCGGCCGCACGTCCTGCTCGGAGAAGCGCACCGCCTTGCCCGCGTCGGAGAACAGCATGACGTCATGGCGGCCATCGGTCACCGCGACGCCGACCAGGCGGTCGCCCTCGTCCAGGCCCACGGCGATGATGCCGCTGGGGCGCGGCCGCGAGAAGTCGGTGAGCGGGGTCTTCTTGACCGTGCCGTTGGCGGTGGCCATGAACACGAAGTGCGCGTCGTCGAAGGTCTTGATCGGCAGCAGCGCGGTGATCTTCTCGCCCTCGGCCAGCGGCACCAGGTTGTTCACCGGCTTGCCCCGGCTCAGGCGCCCGCCCTGGGGCGCCGCGTAGACCTTGATCCAGTACAGGCGCCCGCGGGTGGAGAAGCACAGGATGTAGTCGTGGGTGTGCGCGACGAAGATGTGCTCGACGAAGTCGTCCTCCTTGGTGGCGGTGGCCAGCTTGCCGCGTCCGCCGCGGCGCTGGGCGCGGTACTCCGTCAGCGGCTGCGACTTGATGTAGCCGGCATGGGAGAGGGTCACCACCACGTCCGCCGGCGTGATCAGGTCCTCGAGATCGAGATCCTCGGCGTTGATCTGGATCTCGCTGCGGCGCTCGTCGCCGAACTGGTCGCGGATCTGCCCCAGCTCCTCGGCGATGATCGCGGTGATGCGCTCCGGCCGCGCGAGGATGTCGAGCAGGTCGACGATGGTGGCCATCACGTCGCGGTACTCATCGAGGATCTTGTCCTGCTCGAGTGCGGTGAGACGCTGCAGCTGCATCTCCAGGATGCGCTGGGCCTGGGTCTCCGACAGATGGTAGCTGCCGTCGGGCTGCAGGCCGAACTCGCGCACCAGCCCCTCGGGCCGGGCCTGCTCGGCACCCGCGCGCGCGAGCATGTCGCTCACCAGCACCGAACGCCAGGAACGCACCATCAGGCGCGCCCTCGCCTCGGCCGGCGAGGGGGACTCCTTGATCAGCTGGATGATCTCGTCGACGTTGGACAGCGCGACCGCCAGGCCCTCCAGGATGTGGGCGCGGTTGCGCGCCTGGCGCAGCTCGTACACGGTCCTGCGCGTGACCACCTCGCGGCGATGGCGCAGGAAGGCCTCGAGCAGCTCCTTCAGGTTCAGGACGCGCGGCTGGCCGTCGACCAGCGCGACCATGTTCATCCCGAACGTGTCCTGCATCTGCGTGTCCTTGTACAGATTGTTCAGGACCACGTCGGGGTTCTCGCCGCGCTTGAGCTCGATCACCACGCGCATGCCGGACTTGTCGGACTCGTCGCGGATCTCGGCGATGCCTTCGAGCTTCTTCTCGCGCACCAGCTCGCCGATGCGGATCAGCAGGTTGGCCTTGTTGACCTGGTAGGGCAGCTCGTCGATGATCAGGGCCGAGCGGTTGCCCTTCTCCATCTCCTCCACGTGCGTACGTGCGCGGATGACCACGCGGCCGCGGCCGGTGCGGTAGCCCTCGCGCACGCCCTCGATGCCGTAGACGATGCCGCGGGTCGGGAAGTCCGGCGCGGGCACCAGCTGCATCAGCTCCTCGATGGTCGTGTCGGGACGCTCGAGCAGGGCCAGGCAGGCGGCCACCACCTCGCGCAGGTTGTGCGGCGGGATGCTGGTGGCCATGCCCACCGCGATCCCGGTGGAGCCGTTGATCAGCAGGTTGGGAATGCGGCTCGGCAGGACTGCCGGCTCGAGCTCCTTGCCGTCGTAGTTGGGGACGAAATCGACCGTCTCCTTGTCGATGTCGGCCAGCAGCTCGTTGGCGATCTTCTCCAGGCGGCACTCGGTGTAGCGCATCGCCGCCGGGTTGTCGCCGTCGATGGAGCCGAAGTTGCCCTGCCCGTCGATGAGCGTGTAGCGCAGGGAGAAGTCCTGCGCCATGCGCACCAGCGTGTCGTAGATCGCCGAGTCGCCGTGGGGATGGAATTTCCCCATCACGTCGCCGACCACCCGCGCGCACTTCACGTACGGCCGGTTCCACACGATGTTGGCTTCGTGCATGGCGTACAGCACGCGGCGGTGGACCGGCTTGAGGCCGTCGCGCACGTCCGGGAGCGCGCGTCCCACGATCACGCTCATGGCGTAGTCGAGGTAGGAGCGGCGCATCTCCTCCTCGAGGCTTACGGGCAGGGTTTCCTTGGCGATCTGTTCCATGCGGTGCGGAAGATGTCAGGCGGGATCGGGCGCCGGGCGCTGCGAGGCAGCGCTTCGGTGCGTGGGTGCCGGGTCTGGCAGGGCAAGTCGCGGCCCCCTCGTGCAGCTCCGGGCCCGGCGGCCCGCGCCGTCAAAAAAACTGCGATTTTAGCATTCGGCAACAACCCTGCCCAATGCGCAGGGACCACCTGCCGACACCCGTGTCGCACCGGCGAGACGTCGTTTGTCAACCGCATCATTCCACCCGAGTGGCCGATGCGGTGATCCTTTGTTATGCTTTACCTCCGCTCCTTCAGGGCGCATCGCGTACCCAGCGCTACGAGGTGGCGCAGGCCCCTGTGGAAACGGCGGACTTCGCACCAGCGAAAAGCAAATCATTAGAACAACTAACGCCGACGTATAACAATTCGAACCGGGCCGGCAACCCCAGAACAGCTGTTTGAGGAGCCATCATGCAATTCAAGCTCAAGAAGACCATCACGAGCGTCAGCGTCCTCTCCGCCCTTCTGCCGACGCTTCCGTGGCTGGCCGGCGAAGCGCTCGCCCACGAGGTTCCCCCGCCGGCCACCCTGCTCGACCCCGACAAGGCCCCGGTCCGCGGCGAGTACGCCTATGACACCGAATCGCGGGTGGCGCGCACCGGCGTCACCGGCGAGTGCGTGAAGACCACCTTCTGGAGCCCGGAAGGCGCAACCCTGCAGTGCGCCCCGGGGCTGTTCGCCAAGAAGCAGGCCGCTCCGGTCGCCGTCGCCCCGCAAGCCGCGCCAGCCCCCGAGCCCGCAGCCGCCCCGGCCGAGTACGAGCCGGCCCAGTACACCGAGCCGGCGGCGGCGGCCGCGGCGGAGGTCGTCCCCGACTTCGCGGCCGAAGGCGATCCTGCCGACATGCTGCCCGTGCCTGCCGCAGCGAGCTTTGCCGCGGCCGAGGCCGACGGCACGATGTCCGACCCGGTGATGTACTACGACGAGGACGGGGGCGTGGCCGCGGATGACGGCATCCTCGGCATGGCGGTGTACGGCGACGACGACAGCGGCATCACGCCCGACGACGGCATCGTGTCGCGCCAGACCTTCGAGGAAGGCGGCGTGGGCGATGACGGCATCGTCGCTCGCCAGACCTTCGACGAAGGCGGCGACGGCAACGACGACGGCATCATCGCGATCCAGACCTACGAAGACGGCGACGCAGTCACCGACGATGGCTTGCTTGCCCGCCGCGAGTACCCGCAGGACGAAGTCGTCGAGGAAGCCGGCGGCATCCCCGTGTTCGTGGACGAGTATGCGGAGGTCGAGGACGAGGCCTACATGCCGGAATTCACCGACGACGCCGTGGCCGACGAGGAAGTCACGTTCGTGGCCCAGGCCGAGGAGCCGGCGGCGCCGGCCAAGCCCGTGGTGCTGCCGGTCACGATCAGCCTCGATGCCGAGGCGCTGTTCGACTTCGACCGCTCGCTGGTGCGCGCCAACGACCGCACCAAGCTGGACAACCTGATCGACGGACTCAAGGGCGTGAACTACGACGCGATCGTGGTCGTGGGTCATACCGACCGCATCGGCACCAACGCCTACAACCAGAAGCTGTCCGTGCGCCGCGCCGACGCGGTCAAGGCCTACCTGGTCAAGAAGGGGGTCGACGGCGGGCGCATCCAGACCGAGGGCCGCGGCAAGGCCGATCCGGTGACCAAGCCGGACGAGTGCCGGCACATGCCGTCCAAGGAGATCATCGCCTGCCTGCAGCCCGACCGGCGCGTGGAAGTCACGGTGACCGGGCAGAAGCCGCAGCAGCAGTGAGCTAGACTTCCGCCACCTGCAACACAAGAAGCCCTGCGTGAGCAGGGCTTTTTCGTTCATGCCCACCGATCCGAGCGCCGACACCGTCATCCACGCACGGCACGTCATCCCCGTGCGCCCCGCGGGAGTCCTCGAGCATCACGCCGTCGCCGTTCGCGCCGGGCGCATCGTGGCACTGTTGCCCGCCGCTGACGCGCGCGTCCGCTATCCGGACGCGCAGCATGTGGAGTTGAACGGCCACGCGCTCATTCCGGGGCTGGTCAACCTGCACACTCACGCGGCTATGAGCCTCATGCGCGGTCTCGCCGACGACCTGCCACTGATGGAGTGGCTGACCCGGCACATCTGGCCCGCGGAAGCGCAGCACGTGTCGAGCGCCTTCGTCGCGGACGGCACCCTGCTGGCATGCGCAGAGATGATCCGCGGCGGCGTCACCTGCTTCAACGACATGTACTTCTTCCCCGAAGAGGCCGGGCGCGCCGCCCTGGCTGCGGGAATGCGGGCAGCGCTGGGGATCATCTGCATCGAGCTCCCGACCGTCTATGCCTCCGACCCGCAGGACTATCTGCACAAGGGGTTCGCGATGCGCGATGCCCTCAAGCACGAGTCGCTGCTGTCCTTCTGCATGGCGCCGCACGCCCCCTACACCGTGAGCGACGCGAGCTTCGAGCGGATCGTCACCTATGCGGAGGAACTGCAGCTGCCCATCCACGTGCACCTGCACGAGACGCGGGACGAGATCAACGAGAGCCAGGCGAAGTTCGGCGTGCGGCCGCTGGCGCGCATGCAGCGCCTCGGCGTGGTCGGCCCGGGCCTGCTCGCCGTGCACGCGGTCCATCTCGACCCCGCGGAGATCGAGCTGCTGCGCGCCGCAGGCAGCCACGTCGCTCACTGTCCCTCGTCCAACCTGAAGCTGGCCAGCGGCGTGGCGCCGCTCACCGCGCTGCGCGCCGCCGGCGTGAACGTGGGACTGGGCACCGACGGAGCCGCCAGCAACAACCGCCTCGACCTGTTCGAGGAGATGCGCACCGCAGCGCTGGTGGCCAAGGGCATGAGCGGCAATCCCACGGTGATCCCGGCCGAGGACGTGCTGGCCATGGCCACGCTGGGTGGGGCGCGGGCGCTGGGGCTGGACGCGCACATCGGCTCGATCGAGCCGGGCAAGTGGGCCGACCTCACCGCGGTGAACCTGGCGGCGCTCGAGTTGTCTCCGTGCTACCACCCGGTCTCGCACCTGGTGTACGCCGCCGGACGCCGCGACGTCAGCCATGTGTGGGTCGCGGGTCGTCCGCTGCTCGAGGACGGGCGGCTCACCACGCTGGATGTGGACGAACTGCGCGCACGCGCGGCATCATGGGAACAGAGGATCAGGCAACAGGCATGAGCACACCGGTCAACGTCGACCCCGCCGAGGTGGAGAAATTCAGCCAGCTCGCGCACCGCTGGTGGGACCCCAACAGCGAGTTCCGTCCGCTGCACGAGATCAACCCCCTGCGCCTGCGCTGGATCGACGAGCGCGCCGCCCTCGCCGGAAAGCGCGTGCTCGACGTCGGCTGCGGCGGAGGCATCCTGTCCGAGTCGATGGCTGGGCTCGGCGCGAGCGTGACCGGCATCGACCTGTCGGACAAGGCGCTCAAGGTGGCGCAACTGCACCTGCTCGAGAGCGGGCGGCAGGTCGAGTACCGCAGGATCGCCGTCGAGGCGCTGGCCGCCGAGCAGCCGGGCGCCTTCGACGTGGTCACCTGCATGGAAGTGCTCGAGCACGTGCCCGACCCGGCCAGCACCATCGCCGCCTGCGCGCGCCTGCTCAAGCCGGGCGGACATGCGTTCTTCGCGACGATCAATCGCAATCCGAAGTCGTTCCTGCTCGCCATCGTGGGCGCGGAGTACCTGCTGCGCCTGCTCCCGCGCGGCACGCACGAGTACGCGAAGCTGATCAAGCCCTCCGAGCTGGCGGGCATGTGCCGCCACGGCGGGCTGAGCGTGCGCGGCATGACCGGCATGACGTACAACCCGCTGACCAAGGTCTACGCGCTGGGCCGGGACACCGACGTCAACTACATCGTGCACGCGCAGCTGTGACGGCCGCGACCAGCGGCCGGGTCAAGGCGGTCCTGTTCGACCTGGACGGCACCCTCGCCGATACGGCAGCCGACCTCGGCTACGCGGTGAACCTGCAGCGCGTAACGCGCGGCCTGGAGCCGCTCCCCCTGGAGGTGCTGCGTCCGCACGTGTCGCAGGGGGCGCGCGGCATGCTACGCACCGCGTTCGGGCTGCAGCCAGAGCACCCGGACTATGCCGCGTTGCGCGACGAGTTCCTGGAGGTCTACTTCGCCAACCTGCTGCGCGACACCCGCCTGTTCGACGGCATGCACGAGTTGCTCGACGGGCTGGAGCGTGCGCAGCTGCCCTGGGGCATCGTCACCAACAAGCTGACGCGCTACACCGAGCCGCTGGTGGCCGGGCTCGGCCTGGCGCAGCGCGCTGCCTGCGTGATCTGCGGCGACACCTGCGCACGCGCCAAGCCGTTCCCCGATCCCCTGCTGGAGGCGGCCCGGCGCATGCGCTTGGACAGCGCCGAGTGCCTGTACGTGGGTGACGACCACCGCGACGTGCAGGCGGCAAATGCGGCCGGGATGCAGTGCCTGGTGGCCGGCTACGGCTACCTCGGGGACGGTGCGCCGCCCGGGGAATGGGGCGGGCTGGCGGTCATCGCCCACCCGGGCGAGGTGATGCACTTCCTTTGAACCGCCGGGGCGCGCTGGCCGTCCCGGTCCGGGGGGCTTGATCGGGCGCCTGCCGGCCCCACCTGTGGGATAATTGCAGCGCAATTGGGGGCGACCTGGTTTCGACGCAGGTTGCGAAGCAGCGCAGTGCATGCCAAGGGCCAGTCACCTTGTAAATCCAACTGGAAAGCAATAGTCGCCAACGACGACAAGTACGCTCTAGCCGCTTAAACCGGCTGGACTCTGCCCCGGTCTGCTCATGGGCCGGATCCGATCTCGCAAGGGAGAGGAATGCAGAGTCATTCACATGAGATCGGGCCGTGCGGGGTCGCTTCGTACGGTCTCAAATCCAATAGGCGACTCGCCCGACAGCAGCCCGCCGGTCAGCGGCTGAAGGGTTAAAACAAAGGATCGGCTAAGCATGTAGTACTGACTGTGTAGGATTTGCGGACGCGGGTTCGATTCCCGCCGCCTCCACCATCTACGAAGCCCTGCCGGGTGACCGGCAGGGCTTTTTTGTCCGCGCCCGGTCAGCGCACCCTCGCCTTCCCGATCGGCAGCGTCTGCGCGTGCCGCATCTGCGCCGAGGCGAACACCGGATTCCCAGAGAGATAGTCGAACAGCATCTCGGTCGCGTCCACGCCCCAGAACACGCGGCCGTCGACCACCGCCGTGGGAACACCGAACACGCCCTGCGCAACCGCCTCCTCACCGTTGCGCCGCAGCCCTTCCTTCACCGCAGGCTCGGCTATGCGCGCATCAGCGTCCGGCACGCCCAGCTCGACGACCAGGTCGCGCCACGCATCGGCTTCTTCGGCGACATGGCCTTCGCTCCAGACGAAGCGGGACAGGCGCAGTGCCTGCGCGTGTGTCGGTCCCAGCAGAACCGCGAGGCGCAGCAGCTTCAGCGGATTGAACGGATGCACCGGCGGCAGCTTGCAGCGCAGCCCGAGTTGCGCCGCGCGCCAGACGGTGTACTCGTAGGTGAACACGCGCTTGGGCGGGATCTCCGCCGGCCCCAGCTGACCCCAGTGCTCCAGCAGCCCCGCGAAGAGCACGGGCTTGCAGAGCAGCTCGATCCCGGGCGGCAGCTGCGCGAAGCGCTCCGCCTGCAGCCAGGCATAGGGGCTGATGAAGTCGAAGTACCAGTCGATGCGGCGCGTCATGCTAGTTACTCCCGTTCGCGGCGCTGGTCCGCTGACGCCGGAGCCGCTCCTCGCGCTCGGCGAGCTTCTTCTTCAAGTCGGGCATCGCGGCCAGCCCGGCGCGCTCGCCTTCCAGGATCGCGAGGTGCCGGCTCTGGAAGTCGGTGGCCGAGAGCTTCGTTATGTCGGGCTTGACCACCACGTCAGCACCAACGAGCTCGGAATCCGCGATCGTGTTCCCCATGATCGTGAAGCTGCGCAGCATCAGGTCGATGGTGTCGGCCACGGGCTGCGCGCTCGGACGGGTCGAGATGTCCACGGCGATGACGATGTCGGCCCCCAGCCCGCGCGCCACCTTCACCGGAACCGGGCTCACCAATCCGCCATCGACGTATTCGCGGCCGCTGATCTTCACCGGCTGGAACACGCCCGGCACGCTGCTCGAGGCCCGCACTGCCATGCCGGTATCGCCGCGCTCGAACACCACCGCCCGGCCGCTGTCCAGGTCGGTGGCGACGATGCCCAGCTTGCGGTCGAGCTTCTCGATGGGCCGGTTCTGCACCGCCTTGTTGACGAACTCCTGCAGCGCCTCCCCGCGGAGGAAGCCGCGGTTGGGCAGCGACCAGTCGCTGACCATCGACTCCTTCATGTCGAGCGAGAGGCGCTGCAGCTGGAAGCCGTCGTAGCCGGCCGCATAGAGCGCTGCGACCATGCTCCCGGCGCTGGTGCCGGCCAGCAGGTCGACCTTGACGCCCTGGGACTCGAGTGCCTTGATCACGCCGACATGGGCGAACCCCTTGGCCGCGCCGCCGCCCAGCACGAGGGCGATCCGCGGGGGCGGCACGACGACTTCGACGGGCGTGGGCTCCGGCGGCGGCGCCACGGGCGCCGCGGCCTTGGGCGGCGCAGCGGTGCAGCCCCCGAGCAGGGCCAGGGTGAATAGCAGTGCCGAGCGCTGCACGACGCTGCGCGCGGGCAGCATCACATCTGCGACTGCTGGTAGTTCTGCAGGCCGATGCGGTCGATGAGCTGGAGCTGCGTCTCGAGCCAGTCGACGTGCTCCTCCTCACTCTCGAGGATGTCCTCGAACAGCTCGCGGGTCACGTAGTCGTTGACCGACTCGCAGTAGGCGATCGCCTCGCGCAGCAGCGGCAGTCCCTGGTACTCCAGGTCGAGGTCGCAGCGCAGGCACTCCTGCAGGCTCTCCCCGATGAGCAGCTTGTTGAGCTGCTGCAGGTTGGGCAGGCCCTCGAGGAAGAGGATGCGGTTGATGAGCCGGTCGGCGTGCTTCATCTCGTCCACCGACTCGTGATACTCGTACTCGTCCAGCTTCTTCAGCCCCCAGTTGCGGAACATGCGGGCATGCAGGAAGTACTGGTTGATCGCGGTGAGCTCGTTGACGAGCACCCGGTTGAGGTACTCGATGACCCGGCTGTCGCCCTTCATTGCCGCTCCGTGCGGGGTGGGAAGGGGGGATTATACCGGCGCTATGCGCCGGTGACCGATATCGGCAGCTTACGCGGCGAGCGGTATCGGGCCGTTGTCGCGTGCCGCCAGCGCCTTGCGCAGCAGCTGGCGCGTGTACTCGGCGCACGTGCCGCACCCGGAAGCCACGCCCAGTGCGATGGTCAGCTCTTCCAGGGAACTGGCTCCGGCATCGATCGCTTCCGCGATCTGCCGGTCGGTGATGCCATTGCAGACACAGACGAACATGGATTGGAGCAGTTCTCCTCGACGGCACGTATTGTTGCCGATAATGAGAATGAGTGTCAATTCTGCATCGCACAAGGGTGTGCAGGGCCGGAACCCGGGAGGTTGCGGGCGAGGGCTTCGACCAATGCGCTGCCCGAGCGGCGGCAGGCCAGCACCGGCACCCCGCCTTCCTGGGCGGCTGTACGGAAGGCACGCATTGCGTTGTGGTTGAGGAAGTCGGTGAACAGGATCAGCAGGTCGGTCCCGCGCGGCAGCGCGGTGCGCCGCTGGTCCGAGGCGCCGCGCCCGGAGACGTGGCGCAGCACCCGGATGCCGCGCGCCTCGAGGAGTTGCGGGATATTGCCGAGCCGGTCCCCTCCCACCACCGTGGCCTGCATGTGAAGCTCCTCCCTGGTTGATACGATAATGCTAACGGTTATCATTAGCGTTCGCAAGAGCGAACTCTGGAGGAGGACAACATGCAGCCCCATACCCCGGGAAGCGCCTTGGGCGCCAGGCATTGGCTGATGGCGGCACTGGCCACATTGGGCGTGGAAGAGGTGCGCGGCGAGGATCGCCGCGAAGTCGTGGCCCCTCGGGTGGACGTCATCGGCAGCCCGGGCAACCTGCCCGACCTGGCCAGCACCGCAACCGTGATCGATCAGCAGGAGCTGCAGACCTCCCGGGTGTTCACCACCAACGAGGCGCTGCGCAAGGTGCCCGGGGTGTTCGCCCGCGACGAGGAAGGCTTCGGGTTGCGGCCCAACATCGGCATCCGCGGCCTCAATCCGAGCCGCTCCACCAAGGTGCTGCTGCTGGAGGACGGCATCCCCCTGTCCTACGCGCCCTATGGCGACAACGCCAGCTACTACCACCCCCCGGTCGACCGCTTCGCGCGCATCGAGGTCCTCAAGGGTGCCGAGCAGCTGCGCTTCGGCCCGCAGACGGCGGGCGGCGTGATCAACTACATCACGCCCGTCCCCACCGGCGGCAAGGAGGGCATGGTCAGCCTCACCGTGGGCAACCAGTCGTACGTGGACGCGCAGGTGAGCCTGGGGCGCGGCCCGCTGCTGCTCGACTACATCCGCAAGCAGGGCGACGGCTCCCGCGACAACGTGCACACCACGATCAACGACCTGAACCTCAAGGCCGTGCTCGACCTGGGCAGCGGCGAGGCGGTCACGCTGCGCGCGAACGTCTACACCGAGGACTCGCAGGTGACCTACACCGGGCTCACGCTGGCCGAATACGAGAACTTCGGCGCCGAGTACAACCCGTTCGGCAACGACAAGTTCAACTCCGAGCGCATCGGCCTGTCCGCCACCCACGAGCTGCCGCTGGGCGCCAACGCGTTCGTCCTCATCAACGTGTACGGCGCCTACTTCAATCGCGACTGGTGGCGGCAGTCGAGCAGCACCACGGACACGCAGTGCAATCCGCTCACCGTCTACACGCCGGTGACGACCTCGTTCCAGGCCGACCGCCTGGCCGGGATCGAGGTCGACCCCGACCGCTGCGCCTCCGACCAGGGGCGCCTGCGCACCTACTACACCTACGGCATCGAGCCGCGCCTGTTCCTCGAGCACCGCACCTTCGGCATCCAGAACCAGCTGGAGATGGCCGTGCGCGCGCATTACGAGAGCCAGGACCGGCGCCAGGAGAACGGCACCTCGCCGGACGACCGCAGCGGCACCGTCGTCGAGGACAACGACCGCTACGTGCATGCCTACTCGGCCTTCCTGCAGAACCGCTTCGTGCTCGGGCGCTGGTCGGTGACGCCCATGATGCGCGTGGAGCACATCCTGTACGACCGCACCAACAACCTCACCGGCGCCAGCGGCAACGACACGCTCACCAAGTGGCTGCCCGGCCTGGGCGTGACCTATGCCGTCAGCCGCGACACGATGGTGTACGCGGACGTGCACCGCGGCTTCTCTCCTCCGCGGACCGAGGACCTCATCAGCAACACCGGGGCGGTTTCCGCGGAGGTGCCGGACGACTGGGCAATGGAGTACGAGATCGGCCTGCGCACCGCCCCTCGCCCGGGCGTGACGCTGCAGGCGGCGGTGTTCCGCAACGACTTCGACCAGCAGGTGGTAGTCGGCAGCGTGGCCGGCAACAACCTGCCGCTCTCGGTCGGCAGTGCGCTCTATGAGGGCCTGGAGGCGGGCGGGCAGCTGGACTTCGCGCCGCTGTTCGGACTGAAGCCGGACGTCTACCTGCGCTTCGCCTACCAGTGGCTGCCCACGGCGAGGATCACCGGCCAGTTCGAGCCGGTCAGCCCGTCCGCCACGCCGTTCCCCAACACCGACGGCAACCGGCTGCCGTACGCGCCGAAGAACCTACTCACCGTCGGGCTGGGCTACAAGTCGTCCGGCGGGCTGAGCAGCGAGATCGAAGCGGTGTACACCGGCGAGCAGTACACCGACTTCGCCAACACGCGTGCGGCGACGGCCAACGGCCAGGCCGGCATCATCGATGGCTACACGATCGTGAACTTCGCCGTGAACTACGCCATCCGCAACACCGGGTGGACCACCTTCTTCACCATCAAGAACGTGTTCGACAAGGAGTACATCGCGGACCGCACACGCGGTATCCTGCCGGGCACGCCGCGCCTGGTCCAGGGCGGCGTCGAATACCGCTTCTAGCGTACCCCCACACCGGAGATCGAGACCCATGCCAAACCGATTGCTGGCCATCGCCTTCGCGTTCGCTGCCGCCTTCGGCTGCCCGGCGCTGGCCCAGGACAAGGTCGTCAACCTCTACTCGGCGCGCCACTACGACACCGACGAGGCGCTCTACGCCAACTTCACCCGGGCGACCGGCATCAAGGTCAACCGCATCGAGGCCGCCGACGAACCGCTGCTCGAGCGCCTGCGCAACGAGGGCGCGAACAGTCCCGCCGACGTGCTGCTGATCGTGGATGCCGCCCGCCTGGCCACCGCCGAGCAGGCCGGCCTGTTCCAGCCCGCGAAGTCGAAGCTGCTGGACGAGCGCATCCCGGCGGAGTTCCGCGCGCCGGGCGGAACGTGGTTCGGCTTCTCCAGCCGCGCACGGGTGATCGTGTACGACCCGAAGAGTGTGAAGGGCGAGGACGTGCAGACCTACGAGGACCTGGCCGCGCCCCGGAACAAGGGCAAGGTGTGCACGCGGCCGGGCAGTCATCCGTACATGCTCTCGCTGGTCGCCTCGATGATCGAGCACCACGGCGAGCAGCAGGCCGAGGCCTGGGCGCGCGGCGTGGTCGCCAACTTCGCGCGGCCTGCGCGCGGCGGCGACACCGACCAGATCCGCGCGGTCGCCTCCGGCGAGTGCGGCATCGCACTGACCAACAGCTACTACCTGGTGCGCCTGATGCGCTCGAAGAAGCCGGCAGACCAGGCGGTCGCGCAGGCGGTCACCCTGGTGTGGCCGGACCAGAAGGGCTACGGCACCCACATGAACATCTCGGGCGGCGGGCTCGCCCGCTACGCGCCCAACCGCGAGAACGGCATCCGCTTCCTGGAGTATTTGTCCAGCGACGAGGCGCAGGCCTACTTCGCCAACGGCAACAACGAGTGGCCGGTGGTGAAGTCAGCGGTGACGAAGAACCCGGAGCTGGCCGCGCTGGGCCGGTTCAAGGCCGATCCGCTCGACGTGGGCGCACTGGCGAAGAACCTCGCTGCCGCACAGCGCATCGTGGACCGGGTGGGCTGGAAGTAGGTCAGCGCGACCGTGCCAGGGCGCGCGACACGAGCAACACCGGCAGCAGTCCGACCGCAACGATGGTCAGGCTGGGCAGCGCGGCGGCACCCAGGCGCTCGTCCTTGGCCAGGTTGTAGGCCTGGGTGGCCAGCGTATCGAAATCGAACGGCCGCAGCACCAGCGTGGCGGGAAGCTCCTTGAGCGTGTCGACGAACACGAGCAGGAACGCCACCAGCAGCGTGCGTGCGAGCATCGGGATGTGCACCCTGCGCGCGAGTGCCTGCAGGCCCAGGCCCAGGCTGCGCGCCGCCTCGTCCATGCTCGGCGTGATGCGCGCCAGCCCGGCCTCGACATTGGACAGCGCGAGCGCAAGGAAGCGCACGACGTACGCATAGCAGAGTGCAGCCAGGCTGCCGGTGAGGAGCAGACCCGTCCTGATGCCGAACTGCGCCTGCAGGAAGGCGTCCAGGGCGTTGTCCAGGCGCGCGAGCGGAACCAGGATCGCAACGGCCAGCACCGCGCCCGGCACGGCATAGCCCAGACCCGCGAGCCGCACGCCGAGGCGCACCGTTGCCACCGGCCGCAGCCTTGCCGCATAGGCGAGCAGCAGCCCGAGCGCCACGCACACCACGGACGCCATCCCGGCCGCACCGATGCTGTTCCTCGCGAGGTCCAGATAGCGCTGCGCATCGATGCCCTCGGTCTCGTGCAGCGCAAGGCGCAGCAGCACCAAGCAGGGCAGCAGGAAGCCGAGCGCCACCGGCACCGTGCAGAGCGCACAGACGAGCCAGCCGCGCCCCCCGCGCAACACCTGGCGGCGCGCGGCGCTCGTCCCGCTGCCCTGGTAGCGCGCCCTCCCGCGCGAGGCGCGTTCCAGCCACAGCACGCAGGCGACCAGCCCCAGCAGCAGCATCGACAGCTGCCCGGCTGCGGCCCGGTCGCCCAGACCGAACCACGCCTTGAACACGCCGGTGGTGAGCGTCTCGAGCGCGAAGTAGGACACCGCGCCGTAATCGGCCAGCGTCTCCATCGCCGCGAGCGCAACGCCTGCCACCAGCGCAGGCCGGGCGAGCGGGAGCACGACGCGCAGGAACGCCCGCGCCGGTCCGAGTCCGGCCAGCCGCGCGGCATCGAGCAGGTTGGGCGACCGCTCGATGAACGCCGCACGCACGGGCAGGTAGACATAGGGGAACAGCACCAGCACGAACAGCGCGGCCGCACCGGGCAGCGACCGGATCTCCGGGAACCAGTATTCTCGTGCCCGCCATCCGGTGAGCTCGCGCAGCGCCGTCTGCACCGGGCCGCTGAACTGCAGCAGATCGGTGTACGCGTAGGCGACCACGTAGGCCGGCATGGCGAGCGGCAGCAGCAGTGCCCACTCCAGCCAGCGCCGTCCGGGAAAGTCGAAGGCGGCCACCGCCCACGCGCAAGCCGATCCGACCACTGCCACGCCGACCGAGACCATCGCCACGAGCACGAGGCTGTTGGCGACATACCGCGGCAGTACGGTCTGGACCAGGTGGTCCCACACCCCTGCGGTACCAGGTTCGAAGAAGCTCAGTGCCAGGCCGAGCAGCGGGAGTGCCACCAGCAGGGCGACCAGCAGTGCTGCGTACCCCAGCGCGCCAGGCGAGGGGCGCGCACCGGCGAGGAGCTGGCGCATTACGGCTGGCACGGGGATGGTCTCGGGGCAGGCTCGAAGCAGCCCGCGATTCTACCAACCGCGTGGGGCTATACTCACCGGGTCATGCATTCCCGCGCTGCGCCGCTGCTCTGCGTCCGCGGCATCTGCCACGCCTACGCGGATCACCCTACCGTCGACCGGCTGTCCTTCGAGCTGGCGAAAGGTGCGATCGCGTGCCTGCTCGGGCCGAGCGGGTGCGGCAAGACCACGGTCCTGCGCTGCATCGCGGGCTTCGAGCCGCTGCGCGAGGGCGAGATCCTGATCGAAGGCGAACCGGTGAGCCGGCCGGGGCGCGCGTGGCCGCCGGAGAAGCGGCAGGTGGGGATGGTGTTCCAGGACCACGCGCTGTTCCCGCACCTGGACGTGGCCGGGAACGTCGCCTTTGCACTGTCCTCGCTCGCGCCGGCCGAGCGCGAGCACCGGGTGACGGAACTGCTGGCGGCCGTGGGGCTGGCCGATGCGCCGCGCCGCTTCCCACACCAGCTCTCCGGCGGGCAGCAGCAGCGCGTCGCGCTGGCCCGGGCGCTGGCCGCGCGCCCTCGCCTGCTGCTTCTGGACGAACCTTTCTCGAGCCTCGACGTGGAGCTGCGCGAGCGCCTCGCCGGAGAGGTGCGCGCGCTGCTCAAGGCGCAGGGCATGACCGCGATCATGGTGACGCACGACCAGTTCGAGGCGTTCACTATGGCGGACGAGATCGGCGTGATGCGCGCAGGCCGGATCCTGCAGTGGGACAGCGCGTACAACCTGTACCATCGCCCGGCCGACCGCTTCGTCGCGGACTTCGTCGGCGAGGGCTGCTTCGTGCCGGGGCGCGTGACGGGCAGCGGACAGGTCGAGCTCGAACTGGGCGTGCTGGACGGCGAGGTGCACCTCCCCCGCGGCTCGGACGTTGGCGCGGGGCCCGCGCTGGTGGATGTCCTGCTGCGCCCCGACGACGTGGTGCACGACCATGCCAGCCCGCTGCGTGCGCGGGTGCTGGCCAAGGCCTTCCGCGGCGCGCAGATCCTCTACACGCTGCAACTGTCCAGTGGCGCGCAGGTGCTGTCACTGGTACCCAGCCACCACGATCACGCGCTCGGCGAACGGATCGGCGTACGCCTCGCCGCCGACCACGTGGTCGCGTTCCCCCGCGCGCCCTGACTCAGCGCCGCGGCAGCATGCGCTCGAACACCTGGTCACGGTCGATCAGCCGGTGCTTGAGGGCCGCAGCGACGTGGACCACCACGAGCACCACCAGCACCCAGGCCAGCGCACCGTGCAGCGCCTGCAGGGCGTCGCGCATCGCCTGATCCTCCGGGAAGAACGGGCCGATCTGGAGGCCGAAGAACTTGACCCCGAACCTGCTGTAGTTGGAGGCGAGGAGGCCCACCAGCGGCATCGTGACCAGCAGCGCATAGAGCAGCACGTGGGTCACGCGTGCCGCCGCAACCTGCCACGCCGGCATCGACGATGGCAGCGGGGGCGGCTGGTGCGCCAGCCGCCACAGCAGCCGCACCGCCACCAGCAGCCCGATGGTGATCCCGATCGACTTGTGCAGGTTGAACCAGTACGCGCGCTCGGGGGTGCCCTTGGGAATCTCGTCCATGATCCAGCCCAGGCCGACCATGAACAGGACCAGCGCCGCGGTCAGCCAGTGCAGCACCATCGCGACGGTGGTGTAGCGCGCGCGTCCGAATGTGGTCTCCATGCCGCCGCCTCCTCCGGCCTGCCGATGCTACCCGGGCGGCGTGCGGGGGGGAAGCCGGACTCAGGCTTCCCCCGACTTGCAGGTCAGAACTTGTACGCGACCGTGGCGCCGATCGTGTAGGAGGTCGTAGGCGCAGGCGCGTAGTAGCGCCCGTTGGAGTCATTGACGATGACGCCGCCGATGTACTCCTGGTCGAAGAGGTTGTCGACCCGGAAGGACTCGCCGAACGCCCACTTGCCGGCACGCTGCTCGAGTCCGAAGCGCAGGTTGACCACCGTGAACGCGTCGGCGTACTGGGTGTTCACGTCGTTGACGTACACCTTGTCCTGCCAGCGGACTTCGACGGCCGTGGTGAAGCTGTACGGCGCATACGCCCAGGACAGCTCGCCGTAGGCCCACTGGTTGGGCACGCCCGGGATGTTGTTGCCGGACGGCACACTCACCAGCGCGTTCTGAGGGCACGGCGGTCCGCCAGTGGGCGCGGGTTGCGGGCAGGTGCTGAAGTCCTGTGAGAAGTAGGCGTTGAGCGCGGTGTACGAGACCAGCCCCGCAAACCCGTAACCGAGGTTGCTGTTCAGTGCCAGTTCGACCCCGGTGCGCCGCGTGTCGGCGTTCTGGTAGGTGGCGCGGCCGCCTGCGTTGCTCTGCACGACGATCTCGTCGCTGGTGTCGACATGGAACAGCGCCACCTCCATGCGCGTCTGCGAGGTCAGGAACGCCTTGGCGCCGATCTCGTAGTGGGTGCTCTCCGCGGGGTTGAGGTCGAAGTTCAGGCCGCTGCCGTTGAGGCGGTAGGCGACCTCGATGAAGGTCGGGGTCTCGAAGCTGCGGCCGGCGTTGGCGTACAGGTTGACCGCCGGCGTCAGCTTGTAGACCAGCCCCCCCACCGGGGTCACTGCCGAATAGGTGACGTGGCCGCTGTCGTCGGGGTTCCAGGTGGCCGAGTTCGCCGTCACCGCGTTCGTGGTTCCACTGCAGGTGCCGAGCGGCGTGCCGGTGGTGTTGACGGTGTTGGTGCAGATGAAGAAGTCATCGGAGCGGATCTGCACCTTGGTCCAACGCACGCCCGCGCTCGTCGACAGCTTCTCGGTCGCCTGCCACTCACCCTGCATGTAGACACCCCAGCTGTCGGCGGTGTCGTTCTCGTCGCGCTTGAGCGCGCCCTGGGTGCCGTTGTTGTTGATGTAACCGTGGCGATCCTCGTTGGAGAAGTCGAACTCGCCCCCGGTGGAGAGCGTGTAGGCGCCGCCGAACAGATCCCCGGTGTGGGTCCAGCGCCCGCTGAAGCCGCCGAAGTTGCGGCTCAGGTTCGTCACGCCGCCGGACTGCTTCACCTGGTTCTGCGTCAACACGGGAATGGCGAGCAGCCCGTTGTTGTTGCGCGAGCCCAGGTAGCCCATCAGGCGCAGCGTGTCGTTGCTGGTCAGCGGCGTCTCGAACACGAGGCCGGCCTGGGTGTTGTCCAGGCTGCGGCCGGTGTTGAACTGCTCGGCCAGGGGGTCGGCCTGGCGGCGGTTCTGCTGCACCTGGGTTGCGGTCAGGCCCAGCGGGTCCTCGTTGTCGGGCTGGTTCAGGTAGTTGATCACCAGGCCCAGGGTGCTGCCGCCCTGGAGTTCCCAGCTCAGCTTGCTGTTGAACTGGTCCTTGCGCGCCGCGGAGTGGTCCCGGTATCCGTCCGTGCTGAAGGTGCTCGCGCTGCCGATGTAGTTGGTGCGGCCCGGCGTCGTGCCGCCGAACTTCACGCCCGCCTTCCAGGTGTCCCAGCTCCCGGCCATGCCGCTGAAGGTCAGGGTCGGATCGGCGGGTCCGTCCTGGGTGAAGACCTGCACCACGCCGGCCGAGTGGTTGCCGTAGAGGGCCGAGAACGGGCCGCGCAGGACCTCGATGCGGCCGGCGGAGTCGAGGTCGAACAGGCCGGGATTGCCTTGCCCGTCCGGGGTGGATACCGGGATGCCGTCGGCCAGCAGCTTGACGCCGCGCGTGCCGAACTGCGAGCGGGCACCGAAGCCGCGGATGGTGATCTGCTGCTCCTGGGCGAAGCTGTCACGGTTCTGCACCACGGTGCCCGGGACCTGGTTGAGCTGCTCGGAGATCTGGACGCCGAGCTTGCCCTCGTCCTGGATCTGCTGCTGGTCGATGCTGGTGATGGCCGTGGGCAGGTCGAAGCTGGACTGCTCGATCCGCGTGGCGGTCACCACGACCGGGGCCTGCTGGGCTGCGCTCTCGCCAGCCACTTCGGCCTGGGTCTCCTGCGCCGCGCACGGCAGCGCCACGACCGCTGCCGCCAGCGCCGCCCACAGCGCGCGAGCCGGCACGGTTCTGTTCTTCTTCATCTGTTGTTCCTTTGACTTCTGCTGCGGCCCCGCGCACCGTGCGCGGGCCCCCTTGTCGCAAAAAAAAAGGGCTGCCGGTCGGCAGCCCCCTACATGGTCAGCGCGTTTGCTCAGCGGTTGTAGATGTACATCGTGACTTCGAAGCCAAAGCGCATTTCGGTGAATTCAGGCTTGGTCCACATGCTGCGATCCTCCAGCGGTTCGAGAGAGTTGGTGTCAGCGATCAAGCAATGTTACGGACGTTATTCTGCGCACTCGCGCCGGCGCGGGCCACCGAGAAATCGCTGAATCGCGCCTCATGATTTTCATGAGACTGCCTGACGCGACGCAGCATCAGGGTTCCATCAAGCCGGCCCGGATCGCGATGATGGCGAGTTCGGCGGAATTGGACGCACCGAGCTTCTGCTTGATGTTGTACAGATGGGTTCCGATGGTGCGCGGGCTCAGCGACATGATGTCGGCGATCTCCTGCACCGACTGCCCGCGCGCGAGCGCCAGGAACACCTTGAATTCCTTCTCGCTGAGCATGTCGACCGGATTCTTCTGGCCGCTCAGCTGCTGCACCGCCATCTGCTGCGCGATCGACGCCTCCAGGTAGGTCTTGCCCTGGTCGACCTGGCGGATCGCCTGGATCAGCTCCTCCGCTGCACTGCGCTTGGTGAGATAGCCGACCGCACCCGCCTTCAGCACCCGGCGGGCGTGCATGACGTCCTCGTGCCCGGACAGAACCAGGATCCGCGCAGCCGGCTCGCGCGCCAGGATCCGCCCGATGGCTTCGAGTCCGCCGATGCCGGGCATCGAGATGTCCATGACCGCCACGTCCGGGTGCACCTCCGGATACATGCGCACGGCCTCCTCGCCGCTGTTGGCCTCGGCGGCCACCTGGATGTCGGTGGTGCCCTGCAGCAGCAGGCGGAACCCCATGCGTACCACGGCATGGTCGTCCACCAGCATCACCCGGATCGTTCGTTCGCTCACTGCCCCCTGCCCTTCACGCGGTTGCCCTCGACGCCGCTGGCACAAGCGGGATCTGCGCCCGCACGCACACCCCTGCACCGGGTTCGCTGTCGAATTCGAAGTGTCCCTCCAGCGCCTCGACCCGCTCGCGCATGCCCATCAGGCCGAAGCGCGCCAGGTCGGACTGGGTGCGCTCGCCGAGCCCCTTGCCGTTGTCACGCACCATCACGTCCAGCATGCCGCCCTGCCGGCCGACGCGCACCTCGACCCGGGTCGCCGCCGCATGGCGCACCACGTTGGTGAGGGCCTCCTGGACGAAACGATAGACGGTGATGTTGACGCGCTCGCCCAGAGCGTCCAGGTCGCCCTCGAGCGTGACCTCGACCTCCATCTCGGGATGACGCTCGCGCCAGCCGCCCATCAGCTCCTCCAGCGCCTCGCGCAGGCCGAGGTTGTCCAGCGCGCTGGGGCGCAGCTGGCGGATGATCCCGTGCACGGTGTCGTAGATGCGCCCGGCGACGTCCACGATGGTGGTCGCGCTGGCGTGCACGTCCGGCGCGTCGTTGCGGCTGCGGTTGGCGATGGCCGCGCCGATGGTGCGGATGGCGGTCACGCTCTGGCCCAGTTCGTCGTGCAGCTCGCGCGCGATGCTGCGCCGCTCCTCCTCCAGGTGGGTCTGGATGAGCTGGGTCAGCCGGCGGTTGCGCTCCAGCTCGGCCTCGGCTTCCTGCGCCCGCTTCTGCTCGGTGATGTCGCGCATGCTCACGATCTCCCCGATCACCTCGTCGCGGTTCGGGTCGATCAGCGGCGCGGCCGAGATCAGCACGTCGACCAGCCGGCCGTCGCGGGTACAGCGGCGCGTCTCGACGTTCTCCACCCGGCGCCGCGCACGGATCGCCTCGAGGTTGGCCTCGACCTCGCGCTCCATGCCGGGCGGCAGCAGGAGGGTTGCGCTGCGGCCGACGATGTCGTCCGAGGAGTAGCCGAACATCCGCTCCGCAGCCGGATTCCAGAACGAGATGTTGCCGAGCAGGTCGTGGATGATGATCGCGTCGCTCGACTGGGTCGCCACCAGCGCCAGCCTGCGGTTCTCCGCATCGGTCTCCTCCAGCGCGTTGGCCATCCGGTTGAAGGTCTGGCCGATGGCATCGAACTCCGCCAGCGAGAAGCGCGGCAGGCGCACGTGGTAGCGCCCCCGCTCCATCTCCGACAGGCCGGCGAGGATGCCCCGCACCGGCCGCAGGGAGCGCCCCACCAGGAAGAACACCACGACGTTGACCACCACGAGGAACGCCACCAGCAGCCACATCAGCCGGGTCAGGTCGTCCCATGCGTCCAGGATCGAGCGCGAGGCGTCCTGCTGGATCACCACCTTGCCCTCGCCGGTGTCGAGCACGACCTCGGGCAGGTCCGGGGCCACCAGCTGCGTGAACCAGCGCGGCGCCGCGCGCCCCGACTTGTACAGCGACGGCGGCGACTCGTAGAGCATCCGTCCGTCGCGGGCGTACAGCTGGATCTCGTGCGCACGCACCCGGCCCAGCGTCTCGAGAAACTCCAGCAGGACGACGTTCGGGTGCATCTCGCCCCCGGCGCGGCGCAGGTGGGTGCCGGACAGCACCGTGCCGAGCAGCTGCAGGGTGACCTTGCCGCCCGCCTCCATTTCCTCGCGGATCGAGCTGCGCATGTCCTTCACGATGATGTTGCCGGTCACCAGCGTGAACAGGACGATCAGCGCCGTCATGATCAGGTTGATGCGAACCCGCAGGCTCATCGTGTGTCCGGCGCTCAGGGTTGGTTCCGCATGTCGTCGGTGGCGCGCACCAGCGCGGCGGCCACGGCGGGGTGCAGCGCCGAATGCCCCCCCTCCTCGACCATCCGCAGCTGCGCGCCTGGCCAGTTGCCGGCAAGAGTGTACGCAGTGACGGGCGGACACACCAGATCGCGCCGTCCCTGCACGATGATCGCGGGGAGGTGATGCAGGCGTGGCAGTCGGTCGAGCAGCTCGCGCGGCGCGAGGAAGCAATCGTGGGCGAGGTAGTGCAGCTGGACGCGCACGCGCGCGAGCACCGCGGCAGGGTCCGCGCCGGCGGCGGTGCCGGGCGCCTCCCCGATCGCCATCACGGCGTTCTCCCAGTCGACCCAGCGTTGCGCCGCGCTGGCCGCGCGCGCGGGATCGCCCGATTCGACTGCAGCACCATAGGCGGCCACCAGATCCTCGCCCGGCATCCCGTCGGCGAACGCCTGCCAGGCTGCGGGGACGAACCGGCGCAGGCCGGAGACGAACCAGGCCACCTCGTCGCGCGAGGCGAGGAACACGCCGCGCAGGACCAGCCCGGTGACGCGCTCGGGATGGCGCTGCGCGTAGGCGAGCGCCAGCGTGCTGCCCCACGACCCGCCGAACAGCAGCCAGCGCTCCACCCCGAGGTGCACACGCAGCCGCTCGATGTCATCGAGCAGGTCTGCGGTGGTGTTCGCGCGCGTCTCCCCGCGAGGGGTCGACTGCCCGCAGCCGCGCTGGTCGAACAGGATGATGCGGTAGTGCGCCGGATCGAAGAAGCGCCGGTGCACGGCCCCGATGCTGCTGCCCGGTCCGCCGTGCAGGAACAGCGCGGGCGCGCCGTCCGCGCGGCCGCAGTCCTCGTAGTAGAGGCTGTGGCCCGCGGATGCGGGGAGCAGTCCGCGGCGACGCGGCTCGAGGGGGGGATAGAGTGCGGTCGAACCGCTCAACCCTTGCGGTCCTTGAGCTTGAACAGGATGGGCAGACGCACGGTGAAGTTCTTCGCCCGCAACTCGCGCGGCACGTCGGGCAGCACCTCCTGCACCATCTCGATCGCCTTCTGGTCGAGCACCACGTGCCCGCTCGTCGTGGCCACGGTCACCCGCTTGAGCTTGCCGTTGGCCGCGTACTCCACCGACACCTGCGTCGTGCCTTCCCACTTGCGCTCCCGC
Source organism: uncultured Burkholderiales bacterium (assembly GCA_964523885.1). Lineage (GTDB taxonomy): Bacteria > Pseudomonadota > Gammaproteobacteria > Burkholderiales > SHXO01 > SHXO01. Next base: position 2,571 of record CAZFYX010000041.1, on the reverse strand, counting down.
GCCAGCCGCGGGTACATCTGTTCGCCGCGCTCGGAGACGATCTTGCCCACGCGCCGCTGGATCTCCATGGCGAAGCGATCCAGCGCTCCGCTGTCGACCTCCTCTGCGGCCGCTGCGCGCGCACGTGCCGGCGGGGCCGGAGTGGGCGCGGTCGCAACGGGGGGACCGGGGGTCACCGGCGCGGTCGGCATGGGCGCCTGCGGCGCCGGCTCGCGGGCGGGCGCCGCCGCCGGCACGTCCGGACGTGCCACCGGCGCAGCAGCGACCGGCGCCGGCGCGGCGATGGTCGGGGCTGCAGGTGGGGGCGCCGGGGCAGCCTGCGGCGCGGGCCGCGGCGCCTGCTGCGGCACCGGCTGCGGTCGTGGCGGCTCGCCTTTCACATCGGGCCTTGCAACCGGCACCGGAGGCGGTGCGGCCTGCGGCTGCGGGCGCGGATCGGGCCGCGTGACTTCCGGCGCCGAAGGCATGACGGGCTCGGCCCGCGCGACTTCGGTGCGCGGCACCGGCTGCGGAACCGGGACCGCGTCGGGCCGCGGCGCCGGCGGCGTCGCGATCACCTGCCGCTGCGGCTCGACGCGCGGCTCGGCGCGCACCGCCGGCAATTCGGGGCGCGGCTCGCTCCGGGCAACGGTGGGCGGCGCGGCCGGCGACGGGCGAGCGGGGGCGGCGACATCCGGCCTGGGCGCGGGAGGCGGCGGCTCAGCGCGCTGCACCGCCTGGGGTTGCGCAACCGGTTGCGGCTGCAACTGGGGCTGCGGCTGGGGACGTGCCTGCGGCACCGGCTCCATCGGGCGCACCTCGGGCCGCGCCTCCGCCCGCGCGACCGGCGGCAGCGGGGTCGGGGTCGGCGCGACCTGAGGCGCGGGCGTGGGTTGCGGTCTCTGTTCGATGCGTGGCTCGGGCCGGGCGACCTGCGGCGGCGGCTCCGGGACGCGCGGGGCGACGTCGGGCCGCCTGGGCGGCACCGGGGTCTTCGGCGCAGGCTTGGGCGCCGGCTGGGCCGCTTTGCGTTGCGGCTGCGGTTTGGCTTGCTGCTTTGGCTCCCGCTTCGGCTCGGGGGGCGGCGGAGGCGGGGGCTGCTCCCGCCGCAGCTCGACCGTGAGCGGCTTGTCCTCCGGCAGCGTGATCTGGCGGAAACCCGGCAGCAGCACAAGCGCCAGCAGGTGGAGCACCAGGGAGGCCAGCAACGCGACCACGACCGCGCGGTCCTGGTACCAGGTGTCCGACGGAAGCAGCAGGTCGTTGGCGGGTACGCTGGCCATCAGGCGAAGGTTAGGGCGTCGCGTCCGCCCGAGAAAGGCGAAACCGTCAATCTCATGAATTTCATGAGCCGCAATTGCTGATTTTGGTGTGGGACCCGGCGCAGGCGTCCCGGACAATCACTAGTGAGTCGACGGTCTCGGGCGCTGTCGCAGGCCAGGGACCCAGGCTCGGGGCAAGGGCTTCGCCGACGTGACGCGAAGCTGTCAATGATAAACCTTTATCACCGGAGAAGACTATGTGGACCAAGCCTGAATTCACCGAAATGCGCTTCGGCTTCGAAGTGACGATGTACATCTACAACCGCTAAGCTGCACCGCGGTGAAACAAAAGCCCCGCGAGGGGCTTTTGTTTTTCGCAGGCGACGACCCCGATGTCATTCCGCATCCATGTTCTTGGCGCCGCAGCGGGCGGTGGCTTCCCGCAGTGGAACTGCAACTGCCGCAACTGCGACGGTGTTCGCAAGGGCACGGTCCGTGCCCGCGCCCGTACGCAATCGTCGATCTGCGTGTCTTCCGACGGCGTCAACTGGGTGCTGTTCAACGCCTCGCCCGACCTGCTCGCACAGATCAAGTCGTTCCCCGCCCTCCAGCCCGGGCGCGGCATCCGCGACACCGGCATCCGCGCGATCGTGCTGGTCGACGGGCAGATCGACCATACCACCGGCCTGCTCATGCTGCGCGAGGGCAAGCCGTTGGAGATCTGGTGCACGGACATGGTTCACGAAGACCTGACCACCGGCAACCCGCTGTTCAGCATCCTCGGGCATTACGCTGGCGTGAACCGGCACCGCCTGCCGATCGAGCCCGGCAACAGCTTCGCCATCGACGGCATCGAGCACCTGCGCTTCACCAGCGTGGCGCTCAAGAGCAAGGCGCCGCCCTATTCGCCGCACCGCGACAACCCGCATGACGGCGACAACGTCGGCATCCGCATCACGGACACGCGCACCGGGCGCAGTGCGTTCTACGCGCCGGGCCTGGGCGAGATCGAACCGCACCTGCGTCCCCTGCTGGAGCAGGCGGACGCCGTGCTGGTGGACGGCACCTTCTGGACCGACGACGAGATGATCGCGCTGGGGATCTCGAAGAAGCACGCGCGCGACATCGGTCACCTGCCGCAGTCGGGGCCCGGCGGCATGATCGAAGTCCTGCAGCCCCTGCGCGCACGGCGCAAGGTGCTCATCCACATCAACAATACCAATCCCATCCTCGACGAGGACTCGACCCAGCGCGCACAGCTCGCCAGCGCCGGCATCGAGGTCGCGTTCGACGGCATGGAGCTCGAGATCTAGGAGGCCGCCGATGGGCG